>DATCJA010000080.1:0-13013 GCA_036507475.1 Vicinamibacterales bacterium
GCGCGAGTCGCGCAACTCCCACGCCTGAATTCGACTGAGTCCCGCTAACTCGGGGGGTAACTGTGACGCAGCCGGCATGTCTGCCCCGCCGACCAGGATCGGAATCACCTGCTTGCCGGCGGCAAGTGCGGCGAGCAGCTCCCGACGCACGAAGTCGCCTCTATCCGCAAGCCGCTGCCGTCCTTCTGTGTCGCGCGCGTGGGTCCACCGCGGACCGATGACCGCCAGCACGATGTCGGCGCGGGCGAGATTCGACTCAATCGCGTTGCCGAAATCCTGACCTGGCAGCAGATCGTCGCGATCGATGAACACAACGTCACGTCCATAGCGGGCACACAGTCGGTCGTACAGTCTGCCCGCATGCCCCGCGCTGTCTTCACGTCGATAGCTGATAAAGACACTGACCATCTGCGCGGCGCATCACGCATGAACGGCGTGTGGCCCGGCGTTGAGTCTGCGCCGCTGGGTGAATTCGTGGAGGTGCTTTTCCAGGTACTCCACGCCTTCGACGGTGATGACCAGCACGGAACCATCGGATCGCGTGACGAATTTCTTCTGGGTGAGGTACCAAATCGTGAACTCCAGGTGTTCACGCGCTCGACCCGTCAGCCCCTCGAGATCCAGCAGTGCCAGCCCTGGGCTCTCCAACTCCGTTCTCCGGCGAGTGTAGAGCAGTTCCAGCACGACCAATCTGATGAGCTGTTCGGACTCGAACTCAGTGTCAGCCTGCGCGTTGCTGGACACCAGACGCCACCGCTCCTGCCTGAGAGTTGCGTGTACGACGTCGTACTTGGCCCGTTCCTGAGCGTCGCTCAGAACCCGATACGCCTCGACAATCATCCGGAAACGATTCTCGTTTCCGCTTTCACCGTTGTCCGGATGAAAGCGCTGGGCCAGCATGCGATACACCCGGTGAATCGTCTCGGGTTCCGCGTTTGGGCTTATCTGCAGGATTTCGTAATAGTCGTCGGGTTTATCCACAACCAGACTTATCGGATGTTCTCCTTAGCTCCTGAACCCTTCGAGCAAGCTCGCGAACTTCGACGTTTCTCGCTGTTGTGGCGCCGGCACGAATCGAAATCGTGATACGGCACTCTCCCCCCAGAGCCGCCCCACCGCGACCAACAGCTCGAGATCAGGGCGTGCGACATCCGGCAACCAAGACTTCGCGGCGATCTCCTGAAGCTGCGGGTAGTTCAGGGCGCTCAAGAGCATCGCCTGACGACCGACTTTGACTACATGATTCGGAATAACCACACCGTCAACGAGCGCCGACAGGATGCATCCTCTCCACTCTTCAGAGAAACGCGGAACGATGGCCCGAAACCACATCGTTCCGAGCAACTTCCTGACCTCGGATCCCTCGATGGCGATTCCAGCCACTGCTCCGTCTCTCGCCAAGGCGAGCGCGGCAGGATCCGAACGGTTCACCGCGACCGCGAACTCCCACAGGCTGGCGGGTGACTTGGTGTCCGACTGGCTTGGGCCGATCGGAATTACCGCCGGCGATTCGGGTATTGCCGGCGCGTCTCCCTCGTCGGCTTGCACCTCCAGAGCGACGGTGTTCGCGGCGTCGACGGCCATGCTCACGACGGGCACGCCTGGCCTGTCGAATCGCCAATCGACCTCGAGAGGCTGGTGCACGCCTGTGTGCTCACCGAACAGCGCCGTAACGCCCCATGGTTTGGGCGACTGCACCGCCCGGGTATAGAGCGGATTGTAGTGACTTCCCCCGGTGCCCACGACGGCGGACTCCGCAAGCCTGCCTTTGATCTTCGCGTCGACGACGTTCGACCAGTCGCCGTGGATGCAGACGAGCGACGTCCCTGCCGGGCGACTGAACGCGTAGTACGGGTTGCCCCAGCACCCACCGACGGCGTGTTCGATCAGCTCGTCGCTCGGATCGGCCCCGGCGGGAGGGTCGATTTCGCCAAAGCCAATGCGAAGCCTGCCGTTGCCCGCCAGCAACGTCGAGAGATCCGACGGATCGACCTGCGACAGATCCCACAGGACGTAAATCAGCCCGCGCAAGCCTCGGGCAATGGGAAGGTTCATCCGCTCCCACACCACGAGCTGAGGCTTCGGGTCGCCGTCGTCATATCCGCGGTCGTTCAGAATCTCGATCAGGCGAATCTTCGCGCCATCGAACTGCTCTCCCACCTTCAGCGCGTAATCGTATCGGCGCTTGTCGACTTCATGGCGCTCGAATGACGGCCGTACGAATATGGGGAGAACGAGCTTTCTGTGCCGCCGGGCGATTTGCGCGAGCGGAAACATCGTCCCCGCACCGGTGCCCTTGCCGCCCGTGGCAATCAGAACGATCACCGAGTGCTCCAGCATGAGCGCTTCGACATCGTCCTTCGACTCCTCCAGCGCCTGCCCGGCCACTTCCGGGTTGTGCCGCGCCCCGAGGCGCCCGGTCGTCCGCGTCCCGATCAGCAGCCGCTCTTCAGCGGGCAGGTCGGCCAAGGAAAACTCGTTCGTGTCCAGAAACCGCGTGGTGACGGCGGCCTGCAGACGCTCTGCATAGGCCGCATCTGTCTTCCGTATCACCGTCACATCGCGATCGAAGAGCGTTTTGACGGACCGCAGAATGTTTCCGCCGCCGCCACCGGCGCTCAAGAGAAGAATGTTCATCTGCCACCTGCCTGTTTCGTGCCGACGTGGAATTGAAATGGCACCACCACCCACGATCCCTGCGCATAGACCGCCTCGCACACAAACCTCCGGTCTTGGACCAGTTCCAGCACACGGATCACGTCGTACGCCACATTCGTCCTGTGATCGGAGAGATTCGGATAGCGCCGACCGTTACGGGGAGCCAGACAGATTTCCAGCCGTTTTCGATCGGGGATGGCTCGAAGCTGCGACGCAATCGGCCGTTCGGCGCGATCGGGTTGAAGGAGCGGCCGCTCGAACTCGCGAACGAACGTTTCGCCGAATTGCTTCATCGCCGCCACCGTTGCGCCGCGTTGCGCGAAGTACTCGTCGACGCCGCGCCATGCGAACACCGCCGTCATCGCAAGAGCGGCCCACGCGATGAGGGTGGCCTCGTTTTCAGTGATGACAGGAGAAACGCTGACGACTGCTGAATAGACGAGCGCAGGAACGAGGCTGGCGAACACCACGGGTATGACCTGCATGAGACCCTTCATGTTGGACTGGACCTCATCCGTTGCGATTGCAGACAGAGGGCCGGCCGAGTGGGCTGGTCAAGCCACGTGCCAGTCGGCACGTCGCACACGTGGACCATTTCCGACGGTAGGTGGGCCGCGCTATCTGAAACCGCGTGTCCCAACCTGAGGTCATCGTCGCCTTCGGCCCTCGCTAGCGGCAGTATCTTCTTGCCCCGCTCCGCGGGGCGAGACGTCTTGAAAGGCCAGCCGCAAACTTGACTCATTGTGAGGACTCTGGCCTTTCAAGACGTCTAGCAATGCGCTTCTCTGACATGCGAATCCGGCGTACGCCATGCGGGCAATAGACGCCCGCCTTCCGTCGCTCCTAGAGTTGAACCGCCACCCAGGCCTTTGACAGAGGAGAACGCCATGAAGCTGCGGCAACACCTGCGACGTCCATTCATTCTTTCGACCGTCGCGTCAGCGGCCGTCGCCCTGTTCCTCGCGGCCGCCCCAAGCTGGGCCGCCACCCTCAGGAACGTGAGGATTTTCTTCGAATACAACTCCACGGACGGTGACCTGGGCGTTCAGGTCTTCCTCGACGGCGACGCCTGGCGATCGCTCACGATCGCCGACCCGGCCGGCACTCCGATCCTGCAGATGGATGCCAACGGCGCGCTCGGTGTCCTTGGTCTCACCGAGCTCTTCTGGGAGAGCCATGAGCCGTCGCCCGAGGAGGTTCTGTCATTGTTCCCGGCGGGGCAGTACGAGTTCATGGTTGTCGGGGTCGAGGGCGACCAGGTCATTGGCTCCGCAACGCTGTCGCACGCCCTTCCACAGCCGGCAGTGGTCCTCTCTCCTGAGGAGGACGGCTCGGTTGACCCAGACGCGGCCACCATCACCTGGAGCCATCCACAACCCCGCAGGCTTGCCGGTTTCGAAGTCATCGTCGAGAACGTGACAGCCGGCGTCCAGAGGGCGTCTTTCACCCTGCCATCCTCGGCTACGAGCGTTCGGATCGCACCCGAGGCGCTGGCTGGACCGGGTAGGAGCTTCAAGCTCGAAGTGCTGGCGGTCTCGACCAATGGGAACAAGACGATTGTCGAGGTTCCGTTCACGACGCGCTGACGCCGAGCGCCACACTGTGCACGCGTATGACAGCGCGCACGCACCTTGACAGCCATTCGTCTCGGCGCTAACGTCGATGTTGGCCTAAGTTCCGCGCCATTCGCGGAACGCGGGGGAACCAGCGAAGGCGATGAGCCTTCTGGGGCGTAGTGGCAACGAGCCACGGGACACTTCCGAGTCCTAGCCCGTCAGCTAACCTCGTCGGCTTTTAACGGAAGCGCACTCCCGGCATCTGAAAGCCACAGACGCCCCCGCGCGCTGTGGCTTTTGTCTTTGTGGGCCGTCGGGTCTTGCGACTTCTCATGAGCCCGATCCATGTCAGACGAAGGCGTACTGTCGCAGGTCAAGCGGTTGGTCGTCGGCTCGCCGATCCCCTCACACCGCGCCCATCACGAGAGATTGAGCAGAGTTACCGGCTTGGCTGTCCTTTCTTCCGACCCGTTATCCTCGGTGGCCTATGCAACGGAGGAGATTCTTCGCGTCCTGATCGTGGTCGGCGTGGGCGCGCTCAGCCTGGCCAGCCCGATTGCGCTCGTTATTGCGACGATTCTCGCGGTCGTCGTGTTTTCGTACCGACAGACGATTCACGCCTACCCGGGCGGTGGGGGCGCGTACATCGTCGCCAGGGACAATCTCGGAGAGACCCCCGCGCTGATCGCCGCGGGCGCGCTCTTGATCGACTACGTGCTGACGGTGGCTGTCAGCATCGCGGCGGGGGTTGCGGCAATCACGTCCGCATTCCCGGAATTGCACCTCAATCGAGTCGAGATGGCGCTCGCCTTTGTGGTCGTGATCATGCTGGGCAATCTCCGGGGCATTCGCGAGTCCGGGAGAATCTTTGCCCTTCCTACGTATTTCTTCGTCGTCACCTTGTTGATGCTCATTGGCGTTGGGGCATGCCGGATGATGACCGGCACCATCGAGCCGATCGAAACGGCACACACGATTGCTCCGAATGGTCAAGTGCTGACGCTGTTCCTGCTCCTCACGGCGTTCTCGAACGGCTGCACGGCCATGACGGGCGTGGAAGCTGTTTCGAACGGCGTGCCCGCGTTCAGGCCGCCCGAAGCGCGGAACGCCGCTGCGACGATGCTGATCATGGCGGCGCTGTCGATCACGATGTTTCTGGGCATCACGCTGCTCGCCGACGCATACCACGTCGTGCCGAGCGACCAGGAAACGGTCGTCTCTCAGCTTGCACGTGCCATCTTCGGTGGAAGAGGCGTCCCCTACTTCCTCGTGCAGGCAGGAACGATGTTCATCCTCGTGCTGGCGGCGAATACGGCGTACGCCGATTTTCCGCGACTGGCGTCGATCCTGGCGCGCGACCGTCACGTTCCCCGCCAGTTGATGAATCAGGGCGACCGGCTCGCCTTCTCGAACGGGATCGTCGGACTGAGCATCTTCGCCGGCATTCTGCTCGTCCTGTACGGCGGTGATACACACGCCCTGATCCCGCTCTACATGATTGGCGTCTTCGTCTCCTTCACGCTCTCGCAAGCGGGGATGGTGGCCCATTGGCGGCGACTAGGCGGGCCCGGCTGGAAGACGAGCGCCGTCATCAACGGTTTCGGCGCAATCGTCACTGGCCTCGTTCTGATCGTCGTGGCGATGACCAAGGCGCACGAGGGCGCCTGGATCATTCTGGTGCTGATTCCCGTGCACGTTCTCTTTTTCCGCGTGACAAAGCGCCACTACGACCGCGTGGCGTTACAACTGTCTTTGAGGGGCGCGACCGCCAGCGTTCGGAGTCGTCACAACACGGTGCTCGTCCCGATCGGCGGTGTGCATCGGGCGGTGCTGCAGGCGATCGAATACGCCCGGACGCTTTCGCCAGACGTGCGTGCCGTGTATGTGAACGTGGATCCGGCGATCACTGAACATCTGCGGCGGGAGTGGGCGCAGTGGGGACACGGCGTGCCACTCGTGCTTCTGGACTCGCCGTACCGGTCACTTATGGAGCCGTTCCTCGAATTCATCGAACAGGTCAACGCCGCGCGACCGGACGCCTTTCTGACCGTGGTGCTGCCGGAGTTCGTGCCTGCGAAGTGGTGGCACCATCTGTTCCACAATCAGCGGGCGCTCCTCCTCAAAGGCGCCCTGCTCTTCCGCCCCAACATCGTCGTCACGAGCGTGCCGTTCCACTTGACCAGCTGACGCCGCGGTCACAATCGCCGCTCGATGGTGCGCTGCATCGTGAAGTCGGATCTGAGGTTCGACACGACGAAACCGAGCGATTGCACGGCCGACGTCACCGTGTCCGCCGACACTGGCTTCAGAAGAAAGTAGACGGATCCGAGCAGCTCCGCCTCGGTCCGATCTTCCGGACGGGTCGAGCCGGTAAGCATCATCGTCGGCGTGGTGCCCAGCGGCGCTGGCTGTTGCCTCAGCCAACGCAGAAAATCGACTCCTGTTTCGCCGCCAACCAAGTTGACGTCGAGAATGAACAACGCGGGACAGTCAACGCGGTTCGGCTCGTCGAGGTGCTGTCTCCCTTGCGTGGCGCTCTGAAAGACGATGATTGGGTTCGCAATACGTGCCTTCTCGAGTGCACGGCGGACGAAGAACGCATCGTCCCGACTGTCCTCGATGAGAACGATAGGCGCGCCGCGCCGCATCACGGCGGCATTCTAAGACAGTTTCCCGGCGCGCCACGAGCCAGCGCGGGATCAGACGTGTAGCGTTCGCAAGAAATGGAACACCGAGAACGACCGGCCGAGAACGTCGAGCGGGACACACTTTGCAGGCTCATCTGTAGCCATGGGGCACGCCTGCGCATTCGCGTG
The DNA here is from genome assembly GCA_036507475.1 of Vicinamibacterales bacterium. GTDB lineage: Bacteria > Acidobacteriota > Vicinamibacteria > Vicinamibacterales > UBA2999 > DATCJA01. The sequence goes on from DATCJA010000080.1 coordinate 7,031, forward strand.
AGCCTGAGTGATGCGAGCGTGGCCCAGGTGGCGACAACGCGACGACTCGGCGCACAGCGCACACCCCCTAGACGTCTTGAAGGGCCAGATTCCGCACCAAATGAGTCAAGTTGTTCGCCGGCCCTTCAAGACGTCTCGCCCGCACGGAGTGCGGGCAAGCAGATACTGTCCCTAGCGAGGCGGAGCCACATGCTCGGTGGTCTGAGGCGGAGCCTCGCTAGGCTGCCGCTGAAACATTTGCCGGTTGAGCCGATATTTCTGGGATAGCGGCACAATTCGGAGCCGGGTCGAAGGGAAGGCTTGGTGTCGAAAGAGTTCGCTAGGTCCGAGCGCAGCGACGGAGACAGGATGAGCGTAAAAGCCACCGTGGCGGTCATCGACGACAATCCCGAGATCCGCGGGGTGATCGCGAACCTGTTGAAGCGCGACGAGTACGTTGTCTTCACCGCGAACGACGGCGCCGCCGGACTTGAGCTCGTGCGACGCGAGCGGCCGGACGTCATCATCAGCGACGTGATGATGCCACACCTCGATGGCTTCGAGCTCTGCCGGACCCTGAAAGCCGACCGTGCCACACGGCTGACCCCCCTGATTCTCGTCACGGGCAACACTGAGCGGCAGTATCGCCTCAAGGGAATCGAGGCCGGCGCCGACGATTTCCTCACGAAACCTGTCGACGCCGCCGAGCTCAGGGCACGGGTTCGATCGCTCGTGCGATTGAAGCAGTTCACCGATGATCTCGACTCCGCAGAATCCGTCATCCTCAGTCTCGGTGCGACCGTCGAAGCTCGCGATGCATCCACCAGCGGCCACTGCGAGCGAATGGCGGCGTACGCGGCCGCCTTCGGCGCGCATCTTGGACTATCGCAGGAGGAAGTCGCGGCCTTGCACCGTGGTGGCTATCTCCACGACGTCGGGAAGGTTGGCGTGCCCGATGCGGTCTTGCTCAAGCCCGGCCGCCTGACGAGCGACGAGTTCGCGATCGTGAAACGCCACACAGTCGTTGGCGAAGCCGTCTGCGGCGATTTCCGTTCTTTACGGCTCGTGAGGCCGATCGTCCGTCACCACCACGAGCGCCTTGATGGCTCGGGCTACCCCGATGGACTACATGGCGACCGCGTCCCTCTGCTCGCGCAGATCGTGGGGATTGTCGACGTATACGACGCACTGACCACCGACCGTCCGTACCGCCAGCGGCTGCCAGTCGAGAGCGCGCTCTCGGAACTCAGGCGCGAGGCCCAGGCGGGCTGGCGCAGCGCTCAGCTCGTCGAGTCATTCATTACGCTGTCGAAAACCGGCCGCCTGGAGCAGCTCTTCGGCGAGGCGGTGAAAGGATGACAACGCGCCCGTTAGCGCAGCTCGCGCTGGCTGATCCGCAACGCACGAAGGACGGCTGGATCGAACTGGCCGGCGCGCTCGTGACACAGAATTTCGACCGCCTGCTCAGGTGTCACACGAACCCCGCCCGAACCAGTCACCAGCGCATCGTAGGCATTGGCCACGGCCACGATGCGCGCGCCTCGCGGGATGGCAGAGCCCCGGAGGCCCAAGGGAAAGCCGCTCCCGTCGAAGCGCTCTTGTGAGGCGAGAGCAATGGCGCTGGCGTCGCTGAGGTCCGGCACCTTGCGCGCGAGGCCGTGAACGTCGACTCTATCGATGTGGCACAGGAGCGCGGCGTATTCGACAAGGGCCACGTCGCGTCCCGCGAGGCTAAGTGCCCGGGCGAGCTTCGCCGCAACGTCGGCAGCATGTTGTGCGTGATGGACGGCGGCACCGCCTTGCGCGTGTAAGACGGTGAGCAGCGCCGCCTTGGCGCCCGGCGCTCCTTGGTAGCCGCCTGACTGATCGCTGGTCGACTCGGACGCCGAGGAGGATGCCTTTCGCGACTGGTGCTCGGCCAGCGCGCGCCGCAGCGCCTCTTGCAGTCTCTCCCGGGAAACAGGCTTGGTGACGTAGTCGACGACGCCCGCCCGCAGTCCCGCGACTGCGGCGTCGAAATAGTGTAGACCGGTCGTCATTACGACGGCTGTCTCTGGATGCAGAGCCCGTAGCTGTTCGGCCAGCCAGAAGCCGTCGCGTCCCCCCGGCAGATTCACGTCGCACAGCGCGACCGCGGGTGTCTGCTGCGACGCGAGGAGCAGGGCCTGTTCTGCACTGGTAGCGGCAACCGCCGTCGCGCCCTCCGCCTCGACCCACCGCAGGAGCAGCCTCGCCACCTGCGCCTGATCTTCCACTATCAGCACGTCACTCAATTTCCCCGCCCTCCTTGCACCTGAGCATATGGTCCACCCTGGTGCAGGATCCGATCCATGCAGGCGTCGGTCTGAGCGATTGAAACACCGCCTAAGTGCAAGGGTTTTTCGACGGCTCGGTGTGCGCTGACGTCAGCACGGTGTGCCCATCCGCACACACGCACACTCGGACGAGCGCACACTGAGGGCGCGGCGAGACGTGGCCGATCAGGGCTCGATCTGGTAGCGCTCGAGCCGGCGATAGAGCGCGCGGCGGCTCAATCCCAGGATACGCGCGGCCGTCATCTTGTTGCCGCCCGTCTGTTCCAAGACTTCGCGAATCCGCTCGCGCTCGAGGCGAGACAACGACTGCTCGCCATCGGGAGGCGGGGGGTCGTGTCTTCCCTGCAACGAGCTCGACGGCGATGCCGCCCACGTCACGCTGCTTGCCAGCTCGCGTTCTGTGATGAACTCGCCGTCAGTCATGATGCATGCGCGTTCGATCACATTGCGCAGCTCTCGCACGTTCCCATCCCACCTCGCTTCGGCAAGCCGCCGCTCGGCAAACGGGCTCATGCCGACAATCCGCTTCCCGAGACGACTGCTCATTTCGCGGATGAACGCCCCTGTGAGATACGGAATGTCCTCTCGACGTTCGCGAAGCGGAGCGACCGCGATTTCGGCGACGTTGAGACGGTAGAACAAGTCAGCACGGAACCGCCCGGCGTCCACTTCGGTTCGCAGATCGCGATTCGTGGCGGCGATCACACGCACATCGACGTGCCGCGATTCGACCGCGCCGACCCGTTGCACCTCTCCCGACTCGAGCACGCGGAGAAGCTTGGCCTGTGCCGGCTGTGGGAGCTCGCCGATCTCGTCCAGGAAGATCGTTCCGCCGTCGGCAAACTCGAAGACTCCCGCCTTGGCGTCGTTCGCCCCGGTAAATGCGCCCTTGGTATGCCCGAACAGCTCACTTTCGAACAGCGATTCCGCGATCGCGGAGCAATTGATGGCCAGAAACCGCTTCTGGCGTCTCGGGCCGGACTGGTAGAGCGCCCGCGCAACGAGCTCTTTGCCAACGCCGGTCTCCCCCGTGATCAGCGCCGTTCGCACGTGAGGCGCCAGGCGTCGGATCAGGGCAAACAGCTCCTGCGTAACGGGGCTGCGCCCGACCATCCCGCAGAACTCGGCGTTTCTGACAATCTCCTGCTCTGCGGCCAGAAGCCGGCCTCTGTTCGCCGCCTCTTTCTTGACGTCGGCCAACAGTGCCTTGAGCCGGTTGAAGTCGAAGGGCTTCGTCAAGTAGTCGACGGCTCCGAGCTTCACCGCCTCGACGGCGCTGTCGATCGTCGCGCCGCCGCTCATCAGGATCGTCTGGCAATCCGGGTCGGCCTGACGGATCGCGCGAAGGACCTCGATGCCGCCTACGTCGGGCATGCGGAGGTCGATGACGGCCACGTCGATGCGCTGGTGGGCGACCCGGTCGAGCGCCTCGCGCCCCCCGGGACACGATTCGACCTCGAATCCCGCATTCTCGCCAAATCGCTCGATCAGCTCGAGAATCTGCGGGTCGTCGTCGACCACCAGCAGCTTCGGATGTTGAAGTGTCGATCGCATAGCGGTCCAGACGCCCGCCCGACGCTCAGAAAGCACTTTGTTTATCGACACTTACGAGGGAAAACTCCAGAGTTGGGCGGCCTTATAGCAGCGCAGCCCGTATCGCCCGGGCGAGCGCCTCTGGCGAAAACGGTTTCGGCAGGAAATGAATGCCGGCCTCCAGAACCCCGTGGCGGGCGATGGCGTTGTCCGTGTAGCCCGACATGTACACGACGCGCGTGTCCGGCCGGTGTTCGGCCAGCCAGTCGCCAAGCGTCCGGCCGCTGCCACCCGGCATGATCACATCTGTCAGGACGACGTGAATCGGGTCGGTGTGATCCGTACACATTTGGATGGCGTCGGCGGCTGAGGCCGCCACCAGAACCTTGTAGCCGCGTCGTTTGAGGATTCGCTCGTCGAGCTCGCGCAGCCGGGGATCGTCTTCTACGACGAGGATGGTCTCGGTACCGTCGAGGCCCTGGTCCTGGGGTACGGTCGCCTTCGGCTTCACGGCTTCAGCAACCGCCTCGCCCGACGCGGCAGGGAAGTAGATCTTGAACGTCGCGCCCATCCCTGGCTCGCTGTACAGGAAGATGTGACCGCCGCTTTGCTTGACGATGCCGTACACGGTTGCCAGGCCGAGCCCCGTCCCCTGCCCTTTCGGTTTCGTCGTGAAGAAAGGCTCGAACACGTAAGCCTGGACTTCCGGAGGAATCCCGTGGCCCGTATCGCTGACCGACAGCATCACGTGTCGCCCGGGCAGAACGTCGACGTGCTCCTGCGCGTAGCTCGAATCGAGCGTCACGTTTGCCGTCTCGATCGTCAGTCTGCCTCCTTCGGGCATGGCATCTCTGGCGTTCACCGCGAGGTTCACGAGGACCTGCTCGAGCTGACCCGGATCGACGTTCACGCGCGCGAGGTCGGACGCAAGCCGGAACTCCAGTTGGACGCTCTCCTCGATGAGCCGGCGAAGCATCGTGCCCAGATTGCCGACGATATCGTTCAAGCTCACGACTTGCGGCGTCAGCAGCTGCTTGCGGCTGAACGCCAGCAGTTGGTGTGTCAGCGCAGCGCCTCGATCGACTGCGCGGCGAATCTCGCGAAGGTCCCGCACCGTGTCCTGCAGCTCCACTGCCGGGTTTTCCTGCAGGAGCTGACAGCAGCCCTCGATCACCGTGAGCAGGTTGTTGAAATCGTGCGCGATGCCGCCCGCCAGATTTCCGATGGATTCCATCTTCTGCGCCTGCGAGAGATCCTCCTGAAGCTGCTTCTCCTCGGTGATATCGAAGCCGATCCCCGCTGCGCGAAGCGGTCGACCCTCCGGATCGAAAAACGCGCGGCCGATGCTCGCGATCCAGCGCACCGTGTTGTTGGCCCACGGCACGCGGTATTCGAGTCGCGAATCGCCGCGCGTTTTGAGGAATCCCTCGCGGCTATCGCGGACTCTTTGCTGGTCCTCCGGGTCAATGGATGCAATAAATGCGTCGAACGTCCCACCGAATCCTCCCACCGGAATGCCGTGCAGCCGTTCGAGAAGATCCGACCATATGACCTTGTCAGCGGTGACGTCCCATTCCCACGTGCCGACGCCCGCGGCTTCCAGAGCAAATCGCATGCGATCGCGTGTCTCCGAGAGCGCTTCCTCGGCCGCACGCCGCCTTCGTCGCTCGTCCGCGTCGCGCATCTCGCGCTCGATCGCAGGGACGAGCCGGCTGAGCTGCCCTTTGGTGAGGAAATCATGGGCTCCGCTCTTCAGCGCCTTGACCGCCGTCTCTTCGCCAATTGTTCCGGAGACAATAATGAACGGGATATCGCCACCTACCTCGGCGAGAAGCGCGCGAGCGTCGATGGCGCTGAATGCGGGCATGGAGTAGTCGGAAATCACCACGTCCCAGCGCTGTTGCGTCAGCGCCTCCCGCATGGCCGCTGCCGTATCGACGCGCAGGCCGTCGACGTCGATGCCTTCACGTCGGATCTGGCGCAGCAAGAGCTGCGCGTCGTCTTCCGAGTCCTCGACGATCAAGAGCCGAAGCTTGGACATGGTTCCGGGGGCGCCACGGAGCCGGAGGTCGAACACCCCGATATTCGGGGTTCAGTAATACTCCTTTTTCGTCAGATAGTAGATAAGACTTAACCTCGATCGCACGATCGAATGT
>DATCJA010000081.1:0-23447 GCA_036507475.1 Vicinamibacterales bacterium
GGATGCGAACGTCTCGCGGCGCGCCTCCCTTTGCCTCCACCCAACCCTCTCGTGCACGGCTGGAGCTCATTCGAGTAGTGTCCGAGTCCGGCCCTACGGCGGCCTGCGGGCACATGGACTCGCACGCCTTTCAGCGCGAAGCGACCTCCAACGAAAGAGAAGCCGCAGCGCTCTGGCGGCAAGCGATCGAGGCAGCCGGCAGCACTTCCCCAGGATCGTCTCGACAGACGACTACGGTGGCCGTTGCCGTGCGACTCGGCGCATTAGCCACTCACACCGTCGAATCCCGAGCGACCGCCGCAATGCGGTCGAACGTCCTGCTCCAACTTGGCGTTTCGCTGCAGGGTGCCATCAACGCGGCCGTCGACCGCCGCCCTGAATCGCGGTACGTTGAAGCCGGAACCGATGCGTGGTTTGGTGCAATCGCGTTGGAGGAAACCAGCCTGGAGCTCCGACGACTGTTCGCTTGCATAGGCGACGAGACGGGCGAACTGAAGGCACTCGGGCTTCGCGGGCGGGTCGTTACGAGCTTGCTCGGCCACTGCTACGAACGTGTGGCAAAGGCAATGCTGGATTCGGCCGAGTGTGCTCTGCGTTTAGGCGATCGCGAACAAGCCCTTGGGATTTGCGAATCGCTCACGGGCGACCTTGCCGGTCTCGTCGTCGAATGGTGGGAACGCCGCAAAGACGGTCCTTTTGATGAACACTGCTTGGCTCTGCAGCGTCTGATCGCTGCGATCGACCTGCGCGCCAGCATCGAAGGTCAGTTGGACAGCGAGCTCCAATCGCTGAGAACTCGCTGTACTGCGCTACTGAATCGCAGCCCACACCCGCAGTGAAAACGCCGGATGCGTGCCTTGAAATCCCGAGCGCCTGCGGACGGAAAGGACTCGTGCCCGCTCGCGTCGAGCTGAGGCGAGACGCGGCGTGCCCGAGGACTGCAGGGCGTAAACATTCCAACGGAACGTTGGAATGGCGCGCCCTGCAGGACTCGAACCTGCGACCTCCTGGTTCGTAGCCGCGACTGCCTGTTCAAGAACACGCGAATCTATTGAACGAATGGCGCCGTGCCACGCGGGCGTGCCACGCGCGGAAGGCATCGCCGGTCATGCGCGCCAGCCCTTTATTCAACTCACGCACGGTTCAGACGAATACCGGCTGCCAAAGCTGGCCGGTCCCGGAACTCATCGAACGAGCGTCACCCTGGCAGAAGAAATCGCGAAAAAACACGCGTTGCACCGGGGTTATTCAGCGGGTGCAACGGCGCTGGGTCGCATCCGAAGCCAGATTGGGTCTGCCCTGTCGCCCTCGCTCAGGTACCGTTCTTGAACTTCCTCTTTACATGAGACCAAGGGAGATGTGTATGAGGGGTTCTTGGCGTACCGCCATCGCGGCATTGCTCCTCGCGCTGGTTGCGTCCCCGGCTTATGCCCAGGGCGTTGCACGCTCGTTGAGCCAGCTGCGCGTCCTGGTCGAAGGTGGGTCGCGAATAACCGTCATCGATGGTTCCGGCGGCGAGTGGTCCGGAAGGCTCGGCGAACTGACCTCGTCCGAGTTGCTGCTGCAACTCGACGGTCGAGCGCAGCGGTTCCATGAACGGGACATTGCGAGGATCCGGCAGCGCCGCAGCGATTCCCTGGCGAACGGTGCGTTGTGGGGTCTCGGTGTCGGAGTCGGGTTCACAGCGATGGTCATGGCGGGCGTTGCCCACGACTACGACGTGAATCTAGGATCCGCATTGCTCGCGACAGGCGTGTATGGTGGGCTGGGCGCTGGTATCGGCGTGGGAGTCGATGCACTGATCAGGACCTCCACCACGATCTACGAAAGCAGCGCTTCACAACCAGATGCGGCGGCAAGAACGTTGTCTCGCGAACGGCGCCGAATCGCCATTAGACTCGTCACGATCCGCTTCTGAACGACGTTAGCGTGCCTGCTCTGTCTTTATCATCGGGTTTCTCTACTCTAGGATTAGGGAGCGTGTCCTGGCTGGCCTACAACGGGCCCGAGCGCAAGGAAAGCGGCTGGGACGACCGAGAACCTACGTCGACCCCGAAGCGCTCAAGGGCTTCGAGGGGCTATCCGTTCGAGAAATAGCTAGTCGTCTCGGGACCAGTCCCGCCACGGTCCATCGCCGGATTCGAGCGTTTGACAGCGGCAGAACATAGGGCCTAGCCTGCCAATATGCGGGTATGGGCGGTCGCGGTCCTACTTCTGTCTAGCGCACAAGCGCACAACGTGCAGGCTGAGTGCGCCTTCCCGTCTCTCACTGCGGCGATGACCGACAGTTCGACTGCCTGGGTTTTTTCGGGCAGAGTCAGGGAGATAACAACAGTCACGGCCGGCCAGATAGCGACGATTGACGTGGACCGGGTCTGGAAAGGCGCGGTGCCAGCCCGCGTCGTGGTTTATTACACAGCCATCTTCGATGGCATAGCGTTGCAGCTTCAAGAGCGCTATCTGGTCTTTGCCGGAATCCAGTCCCCTGCCGAGCGTGCTCGATTCGGCGTAACGGACCTTAAAAGACGACCTACGCGACGAACGGTTGCACCATTCAGGTGTTCTCGTCCGACAACACGAAACGGATTCTCGGAAATGCTCGCGGCCGGCCCCCGTCTCAAATACCCTGACGAACTGCCGCCAACTGTCGCCCCCGAAACGCTGGACCTGACGACGTAGAAACCGCCGTTTCAGAACCAGACGATTATGGGACAGCGGCGACTTACACTTCCGAACATGTCCGTGGTGGTTCGCCCGATGCGCGACGATGAAGGGCGGCTGTTCCTCGAAATCCACGGTCGTTCCGTTCGACGGCTTCCCGCACAGCACTAGGGACGAAACACGCCGCTCGGTAATGACAGCACCGCATCGAGCTTCTGGTCCTCCATGAGAATGCGCCGCAACTCCTTGTGTGCCTTCGAGGAGCCGAACAACACACCGTCCGGCACGATGACGGCTCCGCGCCCACCCGGCTTCAGGAGTCGCAGAGGCGTCCGAAACTGCCCGTTCTGCCCAGCCGTCGCAATCTTGCCGAGAGCCACATTGCCACGCGGTCTGCCACGCGAATGCCCTGCCACGCGGTCTGCCACGCGGAATTTGACGGTGTGCGACGGGGTCTGACCGGTTGGGACGGAAGACCGAACGTGTTGTTTTCGGAATGAATCTGAAAGTTGTGGCGCGCCCTGCAGGACTCGAACCTGCGACCTCCTGGTTCGTAGGATGATTCCACGGACCCACCGGACACCACCGCAGACGATTCCTGCTGGTTTTTCGGGCTGATTCGAGGGTGGGAGGCAACTGCTTCCCACCCCACACCGCGACGGCGTGTCACACCTGTGTCACACCTCAGCCGTTCCCTCTCTGAGCGAGTCGACCAGCCGCGCGACGTTCGACAGCGGTGCTCGGATTCGTGACTACGACTCTCGTTGACAGGTGTCATCCCCATCCCTAAAATGACACCTATGGTCAAGACGCAGGTATATCTGCGCGACGAAGAGCTCGAGGCCCTACACAGCGTCTCGGAACGCTCTGGGCGCAGCGTTGCTGATCTCGTCCGTGAGGCCATCCGGCGCGTGTGGCTCCGACCAGAGACGCAGGGTCCCGTCGCGCTGTGGGACGGCCCGCCGTCGCACACCTCCGTCGAGCATGACCACATCTACGACGAGCCTTAACGCCTCTTTCTCGCTCTCCTGATCTCGTGCGCCCTGGTGAACTCGTCTTCGTGGACACAGGTGCATGGATTGCGCTCGCATTGACACGCGACCCCTTGCATGCGCGGGCGCGCGCCACGTGGGAGCAATTGCGTGGCGCCGGCGTCAGGTTCCACACGTCCGTGTCTGTCGTGTTGGAGACCTTCACATTCTGGACCGTAACGCGGCGCGGGACGTGGCGCTCGCTTGGAAGGATTCGCTCAAGACAGTTCCCCACCTGAAGGTTTTGCCGTCTACCGCCAAAGACCTCGAGCAGGCCTGGTTGTATTTCGAGCGGCCGGACCTTCACAAGTTATCGGCCGTTGACGCTGTCAGCTTCATCTTGATGGCCCAGCGCCGTATTCGTGTGGCGTTCGCGTTCGACTCACACTTCGCGACCGCGGGTTTTCGGATGGTCGGCTAGCTCTGAAAGGTCACAGCGCGGCATAGGGCCGCAACCAAATATGCCGCGCTGTGACCAAGGCCACGCTGCCACGAAACGTGACACTAACGCGCCAAGAATTGTGCAACAAAAACAAACACCGGCGCGTTAGTGTCACGAACGTGAACACTGTGACGCTGGAAGTCGCCTCCCGCAAAGATGTGACGCGTCGAGCACTCAAAGCGTTCAAGGGCGGGAAGCTGCGAGCCCGGATTAGCTTCGCCACGCCTGAACTGCTTTGGAAAGTACTCACCGCCAAGCGGTGGTCGATACTCAAGGCCATGGCCGGTCAAGGGCCACTAACTATTCGTGAGGTCGCCCGGCGGGTCGAACGCGATGTGAAAGCCATCCGTGGCGACGTGCACTCTCTGATCGACGCCGGCCTCCGGAGAGGACCGAAACGAACCTTTTAGCAAGATCGAGCCACACGCACGTGTCAATGAGAACGTTGAACACGGATCACCAGCCAGCTGTTGGAAATGCCAGGGATGGAGTGATTGTTCACTGATTGTTCACTGACTGGGGCTGATCGGCTTGCGCCGACCGTGTCGGACGTGAAGGACGCCCACGGTATCGCCTTCGACCGTGAACAGGACGCGGTAAACGTGCGGCTTTCGACCGTAGAAAAGCTGTCGAAGTTCAAGGTGAGTCTGGGTTTTCTGGAGCCACTGGGCAGCGCGCGGGCAGCGTCGCGAGGGAGGCTATCGCCCCGTTGAGAGCCAAGAACCAATGCTCTCCCGCGTCGCCTGCTTGCTGCGACCGGAGCCAACACTCCAAGGTCCCGCTCAGTATCGCTCTTGTTCGAGTTTCACACCGTGGTCGAGCAGCGCGTCGATCAGGGCACGCACCGAATCGACGTCCGCCCCTTCCGCGTCTGCCAACTCCTGCCGTATTCGGACGAGCGCGTGCCGCTCGATGCTCGATAACGGCCGGCCCCCGGACGACGACTCGGCTCCGACCCACTCGGCAGTCGTTCGCACGAGCGCCAGCGGGCAGGCGAGGCGCGATCGTAGGAAGCACCAGATCCGCAGGCCTCCGACATCCGCATCGCCCCAGTGCTGAAACTCCGCGTTGGACTTCCGCGCCAACTGCGTAAGCGCCGTCACGAGTCGTGGTGTGGGGAATCCCGCGGTGTAGACGGCGACCTCGCCGCGTGCCGCGAGCCCGGCGGGACCATCGGCCTGCTCGATGTACGACAGGAAGGGATACTCGTTCTCGATAGTGGTGACGCGTGCGACACGGGAGGACACAAGCCCATCAACCCATGCGTCGGCCCAGGCATCCGGGATGTGGGCGGCCGGCACGAAGTCTTCGAGCGCATAAATCTTCTTTCCGATGTGCAGCTCTGCAGCGCCGGCGCACCGGATCAAGCCGGGTTTCCGCCGAACGCCGTACACTTCGAGTAAGTCTGCCGCTTCCTCGGGAGGCACACCTTGCCACCGTGGATCGGCACGTACGAGCACCGCTACGACGAAAGGGCGCACGCGGCCGAGCAACTTCGAATCGCCGAAGAGACGTTCGCTGGTCACGCGTTCCCACGCAGGCGCCGGGTCACGGGACAACGCGACGGCGGCGGTGAGCGCGGGCAGAAGCGATCGCCGCTCGTGCTTCAGCCGCGGGCGCGAGAATCCAAGGATGGAGGGATCTGCCCGCCGGATCGACTCGGCAAGATCCTGGAGAAAGGCCCGCATCCACGTCGGCTGCAGCTCCGTGGCCAGTGTCACCGCGTGGCGCTCCAACTCGGCGAGCGCCACCGACAGCGGCTCGTACCCGAGTGCGCGGGCCGACTCGATCGCACGCCCGACCTCGGCTGGACCCAACCGGATGTCCTTGGGCTCGCTCGTTAAGTGACCGCGGGCGTGGCGCACCAGACGCACACAGCCTTCGGCTGCGAGCTCCGCCACCGCCGCAAACAGCACCCCGCGCGCTTGCCGGCCGTCAGGGGCAAAGGCGTCCGGAAAGGTGGTCGCGTCGAGTTTGACGATGACATCGCGAGGCCACGGCGCTGGACGGCCGAACGACACGCTACGCTCGTGGGCGTCCAGGATCTGCGTGAGCAGCGCCATCCTCGGGGAGTGCGTCACTCTCAGCATCGCGCGCGAACTCCTTCGTGAAGTCGAGAACCGTCGGCAGGCCGCTCATCGGATCCTTGTGGATCAGGAGGCTGCGCTCGACCCTTGTCGCTACCAGCTCGCTGCGCTCTTTCGGGGTCGCCAGCACGAGCTGCAGCCCGAGGTTCCGCGCAAAGGTCAGGGTCGCCTCGATGCGCCATTCGTCCATCTTCCCGAACGCTTCGTCCAGCAAGACGACGCCGCAGGTCGGGCGCCCGTCGCGCGAGCGGCTCATATACAGGCGATACATCGACGCGAGCACCGCAATGTAATACGGCGTCTGCGTCTCCCCGCCCGACTTGTCGCCTGACACCTTGTCGTACAGCGAATACCGGCCGTCAGCGTGCAGGATCTTCAGGTCGTAATTGAAATACTCGCGGTAGTCGGCTTTCGTCTCGAGTTCGGTCTTGACCTCTCTGGCTTCGGCTTCCACCAACCGATCGAGGAGATGGCCGAGCGTGGCCGCCAGCTCCGGCGCCGACAGCACCGACGTTCCGAACAGCGACTCTTTCTCGAAGCGTCCCGCATCCATGACGAGATCGTGGAACGCCTTGTGCGCCGGATCGACCTCGACCGTGAACTGATACTGCTCGGAGCCGAACGGAACGTCTTTGAGCGCACGATTCAACTCGTCGATCTGACGTCGCACCAGGAGCAGGTTCTCGCGAAGCTTGAACACCACGTCTTCGGCCAGTTGCTGCAACGCCTTGGTCTTGGCCTCCGCAATTCGCTCGCGATAACTTGGCAGGCGGCTCTCTTGCCACCCCTCCAACTCGGTCGCGAATTCATCGAAGCGGGAGCCCTCGATCGTCGCGACGAGCCCACGACGTTCGACGTATCGGGTCTTGAGCGCCACGAAGCTCTCGATCAGCTTCTGCACCCGGCTTTCGATGTTGCGCCGCTGCCGGCTGAACACGTCACGAATCTGGTCTGGCGTTCGCGCGACTTGCTCTCGCTCGTAGCGCTGCTCGTACGCCTCGCGAGACTCCTGGTCGAGCGGGTCCGCAAACGCCCGGAGCTGGGCGCCGGCGTCCTCCCGCGAGCCGTGCGCCTCTTCGAGGCCGCGCTGGGTGTTCGCGAGGCGTTCTTCCGCGCGGACGCGATCGTCGTGCGCACGGTCTTTTTCCTGTTGGGCGGCGTGCCTTCGGGCCGCCAATTCGTCGCGAGTCTGTTCGAGTGCCGAGAACTCCTTGCGGTCGAAGCGCTCCTTCTGCGTCGCGAGACGCTTCGACTGCTTCTCGAGCCACAACAGATCCTTCGCCCGCTCAACGAGGTCCGGCAGGCGACGCGTTTCAGCCCTGGCGCGATCGAGGACGCGCACCGCCTGATCGAGCCAGCCGATATGCGGGGCCGCGTCGACGACGAGATCGTGTAGGGCGCCCAGCCGCGTCGCGATCTCCTCGAGACGCCGCTGCTGCGCGGCTTGGCCGATGTAATGACGCGAAAAGACGTCGCGCGCCGTTTGACGCGCGACATGGTTGCGATAGACCATTACCGTGTCGGTGATCGCCGCCCGATGCTTCCGCAGCGACTGCTCGTCGTCCACGCAGATGATCTCGCCGAGCACGAAATCGCAGTAGGCACGGGCATAGGCATCGTCGGTCTGCACCTGTTCGGCGAGGGAACGCGCGGCGGGCCGTAACGGCATCCGCAGGAGGCGTTCGACGTCGACGAGACCCGCACCGCTGATGAAGACCGGGCCGCGGCCGGGCAGGTGATAATCTCGCTTGTGGCGCTCGTAGAGTCCAAGCGCACGAGGGTAGTCTTCCGGCGCCACAATGATGTCGAACCGGCGGGTCTGCAGATAGCCTTCGACCGCGTCGCGCCAGCGTGCACTCGGCACCTCGATCAGCTCGCAGAGCGGCCGAGCTTCGCGTCGGCCCTTGAGTCGGGCGCCGAGTAAGTGCAGCAGCGCTGTCGGGCCGTCGGGATAGCGGAGGCGCCCGGTTTCGAGCATCCGCTGCTCCTCTTGGAGCCCAGCGCCCTCAGCCTTCCAGCCATCGACCTCGTTGGCCATGGCGAGACGCACGGTCCTCGCCCGATCGGCCGCATCATCCAGGCGCCGCTCCCACATGGCGAGATCGCGTCCTTCCAGCGCGCCCTGCGCGGTGAGCGTGGACGACAACCGCTCGACGACGTCCGGGGTTTCCTCGACGCCAAGGAGGTCGTCCCGCTGGAAGAGTGCCAAACGGTATCGCCGCAACGCACGGGCCTCCTCGGATTGAAGGAGTCCGAACGCCTCGTGCTGACCCTGAAGAATCCTGCGGGCCTCGTGGTCAGCGTCCTTCGCTTCACGCAGCCTGCGCTGTGTTTCCTCGATCTGGCGCTCGAGATCGTGGAACTGGCGGTAACCCTCATGGCCTTCGAGCAAGCCAATGACACGCTCCCACTCCCGCTGAAGCGCCTCCAGTTCGGCGCCCAACGTCTCCTCACGCGAGGTCAGCTCGGCGATGGCGATCCGGCTCTCCGCGAGGCGGCGCTCAAGGGCGGCCACCCTGGCGGAGGCATCGTCCTCGTCAGCACGAAGCTCCATGTACCGGTGGCTGTCGGCCGTCCGCTGTTCGGTGCGAATCCGCTCGCCTTCCTTCACGATCGCCGACAGTTCGTCGATGCGCTTCTGCGCTTCTCTGGCTTCGGCTTCCAGCCGCTTGTAGTGCTCGAGATTGTCCTGAAGCGCGGCGGTGTCGATCGGTCGAGGATCGAGGAGATAGTCGAAGACGAACTGCCGCACCTGACCGATCGGCTTGAACGCCAGCGCCTTGACGATCAGTCGATGAAAGGATTCCGGCAACACGCCGAGGCGCTGCCTGATCTCTTCTCGATACGTGCCTGCATCCTGCCAGTACTGTCCGGCATGCCCGCGCAGCCAGACACGAAAGTCGCGTAACGGCCGGACGACGCGCTCGCCCGAGCCGTTCCCGGACGACGCGATGCCTTCCACGTCGTGTGCCCGTGCGCCGGGCACGACGAAGTACACCTTGGCGATGTCAGTGTCGGTTTCCGTGGCTTCGAAGCCGATGCCGCACGTGAACACAAGAGACGGATCGTCGTCGTCCACGAATTCGAGCATCACGTACGACGTACACGCGCCCCGTCCGAAGTGCACGGCTCCCTGCCGCGACTCGTCTTCGGCGCCGATCTTCCACCGCACGTACCCGTACAACGCGCGCCGGCTCTTTTCGTTGGCCGCGCGGTTGAGTAGCACATCCGACAGGTCGGCGACGAGCGCGACTTGTATCGCATCGAGGACCGTCGTCTTCCCGCTGCCGTTATCACCGAGGAGCAGGCAGCTCGCGCCAATGGGCAGCAGTTCGTCCTGGAAGTGATACCACTGCACGAGCCGGACGGCCTCGAGTCGCCTCATGACGACGTGTCCCGCTGGGATTCGTCGGCGAGGGCGTCGAGATCCGGCTCGGTCTCGGTCTCATGCTCCGCCACCGGAGTCCTGGCGCTCACGTAAGCCTTGATTCGGTGGGCGATCTCCTGAATACGGTCATCCGGCAGCACCTTTTCCACGAGCGGCATCACTTCGATCGTGGCATCGTCGTCTGCATCGAAGCCACGGGCGACGCGCACGATCGAGTGGCGCGCGAGCTTGCGCACCGCGTGCCCGAGCGCGCGTGTCGACAGCTGCGCGATTGGCTTTCCTGCGTGGACCAATCGCTCGCGCAGCAGGCCGACAGTGATGTCGCACCGGTCTTCCTCGGCCGCCAAGCGCATCTGCTCATGGTAATGAAGCCGCAGCATGCAGAGGACCAGGCTCTCCAGTTTGGAGAACCGCACGCGTTGCGCGCCGGTTTCGTGGACAGCGCGTGCGAGCCGCAACGTGGGATCGAGGTCGAAGCCCCAGCCGCCGATGCGCAGATAGGAGTCAATCAGCTCGCGGAAGCGTTCGGCGAAGCGCCAGTCCGGATCCGGCTGAAGCGGCGAGCCTGGCGTCAGGACCTCTCCCGCGAGCAGCCGCGTCACCACGCGCTGAAAGCGTTCCTGCTGGGCTGACTCGAGCCTTGGGTAGTCCTCGAAGAAATCCATGGTTGATTTACTTCTTGCGCCTTCCGCCTCTAGGCGGAAGCGCCTCCAGCGTTCCATCCGGGTACCCGTATGCCTCTGCCTGCAAACGCCCGCGAGATGGCTGCATTCGGAACGTCGAATCGGCGTCGAGGCCGTAGGAGGCGAGGTACAGCAGGCGCACGTAGTCCTGATCATCGTGCACCGGTACCTCACTCATGGGCGCGGCGCGGCGCCCGTCGAGCACTGTCAGGACGAACTCCTCGACGCGCCGCCGCGCGAAGATCCGCCGCACGCGGGCGGCCGCTTCCTGTCGAATCCGTTCACGATTCGCTGTCGGTTGCCTGACCAGACGCTGTGGCTCCGCCCGCTCCCGCGCGGTTGGTGGCGTATACAGAAAGTTGCCCATCAGCAGCTCGCATCTGAACGCGTCGAATTCCAGCTCCGGTGCTTCGTCTTTGGCGAGGGCATCGACGATGAACTGCAGCTGGCCTTCGGTGCGCCGGTCCTGCCGCAGGAAATATCGGATCTTTCGAAGCGCCACGCCTGAAAAACGCGCATTCCTCGTGTCGATATCATCGACGAGGTGGGGAATGTTGTCGAAGTGCGAGCGCATCTGCGCCAGCTCGGTCTTGACGGCGAGTCGTCCCTCGTCCTTGCCCGTGCCCCGCTGGGCGGCGTACCACTCGGTGGCGTTCTCCAGCGCCGCGTCATCTCGCTCGATGGCGTCGAGCCGCTGAAGAATTGCCGAGCGCTGACGATACACGTTGTCCACCGTCTTCAGGCGATGGTAGTTCGCCATCACGGCATGCTCATAGCGATCGAAGCCTTCTTCGAGCACGTCGGCGGCCGTCGCGGCGTCGTCCAGCACGCGCTGGATGAACAGGTGGATGTTCCGTTCGAGGATCTTCAGCTCGCGTGAGAGCTCGAGGGTATGCCGTCTGGCTTCCGAGAGCGAGACTCCCGGGCGCTGCGCGAAAGCTGTGGGCTCAAGGAGCGCCGCAATCGAGTGGACCAGACCCTGAAACACCGGCTGTTCGTCCCGCGCCACGTCGAGCAGCGTCTGCAGGATGCGCGCGGCGTACGCGTGGAAACTCATGATCTCCCCGACGCCTGCGCGGTATTGGAAGTGCATCCATCCGGAGTCCTCGAGTCGGGCAACCAGCCGTCGAGCGAGCGCGCGAATCGCCGCCGCTTCGTCGAGGGCCTCTGAATCGACCATGGAAACTGACGGTGGACCGGCTGGCCCGGACCTGACCATGGGCCCGCGGGTACGCTGGTGTTCGAGCAGGGGCGACGCGTCCTGGCTCGCCAGCGCTTCGAGATCCTGGCGACGCTCGCTCCACAGCCGTGAGCCGCGGATCACCGCTTCTGCAGTATCGAGTGCCGTTGGGCGCACCACGACAAACGGCTCGCGTTCGAACTCGTGTCGATAGAGCTCCGCCAGGAGCTCCCAATAGAGCTCGGCGTAGAGATCGCCGAGCGGGCCGAACAGACCGCGCGGCACACGTTCGAAGAGCGCGGGCGTGTGTTCAGGCACGGAATGGACCATACCAGAACAGCGCGGGGAGGCCAACGGCGGGACGTTGTTCTGATCGTGGTCCGCGGGACAACCAGCCGCTGTGCTATCGTGTCGCCCTCGCGCCGAAGATAGAAGGAAACCACGCACGTCATGTCCGCACCGGTCTCCCGCACATTATCCCGCCTGCACAAGCCGCCTGACTTGTCGCTCGACGCGTGGCAGCGGGAGCTTCGTCGACAGTTCGGGCGCGAGCAGTCCTTCAAACTGACGAACCTCAGTACCGAGTCGGTGTTCTCGGACTTCCAGGTGAGCAACCCGGAAAGCGGCAGCACGTATCGCGTGGCCATTCGGGAGCCCAGGCCGGGCGACAACTACTGCAGTTGCCCGGACTTTGCCACGAACTCGCTGGGCACGCGCAAGCATGTCGAGTTTGTCCTGCGCACGCTCGACAGGCGCACACGCACGCGAGAGGCGCTGCAGCGCGGGTTCCGGCCGCCGTACAGCGAAGTTGTCCTCCAATATGGGGCGAAGCGAGACGTGCGCTTTCGAAGGGGGACCTCGTGTCCCCGATCGCTGACCGCCCTGGCTGCGAAGTACTTCGACGCGCAGCATTTCTTGCGCGCCGACGCGTATGCGACGTTCGAGTCGTTTCTTTCTCGAGCAGCCGGGTTCGACCACGATCTCCGCTGCTATGACGACGTGCTGGGACTGGTCGCGGAGGTGCGCGACCGATCACGCCGCGAGCGGCGTATCGCTGAAGCCTTTCCTCGAGGTGTCCGTGACCCGAACCTCCGCACGCTGCTCAAGGGCGAGCTCTACGAGTATCAGCGCGAAGGCGCGCTCTTCGCGGCACGCGCCGGCCGCTGCCTGATTGCCGATGAGATGGGGCTGGGCAAGACCGTCCAGGCGCTCGCGGCGGCCGAGATGATGGCGCGCCAGTTTGGCGTCGAGCGCGCGCTGATTGTCTGTCCGACATCGCTCAAGCACCAGTGGGAGCGCGAGATCGCGCGCTTCACGGACCGGCGGGCGCTGGCGGGCGCCGGGCTGCGCGCTCGACGTGAGCAGCAGTACGCCGCTCGGGACAACTTCTTCACGATCACGAGCTACGACACCGTGCACGCCGATCTCGACCTGATCGCCAGATGGTCGCCGGACCTGGTGATTCTTGACGAAGCGCAGCGGATCAAGAATTGGAACACGCGCACTGCCCGAAGCGTGAAGCGGATCGCCTCGCCGTATGCCATCGTCCTCACCGGCACACCACTCGAGAACCGCTTGGAGGAGCTCGTGTCGATTGTCGGGTTCGTCGACCGGCATCGGCTGGGGCCGACAATCAGGTTTCTGGCCGATCATCAGGTGCGCGATGAGAACGGGAAAGTCGTCGGCTATCGAGACCTCGACCGAATCGGCAAGACGCTGGCGCCGGTGCTCATCCGCCGGAACAAGGACCAGGTCCTGACGCAGCTGCCCGAACGGCTCGACAAGAATTTCTTCGTGCCGATGACGCCGCAGCAGCGCGTTCATCACGAGGAGAACCGCGAGGCCGTCGTCAAGATCGTGGCGAAGTGGCGCCGCCATAAGTTCCTGTCGGAGGCCGACCAGCGCCGGCTGATGATCGCGCTGCAGAACATGCGAATGAGCTGCGACAGCACGTACCTCCTGGATCACCAGACGGATTACGGTGTCAAGGCAGACGAACTGATGACGCTGCTGGACGAACTGCTCGAGCAGGCGGATACGAAGATCGTGATCTTCAGCCAGTGGGTACGGATGCACGAGTTGCTGGTCAGGCGGCTGAAGAAGAGGCACGTCGATCACGTGCTGTTCCACGGCGGGGTCGATGGCACGCGGCGGAAGGCACTCATCGATCGCTTCCGAGCGGATGACCGGTGCCGCGCGTTCTTGGCGACGGATGCCGGTGGCGTCGGACTGAATCTTCAGCACGCATCGGTCGTCGTCAACATGGACCTGCCCTGGAATCCGGCCGTGCTGGAGCAGCGCATCGGTCGAGTCCACCGCTTGGGCCAGCGGAAGCCGGTCCGAGTCGTCAACTTCATTGCCGAGGGAACCATCGAAGAAGGCATGCTCTCGGTGCCCACGTTCAAGAAGTCGCTGTTCGCCGGGGTACTCGATGGCGGCGAGCGCGAGGTGTTTCTTGGCGGCAGCCGGTTGAGCC
The DNA here is from genome assembly GCA_036507475.1 of Vicinamibacterales bacterium. Classification (GTDB taxonomy): domain Bacteria; phylum Acidobacteriota; class Vicinamibacteria; order Vicinamibacterales; family UBA2999; genus DATCJA01. Next base: position 13,949 of record DATCJA010000081.1, read on the forward strand.
GCTTCATGGAAACGGTCGCACAGGCGACGACGGCGATTGTGCAGACGGCTGACGTCGGTGACGATCACGTGCGTGAGGCCAAGCCGCAGACCAAACGCCCAGCCGGCGCCACACCTCCTGCGGCCGCCGAGACCGGCGATTGGACGGCTCTGATGCAGACCGGCCTGGCGTGGCTCGAGCAGCTTGCAGCCGTTTCCGGTGCCTCAGGAAATGGTCGCCGCGATAGCCTCCGCGTCGTCCACCGCGATACGCAGACAGGACAGGATTACTTGAAGATTCCGGTGCCCAGCCCCGAAGTGCTGGATCGGGCGCTCGACACAATCGGCTCGCTCCTGAATCGGTTCAGACGATAGCCCACCTTTGCCAAAGCTGTGGCGAGGCTCGCCAACCTCGCAGTGATGACCAGCGCCGCAAGCGTCGCGGCTGTGCACAACGTATCCGTTGTTACTGGCAGCAGCACCCGCGGCAGACCCGTTGGCGAAGTGGTGGTGTCGCCGAAGGATAGCGCTACGGCTGCACAGCGATCAATCCGCCAGAATGCGTCCCAGGCCGAGTCTGCACGTCTCCGCGAGTTGGTCCGATGAGAGCTCGCGACCTGCGCCGCGCGCCTCGACGACCGCTTGTCGAACGGTGTCGGTCAACGAACCCAAAGTCGCGGTGATCACCTGAGACACCTCGCGGATCTGGTTTTTGTGAAAGTGTGGCTTCACGTCCGCCCGCCAGATTGCATTCAGCTCGGGAAGCGCACCACCAAAGGTTTGAAGCGTGTCGTGGATGTACAGCAAGTCCTTGGCCTGCTCGTCCGTAGTCTTTCGTCGTCCGTGAATCAACAGCTTCTGGACGATGTACGTCACAGGGTTCGGCACCCGCACGGTTGCAGGGGGCGAAACGGGCACCGCGGACGACGGTGTCAACGTGATGCTCCAGGGCACGAGAAGCAGCACGTCGAGATGGCGGAGCTTTTTTGCGCTAACTCCACCAACGCTCACAGTGATGTCTGGCTGGCCGTTCCTGCGGATTCCGCTGCCCACGAGGGGGACGAGGAACTCAGCGTAAGAGGTGCTCGATCGGTCTCCGAGTCGATATTGCGTGATCGGTGGCTGACGGTTCTCACCGAGAAACTCCCCGGTGAAGCCGGCCGTCTCAAGGCTGGCCCGGATTTCATCACCATGTGGTGCGGCCGCCGGGTCAAGTGCCACGTCGGCGTCTCGTGTCAACAGCGGCGGATACTCGAGTGCTCGTGCCAGAGGATGTACGCGGTGGAGGCGCTGTGCCCATCCGCCGGCGATCACCACCTGCCCGAGCCACGGGCGAAGCGCGTGGATCAGCCGGGCGAAAAACGCCAGATCATCGTGCAAGGACTTCATGACGTCCTAAGGAGCTTCAGCGCGGGCTGCAGGATGCGGTGCATGATCTCCTTGGCTTGAGCCGATCCTCGACCCGGGTACTCTCCAACTTCCAGCCATACTTGGAGAATGTCGGCCACACGAACCTGCTCGCGCTGCACGGCTCCCCGGAACACCGATTCCTTGGCGACAGGAATTCGTACCCACAGGTCCACGCGGGAGTGAGCGGCAGGGGCGAGTCCGAGTCGTTCGAGGGCATTGGGGTTCATGCGTTCTAAGTAGACGTGTGGCGGCACGCCATGCACGAATCCCACTCCCAACGCATCGGCGGCAGCAAAGAGTCCCAGACACGCTCGCGGCAGTGATGGTTCTTGTGCATAAGAGCGCAGGGCCTCACGAAGTTGTGACATGGAATCTCCGCTAGGCAGAATCCACCGCATCCCGAGGTCGCGTTGCGGCTTCACATACGCGGCCTGCCACTGCCGGAGCAGCTCTGGTACTCGAGCGAGGCGCAAACCATCAGCCTGTTCATCGAGGAATTCGGCCGCGCGCAGTTCGCGGAGACAGCGAAACGCGCTCATGACGGATACATTCGCCGCTCCTGCCAATTCCGACGCGTTTCGGTAGCGCCCGCGCGGGGCTGATAGCAGCTCCTCCGGGAGATCCGGCGCAAGGAGGATCTTGAGCATCCATTGATTCAGATCTGAGAACATGTGGGCGAATGGTGGTTGGCCGTGGTCATGACTCCTCGGCGCGACGTGGCGACGAACCGCGTTCAGGGCATCAAGGCCCTCGCCATCGAAGAGGCGGAAGCCGTTCGCGTCGATCACGCCAATCGAGACGTCGGGCGCGTGTGCTTGAGCGAACTCAATCACCTCTTCTGCGAGTGCCTGTGACATGTGAGGCGCTGCCACAATCGCCAGTGGCCGCGGTTGTTCCGGGAGTGACCGGCTCCACGCTTGGACTTGAAGAATCGCTTGAGAGAGTAAGGGTACTAACCGGTCTCGTCGGGCCTCGGGAGCCGCTTTCACCTCGACGATGTAGTGCAATGGTCCGCGTCGTACGCGCAAGTCGGGACCATGACTCGGTTGTTCGTCGACGCGCCAGTGCGCCCTTCGGAACGCATCTGCCAAGAGCCGTTCATATCGTGCGGCCCCACGCAACAGGCGGTGTTCAGCAGACATTTTTGAGAATCACCATGGTCCAGATAATTATCAGGTCCAAGTTAATTAACTGGTCCAAGATAACCCACTAGGCCTCGCTTTGCCAAGAGCCTCCCCGGTATCACGCCGAATTGTTCACTATGCAGCTTGTTCAGGTGGGCTGGCGACCCCTAACCCACTGATTTTCAAAGCAGGTTCGTCCTCCAGAGCGCTTTTTGGGGTCCAAGCCACTCTGTCGGTCCCAACTCAACAGCGTAAGTATTTTGAAATGCAATGATTTGGCGCGCCCTGCAGGACTCGAACCTGCGACCTCCTGGTTCGTAGCCAGACGCTCTATCCAGCTGAGCTAAGGGCGCGCAAGGGGACGAACAACGACTGCGCGCCCTCACCGCGAACGTTTCAGGCAGCGCAAACTCAAAATATAGCACGCGCTCCCCGAACCACTCATGACAGCGTCGACAAGGCAGCCGCGTTGACAGACCGCCCCGACGGGATTCCGCGCCGCGCCCAAGTGGCCTATACTCCACCTCCGTCACTCCACTCCGTCTTGGAGTCGCTCATTTCACCCCCCCGGGAGGTCCTATGCGCAGACTGATCGTTCTGGCTCTTGCCGCATGTGCCATCGGGTCCGCCTCGGCGTGCTCCCGGCCGGCGGGAACCCTCGAAGCGGCCACCGACGCGCTCGGCGCCGCCACGCTGAATTCCATCGAGTACTCGGGAACGGGACGCTGGTTCCAGTTCGGCCAGGCCCCGGGGCCCACGCTGCCCTGGCCGCAGTTCGACGTGAGCAGCTTCACCGCAACCGTGAATTACCAGACGCCGGGCGCACGCGTGCAGATGACCCGTCTGCAGACGATCGAGCCGGGTCGGACCAGGCCGGCGCCCGTCGAGCAGCGGCCGGTCCAGGTCGTGAGCGGCACGTTTGCCTGGAACATGGCGGCGCCTGCCGGTGGACCGCCCAACGCGCCCCCCGCGCCTCAGCCCCAGCCAGCCGCGGTCGAGGAGCGCGTCATGGAAATCTGGACCACGCCGCACGGCTTCCTCAAAGCCGCCGCAGCCAACAACGCCACGTCGCAACCCGTGGAGGGCGGCTCCGACGTCTCGTTCACGGCCGAGGGACACCGCTACGTTGGCCGCATCAACGCGCAAAACCAGGTAGAGCGCGTGCAGACGTGGATCGACAACCCGGTCCTCGGCGACACGTCCGTCGAGTTCACGTACTCCGACTACCGTGACTTCGGCGGCGTGATGTTCCCCGGCCACATCCAGCGTGTGCAGGGCGGACATCCGGCGCTCGACATCATGGTGTCGTCGGTCACCGCCAACCCGACGCTCGACCTTGCGGTGCCCGAGACCGTCCGCGCGTTCACGCCCCCGGCCGTGGAGGTCACCGTCGACACGCTGGCGGCAGGCGTCTACTACCTGCGGGGCGGCAGTCACCACAGCCTCGCAATCGACCAGGCCGATCACATCGTCGTCGTCGAGGGCCCGCAGAACGAGGCGCGCTCGGAAGCGGTGATTGCAAAGGCCAAGGAGCTGATCCCGAACAAGCCCATCCGCTACGTGATCAACACGCACGTGCACTTCGATCACTCGGGCGGTCTTCGCACGTTCGTGGATGAGGGCGCCACGGTGGTGACGCAGGCAACCAACCGCGCTTACTACGAGCAGGCATGGGCGGCTCCGCACACCCTCAACCCGGATCGGCTTGCCAAATCCAACAAGAGTGCCACCTTCGAGACGGTAACGGACAGACACGTGCTGACCGATGGCAAGCGATCGATTGAGATTCACGAAATCACCGGAAGTGGCCATAACGATGCGTACCTGCTCGTCTACCTCCCGACCGAGGGAGTCGTGTTCGAGTCGGACGCGTACACGCCGGCCGCCGCAAACGCACCACCGCCGGCGACGCCGAATCCGTATTCGGTGAATCTGAGCGAGAACATCCAGCGCCTGAAGCTGAATGTGAAACAGATTGCAGCGGGTCACGGTCCTCGCCTGACGACGATGGGGGACCTGCGAGCGGCTATCACGCCGCGAGCTGCTGCGACGAACTGAGCTGCGCTCAGGGCTCAGAGCCCAGACCTCAGGGCTCAGGGCTGTCCGGCCATAGGGCTTAGGGGGCAGGGAATAGGGGTCCGCTCCGTATTCCCTGTTCCCCTGGTTCCCTCTGAGCCCTGAGCCCTGGGGCCTTGGGCCTGATCGATATAATCCCGTGATGAGCCACGTCGTGCACAAGGCGCAGGCGCCGGCCTCGGTCGCCTGCTATGTGCTGACGGTAAGCGACTCGCGCACGCCCGACAGCGACACCGGCGGTCGTGCCATCCGCGATCTGCTCGAGGGCGCCGGCCACGTCGTCACCGGTCACGCGATTGTCAAAGACGAACCTGCGCAGGTCATGACCGTGGTTCGCGAACAGCTCGGCGATTCGCGCACGCAGGTGATCATCACGACGGGCGGCACCGGTATCACGTCGCGTGACGGCACGTTTGAAGCGATCGACGCGCTGCTGGAGAAGCGCCTCGACGGATTTGGCGAGCTGTTTCGGATGCTCAGCTTTCAGGAGATTGGCGCATCCGCGATGATGAGCCGCGCCACGGCGGGAACCGCGTCGCGCAAGGCGATCTTCATGCTCCCGGGCTCCCCTGCCGCGGTGCGACTGGCCCTGACGCGACTCATCCTTCCCGAGCTTGGCCACGTCGTCCAGCAGCTAGGGCGATGAGTACACGTCGAGTGCAACGTGCAGCGTGCAGTGTGCAGAGTGCACTTTGCTCCGCACATTGCACATTGCACTTTGCACGTTGAACGAAACGTCTATGCCCACCAAGATGCGGCCGAGCCGCAGCACGATTGCACTGGACGAGGCGAAAGCACTGATCGACGACGCCATTCGCCCGATCGACCGCACCGAGCGCGTGCCGATTGGCCACGGCAACGGCCGCGTGCTGGCTGAAGACGTGGTGGCGACGGCCGACGTCCCTCCCTTCGCGCGCGCGGCAATGGACGGCTACGCGGTGCGCGCCCAGGACACGGCCGGAGCGACCAGAGAGCACCCGCGGGCGCTGAAGCGCGTCGCCACTGTGTTCACCGGCCAAATAGCAGAGCGTGCCGTCGGTCCAGGCGAGTGCATCGAGATTGCCACCGGCGCCCCCATCCCGGATGGCGCGGATGCGGTCGTCATTGTCGAAGACACGGACGGCGAAGCGTCCGGGAGCGTCCGCGTGTTCGCGCCCGTCAATCCTGGACAGAACATCGGTCCGCAGGGGGCCGACATCAAGCGCGGGCAGCAGGTCCTTTGCTCTGGCGTGCAGCTCACGCCGAGCAGGATCGGCGCAGTCGCCGCGCTTGGCCGCGCGGAAGTACAGGTCTACGCGCGTCCGCGGGTCGCAATTCTTTCCACGGGCAATGAGCTAGTGGAGCCTGGACAGCCACTCGGCCCCGGACAGATCTATGACATCAACCGCTTCAGCGTCGCCGCGGTGGTCTCGGAGCACGGCGGCATGGCGGTCCCGCATCGCACTGCGGTCGACACTGTTGACGATCTTTCGCGCGCGATTGACGAGTGTCTGCAGGACGACCTGCTTGTATTCTCCGGCGGGAGTTCTGTGGGCGAGCGCGATCTGATTCTGGACGCCCTGACGTCACGAGGGGAGCTGATTTTTCACGGCGTGGCAGTGAAGCCTGGAAAGCCAACCGCGTTCGGCAGGGTCGCGGGAAAGCTCTTTTTTGGAATGCCTGGCTACCCCACTTCGTGTCTCTCGAACGCCTACGTTCTGCTGCTGCCAGCGCTGCGGCGCATCGCCAGGCTGCCGCCGCACTTCGTTCGTTCGGTGACGCTGCCGCTCAGCCAGCAGATCTCGTCCGCTCCAGGACGACACCAGATATACACGGTGAGGATCGTCGATGGCAGAGCGGTGCCCGCCTTCAAGGCGTCGGGCGACATCACGAGCATGTCGCAGGCGGATGGATACATCGAGATTCCCGCCGACACCGACGCAGTCGGGGCAGGGCAGATGGTGGAAGTGAAGCTGTTCTAGTCCGGCTGAAGCCGGACTCTACGTACCCAATGGCTGACGACATCACGGAGTCGCAGAAGCAAGTCGCCGCGAAGATCGGGGTGCCCGCCGCGCGCCGGCACATCTTTCTCTGCTGCGACCAGACCACGCCAAAGTGCTGCGAGAGAGCGCGTGGGCTTGCTGCGTGGGAGTTCCTGAAGCGGCGTCTGAAAGAGCTCGGCCTGTCCGAACAGGGCGGTGTTCTTCGAACCAAAGCCAACTGCCTGCGCATCTGCGAGGGAGGACCAATTGCGGTCGTGTACCCGGAGGGTGCGTGGTATGCGCAGTGCGATCCGCCAGTACTGGAACAGATCATTCAGGAGCACCTTATCGGCGGCCACGTGGTCGCCGAGCACCTCATTGAGGCCCATTCCCTTGGGCCGATCTCATAACCCGCGCGTGTAGGGCGGGTCCTTTCGGACCCGCCTGGTTCGCCGGGTCCAAAGGACCCGGCCTACGGTTATGAAAGCGGGTTCGTGGCGCGAGTGTAAGATCGAGCCGGCCTCGTGATGCGCCGGACAGGGTTTCTCGTCGCATTCGACCTCCTTCTCGCCTCCACTGGGTGGGCGGGGCAGGGTGCGGCGCCACAGGCCTTGCCACCCGCGGCGATTGCTCCTGCAGCGTCGGAAGAGCTCCCATTCTCATTCGACGGCCCCATGCCGCCGGTCGCACCTGCCACGATCTCGCGGGATGAGTCAGGTCGCGCCACGATTCGCGCCGTTCGGCTCACGGCGCCGCTGCGTCTCGATGGTGCGCTCGACGAAGCCGTCTACGCCAGCGTTCCACCGATTTCGGACTTCATCCAGGTGGAGCCGCAGGAAGGCGCGCCGGCAACCGAGAAGACGGAAGTCTGGGTCACCTTCGACGGGAACTACGTCTACGTATCGTTCCGCTGCTATGAAAGCGAGCCGGCGCGAGTGGTGGCCAACGAGATGCGGCGCGATGGGGGCAACCTCTGGCAGGGCAACGACATCGTCGGTTTTCTGTTCGACACGTTCTACGACCGACGGAATCTGTATCAATTCAGCGTCAATCCCATCGGTGGCCGGTCCGACGGCCAGGTCACCGGCGAGCGGCAGTGGAATGGCGACTGGAATCCGGTGTGGGACGTCAAGGTCGGGCGGTTCGAGGGGGGCTGGACGGTGGAAGCCGCACTGCCGTTCAAGTCGCTCCGGTACCGGCCGGGCCGGGCGCAGATCTGGGGCTTCAACGCGATGCGCGTCAACCGGTGGAAGAACGAGCTGTCGTTTATCACGCGCATTCCGAACGCACTTGGCATGCGCGGGCTCAACCAGGCCTCATTGGCGGCAACGGTCGTCGGGTTGGAAGCGCCGCCGGGATCACGAAGCCTGGAGATCAAGCCGTACGCCATCTCGGCCCTGACGACCGATCACAGCGCCACGCCTCGGATTTCGAACGACGTCAGTGGTGACATCGGGTTCGACGTGAAATATGGCCTCACCCGGAACCTGACCGCTGATCTCACCTACAACACCGATTTTGCGCAGGTCGAGGCCGACGAGCAGCAGGTGAACCTCACACGGTTCAGCCTGTTCTTTCCAGAAAAGCGTGAGTTCTTTCTCGAGAATCAAGGGACGTTCTCCTTCGGCGGTGCGTCGACCGGCAACGCGGCGGGGTCGAGCAACACGCCGATCCTGTTCCACAGCCGTCAAATCGGTCTCAACGAGGGGCGGCCTGTCCCGATCGAGGCTGGGGGGCGCCTGACCGGGCGGCTCGGACGCTACAGTCTCGGGGTGGTGAGCATGCGGACGGACGAAGAAGTCGAGTCGGGCGCGCGCCCGACGACGTTTTCGGTCGTGCGTCTCAGGCGCGACGTGCTGCGACGCAGCAGCGTCGGTCTTCTCTTCACCGGTCGGTCGGTCGGCCTGAGCACCTCGGGCGCCAACACGGCGTACGGCGTCGATGGCAACTTCGCGTTCTTCGACAACCTCGCCTTCAACACGTACTGGGCGCGCACGCGCACCGAGGGGCTGTCTGGCGACGACAGCAGCTACCGTGCCCAGATGGACTATGCCGGGGATCGCTACGGCATCCAGGCGGAGCGCCTGGTGATTGGCGACAACTTCAATCCGGAAATTGGGTTCCTCCGCCGCGACGACATGAAGCGCAGCTTCGCCCTGTTCCGGTTCAGTCCGCGGCCGCGCGCCTTCAGGTCGATTCGCAAGTTCTCCTGGTCCGGCTCGATGGATTACATCACCAACGGCACAGGCCATCTGGAAACGCGAGACCTCAACGGAGAATTCGGCATCGAGTTCCAGACGAGCGATCGGTTCGCCATCCTCTACAACGACACGTACGAATTCCTCCCGCGCCCGTTCCGCATCGGGCCCGGAGTCACCCTGCCCATTGGCGGCTACAGCTTTTCCAGCGTGCGCGCCGCGATGAACTTCGGGCAGCACCGGAGGTTCGCCGGCAATATCAGTGGGGAGCGCGGGACCTTCTACGGCGGAGAAAAGACGGCCATCAGCGTGAGCCGCGGCCGCGTCAACCTTACGTCACAGTTCTCGCTCGAGCCCACCTACTCGGTGAACTGGGTAGATGTCCAGCAGGGCTCGTTCACCACCCATCTGGTTGGCTCGCGTGTCACGTACACCATGACGCCTTTGATGTTCGTGAGCGCGCTGCTTCAGTACAATTCGGCGATTCATGCCGTTGCGGCCAACGTGCGACTGCGCTGGGAATATCAGCCGGGCAGTGAGCTGTTCGTCGTCTACAACGAAGAGCGCGACACGTGGGGACGCCGCTTTCCGGATCTCGCCAACCGGGCCCTCATCGTCAAGATCAATCGCCTGTTCAGGTTCTGAACACCTGCCTCCATCATCGAGCGAATCACGCGCGGTCGCGGCCGTGTCTGGTGGACGAACGCGTTGTTGCCGAGTACCTGATTGAGGCGCGTTCTCTCGGGCCGACC
>DATCJA010000082.1:0-22348 GCA_036507475.1 Vicinamibacterales bacterium
GAAACGGTCAAGCGAGGGCCGCTCGGTAAGCCGGTGGTGCCGGACGTCGAGTCACCGGCGAAAGCCGGCCGCAGCTCCGAACCGGACGCGCGTCAATCAGAAGACCAGAAGCGTATCGAGCGCTTTCGGGAACGCTAGAACTGACACTACGAAGCGCACTCGCCGTCCATGACCTCTGGTGTGAACGTCTGGCTTTCGCCGAGGTCGACGAAGTCGTCAGGGTTGGTGTCTTCCATCCGCAACTCGGCGAGATCCTTCAACGCATCGGTCACGACCGCGGGTGACAGACGCCTGAAGAAGGCCCCAAGCGATTCGGCGTCACCATCGCGATGCTCGCGATACAGACCGACCAGACGATCGAGGGCGTCGGTCAACCGATGCACGGGAATTTTGGACACCACCTTGCCAAAACGCGCTCCCTCGTCGGTCACGCCTCCGCCCACCAGTACGAAGTACTGCGGAACCGCCTTGCCCGAGAGCTTGCGCACGCTGCCCTGAAAGCCGATTGCAGAGATGTGGTGCTGACCGCATCCGTTCGGGCAGCCGCTTATCTTGATGTCACCGGACGGAACCGCGTCGACCAGCTCGGGATGCGCGCTCAAATACTCGGTCAGCACCTGACCCAACCCTCGAGATTGGGTCACGGCAAGGCGGCACGTCTCCGCACCCGGGCAGCTCGTCACGTCGGCGATAGTCCCTGCATCGCCGGCCGCCAACCCGGCGGCGTTCAAGCGCTCGTAAAAGCCCTGAATGGCGGGCGCGGGCACCCAGCGGAAGAGCACGTTCTGATCGATGCTGAGCCGCACGGTGCCGTCACCGTAGGCTTCGGCGAGGTCAGCGAGCACCTGGGCCTGGCCAGCTGTGAAATCGCCGAGTGGCAGGCGTGCAGTGACGCAGACATAGCGAGCCTGCCGCTGCCGGCGCACATTGCTCTTCGTCCAGCGAATGTACGCGTCGGACAGCGTCTGGAGCCGAACACTCCCCGGCGTGATGCCGGGGCCTCTGACGACCGTCTCGGCCAGAGCGGCGGCCATCTTCGGCGTAAGCGGCGCCGGCTTGGGCCAGTTCGGCGCCTCCTCGACGGGCACCTCGTCGACAGCGAACGGCAGCCGCGCGCCGCCTTCTGCGCGAAACTCCTCCAGCGTCTTCTCGAACCGTGCGCGGTACTCGTCCCAGCCGAGCGACTTGATCAGGAACTTCATGCGATTCCGCTGCATGTGCTTGCGGTCGCCGAATCGGTGAAAGACACGGACGATCGCCTCCGCCACATCGAGCATGTCCTCTGCTGGGAGGAAATCGTAGAGCAGCGCGCCGGAGTTCACGAGAATGGCCGTGCCGCCACCGACGGTGACGCGAAAACCGCGCCGGCCGTTCACGACTCTGGCCCGCCACCCGATGTCGTGGATGGCCGCGACGGCGTGGTCCTCAGGACACCCCTCGAAGGCTATCTTGAACTTGCGCGGAAGCGACGCCGACAGCGGATGACGCAGAAAATATCGCGTCATCGCGTCGGCGTACGGCGTGACGTCGAAGATCTCGTCCTCGGAGACGCCGGCGTACGGGCATGCAGTGATGTTGCGGACCGAGTTTCCGCACGCTTCCCGCGTGGTCAGCCCGGTTTCGGCCAGCGCACGCATGGCCGCTTCCACGTCGTTCAGCGGCACGAAGTGGAGCTGTACGTTCTGCCGGGTGGTGATGTGGCCGAATCCACGCGAGTAGCTGGTGGCGACGCCGGCGAGCGACCGCAGCTGAGCCGACGTGAGGACGCCCTGGGGAATCTTCACGCGGAGCATGTGCACCGCTTCCGGCTGACGCTGCCCGTACGTGCCCCGCACGAGCCGAAATTTGCGCCAGTCCTCGGCCGAAATCTCCCCGCGCTCGTACTTGCCGAGCGTTTCGACAAACTCATCGATGTCGCGCTCGTCGGCAAAGGAGAGGCGACCGCGGCCGATCTCTGTCGCCTGATCAATGGAGGCCATACTTCACCTCGTCATGGGGGTCAGATCCTGCCCCCCGATTGAGCGCGACTGCGCGCGCCAACGCTTCGCCGACCTTCACCACTTCACCAATCACCAGCACGCCTGCGGACCCTTGCCGCGGCTCCGCGGCTCCCATGCCATCGAGGCGCCCCATCCAGGTCCACTCGCTCGACGTCGACGCGTCACACACAATCGCCGCCGGTGTCGCCGGCGACCACCCGTGCGCCATCAGCTGCGATGCCAGCTCTCGTCGTGCGCCGACACCCATCAGAATGACGATCGACACGCTGTTCGGGCGAACGGCGGTGAGCGTGTCATCCACCTGAACCGAGGTGTGTCCTGCCAACACCAGGAACCCAGACGCCAGTCCACGATGCGTGACGGGAATGCCCGCCAGCTCCGGCACCGCCACGGCCGTCGTGACGCCCGGCACAACCGCGAACGCAACCCCCGCCATCGCCAACGCCAGCGCTTCCTCGCCGCCCCGGCCGAACACAAATGGATCGCCGCCCTTGAGCCGCACGACGCGCTTACCCTGTTTGGCCGCGCGGATCATCAGCCGATGAATCGTCTCCTGCGGCACGCTGTCGCGCCGAGCGCGCTTACCCACACAGAAGCACTGCGCCTTGGTGACCCGGCGCAGAGCGTCGGCGTCCACGAGGGCATCGTAAAGAACCAGGTCTGCCTCCTCGAGCCGCCGCACCGCGCGAACGGTCCAGAGCTCCGGATCCCCGGGCCCTGCGCCGACGAGCGAGACGAAGCCGGGATCCGGGATCCGGGATCCGGGATCCGATGCGTTCAAGGCTCGCTCGTCGGATGCCGCGTCCCTGATCCCTTCGAATCCCGGATCCCGGATACCGGATCCCGGCTTCTCGTACAACCCATTCAGCGTTTCGAGCAGCTGAGGACGCCGGTGTTCCATCGGCACCCGCTGTTGCTTCCACGTGCGGCGAATAGCATCGGCAGCCGACAGCCACTCATCCAGATCGCCCGGCAGAAACGCGTCCATCGCTTCGCGCAGCAGCCCCGCCAGCGCGGGTGCGCGGCCATCGGTTGATATGGCGACGGTCACGCCATCGCGCCGAACGACGCCGCCCAGATACGCCGTCGCGTGCTGGGGATCGTCCACGGCATTGACGAAAATCCGTCGTGCATCGGCCGCGGCACGGACGCGCTTGTTGACGTCGACCGTTGCTGCGGCTACCACCCACCAGGCGCCATCGAGGTCGGCGTCCTCGAAGGGCCGGCGAATCACCGTTACCCCTCGAGCCTCAATCTCGGGCACCACCTCTGGCGCCACCACGGTGACGTCAGCCCCGGCAGCCAGCAGCGCATCGAGCTTGGCGGCGGCTACAGGGCCACCACCAACCACGACGGCCCGGCGCGACGAGAGATTCAGGAATGCTGGAAACATGCGCCCCAAAACAAGAAAGCCCGGGATTTTCATCCCGGGCTTCGATCTTTTTCGCGTTGTCAGGCTGTCTTATGCGTTACCCAACCAGCGGACCGAGAGCGCCGGGACTGAAGTCCCTGTACAACAACACGCGCACCCGCAGCCGCACACTCTCAACACAGATGGGCAGATTGTATAGGGTAAGGGTGGAACAGGGCAAGAGGACGCGGTTACGCCCTGGCTGCCGCGGCTTGAGCGCCGAGGTGGACCCCAACCACGCGCTCGAATTCGGCCAGGCTGCGCCCAATCCTGATTGGCCGGTCCACGCGATCGAACATCACCTCAGCGGTTTTATAGCCATTCCCGGTGATGCACACGACGACCGACTCGTTCGGCTTGATGACCCCGCGTTTGATGAGCGATTTCGTCACGGCGAGCGTCGTGCCGCCTGCCGGCTCTGTGAAAATGCCCTCGGTCCGGGCGAGGAGCTGAACCGCGTCGAGGATTTCCGCGTCGCTTGCCACTGCGCCAGCGCCCCCTGTTTCCTTCACCACCTTGACCACCTGGAAGCCATCTGCAGGGTTTCCGATCGCCAGCGACTTCGCTATCGTGTTCGGCTTGACTGGTTCGGGGAAATCGACGCCTGCCTCGAGCGCGTTAATCACGGGCGCCGACCCGGCCGGCTGCGCGGCATGGATCTTCGGCAACGTGCCGCTGACGAGGCCCACTTCGCGTAGCTCGCGGAAGCCCTTGTAGATGCGAGGCAGAAGCGTGCCGCCCGCAACCGGCGAGACCACGTGATCGGGGAAGCGCCAGCCAAGCTGCTCGGCGATCTCGAAACCCATCGTCTTGGCGCCTTCCGCGTAATACGCGCGAAGATTGATATTCGCAAACCCCCATCCGTACCGATCGACAATCTGCGTGCACAGCCGGTTCACGTCGTCGTAATTGCCCTCGACCGCAATGACGTGCGGCGCGTAAATCGCGGCGCCCAGCACCTTCGCAGGCTCGAGATCGTGGGGAATGAAGACATAGCACTGCAACCCGAGCCGCGCCGCGTGCGCAGAAACGCTGCCGGCGAGATTGCCGGTAGAGGCGCAACCAAGTACCTGGAATCCGAGCTCGATGGCACGCGTGGCGGCAATCGACACCACCCGGTCCTTGTACGAGAACGTCGGATGGTTCACTGAGTCGTCTTTGAGATACAGCTCGTCGATCCCGAGCTCGTCGGCGAGGCGGGTGGCACGGACGAGCGGTGTAAACCCTGAATTGAAGCCGGTGAGCGGCTCGTTGGCTGGAAGCAGCTCGAGGTAGCGCCAGAGCGACCGAGGCCGAGATTCAATGAGGCTGCGGCTGATTACCCCGCGGACCGCCGCATAGTCGTACGATACCTCCAGCGGACCGAGGCAGGCGGCGCACACCCATGACGCCTCAGCCGGATACGTCTCGCCACAGAGATGGCACGTCAATCCGGCGACGAATTTCATACGTTTCTCCCGTGCGCGGAGGCGAGCGTCTCGCGCGTCACCTCCAACGGCTGGTGGACACCGAGCGTGCGAACCGTCACCGGACAAGCTGCCCGCTCGTACTTCGAGACCAGCAGCTGTTCGAGCCGGCCGAAATCACGTCGTGCGACAAGCGCCACCGACGGTCCTGCGCCGGATAGAAACGACGCGAGAATCTCTGGATCCTCCATCGCAAGCACCTCCGCGAGCTGTGGGACCAGCGCGGCCCGGGCGCGTTGATGCCAGCGATCGCGAACGGCTTCTCGCAACAGTCCGTACTCGCCGCTCTGAAGGGCGTGCACGAGCGATAACACGCGCTGCAGATTGAACACGGCGTCCTCCCGCGGCAGCGCGTCGGGCAATGCGGCACGAGCTGTCGACGTCGAGAGTCCCACGGACGGCGTGGCCACGATGAAGCGGAGCTCCTGGGGCCACTGCCACCGCAGCGCAATGGGCTCCTCGCCTTCACGTTCGACGACGGACGTCATGCCGCCATGAAGGGCTGCGGCGGCGTTGTCCGCGTGCCCTTCGAGTGAGGTCGCGACCGCGAGGAGTACGCCGTCCGGCAGCGGCTGAGTGACGCGCTCGAACAGCCGAAGCCCGGCCACGGCCGCGGCCGCACTGCTACCCAGACCCGCGGCCATCGGTATGTCGCTCTCGACTTCCACGAACACAGAGGGTGCCTTCAGTCCAGTCCAACGCGCGATCGCGTCGTACGCCCGCTCCACGGCATTTTTCCCGGTGACCGATGGAGTGCTCTTCACAACGGTGAGCTGCGCTGTCCCGTCGTCGCGAACATCGACGATCCGGAGGCGGAGGTACAACTGAACGGCCACGGCGAGCGTGTCGAAGCCGCCGCCGAGATTGGCCACTGACCCCGCGACGCTGACATCGGCTGCCGCGGGACGGTTACCCCTGTTAAGTGACACGAATCAAAAAAGATATCACGGCCGCTCGTCGTCGCCCAACAACATCGGCAGCGACAGCGGTGGTTCGGCGTGAAACTCGAAACGCGCGATGTCATCGATGGCCGCCCTGACGGAGGCCTCTTCGCACGCTTCGACAGTAATCACGAACGGAAGGGCATTCTTCGGGTATCCCGGCTGCTGCAACACGGCGTCGAGGTTGATCCCCTGCCCCGCCAGCGCGGCGGCAATCGACGCCAGGATGCCTGGCCGATCGTGCACAACGAAGCGAAGGTAGTACGGACGCGGCCGGGGTGCTGTCACGCTGCCGGCGGGCCATTCCTCGCTTCGATCCTGGGTGCGCTGCGTCAGCGACAGGAGGTCGGAGACGACGGCCACGGCGGTTGCGGGTCCGCCGGCGCCGGGCCCGCTGAAACTGTTCTCTCTCCCGTAATGGCCCGAGATGGTCACCACGTTGTTGGCGCCCATGTTGAGCCCGAAGTTCGAGCCGCGCAGCACCAGCGCCGGACCGACGAACGCGTGAAACTGGTCGCCTTTCGTTTCAACCATCGCGATCTGACGAATCGTACAACCGAGGCTCCGGGCGTAGCGAAAATCGGCGCCGGAGATCGGACGGATCGACTGGCGCGGAATGTCGGCCAGACGCAGGTGCCGCCGAAAGGCGATGCCAGCCAGCACGACCAGTTTGGCGGCCGCGTCGTCGCCATCGATGTCGGCGCTCGGATCGGCCTCGGCATAGCCCAGACGCCGCGCGTCATCGAGCACGGCGCTCATCGGCTCGTCCCCATCGGCCATCCTGCTCAGTACGTAATTGGATGTGCCGTTGAGGATGCCGGCAACGCGCATCAGGCGATCGCCTGCAAGACCTTCTCGAACGCCATGAATCAGCGGCACGCCGCCCGCGACAGCCGCTTCGAAACGAAGCTGCGTGCCGTGCGTGGCGGCGAGGTGCAACAGCTCCGGCGCGCGCGCCGCAAGGAGCATCTTGTTTGCGGTCACCACCGCCGCCCCCTGCTCCAGCGCGCGGCGCACCCACGCGCCCGCGGGCTCGACGCCGCCCACGACCTCGACCACGGCATCGGGCCTGGCAGCGAACAACTCGTCGACGTTCTCGGTCCAGGTCACTGACGACGGTACCCAGTCGGCGCGCTTTCGCGCGACACCGCGATTGAAAATGTGGGTGAGTTGAATGCGATCGGCCAGTTCGGGTCGCTCCACCAGAATCTTGGCGACCGATCCGCCCACCGTACCGAAGCCGAGGAGCGCAACGCGCAGCGGTTTTGTTTTCATCCGTGTGTGAGCAAGGCTAGCATAGGGTCAAATGTTCACGATTGGAATCGTGCAGGATCACGCAGACGCGGACGTTCAGAGCAACGTCGAGCGCGCGCTGCGACTCGTACGGGAGGCGGCCAGACGCGGCGCGCAGATCGTCTGCCTGAAAGAGCTGTTCAACTCGCTGTACTTCTGCAAGTCGCAGCAGTCCGATCGCTTCGATCTGGCCGAAACGATCCCAGGACCGACGACCGAGGCAATCCAGGCCGTAGCTCGCGAGCTGAGCGTCGTCGCGATCGTTCCGATCTTCGAGCGACAGGCAGCCGGCATCTATCGGAACTCCGCGGCGGTCATCGACGCGGACGGCAGCCTCCTCGGCGTGTACCGCAAGATGCACATTCCGGACGACCCTCTGTACTACGAGAAGTACTACTTCACGCCCGGTGACGGGCACTTCGATTACCACGGCGAGCAGCCTGGTGAGTCTGGCGGCTTCAAGGTATGGAAGACGCGCTACGCGACGATCGGAGTCCTGATCTGCTGGGACCAGTGGTTCCCCGAGGCGGCGCGCATTACCACGTTGATGGGGGCGCAGGTGCTCTTCTATCCGACCGCGATCGGGTGGCATCCGGCAGAGAAGGACGAATGGGGCCGCGCACAGGTGGACGCGTGGCAAACCATTCAGCGAAGCCACGCGATCGCAAACGGCGTGTACGTCGCGTCACCAAACCGCGTGGGTCACGAAGAGGAACCGGGGACGAACGGCATCACCTTCTTCGGCCACTCTTTTGTCGCCGATCCGTTCGGACGCTGCGTGGCAGAAGCGGGCGAAGGTGAAGAGATCGTGCTCGCGAAGTGCGACCCTGCGCTCATCGAGAATGTCCGCCGCAACTGGCCATTCCTGCGCGACCGCCGTGTGGACGCGTACGGCCCGATTCTCAAGAGGTATCTTGGCGAACGGTAGTCCTCGGTTCCGAATGCCCGCCGAATGGGAGCCGCATCGAGCGACATGGATTGCCTGGCCGCACCACGAGCCCGACTGGCCCGGCAAGCTTCCGGTGATTCCCTGGGTGTACGCGGAGATCGTACGCGTCCTTGCCGATTGCGAGCCCGTTGAAATTCTCTGTCACAGCCGTGAAGTGACGGCGGGCGCCCGCCTCGCGCTGGACGCCCACGGCGTGCGCCATGACAGAGTCGCGCTTCACCACGTCCCCACCGATCGCGTGTGGCTGCGTGATTCGGCCCCGACAGGGGTGATCGATACGGCCGGCGAAGTCGTCCTCGTGAACTGGGGGTTCAACGGATGGGCGAAGTACTCGAACTGGCGCCAAGACGTGGAAGTCGGAGGCATGATGGCTCGCCTGACGGGCCTCGGCCGTGAGGAGCCGACTCGCCCCGATACGGGCGAGCGAGTCGTTCTGGAGGGCGGCGGCATCGAGGCCAACGGACAGGGGCTGCTCCTGGTCACCGAGGAATGGCTCCTGACGGATGTCCAGGTACGGAACCCGGGCCTCGGACGAGAGGATTACGAGGAGATGTTTGCCGAGTGGCTCGGCATCCGACGAACCATCTGGCTTGGGCAAGGATGCGTCGGCGACGACACGCATGGCCACGTCGACGACGTTGCGCGGTTTGTGAGCACGGACACCGTGGTGCTGGCAGTCGAAGACGACCCGTCGGATGAAAATCACGCGCGGTCGATGGACAACCTCCGGCGGCTGGAAGCCGCATCGGCGAGCGCAGAAACCGGACCGCTGAAGATTGTTACGCTGCCATTTCCTCGTCCTGTCGTGATGGAAGGGACGCGGCTGCCGGCCAGCTATACGAACTTCTACATTGCAAACGGTGTGGTGCTCGTGCCCACCTTCAACGATCCCAACGATCGCGCTGCCCTCAACACACTGGCCGATCTCATGCCGTCGCATGAAGTGATCGGCATTCATGCAGTGGATCTCGTCTGGGGGCTGGGGACGATTCACTGTCTCACGCAGCAGGAGCCGGCACGCCGCACCTCACGGGCGAACGACTAAGGAGACATTGACGGCACGCCCAGGCATGGCCACGCCGACTATCTCCTGATAGGTGGCATCGCCGAGATTCGAGCCCTCGAGTCGAACCTCATACATCCGGAAGCGGCGGCTGACGCGAACATCGAGGAGCGCATAGTCGGTCGTTCCCGTCGACCGAGTGCGGTGCTTGAATTCAAGGCGAGGGGCGAGCTGAACGCTGCCCGGAACAGCGACCGAGGCGCTGACGGCGACTGCATGTGGCGCGTAATCCAGGACGTACTTGGACAACTGCGTCACGGCGGCGGCCTGCACGTCGAGACCCGTATAGCCTGCCTGAACGAACGAGCCGTTGCCGAACGCCTTCCTCGCCGAAATCTCAACACCGACCGTATCGACATCTCGAATGTTGTAGGTGCGCCAGCGCTCGGCAGTGTTCGGCCTCAGCCAATCGATCACGTCATGATCGAGTCGTCCGAAAATGGTGGCGCTGGCCGTCCAACTCTCTGACAGAATGAGGTCGGCACCGCCTTCACCTGCCCAGGCAGCTTCCGGCCCGACCTCCGCCCGCGCCCAGTTCGCCGGGTCCGAATAAAAGCGCTCCGTAAAGGTCGGCACCCGAAACGCCCGGCCCGTGGATGCGCGCAGCCTGACCGTTGGCTGCGGCCACCAGCCGATACCAAGCGCTGGATTCCATGCGGTGCCAAACTCCGTGTAGTGGTCGACGCGCATGCTGGCATCGACCTGCGTATTCATGCTCAAGGCATGACGCCACTCTCCAAAAGCGCTCGCCCGCCTCGTGGAGTGATTGCCAAGGTTGCTCGATCGAACCCAGTCGGCGCCCGCTTCGACGCCCGCTGTGAGAGAGGCTCGGTTGCCAACGCCGCGTGACGCGCGAACGGCGCCGAGCGCGGCATGCGATCGATGTCGATTCTCCGCGACACCAGGTCTTCGAACGTCGTAGAGAAAATGGTCGCCATGCGTACGGTACGAAAGGTTGAGGCCGAGCGCCCATCCCGCCCAGCCTCCAAGGCCGTGATCGGCTGCCAGCAGCGTCTGGTTCGTCCACTCGTGCGACGGCGCGGGGCCGTAAAATCCGTTTGCGCCGAAATCCTTCCACAGGTACGACGCGAGCAGGCTGCCGCGGCTGCCGACGGACGTTCGCGAGCTGATGCCAGCCGTCGCGAAACCGCGCTCGAACATGAAGCCGGACGAACGATCGACCGACGCGGCAAGCGTCTGCCGGACTTCCCCGCGTGCAAAACCGACTTGCCCGCGCCCGGCTACCAGGCCGAAGCTGCCGCCCTGAATCAGGCCCGAGGCCGGTGCAGCGTCGCGCCGGGTAATCACGTTGATCGTGCCGCCGAACGCATCAGCGCCAAAGAGCGATGACCCGGGTCCGTGGAGGACCTCGATGCGCTCGACGGCATCGAGCGGCACCGGAATATCGCCGTTGTGATGCCCCGTTTGCGCATCGTTCAGCCGGATGCCGTCGACCAGCACGAGCATCTGACCGAAGTTCGCGCCACGGATCGCAAAATCGGTCTGGACACCGCGCTCTCCGCGTGCGCGAACGTCGATCGAGCTCGTAAGCCGCAGCACGTCCGCGATGCTGTTGACTGGCAGGCGCTCGATCTGATCGCGCGTGATCACCGTCAACGTTCGTGTGACGGTGCCGAGCTCAACGGGCACGGCGGCCGCCGTCACCACAATGTCCTGACGAAAGCCTTGCGCCGCCGCAGGGCCCGTCATGACCGCGACGAGCAGCGTAGTTAGGAGAATTGGGTTGCGCATGCCGCGGTGATTTTACTTCCAGCGGATAAGCACCACGCCGACCGTGAGCAGCACACTACCGATGAGCCTTCCTGCCGACAGCCGATGGACCGGAACGCCAAACCATCCATAATGATCGATGAGGAGCGAGGTGCCGAGCTGCCCCAGGATTCCTGCCGCCGACAAGAGCGCCGCACCGAGGTGCTGCGTCAGCAGGATTGCAAGCAGCACATATGCGGCGCCCCCGAGACCGCCCAGCCACACCCAGCGCGGCGCGCTCCACACGGCCGGCGCGGGCAGCGGCATGCCGCCCGCTAGAATGGCCACGCCAAGGGCCACCAGCCCGGCCACCATGGACACCGCAAAGGAAATATTCGATGCCCAGAGCGCGCTGCGGGTCACAGCGCCAAGATGCGCGTTGATCGCGATTTGCGCCGCGACTGCGGCGCCTGCCATCACCATGGACAGAATGTAGAGGTTGATCATTTGGGGCCGATGATCGCACGGTCACAAGCCATGCTCGGCGGGATTTTGATCGCCTGCGCGCTTGGCAGCTGGCTTGTCGCCGCCCAACCGCCACTCTGCACGGTCGTGACCGGACTTTCCCGCCTGCCAGGCGTTGGAGAAGCGAGTGGCGTAGCCGTCAGCCGCCGAACGCCCGGCATCATCTGGTCTCACAACGATTCAGGTCGGCCCAGCCTGTTTGCATTCGACCCATCCGGAAATGTCAAAGGACGCGTTGAACTAACGGGCGCGTCCATCACCGACTGGGAGGACCTCGCCGCGGGCCCATGTGGCGGGGGGTCTTGTCTGTACGTCGCGGACATCGGCGATAACAACCGCGCGCGACGTCAGATCACGATCTATCGCGTAGCCGAGCCTCGAACTGACGACAAGGCGACAGCGCCGGTCGCCGCAT
Organism: Vicinamibacterales bacterium; assembly: GCA_036507475.1. Taxonomy (GTDB): domain Bacteria; phylum Acidobacteriota; class Vicinamibacteria; order Vicinamibacterales; family UBA2999; genus DATCJA01. The sequence continues at coordinate 11,774 of DATCJA010000082.1, forward strand.
GGGCACTCGCGTATCCGGATGGCGCCCGCGATGCGGAGGCGTTGTTCGTGACGCCGACGGCACAGCTGTTTCTTGTCACGAAGGAGAGCGCGGGCACAACCGCCCTCTACCGCGTTCCGACACCGGCCACCCGCGGCGTCGGGCGTTTGCAATACATCGCGCACATACGGCTCGCGCGGGTGACCGGGGCAGGCGCATCGCCAGACGGCAACTGGGTCGCGCTTCGCACGAATACCGAGGTGCTGTTCTATCCAACTGACGACCTGGTGGCCGGCAAAGGGCCTCAGCCGCGCCGGTTCGACCTCGAACCGCTCAAGGAACGCCAGGGCGAAGGGGTCGCGTTCGGTCCCGATGGCCTCGTCTATCTCGTCGGCGAAGGCGGCGGTGGAAGCGGTACGCTCGCCACGATTAAGTGCACGCTCCGCTGACATTCGAATCACTCGCCACTGCATTCTTTGTCGCGTTGGCGTTGGCAGCGCCGGCCACGAAGGCGGCGCGCGTGCGCCGTGCGCACGTGGCGATTCTGTCGGGAATGGTCGCAATCGGCGTGATGCTGGCCAGCCAGACAACGACAGACCTGCGCGGTTGGCTTGGGCACGTCTACCTGGTCGCGGGGTACTGGATTCCGGCGCTGCTCGTCCCCTCGCCCGACCATGTGGGGCGCTTCGAATCCTGGCTCGTACGGGCAGACGAGCGATGGCGCCGGTTCGCGATCGGACCCCCAGCCTGGGCGACGCCCCTCCTCGAGCTGTCGTATCTGTTGTGCTACGTCCTCGTGCCGGCGGCGTTCGTGCTGGTCTGGACCCAGGGCACGATGGCCGATGTCGACCGGTTCTGGACGACTGTGCTGCTGGCAGGATTTGTCTGCTACGGTTCGCTGCCCTGGCTCATCAGCCGGCCTCCGCGATCGGTGACTGCGCCAGCAGGGAGGGACGCACGCGTGCGCGGTATCAATGAATTCGTCCTCGCGCGTGTCAGTCATGGGTTGAACACGTTTCCGAGCGGGCACGTCGCCGTCTCACTTGCGGCGGCACTCGAGGTCGTGCCGATATCGCAGCCAGCCGGCATGGCCCTGCTCGCGATCGCCTCCGCCATTGCTGCCGGCGCTGTCGTCGGCCGGTATCACTATGCGGTAGACGTCCTACTCGGCGCAGCGATCGCCATTGCCGCGGTGGTGATGGTGTAAGAGCGTCCCGCCGTGCTTATCGACGCACCGCGCGAGGGTGAAACCGACCAACGCGCAGGAGGAATGCTGCAGCGATGGCAAACGCCGACGCCGAGAAGCTGAGCAGGGCCCCCATCTTGGTCTCGTCGAGCAGCTCGCCCGGTGGAAACGCGGCTGTGGCAAAGAACAGCGCCACCGTAAAGCCGATGCCAGCAATGATGCCGACGACTGTCATGTCCCGCCATGTGACACCAGCGGGCTTGTGCAGACCCGCGGCAACACAGATCGCGGTCGACAGCACGATCCCGATCGGCTTTCCCAACATAATCGCGGCAAGGACGATCCAGGTCCCGGTTCCCGTACCTGAAATCGGCACGCCGGCGTTGACCAGTCCAAAGAAGAACAGGATGAGATGAACGGGCAATCTCCACCAGTGCTCGAATTCGTTCAACGGATCGTGGGCGTGTGGCGATTCGACGAACAGCCCTGGATCCCGTTTGGCATGCGGCAGAAACGGAACGATTGGAACGAGCGCCAGCGCGGGATGCAGTCCACCCCGGTAAAAGGCTACCCACGACACGATGCCTGCGCCCGCCACGTACGGCCAGAAATTCCTGGTCCGTCCCCACCGGAGCCACCGCGCAATCAACATCGCCGCCGCCAGCAGGACGACGAACTCGACCGGCCGAACGCTCCCCGTCGGGTAAAATGCCGCCAGAATCATCAGGCCAAGTGCATCGTCTGCGATGGCCAGCAGAAGAAGAAATGGGATACCGGGGTGCGTCGGCCCCAACGTGAATCGCGCAACGAGGTAGCTGAACGCGATATCGGTTGCGGACGGGATCGCCCAACCCCGAAGCAGCTCTGGAACGTCGGCGAGCAGCGCCAGCGCGACGTAAATTGCCGCGGGACCCGCCATGCCGCCGATCGCGGCCAGCATAGGCACGAGCGCGCGGCGCGGCGAATGCAGCGCACCGCCTGGAGCGGTTGCCTCCACCACCTCCTTCGTCGCGAGCGCAAAAAAGAACACCATAGCGACGTCGTTGACGAGAAAGTGGAGAGCGTCTGAAAATCGCTCGTAGCTCTCGTACGAGAGATTGGCCCACAGAAGGGCCGCTGCTGCGCCGGCAACCAGAAGACCGGAATTCTCGATGAAACGTCGCACCCTGTGACCTCGCGCCTGATGTCGACTCCATCGTATAAGCTGCGGGACAGGAACGTCCATCTGGCGGGGCACGCTGGGGGGAAGGCACGCCGGTTCCTTCGCACCGCGCTGGAGTGAGGATCTAAGATGACTCGCTGTTCCTTATCGCGACCGGCGGCCCGTATCGATTCAGAATCGTCGCTGGTATCAAGCTCCCTCGATACGACTGGCCGTCTTGAATCCACTCGTAGTCCGCAAATACCTCAGCAGGAATCTCGAGCGTCAGGAGCGCATGACCGGGCACGCCATCCGCGTGCAGCGGCCGATCCGACACCCACACTCCCCGCCATGCGAAGTCGCTCAAGTACTTTTCTTCGTTGTCCGTGAACCCTTCGCTCATGATGACGGCTGCTGTGCCGTTTACCGTTCTATGAAAAATGCGCATAGCCAGTCGCCCCGCCTGAGAACAAGATTGCATCGTTGCAGCGGGCTATCGAATTGTCAGGACAACACCGAGGCGCGACCGAGCGATCGTCGACCGCGCTGGCCGATGAAGTAGGCGAGCCCGCCTCCAACAACCAGCCACGCGACAGCGGGGTTCAGCAGGTACAGCACCAGCAGCCCTGTGAGGCCGTATGCAATACGAATGAGTCGCGGCATCTGATAGCTCCCGGGCCTGCGTGGGGCAATGACGACGCCAGCTTCCGGACCTAGGCGTACCGACGTATCGCAAATCTTTGTACGCAATCGGGTTAAATGCTGGCGCCAGGCTGCATCACCGAGCTGCGGCGGCAGCCGGGACGCGTGCCATCCTGAGACACTCAGGGTGATAGTTGTCAGCCCTGGCGCTCGCACTGGCGGCGTCGCTCTGGTTGGGACGGCACTGGACTTGGACGACAAGTATCGACGTGCGTGTCTCACTGCGGTACGCGCGCTGGCTCTTGCCCTCTCACGAAATTCACGCAACCGCTCGAACATAAGCGCAAGGCACGCTATGACTTGAGCCGGAGCTCGCGTTCCACGCCCTGATATGGCGCGACAGTTGCCCCTAGCCGCCTCAAGGAACCATGAGACCGGGAAACCACCACACGAGCGAGATTCCCAGCATTCTTGCAATCGAGCCCGATCCCGACCGCGCGAAAGTACTGACGCAACTGGTGCACGACTACGTCGACGCGAACGTGGTTGTCTCCGCGTCTGCCGACGTGGCTGTCGCAGTCATAGCGAGGCGAATGCCGGAGCTGATTCTCCTGTCGGCGTTGACGCCACCTGGCGATGAACGGAGTCTCGTCGCCTTTCTCCGGCACACAACCCGCGCGTGTGCGCCGGTGCTCATGGTTTCGCCGTTTTTTGAACCGCGCCCGGAACGGGCCCAGGCATCGTCGGGCCTGCAGCGGATGTTGGGACGCCGCCGAGGGACGCGGTCGGAGTCTATGCGCGATGCGCTTGGGGCGCGTATGCGGGGAGCATTGGAGAGATCGCGAGAAGAGTCGAAGAGCAACACTGGCGCCGGCTTCGTTGAGGTCATCGGCGAGCCGGGGGCCGCGCACGAGGACGCCGTTTGCGTTCCTCGCGCGCACCGATGGACGGCTCGTGATCTGTCCTGGCTATCGGGTGTGCGGCTGTCGTCGGGCGTCATGGGACAACTGGTCAACATCTCGAACAGCGGGCTGCTGGTCGAGTCCGATTCGGCCTTGATGCCCGGCAGGTCCGTGACATTCGAGTTGTGCTCGAACGCGACCAACCTCTGGCGCCCGAGCACGGACCTCATCGTGCCGGCGCACGTTGTGCGGAGTGAAGTGTCGAAGGTCGGCCCTGACCGCCTTCGATACCTCGTCGCGGCAAGGTTCTCCCAGGAACTGGAGCTGGTGTCTGACTATCCGATGGATGATGGAGCGTCGATTGACGTTCCCATTCCAGAGAATCAGGCGACGGCGACGGCCGCCGACGGCATTGGCGACGTGGCACGACGCGCCGCCGAGGGACTCCAAGAACTTGCACGTATGCTCGACAGCCTCGAGCCTGCCGTCGCTCGCATATCCCCGCGGCGCCTGGATAGCGCCGCGGACTGCGGACCCATTGAGGTTGCGGTGCCCGTGCCTGATCCTATCGGATGAATCGGGTGCCGGAGGTAGGAACAGTCCGCCTTCGCTGAAACGCCGGCGGACAACCTTCGCATGGCCTGCCAACCGAAGCCCACGCTGGTTGGCGCGCGTGAGCGAAGGTTGGTGCCGGAGGTGGGAATCGAACCCACACGGGGGGTGAACCCCACCGGATTTTGAGTCCGGCGCGTCTGCCAGTTTCACCACTCCGGCCCTGGGTGACGATCTCATTCTATCAACGAGCTACTCGGCCTGCTGCGCAGCTGCTGTCTGAGTGTTGGCTCGCCGCCAACGACTGGCGGCCGTCTACGCGCTCGACTTCCTCGCCCCAGACTCAAAACGATCGTCAAAACCTCGTTGCGACGACGTGCGGTATGTCGCCGCCGTTACTCTTACGAGCGTGGGGCGGGGCACCTCCGGATGCAAACCGTGGACATGCGAAAGATGGCGGAGCGAGCTAAAGACCCGCTCAGCTCGTCACTACAGCTCGTCTCTATTTCGTCCTGGTGCGCAGACCGCCCTCGCATTCTCAGCATTTCTGATTTCCAGGTACGGCCGTGCTCGGCAAGGCACACATGATGCACCGATTTGTTCCCGGCGCGGCAGGCTGTCTCCGCGCCCAGCCAGCGCGAGTCAGGGCGCACCGCGAGAAGCGTTGCGTACGAACGAGGAGGAAGACGAATGAGACGCTTGACTGTAATTGCGACCGCTGTTGCCGTGCTGCTCGCGATGCTTACGCTTAACATCGCCGCGCAGCAACCCGATACCCGTGATCGCACCATCATGACGTTCAGTGCCGCAGTCGAGCTCCCGAGCTTGCGGCTCGAACCCGGGACCTATGTGTTCCGGCTGGCGGACACGGCATCGCGCAACGTCATCCAAGTGCTGTCGCAGGACGAAATGCAGATGCTTGGACAATGGCTCTTCGTGCCCGCGGAGCGGCAGGAGATTACCGGTGACACCGTTGTGACGTTCCGCGAAACAAGCGCGGGCGCTACGCCGGCGGTCCAGTTCTGGTTCTATCCGGGCGAGAGGATCGGCAAGGAGTTCATCTACCCGAAGGATCAGGCGCTGCGCATTGCCCGGAGCAGCGGTGCGGCCGTTCTATCGGAAGACGGTCGCGTCACTGAGGAGGATCTGGCCGCTCCGATCGGCACGTCGGGCGCGGGGCAAGGACCGGACGCCACGGAGGCCGAGGGGAACATCGGAATTGTCGATGGCGACGGGCTTCCTAAGGCAGAGGTGAACACGCGCGCCAACGCACAGCGCGCCGGCCAGGACCGGGCCGTCGGAACTGCTGGCCGCAGCGATGTCCAGCAGGAGTCGACCGTGGCGCGCAACGCCCAGTCCGCTCAGGACGAGCTGCCGAGCACAGCAAGCCCCATCGCACTCGGCAGTCTGATTGGCCTGCTGTCACTCGTCGGTGTTGTCGGAATCCGGATGTTTAGGATGTAGTACTTGTGGTTGGTGGTTCGTGGTTAGTGGTTGCGTAACGACCAACTGTCGTCTGCATCCCAACTACCAACCACCAACTACCAACCGTGAGCAACATGGAACGCCATCTGGTGCGCGGGCTGCTGATCGGCGCGCTCTTCTGTGCGCCGGTCATCGCCACGCAGGATCCTCAGCAGGTCTTCAGGTCGGAATCCGATCTGGTCGTCCTGCACGTGAATGTGTTCAACGGGCGGTCGGACGCAGTGCCCGATCTGCCTCAGGAGGCATTCAGCGTATTGGAGGATGAGCGGCCGCAGGACATCACGTTCTTCAGCAGCGCTGATGTACCGGTCGCCGTGGGGCTCGTGCTCGACAACAGCGGCTCCATGATCGCCCGGCAACACATGCTCATCTCAGGTGGCGAGGCGTTCGCGCGATCGAGTCATCCAGAAGACGAGCTGTTCACGATTCATTTCAACGAGCACATTCAGTTCGGACTGCCGGCTGGCATGCCGTTCACCAACCGCCAGACGCTGCTGAGCGCGGCGCTCGCGCGCTTTCGGCCGGGCGGAAAAACGGCGCTGTACGACGCCGTCATGGCAGCGCTCGATCACCTCGAGTTCGCGAGCCACCAAAAGCGCGTCCTCGTCGTCCTTTCCGACGGCGAGGACAACGCAAGCGAGCATTCAGAAGACGAGATGATCGGTCGCGCGCGCGCCAGCAACGCCATCGTGTACACGGTGTCCAACGCGAATCGCCGCCAGGGCTTGGGCGGCGACGCCGGGGTGCTCCGTAAGCTTGCCGCGGTAACGGGAGGAGTGGCGTACTTCCCCGATACGGACGAGGACGTCGTTGACAGCTTCGACAGAGTCGCAGCAAATATCCGGCGGGGCTACCTCATCGGGTACGTCTCCGCGAATTCTGCTCACGACGGCACGTACCGCCGCGTGAAGGTGGCTGTACGCGCTTCGGGTCAGAAGAACTTGCGCGTTCGGAGTCGCGATGGATATCGGGCGCATAGTCACCCAGACGCCCAATGACTCGGTCCATGCATTGCGGCCGCACGCGGCGCGGTCCGGTTCGACGAGCATCTGGCGATGGGTCGAGCGCATGCTCTTCATCATCGCGGTGGTCTGCCTTGGCTACTACGCGTACGTATCCATAGAAGCGCAGCTCTATCAGGAGATCGAAAACCGCGAGCTCGACGTCATCCTGTCAAGCGCGCCACCAGTGCCGTCTGCACACGCTCCCATTCCCCACCCGACGCCCGGCTCAGCCGTCGGGCGCATCGAGATCCCGAGGCTTGGCGTGTCGGCCATCATTCGAGCCGGCAGCGACGCTCGAACCCTTCGACTCGCGGTCGGTCATATTCCAGGCACAGCGCTTCCTGGCGAGGTTGGCAATATCGGGCTGGCCGGCCACCGCGACACCTTCTTCCGTCGCCTGCGCGATATACGCGCCGCCGACGACATCCGCATTGTGACGACAGCCGGGACGTTCACGTTCAAGGTGGACATGACAGAGGTGGTCTCGCCGAAGGACACGTGGGTGCTCAACCCCACGCCGACGGCGACCCTCACGCTGGTGACGTGTTACCCGTTCACCTACGTCGGATCCGCGCCGCAGCGATTCATCGTGCGCGCGGTGCAGTAGAACGGTTCAGTCCGGTTTTGCGTGCTCGCGACCCGGCATCACCACCACCTGGCCAGGGACGTGCGATGCCTGCGAGCAGCTCTGACCCTTGGCGACGATCGTGCCGACCACCCGTCCAAGAAAGTCGCGCGCGGCATCGACCTGACACCCGCATGCCAGGGTCTTTCGTGTCACGTCCGTCATTGAGGAGATTGTAGTCTTTGGTCTCTAGTCTTTAGTCTTTAGTCTTTGGGCTTTGGGCTTTGGGCTTTGGGCTTTAGGCGTTGGCGTTGGCCGTTGGGCCTTGTCTTCTGTCGCCGAGAGCCCAAAGCCCAGAGCCGAGAGCCGAGAAACCAAGCAGCCCCCAGGTATCATTGACTAAATGAACATCGCAGTGTCCGGCGCCGTCAGGCTGCACAAGACCGTGGGGGTCCGCGTGGGCCACCTGCAGATTGGCGGTGGTGCGCCGGTCGCTGTGCAGTCGATGACGATGACGGAGACGGCGGACGCTGCGGCAACTGCGCGTCAGTGCATCGAATTGGCGGAAGCCGGATCGGAGCTCGTTCGCGTCACCGTGAACACGCCCGAAGCCGCGGCCGCAGTACCCGAAATCAAGCAGCGGATGCTCGACGCCGGCTGCAGCGCGCCCCTCATCGGCGACTTCCATTACAACGGTCATCTCCTGCTCACCCGCTATCCTGCCTGTGCCTCCGCGCTCGACAAGTACCGCATCAATCCCGGCAACGTCGGCACGGGTGCGCGGCGGGACGAACGCTTCGCCACCATCTGCAAGGTCGCGATCGACCATGACCGGCCGGTCCGGATCGGCGTCAACGGCGGCTCGCTCAATCAGGAGCTCGTGCTCGAGAAGATGCAGGAAAACACCGACCGGAACCTGGGCCACAGTTCGGAACAGATTCTGAACGAGTGCATGTTGATTTCAGCGATCGAATCGACGGCGCTGGCGGTCGATACCGGTCTCCGGAAGGATCAGATCGTCATCTCCTGCAAGGTGTCGCGCCCGCGCGACCTGATCGCGATCTACCGGGAGCTGGCGCGAAGAACGGATCAACCGCTGCACCTTGGCCTGACCGAAGCGGGCATGGCGACCAAGGGGCTGGTGTGGTCTGCCTCTGCGATGGGCGTTCTACTGAACGAGGGAATCGGGGACACCATTCGCGTGTCCTTGACGCCGCGGCCAGGCGGCGATCGTCGCGAAGAGGTGTATGCCGCGTGCGAGCTGCTCCAGGCGCTCGGCCTGCGGGCGTTTTCGCCAAGCGTGACCGCGTGCCCGGGCTGCGGCCGTACGACCAGCACGACGTTTCAGGAGATCGCGGAACGGACGCAGGAGTACATCCGCGCCCGGATGCCGGAATGGAAGACGCAGTACGAGGGTGTGGAAACGCTCACCCTCGCCGTCATGGGGTGCGTCGTCAACGGGCCCGGTGAATCACGTGCCGCCAACATCGGTATCAGCCTGCCTGGCACGGGCGAGTCGCCCAACTGTCCGGTCTACATTGACGGCGAGCACTTCACCACGCTGCACGGCACCTACGAGGAACTGGCCCACGGATTCCGCGCGCTCGTCGACAATTACGTGGCGACGCATTACGCGCGGCGAGCTTAGATCGTTCGGAGTCTTCGCGCAGGAGGCAACATGCATCGAGCAGTACACTGGTTCGGCGTACTTGCCCTGATCGCCACGGGCGCAGCGATTGTGTCCGCCCAGAACACCGAGTGGAGCAGCTACGGCAGCGATCCCGGCAGCACGAAGTACGTCGCCCTCGATCAGATCAATGCGTCGAACGTCGCACGGCTGAGAGTCGCCTGGCGCAGGCCGGCGGTCGATCCGCAATTGATGACGCTCAACCCGAAGCTGACGTTCTCGAACAATTTCCGCGCGACGCCGCTGATGATTGGCGGCGTCCTGTACAGCCCGAATGGCGTCGGCCTGGTCGAGGCGTTCGATCCAGCCACAGGGAAGACCCTCTGGGTGCAACAACCCACGGGCGGTGCAGCCGGGCTGCCGGGCGACAGCACGCGTGGGCTCGGCTACTGGCGCAGCGGCAACGAGCAGCGGCTGTTCGTGCAGCGCGGCGAGACGCTCACCGCACTCGACCCGAGGACCGGCCGGCCGTATCCGGACTTCGGTGACGGCGGCAGCATCAACCTTCGAGTCGGCGCCCTGCCTTATGGGTGGACCGGCGCGCCGCGGGTGTGCCGCGACGTCGTGATCGTCGGATCGTCGATGAGCGACTCGCCGCCCAACAAGGAAGGGACGCCGGGCGACGTGCGCGCGTACGACGTGCGGACGGGCCGGCTGCGCTGGACGTTCCACGTCGTTCCACGTGCGGGCGAGTTCGGCGTCGACACATGGAAGAACGACTCGTGGAAGTACACAGGCCACACCAATCTCTGGTCGCTCATCAGCGTGGATGAACAGCTCGGGTACGCATACCTTCCGCTGACCAGTCCGACAAGCGACATGTACGGCGGCCACCGGCCCGGCGACAATTTGTTCAGCGACAGCCTCGTCTGCGTGAACTGCCTCACAGGTGCGCGCGTGTGGCACTACCAGCTCGCCCATCACGATCTATGGGATTACGACCTGCCCGCCGCCCCCGTGCTCGCCGACATCACCGTCGACGGCCGGCAGATCAGGGCTGTCGTCCAGGTGACGAAGCAGGCGTTCGCGTTCGTGTTCGATCGCGTCAGCGGACAGCCCGTCTGGCCGATCGAAGAGCGCCCCGTGCCCCAGTCGACGACGCCTGGAGAACAGACGTCGCCGACGCAGCCGTTTCCGACCAAGCCGCCGGCGTTCGATCGGCAGGGCGTCAGCGTCGACGATCTCATCGACTTCACGCCGGAACTGCGCGCCGCGGCGCTCGACATCGTCAAACGGTATGTGATCGGGCCCGTGTTCACGCCGCCTTCGATCAAGGGCGGCGGACCGAACGATACGAAGGGCACCATTCAGCTTCCCGGCTCGGTCGGCGGTGCCGACTGGCAGGGCGCTACCTTCGATCCCGAAACAGGCCGGCTGTACGTACCGTCGATCACCGCGCCATTCGTGGCCGACGTTATTCCAGGTAACCCAA
>DATCJA010000083.1:0-2976 GCA_036507475.1 Vicinamibacterales bacterium
CGTATTTCGCATACTGGAACATCGAGGGCTTGGATCAGTTCTACCGGGAAGTGGCCGCCCGAGGGGCACTCGTAACGTCCGAACCAACCGACAAGCCTTGGGGACTACGAGAATTCGGTCTTCGGACTCCTGACGGCCATCTGTGGGTTCCGAAAATTCTGACCTAATCCTTTCCGGAAATTCTGGCCGCTCTGAGCCGGTCCCTCCCAGAGGGACACTCGCTGTTTCACACAGCGAGGGAAAGGATGATCGACATGCTCAAGCGGCACGCAATTCAGGTTCTCCGAGCGGCCGGCCACCAGCAACGCGAAATCGCCGCGCTCACCGACGTCTCGGTGCGAAGCGTCCGTCGGGTCGACGCTGAGCCCGACGTCTGCCACGTCGACGATGCCAGCGAGCGTGACCGCCGCCGGATTGGGCGGCCATCCACGGCAGAGCCCCTTCGGCCGTTGGTCGTGGAGCTGCTCGCGCAGGATCCGGCGCTCTTGTCGGTCGAGATCTTCCGGCGCGCCAAATTGGCCGGCTATCCAGGCGGTAAGAGTGCGCTCTACGATCTGATCCACGCGATCCGGCCGAAGACGCCGCGCCCCATGGTGCGCTTTGAGGGCCTCCCTGGCGAATTCACGCAACACGATTTTGGCCAGGTCGACGTGCGGTATCTGGACGGCACAACGAAGCGCCGTCACTTTTTCGCCTCGCGGCTGAAGTACTCCCGGTGGGTGGAAGTCACGATCGTGCGGGACGAGCAAACCGAGACGCTGGTCCGCACGCTCGTGGATCACTTCACCGCGATCGGCGGGATTCCGCTCTTGGCGGTCTTCGATCGGCCCAAGACGGTCGCCTTGCACTGGACCAAGGACGGACAGGTCACGGAATGGAATGCGCTCTTCGCGGGCGTCGCGCTCGATCTCGGACTGGGGATCGAAGTCTGCTGGCCGTCCAGCCCAGAGCAAAAAGGATCGATCGAGAATCTCGTCGGCTGGGTGAAAGGGTCGTTCTTCAAACAACGTCGGTTTCTTGATGACGCCGATCTGCTGATGCAGCTCGCCGAATGGCGGACGGAGGTGAATACGCAGCGCCCGTGTCGGGCCACCCACGTGATCCCCGCGGTGCGGCTCGAGGAGGAGCGGCCGCGGCTCCGCGCCGTGAAGATCGCGCCGGCGGACCTCGCACTCCGCGTGCCGGTCGTGGTCGGCCCCACGGCGGCGGTCCTGCATGACACGCATCCCTACTCGATGCCGCCCGACGCGATCGGGATCGCCGGGACATTGTTCTTGTATCGGGATCGCGTCCGGATCGTCGCCGGCCGCTTCGAAGCCGTCCATCCGCGGCTCTTCGAGCCGCACGCGAAGTCGACGCTGCCGGCACACCGCGCGCAACAGGTCGCCGCGGTGTCCGGCAAGCGCGCCAAACGGTACCTGCAGCGGGAGCACCTGCTCGCGCTGGGAGCCTCGGCCCTGGACTATCTGACCGAGCTCACGCATCGCCGCCCGCGCATCTGGATTCGCGATGTCGATCGCTTGCACGAGCTCCTCGCCACCTACGGTGACGTTGCGGTGCGCGCCGCTTTCGCCCGGGGGCTCGCCGAGCAAGCCATCGGCGCCGAGTACATCGCGCACTACCTGGCGGCCGCGGTGACCACACCGCCGCGGATTGAGGGGGAGGGTACCGGTCATCCTCCGGTGCGTTCGTCGTTCCTGGGGCATCCTGACGAGCCGATGTCGCGCGGCGAGCGGCTTCCATTCGACCTGTCGCCCGCTTCAGCCGACGGAGGGCAATCATGATGCTCTCCGATCAGGCCCTCGATGCCTTGCTGAAACGGCTGCACTTGGCCAACACGCGTCGCGCGTGGCGAGACCTGACGCGGCGCGCCGAGCAGGAGGACTGGACGTATCGCGACTTCCTCACGCTGCTGGTGTCAGAAGAAATTGCGCATCGGCAGCAGACCCGGTTGGACCGGTTGCTGCGGCGTGCCCGCTTTCCGTTTTTCAAAACGATCGACGATTTCAACTTCACGTATCAGTCGACGGTCCGCCTCTCGCTACTCGGCTCGGCGCTCGCCTCGGAGTTTGTGACCGACGGCCGCTGTTTGATTCTGAGCGGGAAACCGGGGCGTGGGAAAACGCATCTCGCCGTGGCGATCGGATATCGGGCGATCCAGAACGGCTTCGACGCACGCTTCGTCACCGCCGCTGAATTGATTGATGACCTCTCCGCGGCGTTTCGCGGTGGGCGCCTCGCCGACGCCTTGGCCACCTACATCCATCCCGGCGTGCTGATCGTCGACGAAGTGGGCTATCTCACGTACGGCACGGATGCCGCCAACATGCTCTTCCATGTCGTCAACGATCGACATCGGAAGAAGCGCGCGATGATCTTCACGACGAACAAGGCTGTGACGACCTGGGGCCGGGTCCTGCACGACGAGGACCTGGCGCACGCCATCGTCGATCGGATCCTCGAGCGCGGCCGAGTCCTCACGCTCGACGGGCCATCCCTGCGGACCAAGCACCTCGGACTTGACGACCCGACCTCGACTGAGGCATTACATCAACAGGCCAGAATTTCCGGAATCGAGGCGGCAGAATTTCCGGAACCCACATTACTGAGACGACGTGGATCAGCTCACGCTCACGCTCCGGGCCGTGTATCTGAGTGAGCGATTGCCGACCCTGTGGCCGCACTTCGCGGCTGACTACTCAGCCGATGTGCAGGCGGCCGCATGATCCGAGAGCGTTCCAGACCCGACGTTAGAGCATGGGCGGCTCAGGCTGATGTGTCGAATTCGGGTGATGAAGTATCGTCGCAGCGGTGACACAGTGCTCAACCTTGAATGAGTGCTGGCGTAACATGGAGCTTCCCGTCTTGGGCAGGGACAGTTGATGCGCGCCGTGATGCCTTTGCTGATTGGCGTTCTGGTCGTGGGACCGCTGCGTGCGAGCTGTGCAACGGAAGGTCTGCTGGAGTCTGTTCACG
>DATCJA010000084.1:0-63474 GCA_036507475.1 Vicinamibacterales bacterium
TGCGCGAGGCATGAGGCGCGTCTTCGCCGTCGCCACGATGCTGTTGTGCGTTGCCGCCGTCATCCTCACGTTTTCCCGGGCTGGATTCCTGACGCTGGCGGCGACTGGCGTCCTGTTTCTTGCCGTGCTGATCAGGCGCAAGGCGCACGGCACGGCGCTGGCGTTCCTGCTGCTCGCGCTCTGTGCCGTGCCGCTTCTGCCGGATGGCTATGTCACCCGTCTGAGCACCATTACGAACATCGACGAAGACGTGACGGGTTCGGCGCAGGGCCGCTGGAGAGACACGAAAGTCGCAGCCGGGCTCGTGGCCAAGAACCCGATCATCGGCGCAGGCATAGGCCAGGACATCCTCGTGATGAACGACGAGCGTGGAATCGATACGTGGAGGCGCGTCCATAACGCGTATCTGCAGTACGGCGTCGACCTTGGCGTACCCGGCCTGCTGCTGTTCGCATGGCTGCACCTGACCTGCTACCGGACGGCACGGACCGTGGAGAAGCGCGCCGCGCGCGAACCGCCGCTGCGCGCGCTCCAGCCGCTCGCCTCCGGCGTGCGGATCTCGCTGGTGGCCTTCGGAGTCGCCGCGATGTTCCATCCAATCGCGTACCAGTTCTACTTTTTCAGCATCGCCGGGCTGGCAGTCGCACTGCGCAACACGTACCGCGCTGCCGTCTCCCCACAGCCCGCCTGGAGTCGACGATGAGCGGCGCCAGGATTCTCAAGGTCGTGCCGACCCTCATGTGCGGCGGCACGGAAAACCAATTCATGATGCTCACACGGGGGCTCGACAGCACCCGCTTCGACGTCGAGTTCGCCTGCCTGCGGCGGTGGGGTCCGTTCGTGCAGGAGATCACCGAACGGCGCATCCCGCTGTCGGAATACAAGGTGACGACGTTTCGCAGCGTGTACGCGCTGACGCAGCAGGCGAGGCTCGCGCGGCACATCGCCCGCCGACGGATCCAGATCGTCCACGCCTATAACTTCTACGGCAACGTCTTCGCGATTCCACCCGCGAGGCTCGTGGCGCGGGTTGTCATCGCGTCGATCCGCGACTGCGCGCCCTATCTGACGCCGATGCAGAAGCGGGTGCAGCGTTACGCGTGCCAGCTTGCCGACTGCGTGCTCGTGAACGCCGAAGCCGTCAAGCGTTGGCTGGTTGCCGAAGGCTACGACGAATCCAAAATCGTCGTCATCAGGAACGGCGTCGACCTGACACGGTTCAGCGAGTCTACGGATTCCAAGGACGTCCGCCGCGACCTCGGGCTACCCGGTGGCACCCCGCTCGTCGTGGTCGTCTCCCGACTGGCTCGGCTGAAGGGGCTCGAACAGCTCATCGAAGCGGCCGCCATCATGAAGTCGCGCAATCAGGACGGCCGGTTCCTCATCGTTGGCGAGACGGCGCCGAGCGAGCGGGCCTACCTCGACGAGTTGAAGAGGCTGGCGGCCCTGCACCGGGTGGCGGATCGCGTCGTGTTTACCGGCCTCCGGTCGGACGTGCCGGCGCTGCTCTCCGCCGCCGACGTCGCGGTGATGCCGTCGCTGAACGAGGCACTGTCGAACGTGCTGCTCGAATCGATGGCCGCCGGCGCGCCGACCGTCGCCACACGTGTGGGCGGCACGCCGGAAGCGCTCATCGACGGACAGACCGGGCTGCTCGTGCCGGCGGGTGAGGCACGGCCTCTTGCCGCGGCGATCTCCCAACTCCTCGACGACCGCGTGCTCGCCATCCGCCTCGGGCACGCAGCGCGCCAATTCATCCACCAACACCTCTCGGTCGAACGGATGGTGAGGGCAACCGAACAGCTCTACGCGGAGCTTCTCGCGCGCAAGCAGCGCGTGCCGCTTCCGGTGTCCGCATGATGCTGGCTCCATCAACTGCCTCGACGGCGGTCCGGGCGACCACAACGCATCTGGGGTCCATTACTGGAGCGTGCACGGTTGAGGTCGTCACCGATTACGGATCGTTCCTCGAGCTCGAAACCGCCTGGAACGACGCCGTCGGCCGCGCAGGCATCATGCATCCGTTCCTGCGTCATGAGTGGGTGCGCACCTGGTGGGATGCCTTCGGAGCGGGTGCGGCGCTCCACGTTCTGGTCGTCCGCTTCGACGGTCGCATCGCTGCGATTGCGCCGCTCATGCGCGAGTCGGTCGTGATGTACGGCGTTCCGGTCCGCCGAATCAGACTGATGCACAACGATCACACCCCGCGAGCCGACGTGATCGTCGCGTCGCATCCAGAAGACTCGTATCGTGCTCTCTGGGACGGTCTTCGAGAGGATCGCGACGGCTGGGATGTCCTTCTGCTCGGCCAGGTCGCGCACGAGTCTCGCACCCTCGCCGTCTTCTCGGAGTGCGCGGCGGCGCATCGTTGTTCGACCGGTCTCTGGAAGAGCGGCGACTCACCGTACGTGACGCTCGACCGCCCGTGGGATGAGTACTTCGACGGCTTGCGCGCGAAGTTCAAGTCGAACCTGCGAAACCGGCTCTCGAGAGCGCGTCGGATTGGCGAGACGGCACTGGAAGTGCTGACGGATGGTGCGGCGATTCAGGCCGCAACAGCCGACGCATGGCGCCTCGAGGCGTCAGGATGGAAACAGGCGGCAGGCACGGCGATCGCGTCCGATCCCGCGGCACACGGCTTTTACTCGACGCTCATCGAGCGCGGTACGGAAGCCGGCTGGCTGGAGCTGCTCTTTCTGACAGTCGGGGGCCGCCGCATCGCCACGTCGTACGGTGCGTGCTTCGAGCGTCGGCTGTTTCTCTTCAAAACGGGGTACGACCCCGACTACGCGGCCTGCGCGCCGTTCAAGCTGCTCACCTGTTTCGCAATCCGCAATGCCTGCGAGCGCGGGCTCGCCGAAGTGGATTTCCTCGGCGATACCGAACCCTGGAAGCTCGAGTGGACGTCCACCGCACGCGGTCACGATTGGCTCTTCGTGTTTGGCGACACGTTCCGCGCCAGGCTCCTGCATTCCATCAAGTTCCAGTGGGGACCGGAGCTCAAGCGATGGTGGGCGTAGCGGACATGTTTGTCCCAACGTACCAGGGTCTGTCGGCGACCGACTTGTTGCGCCCTGCGCCCGCACGAGCGACGACCTGTTTTCCGCTGAATGTTCCCGAACGGCTGTCCTTTTACCGGGCGCGCAACGCCATCTATCACCTGTTTCGCGCGCTCGTCGAGCGGAGCCCCGGGTTGACGGTGCTGGCGCCCGATTACAACAGCGGCAACGAGATTCTCGCGATGCGCGCGGCTGGCGCCCGCATCCACTATTACCGCATCGATCGGCGCATGCAGCTCGACCCGGACGAAGTCCGCGTGCTGTGCGACCGCCACCACCCGGACGTGCTCTACGTCATTCACTACATCGGGTGGGCCCAACCGATGGCGTTGCTGGCAGACCTTTGCCGTACGCGCGAGATACTGCTCGTCGAGGATTGCGCGCTGTCGCTTCTCAGCGAGCTGGATGGGCAGCCGCTTGGCAGCTTCGGGAACTGGTCGATCTTCTGTCTGTACAAGACGCTCCCCCTCCCGAACGGCGCACTTCTCGTCCAGAACGGCCCGCGCCTCGACTCACTCGCGCGGCTGCCCCTTCGCGCGGCCGGGTCGGCCTCCGTGATGGGGCGAACCGCCGAACTGCTGGTGCAGCGCATTCGTGGCCGTGCCAGCCGCGTTGGCGCGGCGCTGCAGCGTGCCAAGCACGGATTGGGACGGGTGGCGCGTTCGCTCGGCGTGCGCCGCGCCAACGTCGGTGACATCGGCTTCAACCTGGACGACGTCGACCTCGCGATGTCGCACGTATCGACGCGGCTGCTCGAACGATTCGACATCCGCGACGTGCGGCAGCGCCGCATCGAGAATTACCGGCTCCTCGACACACTCCTCGACAGGAGCGTCGTCCGCGCTCTTCCTCGGCTGCCCGAAGGCGCGTGTCCGCTGTTCTTCCCCATTCTCGTGCCGGACAAGCACGAAGCTCGGTGCGCCCTGCAACGGCGGGGCGTCGAGGCCCTCGAGTTCTGGAACGAGAGCGCGGAATCGGGAGAGGAAATGTCCGAGGACGCGAGGTGTCTTCGCGCGCATGTTCTCGAGCTGCCGATTCACCAGGACCTGACCGCACGCCAGATTGCGCATGTGGCGCGCCAAGCCTCGGACGTCGCGGCGGGGAGGGCTTTCCAATGATGCCGCTCACCGAGGCCGCCGCTCACTGGCCCGCATCGCTGCCGATCACGCGGATTGAGCCTGTCCAGAATCTCTCGGGATTCATGGCCCTTCGTCCGCACTGGAACGATCTCCTTCGCTCGAGCTCGGCGGACAACCCGTTCCTCACGTTCGAATGGCTTCACGCCTGGTGGAAGCATCTGCGAGGGAACGCTTCGCTGCAGACGATCGCGGTCTGGTCGGATGACCGGTTGATTGCGGTGGCGCCGCTGCTGACGAGGCGGACGCTCGGATGTTTTCCACGGTTGGAGTTCCTCGGTACCGGGCACGCCGGGTCCGACTATCTGGATCTCATCGTGCGGTGCGGCCACGAACCCGACGCCCTTCGATCGGTCGCACAATTCATCGCCGCCGAACCGTGGGCGCTGCGTCTGGACCATGTTCCGGAACGATCGCTGGCTGCCAACCTTGCCGGTCAGCTCCGCACCACCGGCTGGACGTCGTCTGCGGCGTCGAACGGCATCTGTCCTCTGATCGATCTCGGGGGGCACACGTGGGATTCCTACCTGGCGGCACGCGGTTCCGCCCATCGCGCCAACGTGCGGCGTCGTCTGAAGGCGCTCGAGCGGCAGTACCAGCCGACATTCGAACGGGTCAGCACCGAGCCCCAGCGCCGAGAAGCATTGTCGGCGCTCTTCGGCTTCCACGAACGTCGGTTTCGGCCGTGCGGCGGCTCCACGGCGTTCTTCACACCATCGCTTCGAGCGTTTCATCACGAGGCAACGCAGCAGACCCTCGAGCGCGGTTGGCTGCGGATGTACGTCCTGCGGCTGAACGACACCGCGGCGGCGGTGATGTACGGCTTTGGCTACAACGGACAGTTCTATTTCTATCAACACGGATTCGACGACCGATATCAGCACCACAGCATCGGGCTCGTGCTGATGGCGCTCACGATTCGTACGGCCCTCGATGAGGGGATGCACACGTTCGACATGCTGTGGGGCGGGGAGCCGTACAAGTGGCTCTGGGCCACCGGGGCGCGGACGCTGCATCGGATCCACGTCTTTCCCGCGCGTTTCGGCGGCTGGCTTCACCACGGCGCCGTCGAAGCGCGCCGACGGCTCGCCCCCCTGGCCCGTGTGCTCACCCCGGGAGCCTCCCGTGCCGTCTAGGTCTGCGGTTCAGTGGCGCTGGCGACTCAAGACGGTGCTCGCGTCGACCATTTCGCGAGCGCTCGATCACAGCCTGACCTCTGCGTTGGCACGCGGGGCCGATCGGCCACTCGTGCTCGGCTACCACCGCGTGGTGGACGATTTCGGGGCTGTCGCGCAAACCGAGATGCCGAGCATGCTGATCAGCGCCAGGATGTTCGAGCGGCATCTCGACTGTGTCGGTCGCCACTTCACGTTTGTCACCCTGGACGACATCGGCGAGCACATCGTCAGCGGCAAGCGCTTCGATAAACCGGTCGCCGCGGTGACATTCGACGATGGCTACCGTGACGTGTACGAGCACGCGTACCCGGTGCTGAAACGAAAAGGAATCCCGGCGGGCGTTTTTGTCGTGACCGATCTCGTCGGACGGCCGTTCTGGCAGGTCCACGACAGGCTGTATCACCTCATGACCAAGGCGTTCGCGACCTGGAACGACCCCCAGCGCGAGATTGCCGGTCTCTTCCACGCACTGCGACTCCCGGCCGCGTGTCTCACATGGAACAGGCTGGCTGCGAACAATCCGATGCTCGCCGTCACCTCGATCCTGCCCGAATTGCCGCTCGTCGAAGTCCGCCGCCTCATGGACGCCCTCGAGGCGACCGTCGGCAACGGATTCTGCGACGTCCCACTGACGCTCAATTGGGCGGAGCTCGCTGAAATGAACAAGGCGGGGATCACGATTGGATCCCATACAAAGAGCCATGTCTCGCTGCCCACGGAGGCGCCCGACGTCGTTGTAGAGGAACTCGCAGGGTCGAAACGACAGCTCGAACGTTATCTTGGCAAACCGGTCGATCACTTTGCCTACCCGGGTGGCCAGTTCACGCCCGCCATCGTCGAGGCCGTGCGGCGCGCGGGGTACGAGTTCGCATATACGGCATGCCGGCATGACGATGTGCGTCATCCCGCACTCACGATCGAGCGGCTGCTGCTGTGGCAGGGGTCTTCGGTCGACGCCGACGGCCGTTTCTCATCGGCAATTCTGAACTGCCAGGTGCAGGATCTCTGGCCACCGGCGCGGCGCTGCACGCGGGTGCACGTGGAACGGAGGGCGGCGCATGAATAGCACGGCGCGCCCGGCCTTGCTGCTCGTCACCGGCCGCAGCGTCGGGCTGGCGGCGTCGTTTGCGATTGGGATCGTCCTGGCCCGACTGTTCGACCCTGCGGTCTTCGGCGTCTACAAGCAGTTCTTCCTGATCTACGCGACGTTGTACGGCGTTCTGCAGCTCGGCATGGCAGAAAGCCTCTACTACTTCGTTCCACGGGCGCCCGAACACACGGGCCGGTATGCCGGCAACGCGATCGCAGCGCTCGCTCTTGTGGGCGTGCTCGGCACTGGTGTCCTCTACATTGCGCGTCCTCTCGTTGGCGAGTGGATCAACCAGGACCTTGCGGCGCACATCGTGCCGCTCGGCCTCTTTCTCGCGTTCATGCTGACGTCGACGGTCCTGGAGATCGTCATGGTGTCGAGGCAGAAGCACCTCGCAGCCGCCGTCACATACGCAATCTCCGACATCGTCCGGACGCTGTTGTTCGTCGTCCCCGCGCTGCTGTTCATGAGCCTCGAGGCTGTCTTGGTCGGCGCGACGGTGTTTGCGGGACTGCGCCTCGCGGCGACGGTTCTCGCGTTATGGCGCCTCTGCGGCCGTGAGCTGCGGGTCGATGTCTCGCTGCTGCGACAGCAGTTGGGATACGCGCTGCCGTTTGCGCTGGCGGTCGGCATCGATGTGATGCTCATCAATTACCACCAGTATGTCGTCGCGGCGCACTTCGACGCCTCCACCTTCGCCATCTATGCGGTGGGTTGCCTCCAGATCCCTTTGTACGACCTGATCGTGACAACCACCGTCAGCGTCCTCATGGTCAAGATGGCCGACGCGCCGCGCGGAGAGACGGCGGTCGCGCTCTGGCACGATACCGTGTGCCGTCTCGCGTTTCTGATCTTTCCGCTCGCAGCGCTCCTCGTCGTCGGCGCGCATAACCTGATCGTCGGTCTCTTCACCACCACGTACGCCGCCAGCGTCCCCATTTTCGTCGTGTGGGCGTTGACCATGCTGCCGGCGGTGATGGCGGTCGACGCCGTGCTCAGGGTCTACGCGCAAACGCGGTTCCTGCTCGTCATGAACCTCGTCCGGTTTGTGTGCGTTGCGAGCCTGATTGGCGCCTTTTTGTCGTCATTCGGCCTGCTCGGCGCGGTCCTCGTCACGCTGCTCGGATTGACCGTGACCAAGACCCTGGGCGTCGTGCGCGTCGCGTCATTGATGCACGTCGGTGTGCGCGGCGCCCTGCCGTGGCGGCGCCTGGCCGGCATTGCAGCAATCGCGATTGTGTCCACCGTACCGGTCCGATGGCTCGATGTCAGCGTCGAGTGGCCACCGATCGTCACATTCATCGTCGGCGCCGCGCTCTATGGGGCCACGTACGGACTTCTTTCGTATAGCGGGCCTCAGATGCGACGCGCGATTCAAGTCACAAGGCTCAAGGCTCAAGTCACAAGTCACAAACCGCAGTTCTCCGAACCATTGTGACTTGTGCCTTGTGACTTGAGCCTTGTGACTTGTGCCTTGTGACTTGTTGAAAGGACACGACTGATGTGCGGCATTGCCGGAATCATCCGGTGGGACGGACGCCCGGTCCTGGAGCACGAAATCCGGGCGATGTGCGGCGCGATGGTTCACCGGGGACCCGACGACGAAGGCATCTACCTGGGTGACGGCGTCGCGATGGGAATGCGCCGCCTGAGCATCATCGACCTGGATAACGGCGACCAACCGATCTCGAACGAAGACGGCTCGGTCTGGATCGTGTTCAACGGCGAGATCTACAACTACCAGGACCTGCGCCATCAGCTCGAGTCGAGAGGGCACAGGCTCCGAACCTCGAGCGACACGGAGACGATCGTTCATCTCTATGAGGATTTTGGGCCCCGCTGCGTCGATCACCTCCGGGGAATGTTTGCGTTTGCCATCTGGGACCTCCGGCGGCGGCAGGTGCTGCTCGCGCGCGATCGGCTCGGCATCAAGCCCCTCTACTACGCAGAACGTGAAGGTGAGCTCCATTTCGCGTCGGAGCTCAAGCCGCTGCTCCAGCGCCGCGACGCAGACCGGTCGTTGAGCTGGGAAGCGGTTGGACACCTCTTTACGTTCCTGGCAACGCCCCCTGACCAGAGCATCATCAGCGGCATTTCCAAGCTCGAACCGGCGCGCGTGGCGGTGGCCACACCAAATCGCCCGCTGAGAATCGAACGGTATTGGGACGTGACGTTCCAACCGGATGAGGGCGCCACGGAAGAGACGCTTGTCGAACGCCTCCGAGAGCGGCTGCACGACGCCGTGACCGCGCATCAGATCAGCGACGTCACCGTTGGCGCGTTTCTGAGCGGTGGTATCGACTCGAGCGCGGTGGTGGCCATGATGGCGAAGCCTGCCGCCGGACGGCTGAAGACATTCTCGATCGGGTTTGCGGAAGCCGGCTTCGACGAATTGGCGCATGCGCGCGCCGTGGCGGCGCAATTTGGCACGGACCACTACGACCTCGTCCTCCGACCCGACGTCGTCCAGGTGGTCGAAGACCTCACCTGGTACCTCGACGAGCCGTTTGGCGACACCTCAGCGATCCCCACGTACATGGTGTCGAAGCTCGCGTCGGAACACGTCAAGGTCGTTCTGAGCGGCGACGGCGGGGATGAGCTGTTTGCCGGCTACGACAAGTACGTCGTGGAGGGGCGGGAGCGCACGTACGACCGATTGCCCCGACCGATCAGGAGATGTGCGGGTGCCATCGGCGCATTGATGCCGCACGGCATGTACGGGCGTCGATTCCTCCGCCACCTCGCGCTCGAAGGGCGACGGCGGTATCTCGACGCGTCGTCGCTCTTTCATGCCGACGAGTTCCCGCGGCTGTTTCGGCGCGAAGCGCTCGAGCTGGTGTCGCAGCACAGTCCGATGGCGGCCGCGCTGCCGACGGTTCGCGATGGCGACGACGACTGGCTTTCGGCAGCTCAGTACCGGGATCTCCACCACTATCTGCCGCTCGATATCCTGACAAAAGTCGATCGAATGACGATGGCGCACTCGCTCGAGGCGCGACCGCCGCTGCTCGATCACCGGCTCGTGGAGTTTGCGGCGACGGTGCCCGCACGATTTCGCCTCCGCGACGGCACCACGAAGTACCTGTTCAAGCGGGCGATGCGCGGGATGTTGCCGGACGGCATCATCGACAGGCCAAAGCACGGCTTCGCCGTGCCACTGGCGCACTGGTTCAGGGGCGATCTCAACGGTTTTGCCCGCGATCTTCTGCTGTCTGATACCTGCCGGCAACGCGGAATCCTGAACGTCCCTTACATCGAAGCGCTGCTGCGGTCGAACCTGCGCGGCAGGAATCTCGACCTTCAGCTCTGGACGATTCTGTCATTCGAGCTCTGGTGCCGCCGCTTCCTCGACGCTGCGCCCGGAGCCGGTTTCAAAACTCACGTAGGGCGCGGTTTTACGCCGCGCCAGGCGGGCCGTCAAGGCCCGCCCTACGTTTTGAAACCGGTTCCAGGCACGCCAGTTGAGGTGTCGGGCCCCGGAACCGAGCCCCGGGAGCATCCGCGCACCACGGCTCCGTGGCCGATTGGGCTGCCGGGTGCAGTGAACTGAGCCCGATGGATAACGCATCGTCTCTTCCTCTCGAGTCGTCGATCCTCGGCTCACATGCCGAACGGTATGACCGGGGATATCGCCACATCCGCGACATGCGCGTCGCGGAGCTGGCCTATCGCGGCTGGCAGGAAGCCTCCAAGTGGCTGGAACGCGTCGCCCCGATTGAGTTGCCGGACCGCCCCGACGTGCTGCTGCGAAAACAAGCGCCCGAGCTGGCCCGCCCAGAAGCGGCGATCCACATTCTTCGCCACCTGACGCCGCAGCGCTTTTTTGCCGGCGCTGAAGACACAGCAACAGCTGGCGCGATCGACGCCAGGCTGCCGGACTACCGCCGCGACCTGCTGGCTCACGCGGACGGTCTGGTGAAACGGCATTTCGATCTGCTCGGCTACCGTACTCTCTGGTTTGGAGATCCGATCGACTGGCACCTCGATCCCCTCAGAAGTCGACGCGCGCCGGCGGTCGCCTGGAGCCTTATCGACGTGCGTGATGCGGCGACCGTCGGAGACAGCCGGCTGATATGGGAACTGAACCGACATCAATGGCTCGTTTCGCTCGCACAGGCATGGACGTTGACGGGCGACGAGCGGTACGCGGCGGCGTGCGTCAGCACGATCGACGCGTGGCTCGACGCAAACCCTCCTGGCGTCGGTATCAACTGGGCGAGCAGCCTCGAGGTAGCGCTTCGGACCATTTCCTGGTGCTGGACGCTGCTGCTGCTGCGCGATGCGCGCGTCGTGTCGGCAGCCTGGCTGCCCAGAGTACTGGCCGCCATATGGCTCCACGCCACGCACATCAGACGATATCTGTCGTACTACTGCTCCAGAAACACGGATCTCACTGGCGAAGCGCTCGGCCTCTTCTATGTCGCCACGGTCTTTCCGGAATTCCGTGACGCGGACAGATGGCGCGACGTTGCCGTTCGCATTCTGGTGTCCGAAAGCGACGAGCAGGTATGCGGGGACGGCGTTCATTTCGAGCGCTCCACCTGCTACCACCGCTACATTGCCGACACCTATCTGCACTTCGTGCTGCTGGCGCACCGCAATGGTGTCGAGTTGCCACACTGCATTTCCGAACGTGTGCAGCAGATGGTCGAATTCCTCCTTGCGATTCGTCAGCCCGACGGCACGATTCCGGCGCTCGGCGACGACGACGGCGGCTCCCTGCTGCCACTGCGAAAGCGCTCGAACGGCGACATCTGTGGTCTTTTCGGCGTCGCTGCAACGCGCTTTCACCGGCCCGACTTCGCCTGGGCCTCGGGCGGTCTCACGCCCGAAGTGCTGTGGCTGCTCGGCCGAGATGGAATGCATGCTTTCGACACGCTGAAACCGGCGCCGCCGGCAATCAGTCCGTCGTGCGTGTTCCCCTCGGGCGGATACGCATCCATGCGAAGCGACTGGACGCCCGACTCACACCACGCGATTCTCGATATCGGCCCGATTGGTTGTCCTGTCAGTGGAGGCCATGGACATGCCGACCTTCTGAGCATCCAGTGCTCCATTTTTGGCGAACCGTGCCTCGTCGACGCGGGCACCTATTGCTATGCAGGCGAACCTCAATGGCGAGATTACTTCCGCAGCACAGCCGCGCACAGCACTGTCATCGTCGATGGCGTGAGCCAGGCAGACCCTGCTGGCCCGTTCGGCTGGCAACGACAGCCTCGCGTGAGATTGCGCGAATGGCATTCGACGCCCGAGTTCGATTTCCTGGACGCCGAGCACGACGGCTACCTGTTGCTACCCGACCCGGTTGTGCATCGGCGCCGCGTCATCTTCGTCAAGCCTGGTTACTGGATCGTTGTCGACGACCTGTCCGGATCGTCGCGGCATCAGCTCGACCTTACGTTCCAGTTCGGCCCGCTGAGCGTGGCCCTCGCAACCCATCCATGGGCGCGTGCGCAGACACCCAATGGACGCGTGCTATGGATTTGCCCATTTCCATCCGCGCCGGTGCAACCGGCACTCAAATGTGGCGAACTGGCTCCCATAAATGGATGGATTTCACGGGGTTACGGTGAACGTCAGCCGGCACCGATGTTGATCTACTCGTTCGTCGTGGCTCTACCGTGGCGCATCGTCACATTGCTTCTGCCAGACCGGCAGGGGCTCGCGTCGCCTCCCTCGGTGCGTGCGGTGTACGACGACGCCGGTCGGCCGACGGGCGTGGCATTCGAGCGTCCACGTCGGCTGGTGCGGTTCAGCGACTGCGCGATCTCTGTGGAGCGCGACTAAGGCTATGCGGATTCTGTGGGCAAAAATGGGCGGCCTCTGGCCCGCTACCAGCGGCGGGCGCGTTCGCAGCCTGCAGATCGCATCGGATCTGGCGCGCCGTCACAGCGTGACCGTGCTGACAACGCACGGGCCCGGTGACGATCCGGACGGTCTGGCCCGTGAGCTGTCGCACTGTCATCGCGTCATTTCCATTCCATATGCCGTCGCAAAACGGGGCGACACCGAGTTTGCGGCCGCTGTCGCGAGGTCATGGCTGTCGTCGTATCCGGTGGATCTCTGGAAGTGGCGGGTGCCGTCGCTTCGGTCCGAAGTCCGCAACCTGATCGACAGGGGCGCTGTCGATCTCTGTATCTCGGACTTCCTGTTTGCCGCCGTGAATGTGCCGATGCAGGGACCGGTGCCCGTCGTCCTCTTCGAGCACAACGTCGAGTACCTCATCTGGCAGCGTCTCTGCGCAGTCGAATCACGTCGATGGCGTCGCGCGCTCATCGAAATCGAATGGCGGAAGCTCCGAGCACGCGAAGCGGACGCCTGCGCGCGTGCCGATCTTACGGTGGCGGTCTCGGAAGACGACAGGCGGCGGCTGGAGGCGCTCGCCCCCGGCATACGCGCAGTGACAGTCCCTACCGGTGTCGACACGAACTACTTCACGACGAACGGCCACCGCGAACGCGCCGCTCACCTCGTGTTCAGCGGGTCGATGGACTGGCATCCAAATGAAGACGCGGTGATGCATTTCGCCGATGTCGTGCTGCCGCGCATTCGTGCGCAGGTGCCCGACGCCTCCTTCACGATCGTCGGGCGCAATCCGAGCCCGCGCGTCCGTGAGCTCGCACAGCGTGCGGGCATCGTCGTAACCGGTACCGTTGACGACGTACGGCCCTGGATCGGTGAAGCGGCCGTCTATGTCGTCCCAGTGCGCGCAGGCAGCGGCACACGCCTCAAGATTTTCGAGGCGCTCGCCATGGGGAAGGCTGTCGTATCGACCACGGTCGGCGCCGAGGGGCTTGGCCTCGAGCCCGCGCGGCATTTCCTGTGCGCGGATGACCCGGCGGCATTCGCCGATGCTGTCATCTCGCTGCTGCGCGACGCTGACCGACGTCGGGCTCTCGGGCAGGCTGGACGCTCGCTAGTGGAGCTCAACTACTCCTGGCCAATCGTTGCGGGCGTCTTCGAAAAACATTGCGAAGCGGTTGTTGCCAGGAGTCAGACGCCAGTGATGCCGCGACTCAAGGGTCAGACCTCTCGCGCCGTGCTCATCTGCCACGAGCGGAGCATTCTCGATCGCGAGGCGCTCGCGTCGTGGCTGGCGAGCCGGATGACGTTGGCTGGCCTCATCATCATCCGTGACGGACACGGACGACTGTGGCGCGCCGCACGACGGGAACTCCGACGCGTCGGGCTGCTGCGGTTCCTCGATGTCGCCGCATTCCGGATCTACGCGCGGCTGCGCCTCGCGAAACACGATGCTGCATGGGAACAGCGCACGGTCCGTGAATTCCGGAGGCGTTATCCCGTCAATCTGGATTCCATTCCGCGCATCGTCGTCACCAGCCCGAACGGCGCCGATGCCCGCAGCTTTCTGGCGCAGCTTCGACCCGACCTGATCATCGCGCGGTGCAAGGTCATCCTGAAGCCGGCGATCCTCCAGATGCCACGCGCAGGCACGTTTGTGCTACACCCGGGCATCTGCCCCGAATACCGCAACGCGCACGGCTGCTTCTGGGCGTTGGCCAGGCGCGATCTCGACCGCGTCGGGATGACGCTGCTGCGGGCTGACGCCGGCGTCGATACCGGGCCCGTGTATCTGCAGGCGGGCTGTGACTTCGATGAGGTACGCGAGTCACACGTCGTGATTCAGCACCGCGTCGTCTTCGAGAACCTCGACGCCATCGAATCGGTTCTGCGTTCTGTCTGCCGGGGCGACGACGTTCCCACGATCCCCACTGACGGGCGACATTCCGCCACATGGGGTCAGCCGCGGCTGACCGAATATCTGCGGTGGAAGCGTGCGGCCCGCCGCACGGGCAAGTTCCAAGATGCGGACCATATCCCTGCTTTTTCATGACGTGTACGACGCGGACCCGCGCGAAAGCGGGTTTCGGTCGGGCGCAGCCGGCCGCTACAAGCTGTCGATTCGGGATTTCGAGGCGCAGCTTGCCGGTGTGGCGCGGGTACGTGCCGACGTGCCGGTGCTCGTTACGGAGATGACCGGAGGCCTGGAACGAACCAGAGGCCTAAAGGCCTCCGGCTACCGGCGTTACCCGCGCGATTCCGATGTTCCCTTTCTGTTCACGGTCGATGACGGTGGCCTGTCGTATTACACACTGGTTGCAGACCGGCTCGAAGCGCGCTCGTGGCGGGGCCATTGTTTTGTCTCAACGGATGCGATTGGCAGCCGCGGATTCCTGAGCGCCGCGCAGATCCGCGAGCTCGATGCACGCGGCCACGTCATCGGCAGCCATTCCGCGTCGCATCCCGAGCGATTCAGCGCATGTGCGGCCGAACGCATGCGGCACGAATGGTCGCGCAGCCGCCAGGTTCTCGAGGACCTTCTCGGTCACGAGGTCTCCGCCGCCTCAGTGCCAGGCGGCTACTACTCTCGCGGTGTCGCACGTACCGCCCGCGATGCGGGACTGGGAGTGCTTTTCACGTCGGAACCAACCACATCGATGTACGACGAGAGCGGAATCCTCGTCGTGGGACGCTTCACGATTCGACGCCGGCACGCGCCGGATGCGGCCGCGAGGCTCGTGCAGCGTGCCCCGTGGGCCAGATATCGCGAGTGGGCGAGCTGGAACGCCAAAGGACTGGCAAAGCCGCTGCTCGGCCCGCTGTACATCCGTGCCGCGGACTGGATCCTTTGTGAGTCTTCAGTAAGTAGTGTCCGCCTTCAGGCGGACCACGACCGGTCCGGCTAAAGCCGGACACTCCGTACCCGGAATCCGTATGCGCCAATTGGTCACGTCATGAATAACTTGCATAGGTTCTCGGCAGTTATAGGCGCGGTACTCGTCGTAGCAAGCATCGAGCTCGAACCCGCGCAGTCGCGCGACACGAGCGGCGCGCCCGAGCGTCCACGCGTAGAAGTGGAGATCCCCGACATCACCGCCGCCGGACGCACGGTCCATGTCCCTGCGAACGGCGACCTGCAGATGGCCCTCGACAAAGCCAACGCTGGCGACCGCATCACGCTCGAGCCGGGCGCGACGTACCGCGGCCCGTTCCGCCTCCGCCGAAAGAGTGGTGAAGGATGGATTGTCATCGCGTCGGCCGCCCCCGATTTGCCGAAGCCCGGCCGCCACGTGACGCCGTCGAACGCTACGCGAATGGCCAAGGTCGTCGCGTCATCCGGGACAGTCTTCGAAGCCGAGCCTGGCGCTCACCACTATCGCCTCGTGGGGCTGGAGATTGCGCCGGCCGAGGGCGTGTCTCTCAACACGCTCGTGCAGCTTGGAGGGGACGCGTCGACGGTCAGCGCCGTGCCGCACCATTTCATCATCGACCGCTGCTACATCCACGGCAGCGCGCGCCTCGGCGGACGGCGTGGCGTCGCGCTCAACGCGAGTCATGCCGCCGTAATCGACTCCTACCTGTCGGACTTCAAGGAGCGCGCCGTGGACGCCCAGGCGATCGCCGGATGGAATGGGCCCGGGCCGTTCAAGATTGCCCGCAACTTCCTCGAGGCATCCGGCGAGAACGTGATGTTTGGAGGCGCAGATCCGCGCATTCCCGACCTGGTGCCTTCGGACATCGACATCGTCCAGAACCACATGACAAAGCCGCTGCGGTGGAAGAGGGATGACCCCGCCTTCGAGGGCACCGAGTGGAGCGTGAAGAACCTCTTCGAGCTGAAGAACGCGCGCCGCGTCCGGATAGAAGGAAACCTGCTGGAGTACAACTGGCCGCACGCGCAGAACGGTTTCGCCATCCTCTTCACCGTGCGGAATCAGGATGGCGCCGCGCCATGGTCGGTTGTCGAAGACGTGACGTTCTCGAACAACCTGGTCCGCCATGTGGGCGCCGGGATCAACGTGCTCGGCCGCGACGACAACCATCCGAGCCAGCAGACGCGCCGAATCGCCGTTCGCAACAATGTGTTCCTCGACGTCGGCGGCCGCTGGGGCAACGGCCGTCTGTTCCAGTTGCTCAACGGCACGACCGGGATCGTCATCGACCACAACACGGCGTTGCAGACGGGCGGCGTGCTCTTTGGCGACGGCGCGCCACACGCCGAGTTCGTCTTTCAGAACAACGTCATTCCGCACAACGAGCATGGCATTACCGGGTCTGGCACCGGACCTGGCAACGCTTCACTTCAGCGCTACTTCCCCGGCGCCGTCGTCCGTCGCAACGTGCTCGTTGGCGCAATGTCCCGCAGTTATCCCGCAGACAACTTCTTCCCACCGTCACTCAACGACATTGGCTTCCGCGGCGCCGGCGGTGATCGAACGTTCAGGCTCGGAAAAGCATTTGCCACTCAGGCAACCGACGGCGGCTATCCAGGTGCCGATATCGATGCCGTGGAGCGGGCGCTCGGCGGCCTGGCCACGGTGGAGCTCCTCACCGCCTCTGCGACGTCGGACCGGCCACAGGTGGAAATCGCTTCCCTGGGCACTGAAACATCGGACTTTGGCAGGTTTACGGCTGCGACCTTCTGGATTTCCGTGGCGCTGCTGATCTACGTCTACATCGGCTATCCGCTCATCGCTGCGCTCCGTGCAATGTGCCGGCCGAGGCGCCGCGTTCGCGCGCCCATCGAGCCTTCGGTCTCCATCGTCGTCGTCGCGCACAACGAGGAAGACCGGATTGCCGCGCGTATCGAAAATCTGCTGGCGCTCGACTACCCAGCCGATCGACGCGAAATCGTCATTGCGTCTGACGGATCAACGGACGATACCGTGGAGCGCGCGCAGGCGTACGCGGATGCCCGCGTCAGAGTGAGACGGTTTTCGACACGCCGCGGCAAGGCCGTCGTGTTGAACAGTGTCGTCCCGACACTCCGCGGCGACATCGTCGTCTTCGCCGACGCGCGGCAGCGCTTCGACCGCAATACGCTCCGCGCCCTCGTGGAGAGCTTTTCGGACACGACGGTCGGCGCCGTCGGCGGCGAGTTGGTGCTGACCACACGGAACGGACCCGCCGCGGCCGGGCGCGGCGCCGCGTTCTACTGGCGGTACGAGAAGTTCATCCGCTCGACCGAAGGGCGGGCCGACTCCACAATCGGAGCGACCGGCGCAATCTACGCGATCCGGCGGACGCTCTTCCAGCCGATTCCCGACGACACGATTCTGGATGACGTGCTCATCCCGCTGCGAATCATGCGCCAAGGCTATCGGGTGCTCTTCGAGCCGCGCGCGCGAGCCTTTGATTCAGCCTCGCCCACAGCCAGACAGGAGTTCGTGCGGAAGGCGCGCACCATTGCCGGCACGTTCCAGCTCTTCGCGCGCGAGCGGTGGCTGCTGAGCCCGCGCCGAAACCGGCTCTGGTTCGAGACGATGTCCCACAAGGTTCTCCGTCTGGCGCTGCCGCTGCTCCATGCTGCGCTGCTCGTGACGGCGTCTGCGCTCGCGACCGGGTGGTTTTATCGATGGGCGCTGATCTGCCAGGTGATGTTCTACGCTGCCGCGCTGGCCGGCTACTCCCAGCGGCGGCGGCGGTCGGTCGTGTTCACGGTTCCCTGCGCGATGTGCGTGCTGATCTGGGCGACTGTGGTCGGCTTCGTCCGATTCGCGACGCGGCGGCAGCAGGTCACCTGGGAACGGGCTGCCTGGTCCAAACAAAACGCGTAAGTCAAAAATGCAAAATTCAAAATGCAAAATTCAAAACGCAAACTCTGTTCAAAGCATCTTGGCCCCGAGTCATTCACTTGATGATCACGACAACACCAGGGAGCAGCTCTGGAATTAGAGCCTTTGCATACCTTTGCATTTTGAATCTTGCATTTTGCATTACGCGTGCTCTTATAACCCTCTTCGCCGCGGTACAGCGTAACGGACGTCCAGCGTCTCCCCAGCGGTCGCAGACGGCTCTGTCTGCGCGGAGGAAGGTGGCGCGACAGCGGCGCTGCTGATCGCCACGCCGGCAACGGCCGCATTGGCGCTGAACAGCACCACGTGCACGCGCATCGCGTAGTCTGCTCGGGCGCCGCTCGTGTAGAACACCACTCCATTCTTCGAGTACCGCACCACCCCGCCCTCGACAGCAATCGCAAAGTTGTCGCCCGCGGCAAATCTCACGTCGGCCTTGTAGGCGCCAGATTCTCGAACTTCCGCAACGCCGCTCTGCAGTCGCACCGCAAAGTTGATATCGCCAACGCCTGCTCCAATCCCTCCCGCGCCCAGACCGACGTAGCGCAGGGAGCTTGATTCGGACGCGACGAAGGCAAGCGTCCCGCTGCCGGCGATCTGCCGATCAGATACGGCGCTGGCATCCGGACATCCATCGCAGCCGGACGTCTTGACCAGTCCGCTGCCGTTCGCGGACACATTGATGAGACTCATCCACTGCGGCACCCCGGTCGGGGCTGGCGCAGGAGCGGGAGCCGGTTCGGGCGTCGGCTCCGGTGCCGGCACAGGCGTTGGCTCCGGCGTCGGCGCGGGCACAGGGGTCGGTGCAGGCGTCGGCGCCGGTGCGGGTGCGCCACCTGCGACACCGAGCTTCTGCTGCGGAACCCGGACAAGGAACGCGTCGCTCCGGTTGGTCCCGAGATTCGTCGTCCAGACGAAGTACTCGCCGGTTGGGTCCAGATTGCCTTTCGGCCGCTTCGAGTAATCGTCACTGCCACCCCCCGCGGCGTTCAGGTCGCTCATGTTTGGTGCCACCACGAGCACTGTCCTGGACCCGTCGAGACGGAAGCACACGATCTCGTTCACGCGTGGAAGGTTTTGACGCTCTGCACTGCTGGTGCACGCCATCTGCTGTGCGGCGGCCACCCCCGATCGGGCGTTGCCGTGCGAGAGGTGGCCGAGTCCTGCCGATGCATCCCAGTTCGCGAGGTTGTAAACGACGGTGCCCTGCCCCGCCGCACGCAGGTCCTGGCCGAACTGCCAGACGCGCGCCGCACCCGGCGTCGAGTACATGTTGTCTTCGGCGACCAGGTAGCCGTAGCCGAGGTCGGAGTGACCGGCAGCACCCTCCCTGTCGAGGAACACCTGTTCGGCCCCTGACTGCAGATCGATGATCCGATTGTCCTCCCCGTCGCGCCCATCGACGTTTTCCTTGATCACGAGCCAGCGTCCGCTCTTGTCGATCTGGCACTCGTCATAATCGCCTTTTGCGGCGACGTACACAGCGCGCCGCTGATCCTCGACGTACGCCACGCAGCCGGCCATGCGCCAGTTGGAATCCTGAACCGTGGCCGAGTGCACCCGATCGTCGTTGCTCGAGTGCATCTGCTTGATGTGCTTGTCGCTCCCGAGGTGATCGCGCACGTCGAAGACCGTTTCCATCGCCTTCGAGTTGACGTCATACCGGAGCAGACGGTTCGAGTCGTTGATGTACAGCGTGGTGGCCCGGCTCGCGCTGAAGTACCACCCCTCGCCCGACGACCACGAAAACGAGCTGTCGCCTGAGAACAGCGGACCCAGGTTACGCGTCTCGCCGGTGTTCTTGTTGTAGCTGAAAAGGGTCGGGCCGCCGCCGCCCCGCTGGCGATTCAAGCCGAGGAAGATCAGCATCGTATCGCTGCCGGCGTGATTGTTGATGTTCCGCCAATAGGAGTAGCCCACGTAATTGACGCAATCGCTGCCGGCGCAATCGCTGCTGTTCGTCAGACGGATTCCGGTCGTCTCGTAAGGCGAGGGAAACGTGAATCGTCCCCGCTGCGGTACGAACGCCTGAATCTCGCCGGGTGACAAGCGAGGCCGGAGTCCGTTCCCCGTCGCCGATTCGGTGAAGCCGCCGGGCGCTTGGGCGTTCGCGACGCCGAGACCAAGCGACGGCACTGCCACCACGACGAGCGCAGACCAGACAAGGGGCCCTGCCCGTTGATATCCCCGCCAGCGCCCCTCGTCTGGTTGGCCAGCATCTCTTGGCGCGCTCTGCGCGCCTAGGACCGCTATACGGCTCGACGTGTAGACACGCAACGGGTACAAAATCCTCGTAAGGAGCCGTATAGCGGTCCAGACCAACACGGAAATGACGCGGCGGGTTTCCACGAGCACCGGGGCTCCTCCTTGGGTCGCAGTTCCGGGCCTTGCAGCACACCGAGAGGCGCAGATGTCCTCCGGATCAGCAGGCGGCTGAATACGGGCGTCTGAGCGACGCAGCGGCGTATTGGCGTGAAAAGAAATCGGGTCGGGAGGCGAAACTGCCGTTGAGTTTAGGCGATCCCGCTGCTCGGATCCACCTCAACCGTTTACGGGCCCGTCATTTGCAGCCATGAGCCCGAACGGTCATGGGACCTTCCGTTCGCGTCGCGATCGTTGCCGCCTCCCTGCGCATTCTGGGCGGGCAGGCCGTGCAGGCGCAGCGGCTGCTCGACGCGTGGCGGGGTGACGGGAGGATCGACGCCTGGCTCGTGCCGATCAATCCGGTTGCCCCCGCGCCGTTTTCGGCGTGGCAGCGGGTCAAGTATCTCCGCACCGTCGTCACGCAACTGTGCTACTGGCCGCTGCTCCTGCGCGAACTGCCGAGGGCCGATATCGTTCACGTCTTCTCGGCGTCCTATCTGTCGTTCATCCTGGCGCCCCTGCCCGCCATCGTTGTCGCGAAGCTGTTCGGACGTCCTGTCATCCTCAACTATCACAGCGGCGAAGCACCGGACCATCTGCGACGGTCTCGATTGGCGCGGTACGTCATGCGGAACTGGGTCGACCTCAATGTGGTGCCATCGTTGTTCCTGCGCGACGTGCTCGGTGGCTTCGGCATCGCCGCACGAGTCGTTCCCAACACCATCGACCTCGGTCAGTTCGCGTATCGCGTGCGCGATCCCCTGCGGCCACGGCTCTTATCCACGCGCAACTTCGAGCGGATCTACAACGTCGCGTGCGTACTGCGCGCGTTTGCCCGGGTCCAGGCCCGCTATGAGCACGCGACGCTGACGCTCGTCGGCGGCGGATCGGAAGAGGCTGCCTTGCGCGAGCTCGTGCACCGGCTCACACTGCGCCACGTCACCTTCGCCGGCCTCGTGCCGCACGCCGACGTCAACCGCCATTATGCGAATGCCGACATCTACGTCCAGACGCCATCAATCGACAACATGCCTCTGTCGTTGCTGGAGGCATTTGCAAGCGGGCTCCCCGTGGTCTCCACAAACGTGGGAGGCGTCCCAAACATTCTGACGCACGGTGTACACGGTCTGCTGGCACCGGAGAACGATGACGCGGTCGTGGCCGCGCATGTGCTGACGCTGCTCGAGTCGCCGTCGTACGCACGCCAGCTCGCCGCAGCCGCCCATGAGAGTTGCACAGGATACGAGTGGCCGGTGGCGCGCGAGGGTTGGCTTGGCGCGTACGCGGCGGTCATCGGGCCGGAAGCGCTCTCGAAAATTGCGGGTGAACCTTCGCGCGATTCCACATGAGCGCGATTTCTGTGGGTCGTTTTCGCCGGATGTCAGGCCACGAAGTCTCGTGGCGAGCTCGCCAGACAGGGCGGCGAGCGGCTCAGCGACTGGCCGTCCGCGTGCGTCCACCGCGGTGGAATCGCCAGGACCTGCGCCAAGTTATCGCCGATGGCGTGCTGGAACAGCTGTTCGGAGGCGATGGCGCAGACCCGCCGTGGCAGGAGGTTCATGCTGAATTACGCCGACTGATTGCGGAGCGGTCCAGCCGGTTTACGTTGAGTCACGCGTCGGCTCGCGACGTGCGTGACGAGGTGCTGTCGCGGTGGCCGGCCGCCGCTCTGGACGCCGCCACACGCGCCGACAACATCCTCGCCGGCCGCTATGACGTCCTGGGATACCGCGGATTGTCATGGATCTCACCCGGCGCGTCCGTCGATTGGCATCTCGATCCTGTCAGCGGCCTCAGGGCGCCTCTTCTCTTCTGGGCTGATGTTCCGTACCTCGACCCTTCGATTGGAGACCACAAGGTCATCTGGGAGCTGAATCGTCATCAGCATTGGCTCCGCCTTGGCCGCGCGCTCTGGCTGACCGGTGACGCGCGCTATCGGCAGGAGATGATCCAGCAGCTCGAAGCCTGGATTGCCGCCAACCCGCCCCTCGTCGGCATCAACTGGGCGAGCATGCTGGAAATCGGCCTGCGCGCCATCTCATGGATGTGGGGACTGCATTTTTTGCTGGCCGATAACGGGATCGGGGATCCGGGATCGGGGATCCGCGGGGATCCGGGGGCGCCGGATCCCGGATCCCGGATCCCGGATCCCGATCCCCCGTGGCTCGTCGACATGCTCGTCGCGCTCGACCGACAGCTGACGCATCTCGAGCAAAATCTTTCGGTGTATTTCAGTCCCAACACGCATCTCACCGGTGAGGCGCTCGGTTTGTACGTGGTAGGCGTCGCGCTGCCGGAGCTCGCGGCAAGCGCCCGGTGGAGGGACACGGGTCGCCGGATTCTCCTCGAAGAAATCAGCCGCCAGATTCACGATGACGGAGGACACGCGGAACAGTCCACTCACTATCATCGGTACACCCTCGATTTCTATCTGATGGCGCTGCTCACCGCCGAACGGGACGGTGACGCCGAGGCTGTCCGGAGATTTGGCGACGCCGCAAGGCGCCTCGCAGAGTACGCGCGTGCGATGGCGGACGACCAGGGACGGCTGCCCTCGATCGGCGACGATGATGGCGGCATGCTGTGGCCCTTCGCGGGACGTGCGTGTCACGACGTTCGCGATTCGCTGTCTCTTGCCGCGGTGCTCCTCGACCGCGCCGACCTTGCACCCTGGGGATTGCAGGAAGAAGCCGTGTGGATTGCCGGCCCGCGGACCCTCGATCGTGAGCGGCACGTCGCGCCAGCGTCTCGCGCCGCAGCACCGGCATCGTCGCGCACGTTCGCAGACAGTGGCTTCGTGGTAGTGCGTGATTCAGCAGGCGGCCACGCCATATTCGACGTCGGCCGCCACGGCTACTTGAACGGTGGGCACGCGCACGCCGACGCGCTCTCGGTGACGCTCTCGCTCCGGGGGCAGCCCCTGCTCGTCGACCCAGGGACGTCCACCTACACGATGAACACACGCCTGCGCGACCTCCTGCGCAGCACCATGAGTCATAACACCGTGACCGTTGACGACCGTTCACAGGGCGTTCCACGCGGTCCCTTTCACTGGCGAACCTGCAGTGACGCACGACTGCACGGATCGCGCTCGAACGAGAGTTTCCATTGGACCGAAGCGTCACACGACGGATACGCGCCGGTTCGCCACCGCCGGACGCTGGTGAGAACCGCCCGCGGCGAATGGTTCATCGCAGACGAGGTTCTCGGCGTTGGACCGCTATACGGCTTCAAACGAGAATGCGTCACCGCACGGGCTCATTGGCACTTCGATCCAGGCTGGACACTGAGGTGTGACGCGCCAGGGCGGCTGCTTGCCACGCACCTCGACGGACGTGATGCATGGCTCCTGCACGACGCCGGAGAGGTGTTGCTGGCGCATGGTGACGAGGAGTCCGGTCTCGGATGGTACGCGCCCGTCTACGGCACGCTCGTTCCAACGTGGACGGTGAGGACCACGCGCCGGAGTAACGCGCCATTCATGCTGCTCACCTGGATCAGTGAAAGAGATGTCGCGCCCGTCACGCCGTCGCTCGAGCGTCTCGATCCCCCGAGAGACGCCGAAGGGACCGCCATTGCCGCACGCGTGGTCGACAATCAACGCCGCTCGGTGTTCCTCCTGCGACCTGGAGAACCGCCGGTGCGAGACAGCCGCCGGTGCGACATTCTCGATTACCAGACGAATGCGCGCGTCCTTCACTATGTCGAAGCCGACGGCCGTTTCGTGGAGATCGATCTGATCGATGCGAGCCACGCAGTGTCCGTCCGCCAAGGCCTGGTCAGCATCACCGCGGCTGAATCGATGGCCGACCTCCACGTGTCACTCTCGAACGATGTCCTGGATCTCGTCTCCTCCAATCCTCCGTCGCAGCTTCGCCTTCAGGGGATCGATCTCTGCGGGCTGCGACAGGTCCACCTGAATCACCGTGCGATCGATCTGTCGCCAGCGGACTACCCGGATGCTCTCGTGATTCAGGGTGTGGACTGGGCGCCCGCCGCGGCGTCGCCAAACGTCGATCACGCCAAGTCCGGCTACAAGCCGAGCAATACGAGTCCTCACAAACGGGCGATAGCGCTCTGAAACGCACCTAGCCCGACCGTTGATCGGGTGCGGCTTTTGCTCGCTCTTCAGGGTCCGGCAGGACCGTAACGCGTCTTGCCTTTGAAGGGAGTCAGTGGTGAGGAATTGGTCCACGTCACTCCGTACTTACGTCATCGCCTTCATCTCGATGGCCGCTCTCGCCGTGTCGGCCTGTAGCGACAACGAGTCATCACCAACGGGACCGACGCCGACCGCCGCGGCGCCGTCGTCTGAGTCGGCGCCACCCTCTTCAAACGGTCCTGGGGCGCTCTCGGTGTCGATCAGCCCTAATCCGGTGCCGTGGAGCAGCGAGCCGGTACCCAACTGCAACCTCGCCAACCGCTGGCACTACGAACAAACCTTGATGAACAGCGGCGGCACGAGGCTGACCATCAGCGATCGCGCCGACTTCTTCGACGGCGTCGAAGTCAGCAAGCGCAGCGGCCTCGGAATCGTGCTCGCACCTGGCGCCGAC
The DNA here is from genome assembly GCA_036507475.1 of Vicinamibacterales bacterium. Classification (GTDB taxonomy): domain Bacteria; phylum Acidobacteriota; class Vicinamibacteria; order Vicinamibacterales; family UBA2999; genus DATCJA01. The sequence goes on from DATCJA010000084.1 coordinate 24,981, forward strand.
ACGAAGATCACGACGCAGTGGTGCAGCGCAAACAACATCGCGCACACGGCGAAGACCAACTTCAGCGGATCGGACGACAGCGGCAATCGCGTCACGTTCGACGGCTCGAGCGTCCGTCTGCAGCCGAAATAGCGTGAACCCAGAAGGCCCCAGGCCCCGGGGCTCTGGGCCCAGAGGCCTGAGGCGTGAGGCCTGAGTATGTGTGGCATAGCAGGAATCGCAGCTACGACGTCATTGGACCCGGAGGTGCGCGTGCGCGCGGTCCGCATGCGCGACGTGATGACGCACCGTGGTCCGGACGGTGCCGGCCTCTGGACCGACGACCACGCGGCCCTCGCGCACGTCCGCCTCAGCATCGTCGACCTTGCAGGCGGTCAGCAGCCGCTCTCGAACGAAGATGGACGGATCTGGGTCACCTATAACGGCGAGATCTACAACCATCGCGACGTGCGTGCGCAGCTCGAGTCGGCGGGTCACAGCTATCGCACCCGATCCGATACCGAGACGATCGTCCATGCCTACGAGCAGTGGGGTGACGATTGCGTTCACCGCTTCCGCGGCATGTTCGCATTCGGGCTCTGGGATGGTCCGAAGCGCCGGCTGCTGCTCGTTCGCGATCGCCTGGGGGTCAAGCCGCTCTATTGGGCCCGCGTCGGTGATGTCGTGGCATTCGCCTCGGAGATCAAGGGCATTCTCGCAAGCGGCCTCGTCATTCCGCGGCCAAACCACGGTGTGCTGTCGGAGGTTCTGGCGACGCGGTACACCTCTGGCGTGGAAACCTTGTTCGAGGGGATCTACAAGCTGCTGCCGGGCCACCGGCTGGTCTTCGAGAACGACTGCGTCAGGGTTGAGCAGTATTGGGACGTACCGTTGGACGGGCCCGACCCCGAGCTGGCGCGTCTGGAAGACCGGGCGCTCATCGACCGTTTCCGAGCGCTCCTCCAAGAATCCGTTCGTCTGAGGCTGATGGCCGACGTGCCGCTTGGTGCGTTCCTCTCGGGCGGCATCGACAGCACTGCCGTCGCCGCATTGATGGCGCGAGAGATGGATCGGCCTGTCCAGACGTTTTCCGTGGCGTTCGCCGACAGGGAGTTCAGCGAGCTCGAATACGCGCGGCAGGCGGCGCGTGCCATCGGCGCCGACAATCACGAGGTCGTCATTGACGACGACGATTTCTTCGGCGCGTTGCCGCGCCTGATCTGGCACGAAGACGAGCCGATTGCGCACCCGTCCAGCGTGCCGCTGCATTTCGTCTCGGCGCTGGCGCGCCAACACGTCAAGGTCGTACTCACCGGAGAAGGGAGCGACGAGCTGCTTGCCGGGTACGGCAAATATCCGCGCGCGCTGCTCAACTGGAATGCCGCCCGAGTGTACGAACGGGTGGTGCCGAACGTCGTTCGGTCGGCACTCGCCTCGCACGTCGTTTCGGGATTGCCGGGTCGTGTCGGCCGAATGGCGCGACGATCGTTCCTGGGGCTGCCGTGCAGACCGGCGGACATCTTCCTGGACAGCTTCGCTGGGATTCCGGTGAGCCTCCAGCGCTCACTGCTGCACCCCTCCGTGCTTCGCAGCGATCCGTATGCCTCGTCGCTCGTCTACTTCAGTCGCGCGAACGGCACGAGCGGCGTGCTCGATCGTTTCCTGTACACCGACATCAAGACATACCTCGTCGAGCTGCTGATGAAACAGGACCAGATGAGCATGTCGATGTCGATCGAAAGCCGAGTCCCGTTTCTCGATCACCGGCTGGTTGAATTCGCGGCTCGACTCCCCCAGCGAATGAAGCTGAATGGCTTCACGACCAAGCGGATTCTTCGGGAGGCCGTCACAGACATCGTCCCGCCCTCAATCCTCACACGGCCGAAGATGGGCTTTCCTGTTCCGTTTGCCGGATGGATGCGCGGTCGCTGGAACGACGTGGCTCGTCAGGTGCTGGCGGATCGGCGCACGCGCGAGCGCGGTCTGATCGACACCGCCGCAGCGTCGAGTCTGCTGCACGATCATCGCAGCGGCCGGCGCCCGGGCGGCGACGCGGTCTGGGCGCTGCTCAACCTGGAGCTCTGGTTTCGCACGTTCATCGACGGTGACGGAATTCAGACGCTGCCGGCGCCGGGCAGAGACACGCCGCGGGCGACGTACGAGTCGTCAGTCTCCACGTGCGCATGAAGGACGAGCGACCATGAGAGTGTCTGTATTCGGCCTCGGGTACGTCGGAAGCGTCTCGGCAGCATCGTTCGCCTCCGATGGGCACGACGTCGTCGGCGTCGACGTCGACGCGAGCAAGGTTCGTGCGATCAACGACGGCCGAAGCCCGATCGTCGAGCCGGGCCTTTCGGACCTCCTGCAGCGTGGGGTTGCCGAAGCCCGGCTGCGCGCCACGATACATCCGGCGGAAGGGGTGCACGCCACCGATCTGTCGCTCGTGTGCGTCGGGACACCGAGCCGCCGCAACGGCAGTCTCGACCTGACACATCTGACGCGCGTGTGCGAGCAGATTGGCCAGGCGCTTCGCGACAAGAACACGTACCACGTTGTCGTCATTCGAAGCACCGTCCTTCCGGGAACGACACACGACTGCATCATCCCGGCACTCGAAGCGGCATCGGGCAAGCGATACGGCGAAGGCTTCGGCGTTTCGGTCAACCCGGAATTCCTGCGCGAAGGTACGGCGCTGAAAGACTTCCGGGAGCCGCCTCTGACGCTCGTCGGGCACAACCACGCGTCGGACGCGGCGCCGACGAAGTCGCTGTATCAACACGTGGCCGCGCCGTTCTACAGCACGAGCATCCGTACGGCGGAGATGGTCAAGTATGCCAGCAACGCGTGGCACGCCGTCAAAGTCGTGTTCGCAAACGAGATCGGCAATCTTTGCAAGCGCGTCGGCGTGGACAGTCATGAGGTGATGGACGTCTTCTGCAAGGACGAGAAGCTGAACCTCTCGGCGTACTACCTCAAACCCGGCTTTGCATTCGGCGGGTCGTGCCTGCCGAATGACGTTCGCGCGCTGCAGTACCGCGCGAAGGAGGTCGACGTCGACCTGCCCCTGATCAACGCGCTGCTCGACAGCAACCGGCTCCAGGTACAGCACGCGATCGACCGCATCGTAGAGACCGGGAAGAAGAAGATCGGGCTTCTCGGCTTCAGCTTCAAGGCGGGTACCGACGACCTGCGCGAATCGCCGCTCGTGATCCTCGCAGAGGCACTGCTCGGCAAGGGGTACGGGCTGACGATCTACGACCGCAACGTCTCGCTTGCGCGGCTCATCGGTGCGAACAGGCAGTACATCGAAGAACAGATCCCGCATTTGTCGCGGCACCTGTGCGAATCGGCTGGCGAGGTCATCACGCGCTCCGAAGTGGTGGTCGTGGGGAATGGATCGCCGGAATTCTCTGACGCGCTGACGCTCTGCCGGGCCGATCAGATCGTGATCGACCTCGTGCGGATCCCGATCGACTTCGGCAAGGTCCGCGCGCAGTACGACGGACTCTGCTGGTAGCGTATGCCTTTTGGCGTAGACGCCCTCGTCATTTACCTGACCGCCCGGGATCACGGGCTGTTCTGGCTCTATCCGTTGCTGGCCACCGCCGGGTCGGTCGGTGGCGCCGCAGTGATGTTCTGGATCGGCCGCAAGGCGGGCGATGTCGGTCTGCCGCGGCTGATCTCGAAGGACCGGCTCGAGCGGCTGCGGGCACGTGTTCAGAAGGGCGGCGCCGTGGCAGTGGCCCTTCCCGCCCTGCTGCCGCCGCCATTCCCACTGACGCCATTCGTGCTGACCTGCGGAGCACTGAAGGTGAATCCGTGGTGGTTCTTTCCGACGTTTGGGCTGATGCGGCTCCTGAGGTTCAGCGTGGGTGCAGCGCTGGCGCTGCTCTATGGACCAGGCATTCTTCGCGTCCTGGAATCAGGAATGTAAGGCGAGTCAGCGAACAGCGACGCTGCCGAGGGGCGCCACCTCGAGACCCGGATAGTACTGGGCGAGGATGGCCTCCATGCTCTCACCGCGGGCTGCCCGGCGTCCGGCGCCAATCACGCACATGCCGACGCCATGACCGAATCCGCGTCCGGTGAAGCGCAGGACGTTGCCGCCCTTTTCGATCGAGAACGCTGTGCTGCGGAGCGTCACCGGGCCGATCGCGGCACGAAACTGATCGCCCGCAATGACCCCCGGCACCAGCCCCGCCACCTCCAGTCGTGCGGCTCGCCCCGATCGATTGCGCTCTTCGACGCGCACGTCACGCAGACGCCCTTGAAAGCCGACGCGCTCCAGGGCACGCTCGATCTGCTCGAGTGTCAGCGCGAGCGTCCAGGGCGGATCGTCCCGATGGACGTCGTCGGCTGCCCCCTGCAGGTACGGATAGTCGGCCCCGGGCCAGACCTGCGCAGCGCTCTCTGAGTAGCCGCCGCACGACGCCGAGTAGAACAGCTCGGCGGGACGCCCGTCATACGTGAGTATCCGTCCTGCAGTCGCAAGAACGGCCCGACGCGCGGCAGCCGTCGATGCACGTGGCACCTGACAGTGCGTGCCGTCGCACAGGTCGAAGCCTTCGCGCCCGTGGCGTCCCATATTGGCAAGGGCGTACGTCCGAATCGCAACGGCAAGCGACTGTCGCGCGGCGTCGGCCGCGTTCGGCTCGCCCTCGCCGGCGAGCACCCGCGCGACGTAAACCTCCAGCGGAAGGCGGACGATTCGACCTGTGGCGCCGCTTGACGGCCCCACCCGCATGGCCCTTCCGGCGCTGGCCGCCGTGAGGTCCACGTCGGTGACATCTACCTGGCCACGTGCCGGCGGCATGAAAGGCGCGACCACCAGACAAACCAAGACGACCAACGCCCGCGTAGGGCGGGCCTTTACGGCCCGCCTTGGCGCGGCGTAAAGCCGCGCCCCACGTACCCCAGCGAAGGGACTCGTGCTGCGGTTCACAGCTTGCGCGTACACCCCGGCCGGCAGTGACACTGAATCACGCGCTCGCCATCCGTGTAGTAGTCGTAGGTCAGCTCTTCACCCGGGTCGATGTGGCGCGACGCACGAATCCAGATGGTCTCTCCGACTATCTGGCTATAGCAGTTCGGGCGGCACGAGTGGTTGATGAACCTTGCGACATTGCCGCCGACATTCGCGTCGCGCACCCATCGGCGGTTTACCGTGAAGCACCAGATCTCGCCGCGCCGCAGGTACTTCGTTTCGCGCGTGAGGCTCTCCTTGTGATCGATCAGCTCGCCGGCGTAATCGATGACTCTCTTGTTCTTGTTGATCGGCTCGAGCGCAAATACGCCCCAACCATGCAGTTTCGATCGCCGCCGCGCGACGTGCGGCAGCCGGGTCTCCCGAGGCATCCAGATCACAGGATAGCAAAGGTTGTTGAGTACTACTCACTGGCTCATAATGGACGTCAGCATGAACAGCAACGGCCTGCACTCGCGGGATGTCATACAGGCGTGGGGTCGGATTCTTTCCGGATACCGGCCGAATCTGTCGATCGAAATCACGAAAGAGTGCCCGCTCCGATGCCCGGGGTGCTATGCGTACGGCGACGATCACCTCGGCGGCGACGTCACTCTGCGCGGCCTTTCGGACTACAAGGGCGACGAGCTCGTCGAGCGATTCATGGCGCTCGTCGATCGCCATCGCCCCCTGCACATTTCCATCGTCGGCGGCGAGCCGCTGGTGCGCTATCGGGAGCTTGGCGTCATCCTGCCCAGGCTGGCCGAGCGCGGCATACACACCCAGCTCGTCACGAGCGCCGTGCGCCCGATCCCCATCGAATGGGCCAGCCTGCGACGACTCCAGCTGGTCGTGTCCATCGACGGCCTTCCCCCGGAACACGATGAGCGCCGCACGCCGGCAACCTACGACCGCATCCTCAAACACATCGTCGGACACCAGATCACCGTCCACTGCACGGTGACGCGACAACAGGCGCGACGCGATGGCTATCTCGAAGAGTTCCTCCGTCTGTGGCAGGAAAACGCGCACACGAAGCTGATCTGGGTGAGCCTGTATACGCCGCAGAAGGGAGAGATTTCGGCGGAGCGGCTGACCTCCGCCGATCGCGCGCGCGTTGTCGCGGATCTTCGGCGGCTGCGCGGCCAGATTTCGAAGCTGCAGATGCTCGATGGCATGCTGAACGTCTATTCGCGACCGCCTCAGTCACCGCAGGAGTGCATCTTCGCGCAGACGACGGCGTGCTTTTCGTCGGACCTGGAGCGGCGGATCACGCCGTGTCAGTTCGGCGGCAATCCCGATTGCTCGAACTGCGGCTGCATCGCCTCGGCGGGGCTCGAAGCCATCGGACGGCACCGGCTGCGCGGCGGCATCCCGGTTGGACGGATTTTTTACGCGTCCCTCCGAGTGGGCAAGGCGGTAGCTGGTCTCCGCTCGGCGTAGTTGCGAGTGATCGAAATCTGGAGGACGACGTCCTCGGCCGTCGCGAGCTTCTGTTCCTTTTCGAACTCCCTCTGCTCCTTCTTGCCGAGATCGGTCTTCGCCCAATCCTCTTCGAAGGTTTCCTGCAGCCGTTTGACGACGCCGGAGTCGCGCGCGATCAGGCCTACCTCGCGCCGGGCGTCCAGCTCGAGCGCGCGCAGGCTCTGGCTGCCGACGAACACCGTGTCACCGTCGCGAATCATGGCGCGAACGTGCAGCCGTATGGCGGGCATCTTCTGAACGCGGAGGTTCCCGGCGCGCTTCCCGACCTTGCCGATCACGCGGATGTCCACTCCGGCTTTCGCCCGCAGATTCAGGAGCCGGAGCATCTGCGAGTCGGTCAGCTTTGGATCGTAGATAGCGAGCGACTTCTTCGCGCGCTTGATGAAGGTCGCCAGCTGCTCCCGCGCGTTTTCCGGGCTGACCACGAATCCGTCGAGCGTCGGCTCGAACTCCTGCCGGGCCGTATCGGCCTCGATGAGCCGGAGCGCCTCCTGCACCATCGGCTTGTTTCGCGTGATGATGCCGAAGCTGCGGCATTTCAGATCGGCGGCGGTGTAGTTGAAGCCGTACACGTGGAGCTCCTCGTGATCCACGACGATGAGCTTGTGGTGATACCGGACGAGCTCGCTGCCGGTGCGACTGACCGTCACGCCCTTCTCCAGCAACCGCAGCTCGAGTTCCCGGAGCCGCTTGTCAGGGCCGGAGTGAGTGTGCGCAATGAGCGCACGGACGTTCACCCCGCGAGCGACGGCCGCCGCGGCAGCCCGTTCAATCTCCTTCGAGTGGAGTCGGAAGATGATGAAATCGAGTGTCTTCCGCGCCCGGTCTATCGCGTCGAGCAGCGGCGCCGCCCCGTCGTTTGGCTGAACAATCAGCTCCAAATGCCCCCCTTGCGTTCTATCTCAGCCGTCGTTCGGTATCACTCTTGACGCCCGATCGGCCCATATCCGACTGTGCAGCAATAAGCTCGCCGTCCCTGGGCGCCGAACCTTCTCAGTTGAATCCGGCAGCGGAACTGCCCTACACTTCCGGCATCGGCAGAAGAGGGCGCTTCACAGCCCAGCCCAGACGAAAACCTTCATTTGAGGAAAAACGCTATGCGAAAGGGAACCCTGTTATTCCTGGCCGTAGCGGCAGCTTTTATCGCCTCGGTCCTGTCCACCGACGTTCAGGGCCAGCGCGGGCAGCCGGTGCAATTGCCGGACGGCCCTGGGAAGGAGCTCGTCTCCACGACATGTGCCAAGTGTCACGGGCTCAACTTCATCACGAACTCGTTCGGCTTCTCTCGTGACCAGTGGACGCACGTCTTCTCTTCGATGGTGATGCTGCCGAAGGATCAGTCCGACGCCATCGCCGGCTATCTGGCGACGAACTTTCCAGAGAAGCCGAACATTCCGAAGGCCGTGATCGTTCCCGGACCCGTGAACGTCACCTTTAAGGAGTGGATGGCCCCCACGCTCGGCTCCCGGCCACACGACCCGCTCGCGGCGCGCGACGGATCGATCTGGTGGACCGGCCAGTACCAGAGCAGACTGGGGCGCGTTGATCCCAAAACCGGCGCCCTCAAGGAATTCCCGCTCGACACGGCGAATTCCGGTCCGCATGGACTCGTCGAGGACAGAGACGGCAACATTTGGTACACAGGCATCAACGTCCAGGAAGTCGGCAAGGTCGATCCGAAGACCGGCTCGGTCACCGAGTACAAGCTGAACCTCGAAGGGGCGCGTGGTCCGCACACGCCGATCTTCGACCGGAAGGGCATCCTGTTCTTCACCATCCAGTCGGGACATGTCGGAAGGCTCAATCCGGCGACCGGGGAGATGAAGATCGTCAAGTCGCCGTCGGACCCGAGCTATCCCTACGGCATCCAGGTCGACTCTAAGAACGTCCTCTGGTACGTCGATTACCGCCAGCCGAAGCTGGCGAGCATGGACCCGGTGACGATGGAGATCAAGGAATACACGCTGCCACGTGCCGACGCGCGGCCACGACGCATCGGGATCACGGCCGATGACGTCGTCTGGTACACCGACTTCCCCTTGGGTTACATCGGCCGCTTCGACCCGAAGACCGGCCAGTTCAAGGAATGGATGTCGCCGGGCGGCAAGGATTCGCGTCCGTACGGGATTGCGACGGTTGGCGACGTCGTCTGGTACAGTGAGTCGGGCGTGAAGCCCAACACGCTCGTCCGCTTTGATACCAAGACCGAGAAGTTCCAGACGTGGGCGATCCCGGCAGGCGGGCATGTCGTCCGCAATATGATGGCGACGCGCGAGGGCAATCTCGTGCTGGCCGAGAGCGGCATCAACCGCGTCGCGCTGGCCGAGGTCAGGAACGCGGCGGCCGGAACGAGATAGCTAACAACCGCTGTTGGTAGTTGGTAGTTGGTAGTTGCTTACTTACTACCAGCTACCGCCTACCGACTACCAGCTACCGACTCGCCATTCCGAGTGCGCCCCCGGGCATCGAGACGACCGATCGCAACCAGGATGCCGAAGATGATGGCCTCCGGGCGCGGCGGGCAACCGGGAATGTAAACGTCGACGGGCAGCACGCGATCGACGCCGCCGGCGCTGGCGTATCCCTCCCCAACAATGCCGCCGGATGCGGCGCAGGCGCCAACAGCAATCACAATGCGTGGATCGGGTACGGCCTCCACCGTGCGGCGGACCGCCGTCTCCAGATTGCGCGTGATCGGTCCGGTCACCACGACTCCGTCCGCGTGGCGCGGAGAGGCCACGAAGTCGACGCCGAGGCGACGAACGTCGTACACCGGGTTCAGAAGGGCCGTGAGCTCCCAGTCGCACGCATTGCAGGAGCCTGCATCAAGGTGGCGCAGGTGCAGCGATCGGCCGAGCACGCGCCGGATCTCGGACGAAACGCCGGCGGATTCGGCATGTCGGTCTGGGGCCGGTCCCACGGGTGCGGTGGACTCGTCGGCGAGCACTTCGATCCGCAGATCGTCGCGAGAGCGCGCGGCCAGCTCGAACTCGCGTCCCATGGTGATCGCGTCCGTCCACGGATCCTCAGCACAGCGACCGCAGAAAACGCACCGCGCCCGGTCGAGCGCGACGTGGCGACCTTCGGCATCGAAACGCTCCGAGATGGCACCGACGGGGCACACGGCCGGAGGCGGCAGGTGGCTGCCGGGACGCAGCACGGGCGCTCCCCGAAACCGCTCCGGCGGCAGGCTGGGCGCCGCGGGGTAGCGGGTCGTTACCACCCCGGTCCGAAGCGCGCTCATCAGGATTCGCAGCATCCAGACTCAGTCTAGCGATCAGTACACGAGTAACACAGCTCGAAACTCTTGTTGACGAGCGGGAAGTCGGGAACGATCGCCGTCTCGGCGACCAGCGCGACCGCGGGCCAGTTGTGATAACTGGGCGACCGAAGATGGTAACGCTCCACGTTTCCGCGGGCATCGGTGCGAAGCCAGTGGACCGCCTCGCCCCGCGGTGACTCGATAGCCGCGATCCCAATCCGCTGGCCCGGCAGCGGATCCGGAAGCGCGACGCGCGCCGGTCCCGGTTCGAGCCGCCGAATGAATTCACGGACGAGCCTGACCGACTCTCGCGCCTCCAGCGCTCGCACCATCGTGCGGGCCATTGCGTCCCCCTCCGAAGCGGTCACGACGTGCAGGTCGGGTGGCGTCGGACCACTGAACGCGGCGTGCGGATGATCCCGCCGCGCGTCGCGATCCACGCCGCTCGCCCGGGCGGCGACTCCGGCAACAGCCAGATCCACCGCGGCCTGGTGCTGGAGGATGCCGGTGTCGTCGAGCCGATCGACCACCGACGGGTTGGCTTCGATGCGTCCCATCAGACCGTCGAGCCTGCTGAGCGTGTCCTGGAGCGTGGAGGCGAGCGCGGTGATGAGGTCGTCCGAGAGATCGAGGCGCACGCCGCCCGGAACCAGCAGATCCCGGAGGAAACGATTGCCTGCGATCCGCTCGTTCATCTGCTGGAGCGTCTCCCTTAAGCGCAACCCCGTTGCGGTGCCGTAGTGGAAGGCCGCGCCGGCGCAGATATTCCCGATGTCGCCGATGTGGTTGTAGAGCCGCTCCAGCTCGAGCGCGATGGCTCGGATCAACCGGGCTCTGGGCGGGACGTCGACACGCGCGATCTGCTCGAGCGCTTCACAGTAGCCCAGACCGTGCGCCAGCGAGCACACCCCGCAGATGCGCTCAGCGATATGGAACGCGTCGAGCGGCGAGAGCCCTTCCATCCGCTTCTCCAGACCGCGATGCGTATAAAAGAGCCGCGCATCGAGATGGAGCACGGTTTCCCCGACCGACGTGAAGCGGAAGTGCCCCGGCTCGATGATGCCGGCGTGAATCGGGCCGACCGGGATCTCGAAGACGCCCTCCCCTTCTGCGACAAGATGCGCGAACTCGACGGCGGGTTCGACGGGGACGCGCCGCGCTGCGTCGAAGGCTTTGCGGAGCGGGAAGGCACCTTGCGGCCATCCGTCGTGGACGACCAGCGGCCGCGGATCGGGGTGGCCGACAGAAACAATCCCGAACATGTCCTGCATCTCGCGTTCATGCCAGTTTGCTGCGGGGATCGACCTGGTCAGGGAGGACACCTCAGGTCGCACCGGGTCCAGAGAGACAAGCAGTGTCACGAATTGATCAGGCGCGCTGGAAGACGTCGGCTCGAAGATGTAGCGCACCTTCAGATCGCCGTCGGGCATCGCGCTCTCGTCGGTCGCCACCACCGTCGCCAGCGTCATCGCGTGCGGTCCGCTGAGCACGGCGACGGCGGGCGGGAGATCGCTCGAGCGACCGAGACGCACCGTGAGGTCCGCTGGACGCGGACCGACCTCCGCGTCGACTCCGCCGTGCGCGGCTGCCCGCAGCGCGTCGATGAGGACAGTGTCAGCCAACGATGATCTCCGTGGCCCGTCGGAGCGGCCCGTCGATGCTCGCCGGGATACCAAGACCGAGCAGGACCATGATCGCGGCGAGCAGCACCATCCCGAGAAGCGGGAACCAGGCTTCGCGCTCCCGGCTGGCTGCGGCTGCCGTCTCGCCGAACGCCATCGAGCTGGCATGGTGAAGGAGGCCGGCAAAGATCACGACGACCATCGTCAGAAAGATGGCAATCGCCACCCAGTGCCCGTTGCCAATCCCGGCTCGCAGTACCATGAGCTCGCTCACGAAGATCGAGAACGGCGGGACGCCGGCCAGCGACAGCGCCGCCAGCATGAGGAGCGTCGCGCCGATTGGCGCCACGCCGAGCAGGCCGCGAATCACGCGCATGTCACGCGAGCCATAACGGGCGATGGCGGTCCCGGCCGCGAAAAACGCGAGGGCCTTGGTGACCCCGTGATTCACCACGTGCAGCAGCGCGCCGTAGGTGCCGACCGGGCCGCCGAAGCCGAGACCGAGCGCCACGATCCCGACGTGTTCGACGCTGTGGTACCCGAGCAGGCGCTTGAGGTCGTGCTGAGCCAGGATGAACGGCGTCGCCACGACCACTGAGATGAGGCCGAAGGTGAGCAGCACTCCTGCCGGGAATTCCGGGCCGCACGCGGCGGCGGCAATTGTCTGGAACCGTATGACCCCGAGCAGCGCGCACTTGATGAGGACTCCTGAGAGCAGCGCCGAGACCGGCGTTGGTGCCTGGCTGTGCGCGTCGGGCAGCCAGAGGTGCATCGGCGCAAGACCTGCCTTGGTCCCGTAGCCGACCATCACGAAGATGAAGCCAATCCGGACGATGCCCGGATCGAGCCGCGGCGCGATGTCCATGATCGCCGACCAGCTCATGGCACCCGCGCCTGCCTGCACGTCGGCGGCTGCGGCATAAATCAGTACGGTGCCGAAGAGGCCGAAGGAAATCCCGATCGTCGTCACGATGATGTACTTCCACGCCGCTTCCAGGCCGTGATGGTGGCCGTGGTAGCCAATCAGGACAGCCGAGGTGATCGTCGTCCCTTCCATGGCAATCCAGAGGACGCCGAGGTTGTCGGCAAGGACCGTCACGACCATCGTTGCGACAAAGGCGTGCACGAGCGCGAAGTAAGACCGCAGCAACTCGGCCTTCATGTTGCCGACCGAGACCGCCTGCTTGAGCCACCCTACCGTGTAGATGGATACAGCCAGCGTGAGCACCACGAGGAGAAGAAGGAAGACGAGCCCGAGGTCGTCGACGCGGAGGAAGCCGAAGGCCCGCGGGCCGCCCAATGCGACCTCGCGAGCGAGAACGAGCGTGAGCGCCAGCAGGACCGCCGAGCCGGTCACGTCGATGGCCGAAAGGATGCGGCGGTCGCGCGTGGTGAGCATGGCGACCGCCGTGACGGTCGGGACGAGTGGAAGGACCCAAAGCAGCGTCTCAGCCACGATTCATCCCCTGAGGCGGTCCAGGTCCGCGATATCCGCGTCAACCGTCGAGCGGACCCTGAGCACCAGAATCGTCATGACGAGCGCTGCGAGGATGACGTCCAGAATGACGCCAATCTCGATGATGAGCGGCATCCCCTGCGTGACCGCCATGGCCGTGAAGAAGATACCGTTCTCCGAGGCGAAGAGGCCCACCATCTGGGTCAGGGCTGTCTTCCGTGTCGCCATCACCAGCACGCCGGTCAGCGTGAGGGCGATGCCGACCGGAAGGGCGTTGCCGGTGATCGCCTGACGGACGGGGCCGAGAGAAGTACTCAGCTGGAACGACACCACGACGATCACCACGGCAAGGGCGAGCGTCGCGGCAATGGGAATCACCGCCTCCACCTCGCGCCGGACGTTCATGCGCTGGACGACGAGATGCAGCACCCATGGCAGCACGATGGCCTTCACCGCCAGCGTGATGGCCGCGATCACCCAGAGGTCGCTGTTCCCTGTGGCCGTCGCGAGGACCGCCGCGGCGACAGCGATCAACAGCGACTGGGCGGCTACGGCGTAGATGGCGCGATAGATCTGCCCCGCCGCCACGATGAGGATCATCGTGAACAGCAGCAGTGAGCCGATATCGTCGATGATGGCGTGGACTGCTTCGGCGCTCACAGGATCCTCAGCGCGAGCGCCACGAGCGCGCACACGAAGCCGACGCCAAGGTACTGGGGCACCCGGAAGAGCCGGAGCTTGGCGTAGGACGACTCGACGAGCGCGAGGTAGACCGCGAGCACGAAGATCTTTGCCGCGAATGCGGACGCCCCGAGCAGCAGGCCCGCCGTCTCCGTCCCGCCCGCGGGTCCGGCCGGGAAGAAGAGGGCTGATACGAGGCCGAGCGTCACGATCTGCCGGGTGTGCGACGCAAGCAGCATGCAGCCGAGCCCCGGCCCCGAGTGCTCGAGCAGCATGCCTTCGTGGAGCATGGTGAGCTCGAGGTGTGTATCCGGGTTGTCCACCGGGATGCGGCCCGTCTCTGCCGGCAGCAGGACGAGCATGGCTGCAAAGCCGAGAAAGTCGGCCGCGTTCCACATCAGGAGCCACGAGGTTCCGCGGCGGCCCGCAAGGGCGCCGAGCTCGGTGGTCCCCGCGACCACCGCCGTCGAAAACACGACCATCATCAACACCGGCTCGACGAGCGGCGCCACCGTCATTTCTCGCGAAGCCCCCATGCCGCCGAACGCGCCGCCGGCGTCGAGCGCACCGACCGCCGTCAGGAAGCGGGCCAGTGATAGCAGCCCGAGAAGCATCAACGCGTCGCCCAACGGGAAGGCCGGCGGCCCCATTCGGACGACCGGAACGAGTGCGCCCGCCGCCACCGTGGCCGCAAGTACGAGAACAGGGACCAGCCAGAAGAAACCCGAAGCCGTATCCGCTTGCACGGTGCCTTTGCGGAACAGCTTGACGAGATCGCGGTACGGCTGAAGAACCGCAGCTCCCTGGCGGCACTGGAGCCGAGCCTTCATCTTCTGAATGGCCCCGGTGACGAGCGGCCCGAGCAGGACGAGCAGGACCATTTCGGCGAGCACGAGCGCCAGCGGCCTGTCGCCCGTCATCCGTACACCAGCCCGAGGAGCAGCAGCGCCACAAAGAGCGTTCCAAGCACGAACCCTATATACCCGTAGATGCGGCCCGTGCTGCGGGCCCGGATCGTCTGCGCGATCGCGGAAATCTCCCGCTCGACCCGGTGATAGATCTGCGTCTCCGCGAGGTCCACGATTTCTCCGGAGTAGTGGATGCGGCTGACGACGTAGGGCGTTCCGGCGGTCTCGCGGATGACCTCGCGGCGCGGGTGGTAGAGCGCCTCGAAGACGAGCCGGAGCGGCTTGGCAAACGCAGTGGCGGTGTAGTCGAACCGCGCGGTGGGGCTCATCCCGCACGTCCACGTCGGTGCGGTGCGCATCGGAGAGTGCCGTAGTCCGTGGCGCAGGACGAACGCCATCGCCGCGACTCCGAGGAAAAGTGCGGCCACGATCGTCATCGAAATGGCCGTGCCTTCCGTCCCCGAGGGCGTCAGGGCCGTCGACAGCACAAGCGGTCCGCGAGCGGTCACAACGGCGCTCGCCCCGGCGCCGCCGAGCAACCCGGTCGTCGGCGCGTCGAGCAGGCGCATGGCGTAGCCCGGCGCAACGCCGAGAGCCACGCAGACCGCGCCCAGCCACGCCATGCCGGCGATCATCGACGGCGGCACCTCGGTGGCGTGCTCGGCGTTGGGCGATCGCGGACGGCCGAGAAACGTGACGCCGAAGGCCTTCACAAAACAGGCGGCCGCGAGGCCTCCTGTGAGTGCGAGCATCGCCGCGGAAAAGACAATGCCGAGCCCTTCGGGGCCATGGACGCGGCTGGCGCCGCCGAGGAGCACCTGAAAGGTGAGCCACTCGCTGACGAATCCGTTGAGCGGGGGAAGCGCCGAGATCGCGACGGCTCCAAGGAGGAACAATCCTGCCGTCCACGGCATGCGGCGCGCAAGGCCGCCGAGCTCCTCGATGTTGCGGATGTGGGTGCGGCAGAGCACGCTGCCTGCACCGAGGAAGAGGAGGCCTTTGAACGCGGCGTGGTTCACGGTGTGAAGGAGCGCAGCGGTGAGCGCGACGGTGGCAAGGGATTCGCTCGCGGCCTCCCGGCGCCACAGCATCATCGCAAGCCCGATTCCAATGAGAATGATGCCGATGTTCTCGACGCTATGGAATGCGAGCAGGCGCTTGAGATCATGCTGCTGGAGCGCGTAGAGCACGCCGAGCACGGCCGACGTCGTTCCCACGAAGAGCACCGTCCATCCCCACGACCCCGGAAGCGGCCCCGCCACCGGCGCGAGCAGGTCGAAGCCGAAGCGCAGCATGCCGTAGATCGCGACCTTGAGCATGACGCCCGACATCAATGCCGACACGTGACTGGGAGCCGCAGGATGCGCGCGCGGGAGCCAGACGTGGAGAGGGACCACACCCGCCTTGGCAGCGAAGCCACCGAGCGCCAGGAAAAACAGCGTCGTTCGTGTGGCGTCGTCGAGGCCGCCGGCCGCGATGCGCAACGCGGCAAAATCGAACGCTCCGGCTTGCTCCGTCAGCGCCAGGAAGGCGACCAGCAGCAGGGCGGTTCCGCCGTGTGCCATCACCATGTAGAGGAGTCCCGCCCGCGCGTGCTCCCCATCCCGGTCGTCGGAGACGACAAGGACGTAGCTCGCCAGCGTCATGCCTTCCCAACTGAGAAGAAACGTGAGCGCATCACCGGCGCAGCAGACGAGCGCCATGCTGCCCAGGAACACATTCAGGGCGAACACCTGCGCCGCCTGCCTCGCCGGGCCCGCGCCGGGGGAATGCGTCCGGAGATAGGCCGGTCCGTACACGGCGGCCGCGACAGCAACCAGGGAGATGACGAGGAGGAAATACGCCGAGAGCCCGTCTATGGCGAGCGAGAGGCGGGCAAACGGGAAAAGAACCGGAAGCGGCTGGATCAGCGTGCGGCCCGAAGGGCTAAGCAGCAGGCCGAGCGAAACGACAAGGCCTGCCACCGCGCCGGCAAGTGCGGCCAGGTGACCGACGCCGAGCGCGAGGCGGCCCGACCACCGCGCGAGCAGGCACGAGAGCGCCCCTGCCCCGTAGCACGCCGCGATGAGATTCGGGCCGGAACCGAGGTCCACGCCGCCCCCTTGTTTACCGCGGCACGACCTCCGAAGAGCCCACTGTCACCGCGGCGGACACCCGTGAGGCCGAGCCGACGCCCCGGTGACCGCGCGCCAATGGTACATCCATCGGGGGTCTGTGCGATCTTTGCTGGCGCTCGTCGCTGCAATCCTCGCTCACGCCAGTCGGTGCAACGCCGTTGGCGGTTCGGTGCGATGGCGGGCACATAGGTGTGGGTGGCCGTGCGAACGTTGGGATGTGGTTCTCCGCGAACGTTCTGTACTGGTGTACTCCACAATCAGCCAGCTGCACGCTTCAACGAGCTGACTGAAGATGTTTCTCAAGCCACGTCGACAGCTGTTCTCGTGTGAGGCGACCGGCGGCCAAGTCGAGCATGAGGCGCTCTTGATCGTCCACGGCCGCGACGATCTCGGAGCCGTTCAGCATGAGGAATGTCTCCATCGCAGCGTGGGCGACACGTTTGTTGCCATCCAGGAATGGGTGGTTGAGCGCGAGCGAGAAGCCCAACGCCGCCGCTTTGGCGTGCGGCGACGGGTGCAGGTCCGTGCCGCCGAAACTGGCTCGTGGTTGAGCGAGAGCCGATTCCAATGCGCCGAGATCACGAATGCCCGACGCCCCGCCCGAACTTTCGAGGATGGCCCGGTGAAGTGCGACAACTTCGCCGAGCGTCAGGTAGCGCATCAGGCCAGGCGCTTGTACAGCTCCTGATTCTTGATAACCACACGCCGCGCCACGTCCTGAAACTCTGGGTCCGGTGTGGACAGCAGGTCGTTGAGGGCAGCTCGGGCCAACTCCTCAGCGGAGAGACCAAGGCGCTCGGCTTCGGCGCGCAGCTTGTCGGCCTGGGCTGGTGGCAGCTCGATGGCGAGCTTCATATCGAGTACTGTAACGCCAGCCACGCTGGCTAACAAGGCGATGGACCAGACGCCCCGTCGGGCCGCTCGCGCGTCCCTCCCTACGCTGGCCATCGCCGGACGTTGATATGGCTGTCTTGAGGTGGGACGCACAGGAGTGGCATGGACTCCACGCGACGGCGAAGGCACAGTGTTCTACAACCCTGTGCAGCGGAAGCGGTACGAAGCGAACCTTGCTTCAGAATATGACCCCTGGGCGTGGCCTTCCGATCTTCTGATTGGTCGCGACCAGCGTGCCACTCGGTGTTTCGCAGAGGTGGCGGTCAGGGCTCATTTCGAGCGCCAGGGGTATCAAGTACTTCTGTCCGCTCCGAAGTACCCGGGAGAGCGGGGCTTCATTCTGTTTCACTTCCGCGGCCTGCGACGGCGAAATCCACCTCACAAAGCATTCAAGCGGATGCAGGAACATTTCCCAGGCGTCGATCTGGACGAGATTGCCGAAGACGCTCGCCGCATCAAAATCGAGCAGTGCCGAAAACGAGGGGTGGTGGCGACCCGGATTTGTTCGTCTTCCGGCCGGGTTCGTCGGATC
Organism: Vicinamibacterales bacterium; assembly: GCA_036507475.1. GTDB lineage: Bacteria > Acidobacteriota > Vicinamibacteria > Vicinamibacterales > UBA2999 > DATCJA01. Next base: position 42,880 of record DATCJA010000084.1, read on the forward strand.
GCTTTTTCGTTGAAGCGAAGGATAGGGACACCCTCAAATGTAACCAGCTTGTCTGCTTTCCCATCGTCGAGGAGCGTCTTGATTGCTTGGTGAAAGTCGTTCGTGTCGTGCCACGAGTGCAACAGGATGCCTAATTTAACAGGTGCTGCACCCGACGCCGCGCGCCGATGGTATCGTGACGGCGCGCGCGCGGGTGAGCAACCAATCCGTTAGCCGGACGAATGAAGGACGACCACATGACGGTTCCCTCCAATTGGTCAGAGACTCTGCTGCAGTACATTCGGAAATGGAAGGCTGTTACCGACCGTGCCGAACAGGAAGAGTATTTGGGCGATCGACTGTTCGACAACTTTGTCCTGAAGAGCGGGACTTCTTCGCAACTTGCGATGCCGGCTAACCTCCAAAAGTGGAGCCGGCTCGCGCGCTGGCTTGTCGTTGCACGCGGCTCATTTGACCGTTAGCTCGGCGACCGAAGTACCACGCGGTACTGAGAAGGCACGGCGAACTGCAGCGCCGCGCAGGCCTCCGCCCGAAACGCGCCGCGCTCGCAACAAACGCTCTTGAGGCTTACCTGGGCGGGCTGATCTTGCGATACTCCCCAAGGTGCAGCTCTTCAACGAGCTCAGGGCACTTGAATTCCAGGAGCCGCACGTTCCTGTCGATGCGCCGATAGAGCGGCATGGTGATTTTCCAGGGCCGCGTAAAGACCTTCGGGTCCTCGATCGTGGCTTCGTACACCATGTGGTACGCACTGATCGGCGTGTAGCGTTCGATCACATGCAGCGCGTCGCTGTGGTAGTTCCCTGCCCGGTCGAACCACGTCTGGTCGTTGAACCCGGTAACATCCACCACCAGCGTGTCCCCTTCCCAACGACCATTCGACCAGCCCATCCACGACTCGTACGGAGCTTCCATGGCCTTGTCGAGCGGTATCTCGCGTCGTGCGTACGAGTACTGGTACACGATCCACATCACCGTCGGGCTCTGGAGGATCTGAAACGGGTGGGGGAGATACGTGGCCCGAGGAACGCCAGGGAGAAAACAATTCACTTCCGGATCGGCCTCGAGATTCCGACCGTGCTTTCCAGGCATCGAGTTCCTTCGGTTCTCGTCCCGCTTGGCCAATGTCTCGGGCCGATAGGGTATCCGCCCGCCCTCGACGACGCTCTCGCCCGGGAGGATGGCACCGACCGCCCCAGTCACGATGACCGATGAGGGTCCGGCGCCGTGATCCTCGAGGTCGTAGTTCGCCGTGTTCATTGCCTGCCAGATGCCGTTCAAGTCGGGTTTGCCGTCCGGCGTACGGGGAATCTGATTCTGCGGCAGGGGACTCTGAGCCGCGGGCCATGCCGCGGCGAGACACACCAGTGCCATCACCACACCGGCGGCCATTGCCGTGGTCGAATGTCTCATCTGACTGCACATAGCGGCCGTATCTCCTCGACGGGCTGTCGCTCGTCCCGAGAGCGCCGCGGTCATTTCCCGGCTTCGCGTTTCTTCGCAGCCTCGGCTTCGAGCACGCGCTCACCACGCAGCGAGTTCGCGAGGGCGTGGTTGCCCTCGTGGCACGCGTACTCGAGGAGCTTGTAGTCGTCATCCCTCTCCCATGGCAGATTGAACGTCCAGGGACTCGTCCACGTCGTGGGATCGTTGATTGTGGCGTAGTACTCGATTCGATTGGGGCTGACTGGCACGAAGTATTCAGTCAACTGGAAGTTCCCAAATGGGATACCTGCCGGAACGCTCGCCCCGGAGCCGCCACCCAGTCGCTGTTTGTCCGTGAAATTCCTGGTTTCAACGACCAACGTGTTGCCTTCCCAACGGCCCACCGGGTCTCCATTCCAGTGCCGGATGTTCTGGCCGATGTGTGGGCGTCCATCGAGCGGGATAATGCGCGTGTCCAACCGCTCCCGGACAATCAGCACCCATCCCGGCGCCTGCATGACGTACGTGCCGCTGTTGTACGCTTGCGGCGCGTTCGGCGTCTGAGAAGCGATGCATCGCGCCAACGCGTGGTAATCCTCCCATGACGCGAGTTCGCGCGCCCTGGAGAGAATCTCCTTCTGTCGCTGCTCCGCCGTGGGCGTCAAGGGAGGATACTTTCCGTTGGGCGGGTCGACGATGAGCGACGTGTTCAGGTTCTTGACGAAGTTCCGGTCGTTCCAAAACTCGTTGTACGCACCGACGCCTTTTTCGGAGTCCCGGTTTGGCGCGTTGACCCTGGCCCATGCTTCGTATTCGGCGTCGTTCGCAAACCTCGCTTTGCCGGCCAGGTCGTCTGGCCGCTCCATGTGGATCACCGACTGGTAGTCCCAGACCCCCATCAGATCCGGGTCTCCCCAGGGGGTGCGGGGCGGGTTGTACGCCGACGGCGGCGGAGTGAAGGGTTTCGCCGCCTGGGCCTGCGCCGTGAGCGGTTCGACGACCAGCGACACAGCGACGACCAGCGCTGACAGAGCCGTTGAAACACGACCTCGATAACTCATCGGCTTCTCCCGTTCACGCCCGAAAAATCCTATCACCGTCTTTTCCCTCCGCGCACAAAGTTCCAGCTTGCGAGCGGCGACATGGATCGTGCTAGGCGCCTTTTCGTGGCGGATCCAAACGGGATCATTCTCAACGTCATGAGTTACGTCGAACCTTCAGCGCCAATGCGTGAGGCAGTGGAACCTACTCTTTGCCGATCTCAGGGACGCCCAGATTTCGGCAAATCTTCCGAGCAAGCTTATTGGGAATCTCAGTGTGGCGCGGAACAGCTCAACGGCACCAGTTTGTGGGTTGGTCCACAGGGAGTGGGAACTGCCTTCTCGCTTGAGCACGCACCCGTGCCGACGCAGGTGCTGGAGAAGGGTGCTCCGTTTCACTTCACGGTCACCGTCTCACGTTCAGCGTCTGGAGGCACGCCGCGAAGGCCATCTTCACGACGGTCCTCCAGAATGAGCGAAATCGCCTCAGCAAGATTCCGCCGCGCGTCTTCCTTGGTGCGCCCCTGCCCGTTGGCGCCCGGAATTTCTGGGCAATACGCCACGTACCAATCGCCATCCCGTTCGAACACTGCTGTAAATTCGTTGTGCATGGGCGGTTCCTGCGATCTACGATACCGCCGGCTGAGGCTCGCTGTCTAACATCGAATGGAACCGACGCGCCGAGCATCTACGGCGATTGTGTCGCTGTGGCGCGCGGCTCATTCGTTGCCGTTAGCGGGACGAGAATGACGCCGCGGGATCGCTCCGACCAGCGTTAGCGCGCACCAACGAGAGACAATGCGATCGCACCGCCGCGCCTCAGCCGCTCGCACCGGCGCCGACTCAAAGATCGTTGCCCGAGTACGATGCGTTAAACGACTTGTTGCACAGCGGGAAGTCGGGGACGATGTTCCCGTCGAGCGCCCGCGCGAGCGCCGGCCAGTTGAAGAACGAGGGGTCGACGACCTTCACGCGGTGCAACCGGCCGTCCTCGTCAACCATCACCATGTGAACGAGCCTTCCCCGCCACGCCTCGACTACTCCGAACGCGGGCGTCCAGGCCGGAAGGGCCCCGATGTCGACGCGATGGTCGGTAGGGACCGGTTTTGAAAGTACCTGCGCGATGATGTTGGTGGCCTGCCGCACTTCTCGAACTCGGACGTCCAGACGCGCCTCCACGTCTCCGCCCTGCGCGACAACAGGCGCCACATCGAGCCACTCGTACGCCGCGAATGGCAGATCCCTGCGCGCGTCGTGCGACACACCACACGCGCGCGCCACGTAACCGACAACGCCGAAATCGCGCGCGACTTCCGCCGGCAGCCGCCCGGTGCCTTCGAGTCGGTCCGCGACGAGCGTATTGTCGCGGCAGATTTGGACGACCTCCTCGAAGTCCCGCACGATCTGGTCGACCGCCGACACGATGCCAGGGTCGAGCCCTTTTTGCTGGAGAGCGACACCTCCGGGAACAACAACCCCGCGCAGCAGGCGATGGCCCGCGATGTCCTTGTTCAAGCGGAGCAGGCGCTCCCGCAACCGGAGGCAGTGCGCCTGCCCCACCGGAAACCCCGTGTCGCCGATGATGGCCCCGACGTCGGCCATGTGGTTGTAGAGACGCTCCAACTCGAGGACGATGGTCCGCACAACCTTCGCGGCCCTCGGTATCTGCACGTCCGCGAGCGCCTCAATCGCCTGACAGAACGCCATCGCATGGCCGACACTCGTATCTCCGGAAATGCGTTCGGCCAGCGGAAGTGCGTCATTCGGAAGGCGGCCGAGAAAGAGGCGCTCCGTCCCTTTATGGGTGAAGTACAAGCGGGCGCGCATCTTGAGGATTGTTTCGCCCAGCACGTTGAAGCGGAAGTGACCTGGCTCGATGACGCCCGCGTGCACCGGTCCAACCGGGATCTCGTACACACCCTCTCCTTCAACCTCCGTAAAGGGAAACGGACGCCCGTCGTCGCTGAACGCCGGTGGCGCCGCATCATGCCGCAGCGGGTAGAACGTCTCAGGCCAGAAGCCGTGCCGGACCAGCGGGCGTGGGTCCGGGTGACCGGCGGGATGCACTCCGAGGAGATCGCGCATCTCGCGTTCGAACCTCGAGGCTGGAAAAGACACGCCGGCCAGAGACGGCACGGTCGGGAGCTCGCGGGATAGCCGTGTTGCAATGTGCAGAAGCTCCCACCCACCGCGCGATCCGCTCTCGGCACTTTCGGGCTGAAAGCCGAGGAGGTAATGGACGTAGAGGGCATTCTCACGCGGGCGATCCTCGCCCGCGGCCAGCAAGACACTTCCGTTGTACTGCCTGACGACGATCTCTACCAGGCGGGGCAACTCGGCGGACGAGACGACCGCCCGCCACACGCCTTTCTCAGGCGGGTTAATCGATACGCCCGTGATTCCCGTCACAACCCGCTCGAGCGGGTGTTGATGTTCCACGTTCACCGACCGACCACCTCCGCAGCCCGACTGAGTAACATCCGCAGCGGCTCCGGCAGCGCCACGCCGATCCACACCAGCATGGCCAAGGGCACGGCGAGCACGGCGAGCCGCAGCCGGCCGCCTTCATCCCGCGCGACATCCGCCGGGGCCTCGCCGAACAACATGTGCTGGACGTGCGTGAGCAGCGAGGCGAACGCCAACAGAATCAGCAGGAGCACCAACGCCGTCAGCAACGGATGACCGGCAGACCATGCCGCCTGCACGATCAAGATTTCCGAGAGAAAGAGACTGAAAGGAGGAAGCCCCGCCAGCGCAAGGACTGCGGCGAGAAACAGGATGCCTGTGGGGGGTGACGTGCCGAGCAATCCTGGGACGTGGTCGATATCCGCCGACCGATAGCGATCGTAGATTCGCCCCGACAGCAGGAACGCAACGCTCTTGGCGAGCGCGTGACCGGTGACATGCAGCAGGGCGGCAAACACTCCGAGCGGACCGAGCGCCAGCGCAAAGCACGCCAGGCCCATGTGCTCGATGCTGGAGAAGGCCAGCAGGCGCTTGTATTGGGTCTGGGACAAGAGGCTCGCCGAGCCTACAAAGACGGTGACCGTGCCCACCACCAGCAGCATCGTGTCCGTGAATGCCGAACCGATTGCCAGATCGACCACGGCCTTCCACCGCGCGATCGCATACAGCGCAACCGCGAGCAACACTCCCGACATCATCGCTGAGAGCGGCGCCGGCGCTTCCGAATGCGCGTCGGGCAGCCACGTGTGCATCGGCGCGAGACCCGCTTTCGTGCCGAAACCGACCAGCAGGAATACGAACGCCAGCTGGGCCACTTCCGGGTGCAGTGAGGGTGCGGCGGCGACCAGCGCCATCCACTGCAGCGCTACCGCCGGGTCGCGACCGGTGCTGGCGTAATCAACGAACGCCAGCACGGTCCCGGTAAAGGCGAGCGCGATGCCGACCGAGCCGATGAGCAAGTACTTCCAGGACGCCTCGATCGCGGCCTGCGTCCGACGCAAGGGGATCAGCAGCGCGGAGGTGACGGTGGTCGCCTCAATCGAAACCCACATCACACCCAGATTGCTCGTGCTGACAGCCACCAGCATCGTGAATGCGAACAGGCCCGCGTAGACTCGGAAGGGGCGCGTCTCAGAAGAAGGCACGCTCTGGCGATTGAGACCCGGGCCAAGCCATGTGGCAAGCGTCGTCACGAGGCCGATCAGCAGCGCGAGCAGCGCCGACAGGGCGTCGAGCCGCCACGCCTGTCCCACCACGACTGGAGCGCCGCCAAACGCGAGCCGTATTGCGATTGCGACTGCCGCCGCCGCCGATACCGGCATCGCGACTGCGCTGTACCAAGCGGCCGCGGCAGGTCTGCGACTCGCGAGCAATGCCACCAGGGCCGCTGACACCGGAGGAACCAGGAGCGCCGCAACAAGAACGACATCCATAGGCGCAGTCACGGCCACTCAGCCGCCCGACGTCCGTCGCATCCGTGGCACCAGCGCCTGCATGACGAGGACTCCCATCAGCACATCGAGGAACACGCCCAGCTCCACCACGAGCGGAACGCCGTACGCCCCGAGGAGGGCGAGCAGGGCGATACCGTTCTCAAGCATGAGAAATCCAACGATCTGGGCAATCACCTGGCGACGGCTGACAACGACGAACAAGCTCACCATGATGAGCGCCAGAGCGATCGGGAGCCCGCCACGTGTCGGCAGGCTCACGACTTCAGCAAGGGGGCGTGAGAGCTCATAGGCAGCCACGGCCAGCGCTCCAGAGACAAGAAGCGACATCTCCGTATTGACGAGCGGCTGCAACGCCGCGTCCGCCGGGCGGCGTGCCTCCATGCGGGAAAGGATCCGGGGCACGATCCACGCCTTCAATACGAGGATCAGCGCAGCCACGAAGAAGAGCTCCGGAACGCCCCCATATCGGGCGACGACCGCGCCGACGAACGCGAGCGCGATCGACTGCATCCGAAACGCCGCCACGTAGGCAGGCACGTGATGACGCCAGAGGACGACGAGCGCCAGCAGCAGCATCGCACTGGCTCCGGTCATCGTCAGACGTGAAAAGGTGGGATCCACGTTACCTCGTGAAGAACGACGACGCGGCCGCCAGGAGCGCCAGCGTGAACGACATCGCCAGCAACTCTGGAACACGGAACAGGCGCAGCTTGGCCACACGTGTTTCAAGTACCGCGAGCAGCGTCGCCAGCAGTGAAAGCTTGACGAGCAGCGCAAGCAGTCCGATGGCCAGGGCGCCGGGGGTGGACGTCGTGGCAATGCCCCACGGTATGAAGAGATTCGCAGCGAGGGCGAGGAGCAGCGTCAACTTCAGCGCTGCGGCCCATTCGACGAGCGCCAGGTACGGTCCCGAGTACTCGAGGATCATCGCCTCGTGAATCATCGTCAATTCGAGGTGCGTCGCCGGGTTGTCGATCGGAAGCCGTCCTGTTTCCGCGAGCATGGCAATCAGGAAAGCGGCCAACGCGAGCGCGTGGCCCGGCCCGATCGCGTAAGAAGGATTCGCCAGCACCGTCCCGGCAATGACGCCGAGGCTCGTGGATCCAGCCGTGAGCGCAAGGGCGAGTACGGCGATGGCCAGCGTCGGCTCGGTCAGCGCAGCGACGGTCATTTCACGGCTCGAACCCATGCCGCCGAACGCCGTGCCTGGATCGAGGCCGCCCAGCGAGAGAAAGATCGTCCCCAGAATCAGGAGCGCCATGAGCGCGAACAGATCGCCAAGCAGATCGGTGGGATGGTTCGCAGAGACGACCGGCACCAGCGCGGCTGCGGCCACGGTGGACCCGGCAACGACCCACGGCACCACATGGAAGATCCAGGATGCGGTATCTGCGATCACCATCCCTTTCGCGAATGTCTTGCGCAGCTCCCGATACGGCTGGAAGATATCCGCGCCCCGTCGACCCTGCAGGCGCGCCTTCAACCATCGCACGTAGCCGACCACGGCGGGCGCGAGCGTCACGAGCAGGATCAGCTCACCGGCGCTGAGAACAACCGCAGCGATCACTGGACCCACCTCGCCACGAGCAGCAACAGCACCAGCGCCACGGGCAGCAGCGCCAGGTACCAGTGAATCGACCCTGTGTGGAGGCGGCCGGTGTGGCTGGAAAGCCGGTGCGCGGCACGAATGAGGGGACCGTACATCGCCTGCTCGATCCACGGAGCAAAATCGGCGCGAAGGGTCATGGCGCGGACGAAGTACGGCGACACGGGATGTACGTCGACGGTGACCTCCTGCGTCGGGCGGTAAAAGCCCGTGAACACGCGCTTCAGCGGCTCGGCAAACGCAGCAGCGGTGTACTCGGCACGGGGCGACTGCGCGATCCGGCCACAGTTCCAGGCCGAATCCACACGGGTGCGCCAGCGGCGGCCGACCCGCGACGCGACGGCTGCCGCGATGGCCGTTGCGGCAACGAGAAGCGCGATTCCTGCCGGCGACAAGCGGCTGCCGACAAGCGGCAATTCGAGCGCGAAGCCGACGTCGAGCTGACCCATTGGCAAGCCGAGATCGCTGGTGACGGCCGTCAGCCTCGTGAGCGCCGTCGTCGGCACCAGACCGAGCACGACGCACATCGCGGCCGGTATTGCCATCGCCCAGCGCATGGTCGCCGGCGCTTCGCGGGCTTCACTTGCATTCGTACTTCGCGGCAGCGCGAGGAACGCTATGCCGAACAGCCGCACGGCGGACACGGCAGCGAGGCCGGCCACGAGGGCGACCGCCGCCAGCGCGAGCGGCAACATGATCGCGAGCGTGGGTGCCGTGAAGCGCGCACCCGCGATCAACAACTGAAAGGTCAACCACTCCGAGGTGAAGCCGTTCAATGGCGGCACTGCCGCCAGCGACAGCACACCCACCAGACACAGGATTGCCGTGTGCGGCATTCGCTTGATCAGGCCGCCCAGTGCCTCCAGCGACGACTCGTGTGTGCCGTGCACGATCGCTCCCGCTGCGAGAAACAACAGCGTCTTGAAGACGGCGTGGTTGAGGGTGTGCAGCAAGGCGACGATGAGCCCCATGGCCGCGAGCGCGCCATAGCCGTACCCGCGCATGAGGAGCGCAAACCCGAGCGCCACGAACACGAGGCCAACGTTCTCGATGGTGCTGTAGGCAAGAACGCGTTTGAGATGCGCCTCCGCGACCGAGTACAACACGCCGGTCAGCGCGGTAACGACGCCGAGCACCAGCACGGCGCCTCCCCACGCAGGCGGAAGCGGCGGCATGAAATCGATGAGCACCCTGATGGCGCCGTACACACCGAGCTTGACCATCGCGGCGGACATGAGCGCCGACACATGGCTCGGGGCGGCAGGATGGGCGCGCGGAAGCCACACGTGGAGCGGCACGAGCCCTGCCTTCGAGCCGAACGCCGCAATGGTCAAGACGACGACGGCCGCCTGGACATGAGACGGCAGCGCCAGAGCAGTGCCTCGCATCGCATCGAACTCGAGTGGACCGCCCTGCGCCAGCATCACAAACGCAACCAGCAAGGCAAGGAAGCCGCCATGCGTCATGACCGCGTACCACACGCCAGCCGCAGCGGCGCCCTCCTGGTCGGGCGCGCTGACGATCAGCAGATAAGACGACACCGCCATCAGCTCCCACGCAAACAGAAAGGTCGCCGCGTTGTCGGCAAGCGGGACGAGGTACATGCCCGCAACAAACCCACTCAAGAGCGCGTGCATCGCGCGACCGCGTGGGCGCGCGTCCAATGCCTGCAGGTAACCGAAGCCATAAAGCGAGGCCGGAATGCCCGTCACCGCCACGATGACCACGAAAAACGCCGCGAGTGGATCGACGCGAAGCGCCACACCGCCGATCGGACGGAGCAGCTCGTCGGACCGCCACGTCCACAGCATGCCCGTCAGCAGTGCATCGAGGCCGAAAATCAGGGCGCCAATGCAGGCCAACAGCACGAAACCGAGCGACAACCGGCGTGCGCCAGCGGGAGACGGCCATGCCAGAGCGAACACCGCTCCGGCCAGGAGCGCCCCGATGACCATGAAAACGGCGTGCGGCACGTCAGCGGCCCTCTCCCGTTCGCTCCACGCGGCCGAGGGCTGTCAGGATGCCGCGAAGAATGTCGCTGGGCTCGGGAGGACACCCGTCAATATGCGCGTCGACAGGAACGATGCTCTCGACCGGACCAGCTACGGCGTAGCTTCCGGCAAACACACCACAGGTCCGCGCGCAGTCACCCACCGCGACCACCAGCTTGGGGTCTGGTGTGGCGTCGTAGGTTTTTCGGAGCGGCACGGCCATGTTCCTGGTCACGGGACCCGTGACGAGCAGCATGTCGGCGTGGCGAGGGGAGGCGACGAAATGCAGTCCGAATCTCTCCATGTCGTAGACCGGCCCGGCAAGGCCGGCAATCTCGAGCTCGCACCCGTTGCACGAGCCGGCATCCACCTGCCGAATCGCCAGCGCCCGTCCGAAGAGCGCGCGGGCCCGCTCGTCGATTTCGCGCGCGAGGACGATGGCGCTCCCCTGCGGCTCGTCGGCGAGCGGCTCGGTGACAATCCCCGTCCGGAAGATCTTGGTGAAGAGACGCACGTCTACCGCCGTCTTTCCCGACGCAGCTCTCGGAGCATGGACTGGCTTTCTGCGAGTCGATGACTGAGGAGCTCGCGCGACACGCGCAGCAGTTCGGCGACCAGCGGACTGCGAAGGGCGTAGTACGCGAGCGTGCCCTTCTTCCGGGCGGTGACGAGCAGCCGCGACCGCAGCACGGCCAGATGCTGCGAGACGACCGGCTGATCGACGCCGAGCGCGTCCTGCAGCTCCTGGACGGACCGTTCTTTGAAGGCGAGCAGCTCGAGTACGCGGATTCGAACGGGATGCGCCAGGGCGCGGAAGAGATCCGCCTTGAGCGCCTGGAGCTCCGTCGGATTCATCTACGATCCACTAGATATTAATATTTGAATATATGATGCCCATTCGTCAAGCCTGAGGCTCGCATGCGGGCCACAGCCACGCGGCGCCGCGGACGCCGCTGGCGTCGCCATGGCGTGCGCGCACCAGCCGGGTGTGAACGGCTTCGGGACTGCCCGCAGACGCAAATACGTGGGGTGCCCAGAGCGCCGGCACGTTGTCGTAGAGCCGATCGATCTTCGACATCCCGCCGCCGATCACGATCACGTGAGGATCGAGGACGTTGATGACGCCGGCCAACGCGCGCGCCATCCTCGATTCGTACCGCTCGAGCGCCGCCACTGCATGCCTGTCGCCCGCCTGCGCGGCAGCGACGATCTCCGGCGCCGTCAGCCAATGGCCGGCCTCCCGCTCGTAATCGGCTTGCATGCCAGGGCCGGACAGAAATGTCTCGATGCACCCTCGCCGACCGCAGTAGCACGGCGGACCAGGACGCTCGTCGTCGGTCGGCGACGGCAGCGGGTTGTGGCCCCACTCACCGGCTATCCCGTTCGGACCGGTCAACACCTCACCGCGCACGACAATGCCTGCGCCAGTGCCCGTCCCGACGATGACGCCGAAGACCACTTCGGCGCCGACGCCGGCGCCGTCAGCCGCTTCTGACACGGCGAAGCAGTTCGCGTCGTTCGCGATGCGGACGGGACGCTCGAGGACGCGTTCGAGATCCGCGAGCAGGGGGCGGCCGATCAACCATACGGAATTCGCGTTCTTGACCAGCCCCGTCTCAGGGGACATTGTCCCCGGAATGCCGACGCCGACGGAGCCGTGAGCCCCGACGCGCTTCTCCAGCGCGAGCACGAGCGCCGCCATGGCGTCGACAGTCGCCTGGTAATCGCCTCGTGGAGTGTCGACGCGCAGGCGCGCCGCTTCGACGCTGCCGTCGAGCGCGACGGCCTCGATTTTCGTGCCGCCGAGATCGATCCCGATGCGCACCGAGCCACTCACGCGGCTTCCCGGTAGTACTTCCGGTACATCCCTCGCCTGAACAGCCATCCGCCGAGCGGTCCGAGCCATTGCAGCACGTGATACATGTACCCGAGATCCATCATCTCGATCAGATTCCCGTCGAAATCGCGGACGAAGAAGAACGAGTGGCCGCGCGGCGAGCGTTCCGGCTTGCTGACGCACTCTACGCCTTTGCGCTGCAGGTAGTCGTACCAGCGAGGCAGATTCCTCACGTTGAAGGAGATGTGCGTGATCCCCACGCGGTTCCAGGGCACAACCTCTGGCGGCAGCCGGGGCTGAAACTCGAAGATCTCGAGCACTGCTCCGCCAGGGGCTCGGATCCAGCCGATTCGGCACCGCGGCTGCTCGCCCGCGACCTCGAAAAACGATCGAACACGCTCGGGCGGCGTGTCGGCCACCCCCACGAGCGAACACCCAAATACGTCCCAATAGAACTGGACGGCCTTGTTGAAATTCGACACGGTGATGCCGCAGTGGCTGAAGGACCGGACTCTCACTCAACCGCCCTCCATGAGTGCCGATTGCAGATTGCTCGATTGACGAGTGTTGACGGTTTCCGAATCACGATCGGTCGAACTGATTGGCGATAGGGCGAATACGGGCGGCAATCGGCAGTTGCTCCGACGATCACGAATCGTCATTCGACAACAGTCTTCACTCGACCAATCTGCAATCTGCATTAGTCGAGGTGGGCTTCCCTGATGTGGTCGGCAACCCGCAGCGCCTGAGCCACGATGGTCAACGCGGGATTGACCGCAGCCGACGACGGGAAGAAGGAGGCGTCGACGACGAACAGATTCTCCACGTCGTGTGTGCGACAGTAGGGGTCCAGCACCGACGAACGCGGATCGGTGCCGAAACAGAGCGTGCCGCACTGATGAGTGGTGTTCCGGTCGCGATGTGAGTGCGCCACGACGACCCAGAACCCGAGGCGGCGCAGAATCCGCTTCATCTCCTTGACCAGCCGATTGTGGGCCGTCATGTTGTTGGGCCGATAGTGGAGGCGAATACGGCCGTCGGATTCCACCATCACGCGGTTGTCGTTCCTGGGCAGGTCTTCCGACATGACGAGCCAGTCGACGCCGCGCGAGACCCACGCGTGGTACGCCCAGAGGGGAATCCACGGCGCAACCGTCTGCGCCATCACCCCGTGCGTGCGTCCCTGCGACTGAATCTGACCGAGCGGATACCCATCCGGTCCTCGCAGATAGAAGTCGTTCAGCCCGACGGTCTTCTGGAAGACAGTATCGTTCTGCCGAAATGGGTGGAAACTCTGCATCATGGTCGCCAGATGCGCCATGTACCTCCGCCCTACCAGGCCGGACGAGTTCGCGAGCCCGTTCGGATGTTTCGCGTGCGTCGACCGCTGGAGCAGCGCCGCAGAGTTCACCGCGCCGCACGACACGATGACGAGCGGCGCTTCGACGCGAACCATCTTCCCGTTCCGCTCGACGTCGACCGCTTCGATCTTCCGACCGCAAGAATCAGCGACCAGCCGCCTTGCAAGCGCGTTCGTCCAGAGCGTGACCGTTGGCCGACGTACGGCCTCGTGGATGCAGCAGGCTTCGGCGTCGCTTTTCGCGTGGATCTTGCAGGGAAATGAGTTGCAGGTGCTGCACAACACGCAGCCACCTTCCTGGCCAAGCCGCAAGAGACCGAGCGGCAGCGACGAGGGATTCAACCCCTGCTGCCGCAGTTGCTCGACGATCTCCGACATGATTCGCGCGTGCGGGACCGCCTCGTACGGGAACGGGCGCCGCGGAGCCTCGCTCGGGTCGACGCCGTGCTGCCCCCGAACGTGATACAGACGTTCGGCGCGATCGTAGTACGGCTCCAGCGTGTCGTAGTCGATGGGCCATTCAGGTGAAAGACCATCGAGATGCTCCATCGCCTGGAAGTCCTCGCGCCGCAGGCGATACAGGACGCTGCCCCAGAATTTCGTGTTGCCGCCAACGCAGTAGTGGGTGTACGGCTGAAACTCCTGGCCGCTGCGATCGATCCATCGCTCGCGCACGCGGTAGCGCAGGTGTTTCCAGACGGCCTCGGGACTCCAGTTCTCCTCCTCTCGAGGGACGAAGTCGCCGCGCTCGAGCACGAGGATTCGGGCGCCCGAATCTGACAGCGCATGCGCCATCGTCCCGCCGCCCGCGCCGGTGCCGATGATGATGACGTCGTAACGCTGATTCCGCATCTACGCGCGATCGCAGATCAAGTGACGTGACCTTTGACCTTGGCCTTTACCTTTCGCCGTTTGCATTTTGCATTTTGCATCTTGCATTTTGCCTTTTAACCTCACTGACCCACCGCGAGGGCCGCGTTCTGTTCCACGCTGGCGTAGATCTCGTCCATGAGCCTCTGATCCTCCATCGCGCGTTCGAGGCTCATTTCAGGAGGACTGCCGCTGCGAATCGCGGCCACGAAATCACGGTACATGGCCTTGTATCCGCGGATGTCGCGGAAGCCCGGAAACATCAGGCGCGGCCACCCGGTTCCCCGGACCAGCACGAAGAGTCCGTTAGACTCGAACGTAATGATGTTCTTGCGGCCGTAGAGTTTGGAGAGCCTGAGTCCGCGCAGCAGCGAAGGTATCTCGCGCGAATAATACAGCGACCCGACCGCCTGATTGTCGTACTTGAACGCGACCATCATGCTCTTGACACGCCGGTCCGGACCATCGCGGGAGATCGATGGCCGATAGCCGTGCACCATCGTGATTGTCGGCCCAAGGCTGGCCGCCAGGTGCAGCCAGTGAATCCCCTCTTCGAAGAAGGCGTCGCCACCGGCCATCGTCTCGTCGTTGCGCCAGTCGTCTGCCGACTTCAGCCGCTGCACGATGCTCGTGAAATGGGCGAACACCATCTCGCCGAGGGCGCCTTCCGCCAGGAGACGGCGCAGGCACACGGCAAGCGGCTTGTAATGATCGTTTTCACCCACGCAGACGACGCGCCCCGCTCTGTTCCGTGCGTCCATCGCGGCACGGTAGTCGGCCATGCGCAGATACGCGGGTTTCTCGACGAGGACGTGCTTGCCTCGCTGAAGCGCCTGCAGCGTCAGATCGAGATGAAAACGCGGAGGGACGGCAATGACCACAGCGTCCACATCGGATGCCTCGATCGCCGCTGTGTAGCTTGGATAGACGGCGGCGCCGCGAAAGGTTCGGCAGAACGTCTCTGCCCTCGCGCGGTCGCGGCTTGCATAGCTGCAGACGACATCGCCGCTCAGGGCGCGCAGATGCCGGCTGTGTACGCGCGTGATGAAGCCGCAGCCGAGAAAGGCTATGCGCAGGGGGCCTGGCATGGAGACGGATCATGATAACGGGATCGGGGATCCGGGATCCGGGATCCGGGATCCGGGCTCGATCAGTTTGGCCAGTCCAAAATCAAGGACCTTGACCCGCCCGCCGGGCGTGATCTTGATGTTGGCGGGCTTCAGATCGCGGTGAATCACGTCATGGTCGTGCGCGGCTTCGAGCGCTTCAGCAACCTGGCGCGCGATAGGCAACGCCTCGTCTATGGGAATCGCTCCGCGCGCGATCCGCTCCGCGAGCGTCTCCCCTTCGACAAGCTCCAGGACCAACGCCCGTACGTAGTGTCCGGCTCTAGCCGGACCTGAGGCTTCAGGCGGACCTTCTTCGAGGCCGTAAATCGCCGCGACGTTGGGATGGTTCAGCGAGGCGAGCACCTCGGCTTCACGCTGAAACCGCGCAAGCCGCTCAGGGTCGGCGGCAAACAACTCGGGCAGAATCTTCAGCGCGACCTCGCGCTTCAGCCGCGTATCGCGCGCGCGATACACTTCGCCCATGCCGCCCGCGCCGATCGTGCCGGTGATCTCGTAGGGACCGATACACGCGCCAGGAGCGAGCGTCATCAGCGTTTCAATAATTGCCCACTCTCGGCCGCCCGTGTACGGCAAAAACGTATGCCCGCGCCGACCCGGCGCCGGAAAACAGCGGAAACCGGCGCGGCACGCCTCTCGCACTCAGGCAGGCCACGGTGACGACGATGCTACGATTGGGACAGCGCCAGCGCGACGTGTTGGCCGACAAAGTGCCGGGCGTAATGAATCTCATCACCGGGGCCATCGTCATCGGATTCGCCCTCGGGGAACCGAGAGCGTCGTGGCCGGTGCTCGTCGCTGCCATTATGGCCTGGGCAGGTGCCCTCATATTCGCGCTGATTATCGCGGAGGATAAGGCATGACGAATGCGCTCATCATCATGGCTGGCATTCTCGTTGTCGCCTGGACCATCTGGCTGCTCGACTGGCTGGCGCGCCGGCGCGACAGACAGTCCGGGCACGGACACGTGTAGCCGGTTGCACCGCAGGGCACGACACCGCAGCACACCGCATATCTTCCGGTTCCGCCAACACGGCGCGTGATTCCACCCACCGTGAAGGCCCACCCCAGGCGGGTCCGAAAGGACCGCCCTACTTGGTGTCCTGACCACCTCCGAAGGGCACGCTGCCTACCGCCTACTGCCTTTACCGAGAACTCGTCAGCTGCGCGCGGTCGCCCGGATCTAGCACACCGATGTATCCGTTCATGAATTCGGTAAACCAGATCCGCCCCTGCGGATCGATGCCGATGCCGAGCCGGGGATTGACGTTCCGGCTGGGGAACGGATATTCCACGAACGTTTCCGTCTTCGGATCGAAGCGGGTCATGTTGTTGCCGTTCAGATCGCCAAACCAGATGTACCCCGTCTGCCGATCCTGAACGAAGCCGTAAGGCGAGGCCTTCAACGTGGGAGGCTGATAGAACTTGAACTGCCCTGTTCGTGGGTCGAGCTTGCCGAGCTTGTGATTGTCGAACCCGCCGAACCACACGTTGTCATTCGAATCGACGAAGACACCACGGATGTGCGGCGTGTCGGGTGCGAAGTACTCCTTCGTCTCACCGGTTCTTGGATCGACGCTCACGATCATGCCCATCGAGTACGTCACACCCCAGCCCCTGCCGGTCGAATCCACTTTCGCGTCGTACAGTCCGGCGCGCACCGGCGGCAGCGGGTCGCCTTCTGCACGGTCGCGCAGCGCCTTTGATCCAGGCGGATACGCGGCCGGTAGCGGGTACTTGTAGCTGCGGAACTGCCTCGTTCCGGGGTTGTAAACGTAGAAGCCCTCATCGGTCTCGCCGAGCGACGAGAACCACAGATTGCCGTCGCGATCCTCCTGACAGTTGTGCGTTCCTGGCGCCTTGTCGGCCCACGTGATCTCGACCAGCGTGTCGGTCTTCGGATCGATCATCGCCGCTTTCGCCACGCCACGGCTGTTGAGCGCCATCCAGACGCGCCCGTCCTTGCTGATGCACGGCGTGTGCGGGACAGCGTTCGGCGTCGGCACGGGATACGTCTTGAAGTTCTGCGTCGTGGGATCGAAGCGGAGGACCGCGTTGGTGGCGCTATCCCACCCGGCGAGCCAGACCTTTCCGGCGCCATCCACCGTGAGGCTGTGTGGCATCGAGCGCGGGTTGGGCAACCGGTATTCGGCGAACGTTGCCTTCGCCACTTCGGGTGACAGCGTCGGGCGTCGGAGCTGTTCGGGTGTCGGCGGCTCGGCGTTCGGTCCGAAGTACTGCGCCTTGGGGCCGAACAGCCGCTCCAGCTCGCCCGTCAGCGCCTTCCATTCCGCCTCGCTCGCGGCATACGGACCGCGGCCAATCCGCTGCGTCATAGGTTTCTCGACCAGCGCTCTCCACTGCGCCGCGGTAAAGCCCCGGTGCTTCAGCATCACGTCCAGCGCGTGGCAGTTGATGCACGCCGACTTCAATAGTTCCGTCGCCGGGTGATCCGGAATGAGGAGATCGACGTCCGCGCCGGTGAGTTGCGCCACGCTCCAGCTTGGCGTCAGGCGGAAATTCAGCGCGGCATCTGCAGCCGTGTCCTTGGACAACCGCTGGACCGCGAAACCGAACGCTTCGGCGGACACGGTGTATTGCCCAGGCGCCACCGTCAACTCGTAGCGTCCATCGGCTGCCGTGTACTTCGACAGACTCCTGGCGTTCTGAGTCGCCTTGACCAGGGCGCCCGCAACGGCCTTACCACCGTTGTCGGTAACGACTCCTCGAATGACCGCGTCAACGGCATCGGGCCTCGCAGACGCGCAGATCGCGATGACCAACAGCGAGAGGACCAGCCAAGGGGTCCTGCCCCTTGATATCCCCGTCAGCGCCCCTCGGCTGGTTGGCCAGCATCTCTTGGCGCGCTCCGCGCGCCTAGGACCGGTATGCGGCTCGACGTATAGGCACGCAACGCGTACGAAATTCTCGTAAGAAGCCGTATAGCGGTCCAGAGACTGTATGACGCGCATTTCAGACTCCTTGGGCGGGCTGAAGCCCGCCTTACAACTGTGGCGCCCCTTATTCTGGGGGCACGAGTCACAAGTCACAAGTCACAAGTCACAAGGCCCAAAGCCCAGAGCCTAGAGCCCATAGCCGCTAAGGTCATCCACCGAGGCGTATGATACGGGCCGCGTCCTTACCTGAGCCATCACACTCGAAACCGGAGGGCACACCATGGTTCGTAAGAGTGTCGTTCTTGCGGCAGGCCTCGCGACCGCGTTGATTGTTTCGGCGCTGGGATCTGCCCTCCTGTCCGCGCAGGCGCCTGCGACGCCCGCGCCTCAGCTCGCACCCGCGCCGTGGCGATTTGCCGGCGAGCGCCCCTGCGTCAGGCCCGATGGCGGCGTGCTGCAGTGTCCTCCGGCCGCTCTTCGCACGACTGCAATCCGTGCCGGTCGGTTGTTCGACAGCGTCACCGGTCAGATGCTGACGAAACAAGTTGTCCTCGTCTCCGGCGAGCGCATCAGCGAGGTGGGACCGGAAGGTCAGGTCCGAATTCCGCCAGGGACGCCGGTGATCGATCTGAGCCGCGCGACAGTACTCCCAGGCCTGGTTGACAGCCACTCGCACATGTACGACACGAACCCACCCACCATGACGGCGGAGCGCGCCGCGCTCATCGCCATCCAGAATGCGCAGGCCGACCTGCGCGGAGGATTTACGGCGGCCAGGGACATGGGATCGCACGGCAACGGTTACGGCGACGTGGACATCCGCAACGCGATCAACCTGGGTGACGTCGACGGTCCCAGGTTTCAGGTCGCGGGCCGGGGCATCAGATGGGAGGCCAAGCCCGCGGTCCCAGGCGTACAGGTGAACCCGCGCGCCGCCATCACGATCCGATCCGTCGAAGAAGCACGAGCCGCGGTTCGAGAGCATGCCGAACGGGGCGTCGACTGGATCAAGCTCTACCCGACAGGAAATTACTCGTTTACGGCGACGGGCGAAGCGCAATACGTGCTCACCTATCCGCTGCCGGTCCTGCGGGCGCTCGTGGACGAAGCGCATCGACTCGGTCGCAAGACGGCCTGCCACAGCTTCGGCGGCGAGGGGCTGCAGAACACGATCACGGCCGGCTGCGATGTCGTTGAGCACGGCTACGGCCTCACACAGGAGCAGCTCAACACGATGGTCAGCAAGGGACTCGCCTACGATCCGACCTTCGTCCGCTACACCGAGCCCTACATGGACGACAACGACGCCAAGAACACCGGCGGCAAGTTCCGCATGATTCCGATCTTCGAGCGGGCCGTGAGGATGGGGGCGGCAACGAAAGGGCTCAAGGTGATGGTCGGCAGCGGCGCTGACGGCTCCACGCTCGTGCACGGTGGGCAGGCGCTCGAGTTCGAGTGGCTCGCCAAACGCGCCGGCATGGGTTCGGTGAGAGCGATTCAGTCCGGAACGATTGTCAACGCGGAAGTCATGGGGTGGCAGCGCGACATCGGCTCCCTCACCAAGGGCAAGTTCGCCGACGTGGTTGCCGTCTCAGCGGATCCGATTGCCGACATCACTGAACTGCAACGCGTGAAGTTCGTGATGAAGGGTGGAAAAGTCATCAGGAACGATCTCGCTGACGCGACGGCGGCCGGTACGAGGTAACGCGGAGGTCATCCCCCAAGGCGCTTTCATCTCATGACGCGCGTGCTCGTCGCGCTCTGTTTCGTCCTGCTCTCGGACGAGGTGGCCGTTGCCGGTGCGGCCGACCAGAACGATCCTCCGCCTGCCCCTCGGCAAACGCGTCCAGCGCCCGACTTCCTGTTCGGCCAACCGCACGGCTCGATTGGGGTCCGTGCGAGCTGGGTGTTTGCGCGGGCCGGCAGCGACGTGTTCGAGTTCATTCAGAAGGAGCTCACGATCGACAAAGGAGATTTCAACGCGCCGGCATTCGCCGTTGATGTGGCTCTAACCGTCTCGCCGCGCGTCGACGCGTTGTTCGGCTTCGAGTTCAGCGACGCGAAGACGACGTCCGAGTATCGTGACTTCGTTGACAACAACCGCCAGCCGATTACGCAGGACACCCAGCTGACCGAAGCCAACCTGAGCGGCAGCGTTCGAGTCGCGCTTGCTCCGCGGGGGCAAAGTGTGAGCCGGCTGGCCTGGATTCCGCGGCGGGTCGTACCCACCGTCGGCGCCGGCGGCGGCATGCTCTGGTACCGCTTTCAGCAGGACGGCGATTTCATCGACGTGCTCAGCACGCGGCGCACCGTCTTCAGAGACAGGCTCTCGTCGCGCGGATGGACCCCGAGCGCTCACGTCTTTGGCGGCGTCGACGTCAGGATTGCCAGACGCGTGTTCCTGGCGACCGAAGGGCGCTATCTATGGGCATCGGCTCCACTCCAGCGGAGTTACGAAGGGTTCGATCCGATCGACCTGGCGGGCTTCCGGTTTTCCACCGGTATCAATGTGCTGTTCTGAC
>DATCJA010000085.1:0-62406 GCA_036507475.1 Vicinamibacterales bacterium
TTCGGCAACATGGGCGGGAGCGTCCAGCCGGAGTCGCACGCCCAGCACATGCTGAACCTGATCGACCTCGGCATGAACGTGCAGATGACGACCGACGCCGCGCGCGTCACGCACAACCAGGGCGCCAACGTCCTCTCACTCGAGGCGAGTCTCTTCCAGGTGGTGGGCGCCGCGCTGCGCGCGAAGGGACATGTGGTCCAGGCCGTGGACGGCGGCTCGGTCGGCGGCTACCAGGGGATCCTCTTCACGCGGGATCCCGCCCTTCCCGAACCGACCGCCGACCGGCGCAGCATCACCGACGACCTGCCCGTGAACGGCGTGTATCGCGCCGGATCCGATCATCGGAAGGATGGACAGGCGGTCGGCTGGTAGCGCCAGGCGGGCGGCGCATGCACCGTCCCTCATGGTAGAGTTCTCCGCGCGCAAGTTCTCCGAGGAGGAAATCACAAATGGCGAGACGGATCGCACTATATGTTGCACTGTTGGTTGTGCTGACGATGGCGGCGCCGGCCGCGGCCGGGGCCCAGACGGCGCAGGCCGTGATTCAGGCCGCCGCGCAGGCGATGGGCACGAATAATCTCCGGTGCGTCACCTACACCGGGTCGGGGTACGTCGGCATCGTGGGCCAGAACTACGACATCCGCGACGACTGGGCCCGCGTCGAGCTGGCGAGCTACACCCGGACGATTAACTACGAGCAGCGGGCCGCGCGCGAGGAGCGCGTCATCCGCCAGGGCAACAATCCCGCCCGCGGCGGCGGCGGCATTCCGATTCAGGGCGAGCAGCGGCAGCTGATGTTCGTTGCCGACAAGGTCGCGTGGAACCTGCAGGTCACCAACACGGTGCCTCAGCCGGCCGCGGCCGAGCTGCGGCAGCTCGACCTCTGGCTCAACCCGCACGGCTTCATCAAGGCGGCGATGGCGCCCGGCGCGAATCCGGTGCTCATCACGCGCTATGAGAGCGGCGCGCTCGGCGGCCTGAGCGCCACCCGGCAGCGGCGTCTGAACATCATCTCGATCACGGTGCTCGGCAAGTACCGCGTCAACGCCACGATCAACGATCAGAACCTGGTGGAGCGCGTCCAGACCTGGATTCCGAATCCGGTCCGCGGCGACATGAACCAGGAAGGCGAATACACCCAGTGGCGCGACGTCATGGGCGTCAAGTTCCCGGGCAACTTCCACCACCACACCGACTGGGACGACGAGACGCAGCCGCCCAACTACAACGGCGGACACAACTCGCTGACCTTCAACGTCAAGGACCTCCGGATCAACGACTGCGGTGAGCCGATCGCCGCGCCCCAGGACGCGCAGAAGGCGACGGTCCCGCCCGTTCAGGTGCAGACCACGAAGCTCGCCGAAGGCGTCTATTACCTCGCCGGCGGATCCCACCACAGCGTGGCGGTCGAGTTCCGCGACTTCACGGCGCTCGTCGAGGCGCCGCAGGACGAGCGGCGCGTGCTCGCGGTGATCGAGGCGGTGTACAAGGCGATCCCGAACAAGCCGATCCGGTACGTGGTGAACTCGCACCATCACTTCGACCATCTCGGGGGTATCCGCGCGGCGTTCCACGAGGGCGCCACGGTCGTGACGCACCACAGCAACCGCGATTTCTACAAGCAGGAAGTGCTCACCTACGCGGCGCGCACGCTCGAGCCGGATCGCCTGTCGCTCTATCCGCCGACCGAGTTCGCCGAGGGGTACCAGCTCGAGACCGTCGACATGAAGAGCACCATCAGCGACGGGACGCGGAACCTCGACGTGTATTACGTCCAGGGGAGCCCGCACGCGGAGGGGATGCTGATGGCGTATCTGCCGCGGGAGCGGATCCTCGTCGAAGCGGACATCTACACGCCGCCTGCGCCCGACGCCCAGATGCCGGCAACACCGCCGCCTGCCGCGGTGAACCTGTACAACAACGTGACGGCGTACAAGCTGGATGTCGCGACGATTGCCGCGCTCCATGGGCGCGCCGTGCCGTGGAGCGATTTCCTGAGGTTCGTCGGCAAGGCGGGAACGAACTGAGGCGGATTCACCAGTAGGGCGGGCCTTTACGACCCGCCTGGCGCGGCGTGAAGCCGCGCCCTAGTTGTAGGAAAACCGATGCTGAAGGAGTTCCGCGAGTTCATTGCCCGAGGCAACGTCATCGACCTTGCGGTAGGCGTGATTATCGGCGCGGCATTCGGACGGATCGTCACGAGCCTGGTCGAGGGCGTGCTCATGCCTCCGCTCGGCCTGCTGATCGGGCGAGTGGATTTTTCCAGCTTGTTCCAGGTGCTCGACACGTCGAAGGGAATCCCGGCATCGCTGGCCGAGGCGAAGGCCCAGGGGATTCCAGTGATTGCCTACGGCCAGTTCATCAACGACATCATTGGTTTTCTGATCGTCGCGTTCGCTGTATTCCTGGTGGTGAAACAGGTCAATCGCATCAAGGGCGCGTTCGAGACACCGCCCACGGCCATGGCTCCGACGACGCAGGAATGCCCCTACTGCGCGTCGACGATCTCGATCAAGGCCCGACGGTGCCCGAACTGCACGTCGGAACTCGCCCCGGCAACGACCTGACTTACACGGCTGCTATCGACGCGCCTCCCATGGGAGCGACGAGCGCATTGAACTCGAAGGTCGTGGGTTCGAAGTAACCCATCATCCAGAGGGCTGTGAGCACGAAACACGCCACCAGGAGCAGCATGAGCACGAGGGGCCAGATGCGCGTGCGCCGCTTGACAACGGCAATTTCGTCCATGCGTCACCTCTGCAAGGGCGGTTCGTCGGCCGCCCGGTTCGTCACGTAGTCCTCTCGCAGCGCTTCCTCTCTCGAAACCGGTCGCCGCTCGACAACGATTTCCTCTTCGACCACCGGAATGCGAACCGTCTCGCCGGGCCGGACATCATCGAGCGCCCGATCCAATGCGTCGTGATGCGCGCGACGCGAGATGTGCGGGCCGCGTCGAGCCACGTCCGGCTCTACCGGATGCCACCAGCGGTCCCAGAACTCGCGATCACGGGTCTCCCGCGCCGTTCGGAGCGCACTGACCCAAGCGGGGCCGATTTCGCCGACGACGACCCTGCGTCCCTCCGCATGGGCTCGCTCCACCGGCACGAGCACGTGAGGGTCGTCATTCCACAAGTCGAACAGCTTGGTGTCGAGCTCGACGTCGAGGTATATCGCGACCATTCGCTCGGCGTCGACGATCAGATCTTTGACCTCACCCACGCGGCGTCTGTCGTGGTTGATGACCGTCCACCCGCGGGGGTCGGGCTCGTTCGGCGCCACGTCGTAACCCCGCATCCTCGACAGCCGCTCGAGCCGCCGGATCGGCGCACTGTGATCAGATCTCATGGGTATGTCCTCCCACGTCAGGAATTCAATCCACCCGACGTGGTGCAAGGCGGGTGCCCTGACGTGCGAGGAGCGTTCGGTGGGCTTACGGATGACCTGGAGCAGTGACCTTGTCGTTCGGGTCGTTCGGGTCGTTCGGGTCGTTCGGATCGTTCACGTCGTTCGGACCGTTCGAATCTGGACCTCTGTCACGGGAAGGGGCTTGCAGCGCCAGCACTCGACTTGAACCGTCTCGATGCGTCGGGCGATCCGGTTCCGAGACGTGAACCTACGCGGCGCGATTGTGCGACTGCCGGTCCTTCCGGCGCCCCATCCAGTCGAGCAGTGCGATGACTGCCGCCACAAGGGCGATGCCAATCAGGATGCCGAAGGCGTTTTCCATTGCCATGCTCCCATCAGCCAAAGCGCTATCGAGACGATTCCGAACCAGATCGCCACACCCGCCAGAATGATCGACCCGGACAGCGGCCGTCGCTCCACGAACTGACTGAAGACGAGAGCGGCCGCCGCAAGGTTCGCAAGGTCCAGCAGCTTCTCACCGAATACCGCTCACGGCCCCAGCCTCAATCGTACCATCGTCCCTCCTGGCTGCCACGTGGAAGCGAGGGACGTGCCCAGGTGAGTTTCGAAGGAAATCCAGCGATCACACGCGTGAGTACGTAGTTCTTGTCACCTCGTGGCGCCTTGGGGAATGGCAGTTCTGAACACGTGGGCTCTCGTATAATCGCAATCGCTCAACGACAACGTCTCCGTCCAATGTCGCTGACTGCCGGCACGCGGCTCGGTCCATACGAGATTACCGGCTTGATTCGCGCGGGCCGGATGGGCCTTGGTGCATTTGGTGATTTGCGATTTGAGACCTGAGGATTCAGGAGATCGCCTTCCACGACTGCCATGTCACTGAGCGCCGGTACAAGGCTCGGGCCTTACGAGATCACCGCCCTCCTTGGCGCCGGGGGCATGGGGGAGGTCTACCGCGCGCGGGATACGCGCCTGAAGCGGGATGTCGCGCTGAAGGTTCTCCCGGATCTCTTCGCGGCCGATCCTGATCGGCTCGCTCGCTTCAAGCGGGAAGCCCAGGTCCTGGCCTCGCTCAACCATCCGAACATCGCGGCGATTCACGGGTTCGAGGAGGGCGACGGCGTGCAGGCGCTCGTCATGGAGCTGGTCGAGGGACCGACCCTCGCCGACATGCTTGAACGTAGGGCTGGTCCTTCCGGCCCCGCGGGGATTCCGGTCGATGAGGCGCTGCCGATTGCGCGGCAGATCGCCGATGCGCTCGAAGCGGCGCACGAGCGCGGCATGGTCCATCGCGATCTGAAACCGGCCAACATCAAGGTGCGTGCCGACGGTGTGGTCAAGGTGCTCGATTTCGGCCTTGCCAAAGCCGTCGAAGGCGACGGAGGCGCAGCTGACGTGTCTCACTCGCCGACGCTGAGTGTCGCCGGGACGCGAGTGGGCGTGATCCTTGGCACGGCAGCGTACATGAGCCCGGAGCAGGCGCGCGGGAAGGTGGTCGACAAGCGGACCGACATCTGGGCATTTGGCTGCGTGCTGTACGAAATCCTCACAGGCGCGCGCGTTTTTGGCGGCGACGACGTCGCCGACATCCTGGGCGCGGTCATCCACAAAGAGCCCGATTGGGCGGCGCTCCCGGCCACGGTGCGGCCCGTCCTCCGCGCGGTGCTGCAGCGGTGTCTGAGCAAAGAACCGAAGCAGCGCGTGCGTGACATCGGTGACGTACGGCTCGCGCTGGACGGCGCGTTCGACGCGCCGGCGGGAACACAGCACGCGGACACGACCGTCGCCCCAGCTGCAGCACGACGATGGATACTGACCTGCGCCGCTGCAGCAGTGGTAAGCGCCGTCGTGGTGGGTCTCACGGTCTGGGCGCTGATGCGGCAGACCACGCCTCCCGTGGTCAGGCTCACGGCGGAACATCCGGGTCCGGACGTGGTAGGGGGCAACAGCCTGGATGTGGCGATTGCCGCCGACGGCCGGCGCATTGCCTACATCACAACCGGCGGGGGCCAGCGACAGATACATGTGCGTGCGCTCGACCAACTGGCCTCTGCCCGGCTGATCGGTGGAGATCTGGGGGGAGCGTTCATGTCGCCCGACGGTCAGTGGGTGGGCTTTGCGGACGGTCAGACGCTCAAGAAGATTGCGATCACCGGCGGTCCCGCGATCACCATCTGCGAGCTTGCCGCATTCCTTGGTGGTGCGAGTTGGGCCGCGGACGACACGATCATTTTTTCCTACAGAGCACAAGACCAAGGGCTGTGGCGCGTGTCCGCCGGTGGAGGTGACCCGGAGCCGTTGACGACACCCGACCAGCAGAAGGGAGAGGCCCACGGGCGACCCGATATCCTTCCCGGCGAAGAGGTGGTGCTCTTTGACAGCGTCCCTGCCAGCGGCCTCGAGGACGCTCAGATTCTGGGGCTCAACCTGCAGACGGGCGAGCAGAAGATCCTCATTCGTGGCGGAACCAACCCGCGCTACGCCGCGTCAGGCCACCTCGTCTATGCCGTGGCTGGGGCCTTGCGCGCTGTTCGCTTCGATCCGGATAGTCTCCACGTCATCGGAAATCCGGTTCCGATCATGGAGAGCGTCAAGATTGAAACCGGGGGCACGGCCAGCTTCGCCCTGGCACGGGATGGCACGCTCGTCTACATCCAGGACGTTACCCAGAGCCCCCAACGCACATTGGTCTGGGTGGACCGGCAGGGACGTGAGGAGCCAATCAACATTCCCCCGCGCGGATACGTCTATCCCCGTATATCCCCGGACGGGACGCGGGTGGCGCTCGACATCCGCAACAGCCAACAGGAGGGTGACATCTGGGTCTGGGATCTCGCGCGCGAGACGTTGAGTCGCCTGACCTTTGGCCCAGGGATAAGCCGGACCCCAGTCTGGTTACCGGACGGTCGACGGCTGGCGTTCTTGTCGGACCGCGGAGGTCCGACAACGAATCTCTACTGGCAGGCGGCGGATGCAACCGGCGCTGCCGAGCGGTTGACGAACAGTTCGCAACAGCACGTTCCTTCCTCCATCTCGCCCGACGGGACACGGCTCGTGTTTCGTACCGGAGCAGGCGCATCCCTCGACATGGAAATGCTCTCGCTCGGCGGCGAGCGGCAGACTACGCCGCTGCTACGGACTCGGTTCATCGAGCAGAACGGCGAGGTTTCCCCGGATGGTCGTTGGCTGGCCTACGAATCGAACGAGTCGGGGCAGTTCCAGATCTACGTGCGGCCATTTCCCGGCGTCGACCGCGGACGCTGGCAAGTCTCGACCACCGGCGGGACGAGGCCCATGTGGGCACGCAATGGGCGCGAGCTGTTTTACCTGGCGCCAACCGGCGCGTTGATGGCGGTATCCGTCGAGGCCGCACCGAGCTTTTCAGCCGGCAGCCCCACGAGGCTTTTTGAGGGACCGTACTTTGAGGTGCTGCGGACTCTCGATACGAGTCAAATCGTTGGGCGGACGTACGATATTTCGCCGGACGGCCGGCGTTTCCTGATGATCAAGGATGTGACACGCGCGGGGAGAAGCGCTCGCGCGGCCGGAACTCGTCGTCGTCCAGAACTGGCATGAAGAGCTGAAGCGGCTCGCGCCCCGCTGAGTGCGAGCGTCCCATCGACCGCGGTCATCATGGCCCCGCGCCACGGACGAGGCGCAGCTACCGGTACTCGACGATCCGAACGCCCGAACGCCCGAACGACCAGAACGTTCTTATTGCGTTCCCGCAGTGCCTCCCGCCCTGAACACCTGCCACGTGCCCGTGAGTCGTTGTTGCCCGACTCCCGGCTTCGACCAGTCGCAGACACCGTCGGGGAAGATCCTGCGCAGCCGCGCCATTTCCTCTGCAGTGAACGCTGCTTTGTACTCGGACGCGTTCAGTGGCTTCAGCTGGCACTTGATGATGTCGTTCGCGATCGGCGCTCCTGCAACGCCGCGCGGAAACGAGAACGCGGGATAGAGGTCGTTGCATTGACCCGCGCGATACTGTTGCCTCTCGGCGATTCGCTTCGGCGTCTCGTCCGTATTCCAGCAGGCGTCGACGAGGTCGGCTGGCTTCGCGCGCCGCACCTTGGCAATCGTCGCATCGGTCGAGGAGTCCCGAGACAGATTCGTCAGCCACTCGTCCATCTGCGCGAGCGCCTGAAGCAGCACGGGACTCGTCAGATCGAAGTCCCCGTAGCGCTTGTCCTGCAGCAGCATGATCATGTTGTCCGAATAGCCGTTCGCTTTTTCCAGCCGCGCGCGCGTCGAGAACGAGTGGAAGCGGAGGTGCACGTCGCCGCCCGGCTGATCGTCGTAGTACGTCCGATAGTCGATGATGGGCGTTGCCGCCAGGCCTCCGCCACCGCTGCCGAGCCGGCCCGTACGGTACGCGGCTCGCACCGCGTCCAGATCCGCCGCCATGCGCTGCGGAGCGACGTTGCCGTCGATGTCGAAGCCGCCGACCTTTTCGTTGAGCTCCAGGAACTGCACTTTCGTGATCGCTCCCGCACTGAGCGCCTCGAGCCCGTACTGGATGCCGACGTTGTCGAGCGGCCGGCGGGCGAAGCCGGTCTTCGGGTCGCGCCCGTAGGCGACAACGCCGTGATCCCAAATCGTGCAGCGGGCGCCCTTCGGATTGTTGACCGGGTGATAGCGCAATTCGGCGGCGAGCCCTTCGGGGCACCGCTCGGTGGCGCTGAAGCGCGGCGCGCGCACGCGCGACAAGTTGCTGACCGTCTCCACGGTGCGGAAGCCGGCGATCGCCCGCTTCTGCTCGTTCGTGTACTGGATGCCGGCGTTCTTGTCGAAGTAGGTGAGCAGCAGGCGGCTGTCACCGCTGCTCAGCGAGCTCGCGAAGGGCGAGTCCATGAAGCTGCGGCCGGTAATGAGACCGTCGAGCAGTCCGGGATAGTTGTCGCCGATCTGGTACTGCTGGATGGCGCCTCCCGACGAGCCCCACCCGATCGTGAAGAGCGGCGCGCCGTACGCCTCGATGAACCGCTCCTTCACCATCATCATCGTTTCCGCGGAGATCACGTCGTTGCAGTTATTCCCCGCAACGTCGAGCGACGCCGATGCCACCGCGTATCCCTGCCGCAACTGCCCGTCGTCCATGACGCCGCCAGTCGAGGCGCCCTGCTGATACCAGCCGGGCTCGCAACCGCCGCCGAACGTGTAAATCAGCTTGCCGTTCCAGCCTGCGGCGCGCGCCATGAAATCGGGCGCCGGATCCGTTGCCGGGTTGTGCAGCATCGCGATCTGATAGATCGCGCGGTTGATCGTGCCGGTTTCGATCCTGACGACGTACGGCACCTGTTTCCCGTTGACCGTGACCATTGCGGCGTCGGCTGGGACGGCTTTCGTGTCGGTCAGCGGCTTGAAATCAGTCCCTGCCGCGGCGCGATAGACGTAGTCGACCCGTGTCGCGATCGAGCAGTTCGCATCAAGTGACCGCCCCAACGTGCCCCCGGACTGCAGCTTGAAGCGATCGGTCATGCACACGAATGGCTGTTCCTGCGGCGATGACAGCACCGGACCCATTACTGCATGGTTGACGAGGTTCAGTCGGGCCGAGGCGCTTCCGCTCGTCGCGACCATTTGATTGGGTCCAATCGTCAGGCTGTCGATGAGCCCCATAAGCGAGCGCCCTCCCACGTCGGCCCGAAGCTTTCCCGTCACGTCGGCGCCGTTCAGCGACACGCGCACGCCGCCCGTGGCTGCTCCAGCGGGAAGATCAACACGAATCAGCACATCGCCGCCGGTGACCAGTTCCGGGCGGCTCGAAACTGCGCTCAGCCTGAGTCCACGATCCTGCGCGTTCACCGAAGCCGGCAGGACAACCGCCTGTGCGAACGCAACGGCGGCGATTAGGGCAACGCGCGACATCAACAGGAGCATCGATCCCCCTCTCGTCATTGGTGATTCATGATTTGTGATTGGTGATTGATTGGCGATTGAAAACACCGATTACGAATCACCAATCGCAAATCCCCGAGATTATAGTCTCTGGTGCCGCCTGCAGAGAGTGTCAAGGTTGTGAGACTTCAGTCGGACGCTGACGGTGGTACGATGAAGCGTGGCTGGCGACTCGCGCAACACGATCTACCTTGAGCATGAGCGTTTGATCGCCGAGGGCATTGCATTGAAGCGACGGCACGAGGCGCTCGAACGGACGCCGTTCGACCACGTGGAGCACGCCGCGCACATCAAGCGCCTCCACGCCCATCTCGAAGCGCTTCACACGTACCTCGCGTCGCAGCCGCAGGTCCAGGGTTGAGCGAGTGATGCGTCACGTCTCCTCAAGTCGCGCGTCGCCAGACGCCCCGCCCCCTGCTGGCCGCAGGCCTATGCTCGATCCGCGGCCGTTCGGAGCCCGGCGACCTCATCGCGAAGCCGGAAATTGGGCGGTGCGACTGGTCTCCTCGATCGTTGCGACGCTCGTCGTGTGCGCGACCCCGGCCGGGACTCAGTCTGGCGATCCATTGCTGCGCGTGAGCTTCATCGACGTCGGTCAAGGGGATGCCATCTGGATCAAGGGCCCGGACCGGGACGACGGCACGCCGGGTGGCAACATCATCATCGACGGCGGTCCCGATCGAGGGAATCGCAATCGGGTGATCAAGTACCTCCAAGCGAAGACGTACGGGCTGGCCTCGGGCGCGGTCATCGACTGCATCGTCGCAACGCATCCGCACGACGACCACTATCCCGGACTCCTCGACGTCCTTGCGCAGTATCAGGTCGCGCAGATCGTGGATTCCGGCTACCCGAAAGAGCGCACGACGCCCACGGGACAGCCATCGCAGTTCGAATTGTTCCGCCAAGCCGCCCTCAAAGAGCGGGTAGAGGGCCGGTCCAGCAGCTTCATCGAGCTGAGGCGCAGCACGGACCGTCAGTTGATGTGTGGGAACCTCCAGGCGCGCATCATCCACGCCGACTCGCAAGACCTGAAGGACATGGGCTCTGGTAATACCCGCGAGAACAATGCGTCGACGGTCATCCAGCTCAAGTTCGGCGCGTTCACGTTTCTGTTCATGGGAGACGCCGAAGGCAAGGAGCGAGCAGATTCCGCCGATGACACCAGATTCGTCGAGCGCCTGCTCCTGGAGCGCGCTAAGCGCGAACCCGATCTGCTCCGCGCAGACGTGTTGAAGGTTGGCCATCATGGCAGCGAGACAGGGTCCACGCTCGAATTCATCCGCGCAGTGCGGCCAGAAGTCATCGTGATCATGTCGGGTCGGAAGCCGTTCAGCGGCACGTTTCTCCCCGATCGGTCCGTGCTCGACAGGTATCGCCGCGAGAACTCGAAGCTCGTCGTCCTTCGCACGGACGAAGGCGATGGGCGCGAACGCCGCGACACGACCGACGATCAGGACGGTGACGATGTCTACATGTACACGGACGGAGAGTCGCTGCGTGCGTTCAGGGCCGTTGGGCCAACCGGCCGCAAGCGATGGCTCCGAGTGACGACGATTCAGAAGTGAACGATGTTGGGTATGGAGATTCTTGACGTCGCCGTCGGCCTGTTCTTTGGCTACCTCGTTCTCAGCCTTGCCGTCACAGCGGCGAACGAGATGTCCGCCGCCTGGTTCAGGCGGCGCGCGTGGATGCTGAGGAAGGGAATCTCGAATCTTCTCGACGACGACGATCTCGCCGCGAACCTGTACGACCATCCGATGATTCAGAGCTTGTCCTCGCCTCCGGGCCTGCTCTCACGTGTTCCCATGCTGCGCGGCCTCGTCGGCCGTGGTCCGTCGTACATACGGTCGCGGACATTTGCGATTGCGCTGCTCGACCTGGTTCAGGGCAAGCCTGGTGTCCAGGCGGAAGACTCGAGGGTTCAGCGCACGCTCGCGCTGCTGTGGAAGGAAGCCGAGAACGATCCCGACAGATTCAGGGCAAGCGTCGAGACGTGGTTCAACGATTCGATGGAACGAGTGTCAGGGTGGTACAAGCGACGCACGCAGCTGCTGCTGCTTCTGTGGGCGACGGTCGTCACCGTGTCGACCAATTCCGACACGCTGGTCATTGCGAAGGCGCTGTGGCGCGATCCTGCCCTGCGGCAGACACTCGTCGCGCGCGCGGAACGCTACGCGGCCGACCAGGCGCCCGGCACGGCGCCCGTCGTGGTGGTCAACGACGCGGCGCCGCCTCCTCCGGCGCTGCCCCCCGATCAACAGGCGGAAGTCGATTTTCTGGAAGCGTCAGCGCAGTACGACGCGGCGCTTGCCGATTTGGCGGAGCTGCAGTTGCCGATCGGATGGGAAGCGCCGGCGGCCGCCGTCGACGGCGATACGTCCCTTCGTCTGGTCACCGACGCGGCCGTGGACGACTGGCCCGGCGCCATCTGGGACCCGGGCGGATTCGAACGGTGGTTTCAAGCGCTGGATCAACATTTTGTCGGTTGGCTGCTGACAATTCTGGCGGTGTCGCTCGGTGCACCTTTCTGGTTCGACACCTTGAACAGAATCATCTCCATTCGAGGCGCGGGCAAGGCGCCTGAAGAAGCACAGAAGCCGCCGAAGGAAATTCCAAAGCCGCGAGAGCCGGGGGAAGAGTACTCAGGCCCGGCGAGCCTGGTTGGATAGTAATCTTCATAGACATCGCTGAGAGGTTTCCATGCCAGACGATCATCCACTTGCCGAGCGCGGGCGCTCGCTCGAAGAGGAATACTTTCGGACGAAGGATCGAGAGCTCATCGAGAAGATGCGGCGCGCCGCCGCGGTAGAGGAAACACGGCAACAACTCCGGGCAAGGAGCGGGCTTCAGGATCCGGAACTGGTCAAGGAGCTCGAGGCGCTCGGATTCACTCCCGATACGGTGGATCTCCTTCCGTTCGTGCCGCTCATCCAGATGGCGTGGGCGGAGGGCGATGTCAGCGACGCCGAGCGAAAGCTCGTGATCCGGCTGGCGCGTTCGCGTGGAATCACGGAAGGGAGTGCGGCGGACAGGCAGCTGCATGATTGGCTTGTGAACCGTCCTGGCGCCGACGTCTTTGGACGCGCGACGCGGCTCGTTCGCGCGGTGCTCGCAGCGCCCGCGCAGCAGTCGGCCATGACGGCGGACGAGCTCGTCAAGTACTGCGAGAGCATCGCCGAAGCGTCTGGCGGAATCTTTGGCATCAACCGTATTTCCGGCGAAGAGCGCGCGGTCCTCGCGGCGCTCGCTGCGGAATTGAAGTCGAAGTAAGATTCGCTGATCCCTCCCTCAATGCACGCTCGAGAGTTTCCGCCAGGACCGAGCTCTGCGCTCCGCACGTACGTCGCGCTGCGTCGAAATCCACTGGATTTCCTGACACGCGTGGCGCGTGACTACGGCGACATCGTTCACCTGCGTACTGGCGCGCGTCACGACTATCTTCTCAACCGTCCGGACTACATCCAGGAAGTGCTCCTGGCGCCGGAAGGGATGATCCGATCGAGCGCGCGTCCTCTTCGCCGTCTCCTTGGGCAGGGCGTGCTCACGACGACGGGCGAGGTGCATCGGGGCAGCGGCGCACGCTGCAGCCGCTGTTTCACCGGCAGCACGCCACGCGGAGGGCCGAGGTCATCATCGACGCCGCCGAGCGGACACGTACGAGTTGGCGGGCCGGATCGACGGTCGACATGTCGGAGGAAATGCTGGCGCTGTCGCAAGCCGTCATCGTCAAGCTCTTGCTGAACGTCGAGCGACCGCGGACGCTCGAGGGCTGGCCCCGGTCCTCCGAGAGCTGGTCGACATGGTCAACAAGAACACCTTTCCATCGCTGGGCGAGCTGCTGTTTCCGTTTCCAAGCCGGCGGGTTCGACGGCTGGCGTGCTCCTCGGCCCACCTCGACCGAATACTCCTGCCGATCATCGCCGAGCATCACGCCACGAACGGCAATGGCTCGGACGTGCTCTCGGCAATGCTGCAGATGCGGGACGAGCGGACGAGTAGACCGAGCATGACCACCACCGAGCTTCGCGACCAGATCGTCACCTTCATCAGCGCGGGGCACGAGACGGTAGGGAATGGCCTCACGTGGACCTGGCACCTTCTGGCGAAGCATCCCGAGATTGAAGCCGAACTGCACGCCGAGCTCGACAACGTGTTGGGTGGACGCGTGCCGAACGCCGGCGACGTGCCGCGGCTGAAGTTCGTTGAGGCGATTCTCAAAGAATCGATGCGGCTCTATCCGCCGGTGTGGGTGGTGGCGCGCCGGACGGCTGCGGACTTCCCGCTGGGCGATTACATCATCCGCGCAGGCTCATATCTGCAGTTGTCGCCGTACGTGACCCATCGCGACGCACGGTACTTTCCGGACCCTGAGCGCTTCAACCCGCATCGCTGGACCGCAGCGGACACGGTGCGATCGGATCGCACGGTGTACTTCCCGTTTGCCGCCGGCGTACACAAATGCATCGGCGAGGGGCTGGCCTGGGCTGAAGGCATACTCGTCGTGGCGACGCTCGCTCGGACGTGGCGGTTTCGTGCAGCTCACGCGAACCACCGGCCATGTCCCGAAGCAGGAATCACCCTCCGGCCGCGAGGTGGAATGCCGATGACGATCCACCCGCGGTCCTGATGGCGAATTGGAAACGCGTAATTCAAAGTCAAAAGGCACAATTCAAACGCTGTCCATGGAACCAGCCGAGCGACGATTCCAGAACAAGGCCGTGCTGGTGACCGGCGCGGGCGACGGGATCGGACGCGCTACGGCCCTGGCGTTCGCACGCGAAGGCGCCAACGTCGTGCTCGCGGACATCTCGGCGCCCCGAGGCGAAGCGGCGCTGGCTGCGATTCGTGAGACCGGCGTAGACGCTCGATTCGTCGAGACCGATGTCTCTCGCCCAGACCAGGTTGTCAACCTCGTCGAGCACACCCTGGGGGCGTTCGGTCGCCTCGATTGCGCGTTCAACAACGCCGGGATATCGGGAGAAAGGGCACGCACGGCCGATCGAACTCTCGAGGAGTGGGACCGCGTCATCGCGGTGAACCTTACAGGAACATGGTTGTGCATGAAGCACGAGATCCCAATCATGCTGCGGCAGGGCGGCGGGGCCATCGTCAACACCGCTTCGGTGGCCGGGATTCTCGGCATCCGGCGTTTCTCGGCGTATTCTGCGAGCAAGCATGCCATCGTCGGCCTGACGAAATCGGCCGCGCTCGAGTACGGTCGGTTCGGTCTTCGCATCAACACGGTATGTCCCGGCCTCATCGACACCGATTTCATCCGACAGGCGACGGCGCGCGACAAGCCGGGCGTCTGGCCGACCAGATCGCTCATCGCTTCGGCACGGCACCGCATCGCAAAGAAGGTGTTGGCGTCGAAACAGCCGGGCAAGCGCATGGGACTCCCTGGCGAGGTCGCCGCGGCCGTGCTCTGGCTTTGTTCGGACGCGGCCTCCTTCGTCAACGGCCACGCGCTCGTTGTCGACGGGGGATTCTCGGTGAGATAGTTTTTCTATCTGCGGTGGCGGTCGCGATCGCCGCAGTAGTGGCTCCGACGGAGGCTCAGTGGTTGACGCTGCGGACTTCGAGATGATTTCGAAGCAGCAGCGTCGTTCGGATTGTTCCGGTTGCTCGGGTTGGGGTTACACGCCCAGCAGATCGTTGACACCGATCGAACACCCCGGGAGCTCCACAGGGGTCAATGACTCACCGCGGCGGTGGTGTCGAAGCGTTCGATAGGCGCCATCCGCCGGATCCGAGCAGCACACGAGCTGATTCGTGTTGAGGTCCACGATCCAGTACTCCTGGACACCAGAGCCAGCATAGAGAGGCGCTTTTACCTCGCGGTCGTATCCCAGAGAGGATTCCGCAACCTCGATGATGAGCAGGATGTCCGCGGGGCCGGGAAGGCGGGAGGCGTAGAAGTCCGCCTGCGGTCGGAGCAGCACGACATCGGGCTCGGGCTCGTTGTACCGGTCCAACCGGACGGAGCTCTGGACGCGCACGATGGCCCTGTCCCCGAGCAGGGTCACCAGAGCGCGATTCGCTCGGTCGATGCAGGCGGAGTGACGTGGCCCGATCGGGGTCATCGCGACGACATCGCCGTCGATGAGCTCGACCCGATCCTCGGACGACAGGATGCCGGCCTGTCCCATGCGCTGATAGTCGTCGGCGGTGAAGCGTCGCTTGATGACTTCGACAGGCATACGAGACTTGCCATTCTAGCATCGGCGGGATCGCGACAATCGTGCCGTGCGACCGTTCAGCAACCGGCGCGGCGGTCCGCCGTGCCGTGATACGCACGCGCGCGCTCTGCGGCAAGATTTGCACTGGCATCGTCGCGCAGCCGTGGCAGAATCTGCCCACCAGGACGAGGGGGGCATTTGAAAATCGATGCTCCGATGATGTGAGCTCTTCGAAAGACCGCATGCCAGCGTGTCGCTTGCAAGCTCGCCGATTACAATCGTGCTCAACTGGGACGTGGCGCTGAAGCGCCTCGTGCCGACGAATTAGCATCGGACATCGCACCTCGCGGAAGTGAGGAGGGCCATATGCAATCTGAAATATCGGCCGCCATGAATCCCTTGCAGGGTCAGAGCGGCATGACCCGTGACGAGATCGTCGCTTTCTTCGAGCGTCGCCAGGAGCTCTACGACGACCTCGACGCCGCGGCGCTGGCCGCCGACTACGCGGACGACGCGATCATCGAAAGCCCTCTCGCAGGCATCCACTCCGGACGCCCCGCTGCGGAGCACGCCCTCAAAGCGGTGTTTGCCGCTTTCGTCGATCGCACGATGAAGGTCGAGAACGTCCTCATCGACGGCGACCGGGTTGCGCAGGTGTTCGCCATTGAAGGCACGCATGTCGGCGAGTTCTTGGGGTTACCTCCGACAGGCAAGCCGTTTCACTTCAGCGCCGTATTCCTCTACGAGCTGCGGGACGGCAAGATCGTGCGCGAGCGGCGCATCTACGACTTCACTGGTCTCCTGATCCAGATTGGCGTGCTGAAGGCGAAGCCCGTGTGACGAGATCAGCCGTAGAGATTCGGACACGCGCACATGTCGAAGTATCTGGTATAAGGATCTACAGTTCGAAGCATTGGAGGCTTTCATGCGTACACGGATGCCACTCGTCGTTTTATTCCTGGCCTTTGGGACCGCCGGCGCGATGTACGCGCAGATCACCAGCAATCCGCTTCCGGCGCCTGTCGAGAAGCGCGGGCTGATGGTCGAAATCAGGGACGTCGTGCGCCTGCCGGATTCGCGCGGGATGCGTCCTGCCGATCAGGACGTTGCGCAATCGGGTTGGGCGCGCGTCAGCTACGTGCGCGACCTGCCCGATGGCCGCCGGTTCGCGAACGACTCGCGCGGCGTGCTGTATCTGCTCAACGGCAACAACCAGCCGTCCGTTTACTGGAACTTTGCCGCCGGCGTCCCGTACGGCATCTACAACAGGCTGGAGAGCGGGTTCATCGGCTTCGACTTCCATCCGGAGTTCGCGAAGAACGGATTGATTTACACGGTGCACAGCGAGCGTGGCCCTGGCAACCCTGCCAAGCCGGACTTCATCCCGCCGGGGTTCACGCCGGCCGATGTGACGTATCACAACGTGATCACGGAGTGGCGCGCCACGAACCCTGCCGCGAACACGTTCGAAGGCACGCGGCGCGAACTGCTGCGCGTGGCCCACGTCGTCATGAACCTGACCCACCCGTTCGGGCACGTCGAATTCAATCCGACGGCGAAGCCCGGCTCAGAGGACTACGGACTGCTGTACACGAGCGGCAGCGACACGGGATTCAGCAACGGCGGGGGGCCGAATGCCAGCAATCCCGCCCAGACGCAGCGCCTCGACACGCTGATCAGCGCCATTCTGCGGATCGATCCCCGCAGCCCGTCCGTCTCGAAAGGGATGAAGGGGATTGGCGATTACACCATCCCACCGACCAACAAGTTCGCTGCCGATGGCGATCCAAAGACGTTCGGCGAGATCTACGCCTACGGCTTTCGCAACGCGCACCGGCTGTCGTGGGACCTTACCGACGGAACCCTGTTCGCTTCCGACATCGGGATGAACCACATCGAGGAGGTCAACATCGTTCGCAATGGCGGGAACTACGGCTGGATGAAGCGCGAAGGGTACTTCGAGAACGGTGTGACGAGGCCCGGTGGAGCGCTCAACCAGCTCTACCCGTTGCCGGCGGACGTTCTGGACGGCCGGACGAAGGATGGCTTCACGTACCCGGTGGCCATCTACGACCATAGCGAGGGGCAGTCCATCACCGGCGGATTTGCGTACTACGGTCGCATCGCCGCGCTGCGCGGCAAGTTCGTGTTTGGCGACATCGTGCGGGGGCGGCTGTTCGCGGCTGACATCGCGGCGATGAAGAAGGCTGACGACGGCATCCCGCAGACCGTGGCGCCGGTAGAGGAGATCCAGCTCTACGTGCGCGGCGCGAACGGCAACCGTACGTATGTGTCGTTCCGGGAGCTCGTCGAGAAGACGATGGGCGCTACGATGGCTCGCGCTGATCTGCACATCAGTCGCAGCCGAGACGGCGAGCTCTTCCTCACGTCGAGGCAGGATGGCACGATCCGGATGCTCGTTCCGGAGTCGGGCGGCGCCGCAACGGCGTCAGCACGCTAGGGGCGTGGCTCCGTCAGCACGTAGTGTTCGGCTTCCGCCTTCGCTTAAAGCTTTGGCGGACCGCCGTAGCCTTGGCGGAGGCGGTTAGCCGGACCCTGTCCCCTTCTACTTCCGCGCCGTGTACGTTTTGCTGAATCCGTTGCGCCCGTTCGTGATTGTGAATCTGCCGTCGCGCCCGACCGAGGCGTGGATGAAGTGACCCTGGTCCTGAGGTCCCTCTTCGAGATTTGCGATTCGATCCGGCGAGGCGTTGTGTGTGGCGTCGCTGTCGAGCAGCGAGAGGTGTCCCTGCCAGACGTCTTCGACGCCGGGCGTTCTCGCCATTCGCAGATAGGAGTTCTGCTCGTAGGGCGCCGGCGTCACGCCGGGAACGGTGATCGGCTTGACCCTGTCGTCACGTCCTCCCAGGCCCTTTTTCGGTCCGTTGTTGACGACGATCACCTGCGGCCTGATCGCTCCGAGCAGCGCGGGCGCGCCTGAGTTGTCGAGTCCGCCGTGGCGGTTGATGGTGTAGAGGGTGACGGTGCCGAGCTTGTTGACGGGACACGCCAGCTCCAACTCCCGCTGCCAGTCGAGATCGGCCAGACTGGCGAACCTGAAATCGCCGTAGGTGAGCGACAGCCCGACCATGCGCTGATTCTCGGGGCCGGCGGGCCCCATCTGCGCGGCATTCGCACAGAGCGAATTCGGTCCGCCGCCGTTGATCGGCCTGGCGATCACCGGCCCTTCCGACACCACCACGCGCATCTGCACGCCGCCGATCGGAATCGTGTCGCCGGGGTTCACAATCGTCCGCCTGGTGCCGGCCACCGCCTTGTAGGAGTCGAGCCTCTGCTGGTCCACCTGTTCGACCCCGTTGCCGTGATCGTAGAACCTGCCGAGGGGAATCATCTTGGCGAGCGCTTCGAGTCCGCCCACATGGTCTCCGTGCCAGTGACTGATCACGACGTGATCGATCCGCGTCAGCCGCGCCTTTTGAGCGGCAGCAAGGATTCGCTTCGCATCACGGTCGCCATTGCCGGGATAGCCGGTGTCGAACAACAACGAGTCTCCAGTAGGCGAGACGAACAGCGTCGCCGCCCCGCCTTCGACATCGATCCAGTAAATCTCCAGATTGCGCGCGGCTTGCGCGGCAGAGGCTGTTTGGCCCGGCAGCCGAGCCGAGGCGGACAGCGCGAGAACAGAAAGGACGGTCGCCGTCACAGCACGTGTCATTGGTCCCTCCCCATCGTGTGCGAACCCACCCTCGGCAAGAGCGCCCGGTCATCGTGGTGCGGCGGGCGGGTGCCCGGGGTCAACCCTATGCCGCGCGTATTCTAACGCGCGTCCCCCACCGCCGGTCGGCTGCCTGAGGCGTTATCATCCGGCGATGGCTGTTTTTCCCAAGCCGCGTCTTCCCTTGCTCCTCGCACCGCTGACGCTCGGCGTCTTCCTGCTCACGCCCTTCTCCACCTTCGCGTGGGAGATCCCGCCTGACAACGGCACGCTTTCGACGGCGGCGGCGCGGGAAATCCTTGCCGGAAACGACTACCCGGCGACGAGCGGCTACACGCAGCGGATCGAGTTCATCGATTTCGCGGCCAACGGGCGACAGTTCACCCAGGTCGTCGTCATGCTGACCCCCGATGCTCCGCGTTTGCATCGTGGACGGAAGCTCGTCGTCGTGGGAGGTGAGCCTGGCAGCGAGTACGGCATGGACTTCGTGTCCACGGTCGAGGGGCGCGAAGGACCGGGCGTCTGGCTGGCGAAGCGAGGCGTCACCTTCATCGCGCTGACGCGTGTGGGGCGTTGGAACTTCCTCGCACCATCAGGTGATGGATCGTGGGCGGCGGTTCCAATCGGACGCCGCATGCCGATCTTCAGCCGCGCGCAGAAGGCTCATTGGCCCGAAACCGAATACGAGGTGCGCCAGTCCGGAATCTCCGCGGTGACGTCCGCGAGCGCGAGCGCGGTGTACCGTTTCCCGAAGAAGGGCACCGAGCTGGAGAAGCAGATGCTCGCGGCGACGCCGCGCGTCTTCGTCCAGGGATACCGACTGGCGCTCGAGAAGGCGATTCCCGACCGGGCGGGCGCCTTCGTCCTGTTCTGGGGCATGTCAACCGGCGGGGCGAGCCTGTATCCGCTCGCGAAGTACTATCTGCCCGACGGGTATCTTGGCTGGGGGACGAGCTCCACGGGACTCGCGCACGCCAACAACACGACGCTCGGCGGCAATTTCAACAACATCTACGAACGGATGGCGCTGCGGGTGCGCGAGCGCGGCCTGGACGACTTCGAGTTCTATACGAAGACGATCGATCAGGACACGCGCGCACGGTGGTGGAAGGCGGCGCTGCGGTCACCGCGCTTCAAGAGCACGGAGGATGCGGCGATGTTCTTCGGCGCCGGCGCGTTGACCGAGCATGGGATGCGCCTCTGGCAGTCGGACCTGCTGCCCGCTGCGGAGCGTGCCGCCGGGTTTGCCGCCTTCATGCAGTCGATGTTCGAGACGAGCTTTCCGCCGGCAGAGCTGAAGCACGTCGCCATCCTGGACCTGAACGGCACCGAAGACGAGACGCTGCCGCCGCCCACTGTTGATGCGAACCGGACGGTGATGGAGCCCTATGCGAAAAGATTCAGGGTGGGCCGCATTCAGGGCCTGCATCACTATCTGTTCACGCAGGACAGCATCAAGATCGTGGGAACCACCTGGCTCCGCTACATCGACTCGGGATTCTTCGACTGAGGTTCAACTATCGTGATGGCTTTCCGGCCTCGATCTCGTTCAGCTTCTGGAACTGCTCGACGTTCTCGTTGTTGGTGCAGAAATTTTCGGTCAGGCTTTCGTCGTTGGCCGAGAGCGAGTACGTGCGCCACGCCGACGTCCATGGCTTGGTGAGCACTTTGGGATCCTCGACTGTGTACTGATACTCGAGATAGTTCCTGTTCGGGCGCCGCAGTCGTTCGATGACGCGCACCTCGTCGCTGTGGTACCACCCGTTGCCCTGGATCCACGTGCGTTCGTCGATCGAGATCGTATCGAGCACGAGCGTATCGCCTTCCCATCGGGTGGCCGTATCGCCCATGTAGAGGGGCTCCTGCTCCTCCTTCGGCCTATGAGGGCGGCCGATGCGCACGACGCGCCAGTTATTGTTGCTTTCGATGAGATGCACGAACAAATCCGGCTTCATGATGATCTGGTGCGGGTACGGGTTCGTCGTCCACATGCCCGGGACCCCGAGCGGCCGGCAGGTGACCTGCGCGTTGCCCAGCTCGAGCTCCGTCCGGCTCCTGCTCTTGATCTTTGCTGCGGCTTCAGGCCGGAACGGAATCGGATCCTGCTTCAACGGCGCGTCGGGCACGACGCTCCACGCGTTGGCTTTCCCAGTCGGGCCCGAGAACCAGACGCCGGACAGATCGACATGCCCGTCGGACATGCGCGGCGGCGGACCGCCGGGCGGCAACGGCACCGGCCTCACGTTGCCCCGTGCCTCGACGAAGGTCTTTTCCTGTTCCTGAGCGAGCGCTGCCGCCGACAACAGACAGGTCGCCGCGAGCATCACTGTGAAGTGGTTCCTCACGATCATCTCCAGATCTTCGTGCCGAAGATGCCCTCGACGTCCTGCCCGACCCGCTGCACCGTACCATCGGCCAGCTTGATGAAGGACCCCGCGTAACGGTTCTTTTCGCCGTTTTTCGACGCGCAGCCCCTGACGAGCACTTCCTTGCCGACGCTGGCGTTCAACACGGCAAAGGTCGCGCCGCCTCGTCTCAGGTTCGACGTCGACGAGAGCTGGAACGTCGCTTCCGCAGCCTGGCCGCCCGCGTCCTTGACGTCGACGAAGAGGTAGGCGTGGGGGTTCTCATAGTTCACCTTGGTGAGGACCCCGGTGACATCGGAGCAGTTCTTCGCGTCGAATTCGGCAGCAAATGCATGATGGGCCGACGCGGGCGCCGATGCGACGAGTAACAACAGAGAGAATACGATGCCGACGCTCGATTTCATCTCGGATACCCTCCAAGATCCCGGAGACCTGACCACCTTCGCCAAGGCTACGGTGGTCCGCCGAAGCTTCATGCGAAGGCGGAAGGTCTCCGGCTACCCACCACCAATCACCGACCACCAATCACCGACCACCCAACAACCAACCGCCGACTACCGACTACGTGCGTGGTTGAAACGCGAGGAAACATCGCGTACGCGGTTCGGGTTGTCAACTGCGCGGGGTTCGGGCCCGCCGGTCGCGATGCGAGAGACGGCCCAGCCACCCTACTTGCCAGCACGTGCATCGATGTGAACGCAGCAATCACTCGCGATCTACGCCGGACTTCAGGAAAGTACTCGCCTTCGTTGGTTAAAAGTCGCCTCCCAGGGATCGAATTCTTCTCCGCAAAACTGTAAGCCGTTGTTTCGCCTGCCTATAGCGGACTCTCGTGTTGAGCGCGGTTATTGGTGCTCTCCTGCCAGACGCGTGGCCGCACGGGAAGCGGTCCTTCCGGATTCGAAAGGGATGAAACATGACGGGTCGTGGGTGCTGGCGTGACTCGATGATCGTCTGCTGTATCGCCGCGAGCGGCTGTCTCGTTGGCGTTGACTCGGCGCGCGCGTCCAGCATCACGTGTCCTGCTCTCATCGGCAACAATCCGCCCGTCGCCGACAACGTCACGCCGAGCACCGGGTGCGAGATCGGCAGCACGAACAACGATGTTCTCGGCGCCGATCCAGCCTTCTTTCAGGTGAACGTGGACGCCTTGTTCGGATTTGACGACTGGCAGTTTGCGGGCAAGGCCATCGAGAGTGAGCCAGGACTCATCGATATCGGGCTGTCGATCATCGGCGGACCGATTTCCGGAACGTGGTCGGTCGACGACATCTGGACACCTGCGGGGATCTCGGACCTGATGTTCGTTTTCAAGGGAGGCGCGGCGAAAGACCCCGGCAACTATGTGAGCTATCTGATCGCGGCGGGCGCCACGTCAGGCGTCTATGTCACGCCGTTCAGAACGCCGGGCGGGCGTGGCAACGCGGCGGACATCTCGCACATCAGCGCGTACGTTCGCATGAGCACGATCGACGGTTCCGGTACTGACGCGTCCACGAACATCGACACAGGCAGCTTCACCGATACCAGCAATGACGCCGAAGACATCCCCTCCGTCCCGGAGCCGGCCGGCCTGCTGCTCCTTGGCTGCGGGTTCGCGCTGCTCGCCCGCGCAAAACGCCGAAAGCTGAATCGCTGACTTATTCGATTCTCTTCTTGGCGGCCTCTTCGGCAGCCTTCTTTTC
Source organism: Vicinamibacterales bacterium (assembly GCA_036507475.1). Taxonomy (GTDB): domain Bacteria; phylum Acidobacteriota; class Vicinamibacteria; order Vicinamibacterales; family UBA2999; genus DATCJA01. The sequence continues at coordinate 23,177 of DATCJA010000085.1, forward strand.
TTCGAGGCGGGCTCCAGCGAGCGTGTTGTACAGACCGTAATTCCCCTCGTGGCAGGCATGCTCGAAGAGCGGTCCTGTGGTCCTCCGCATGGGAAGCTCGGCAGACCACGGTCGTGTCCACGTCGATTCATCGTTGATCGTGAATTTGTAGAGGATCGTGTCAGCATCCACACGCGTGAACCGCTCGGTCACCCGCATGTGCTCGCTCGACCCCGCGATCGGATTCTTCCCGTTGAAGTTCGTCGTCTCGATGACGAGCGTGTCGGCTTCCCAATGACCGCGAGAGTCGCCGATCCACTGCCGGACGCCTGGCGGGAGGTGCGGGCGTCCATCGAGCGGGATGATGCGAGCGTCATGCGCCATCTCGAAAAGAATCATCACGTATCCGGGCGCTTGCACGATCTGGTAGTTGCTGTTGTAGCTCTGGGGCATCATCGGCGGTCCGGCGCCCGCGAAAATCATGCAGCGGTCGTCGAGCTGGTTGCTCTGCGCCGAGTCCCACCGGCCCACGCGCTTCTCTTGCTCCGCGCGCTCGGCCGCCCGCTTCCGTCCCTCCGCGTTCAGCGGAGGAAGCCGGCCGTCGGGTGGGTCGACGATCATCGAGGTCCGCAGATTCGACGCGTACGGGGCCTGATGCGTGTCCAACCCGAATTGGGTGAAGTCATAGTGCACATCTGCGATCGTGCCCGGCTCCGTTTGCGCCGCGTCCTCTGCAGCGAGCCGCTTTTCGACTTCGGCGGCTTCCTCTCTTGAGTAGAACTCCTTGGTGACGTTCTTCGGCCGCTCCAGCGGCGTGTACGTGGCGTTTGTCCAGAAGCCCTGCAGATCGGGCTGGCCGTCGGCCGTGCGCGGCGGGGTCCACTGCCGTGTTTGTCCGGCCAGAGAAGGTGTTACAAACAGCACGACGACGATTGAAGCGAGAAATCGATGGCTCATGTGAGCCTCCTCCTTCCGACGGTCAATTCGCCTTCAGCTGGGCCACTCGAACCCGGCGACGTATCTTAGCAAACCAGCCAAGCGCGGTCTCCTACGGCCTGCCATTGGGATATTCCCACTGGTCGCACACCACTTCCGTCCAGTCCTGAGCGGGGTGCCGAACGGGTATGAAGATCTCGAGCGTCCGGGCCACGGCGTCTTGCTGCATGCGATCGGTCATGAAGGCGTCGCGGCCGACCGCCGTGTACTGCAGGATGTCCTGGATGGCGTCGCGGATGTGACCGAGGTAGACGCGGTCGTCCTTCACAAGGGGCGCGCTTCGGAAAAGATTCGGGCACGCAGCGATGGGTGAACGCTGCGGTCTGTGAGTACGTCGACTTTCCTCTGCAGCAGATCCTCGAGGTCCTGGCCGAGTCCGACGAGATCAAGGAGGGAACGCCCGGACTCCATCTCGACCAGGAGATCGAGGTCGCTGTCTGGATGGTCTTCGCCACGTGCGACAGAGCCGAACACTCGGACATTGGTCGCGCCGTAGCTCGCGGCTATTCGGAGAATGTCGGTCCGCTTGTCCGGCAGATCAGTCACCTCAACGTACTCCGGGTCCATTCTACGGCAGCGTGAGGTAAGGTCGCGCGCGGGGCCCGGCAGGCATCGTGTGGGACATGCCACAGTTCGCGCAGCCGAGAGAAAGGGACGTGCGCGATCATCCAGCCTCGGCCAGGAGCGCCGCGACGGTCCGCTCGTAGATGGCAGACAGCGGCCCGAGGTCGTCGAGGCGCACGCGTTCATCCGCGCCGTGCATCGATACGGCCACCGGGCCGAACTCCACGACCTCCCGCGCCACGCGCGCGAGGAATCGGCCGTCGGAGGTGCCGCCGCCCGTCGAAAGTTCCGGCGTGAGTCCGGTCACCTCGGCGATCGTGCGGCCCAGCGTGTACACGAGTTTGCCGGCTGCCGTCACGAACGGCTCGGCCGCAAGGTTCCAGACGAGGTCGTACTCCAGACCGTGTCGATCGAGAACCGCATGGACGCGCGCCTTGATCCCGTCCACCGTGGACGCGGGCGAGAAACGGACGTTGAAGCGCACGTCCAGCGAGTCGGGAATGACGTTGACCGTCCCCGCGCCGCCGTGCAGGTTCGAGATCTGCAGGCTTGTGGGCGGGAAGTGCTCGTCGCCGCGGTCCCACTCGACCGTCAGCAATTCCGCCAGCGCTGGCAGCGCCGCATGGATCGGGTTTCGGCCGCGCTCGGGGTATGCAATGTGGCACGGTATGCCTTTCACCGTCAGTGCGCCGTTGAGCGATCCCCGCCGGCCGTTCTTTACGGTGTCACCCAGCCGCGCAGACGAGGTCGGCTCGCAGATGATACAGGCATCGATCATGTCGCCGCGGCGGCGCAGCGCGTCCACCACCGCCACGGTCCCGTGGCTGGCGTCGCCCTCTTCGTCCGAGGTCAGGAGCAGCGCGATCGACCCGGGATGATTCGGCTGAGCCGCGACGAGGCGCTCCGCGGCGGTGACCATAGCAGCCACCGACGACTTCATGTCGGAGGCGCCGCGCCCGTAGAGGTAGCCGTCCCGTTCCGTGGCGACGAACGGGTCGGTCGTCCAGCGCTCGATTGGCCCCGGTGGCACGACGTCCACGTGGCCGGCGAGGCAGACGAGCGGCGCCGCGCTCCCGCGCCGCGCCCACAGGTTGCTCACTCCGCCCCGGTTGATGCGCTCGCACCGGAACCCGGACGCGGCGAGCCGCGCTGCGATGAGATCGAGGCAGCCGTCATCGGCCGGCGTAACCGAGCGGCAGGCAATCAGTTGTTTCGCGAGCGCGACCGTCTCGTCCCGGGCGATGTTCACGCTCAATCCCGCAGCAGCTCGTTGATCGACGTCTTCGCTCGCGTCTGCGCATCTACGCGCTTGACGATCACGGCGCACGCGAGCGAGTAAGTGCCGTCGGTCGAGGGCAGGCTGCCCGGCACGACGACCGAGCCGGCCGGTACGCGTCCGTAGTGCACCTGACGGGTGGCGCGGTCGTAGATCTTCGTGCTGGCCCCGATGAACACCCCCATCGAGACGACCGAATTCTCCTCGACGATGACTCCTTCGACGATCTCCGACCGTGCGCCGATGAAGCAGTTGTCTTCCACAATCGTCGGGTTGGCCTGCAGCGGCTCGAGCACGCCGCCTATGCCGACGCCGCCGGAGAGGTGCACGTTCCGCCCAATCTGTGCGCACGATCCGACCGTGGCCCAGGTATCGACCATCGTGCCTTCCCCGACGTACGCCCCGATGTTCACGTAGGACGGCATCATGACGACGTTGCGCCCGATGAAGGTGCCCGTGCGCGCGATGGCAGGCGGCACCACGCGGAAGCCGCCGTCGCGGAAGCGGCCGTCGGTGAAGTGCTGGAACCGCATGGGAACCTTGTCGAACCAGACCGTGCCCGGGCCAGGCATCACCTCGTTGTCGTGCGTCCGGAAGTACAGCAGCACCGCCTTCTTGACCCATTGGTGCGTGACCCACGCCCCGTCGATCTTCTCGGCCACGCGCAGCCGTCCGGCGTTCAGGCCCTCGATCACCTCGTCGAGCGCGGCGGCTAGCTCCGTGGGCACCTGGCTCGGCGTCATGTCGGCGCGGCGCTCGAATGCGGCATCGATCACCGCGGCAAGTCTCGGTGTCTCCATCGAATCGATCCTTCGCCTTGACGTCAGCCGCAGAATGCGGCGATCCGTCTGGCCGCCTCGATGCACACGCCAGTGTCGGGGACGAGCGCCATGCGTACGTAACCGCGCCCCGGGTTCACGCCGTGCGCCTCGCGGGCCAGATACTGGCCCGGCAGCACGATCACGTGGGTGGCCGCGAACAGGTCCCTGGCAAACAGTTCGTCGTCGCCCGGCGCCGCGCGGCGGCCGTGCGTCAGAGGCGGGACGTCGACCCACAAGTAGAACCCAGCATTCGGCTGCCGGACGTCCATCACCGGCTGCAGCAGCGGGACGACGGCCGCGAACTTGTCGCGGTACTTTGCGCGGTTCTCCCGTACGTGCGCCTCGTCGTTCCACGCGGCGATGCTGGCGTGCTGCACCGCGAGGCTCATCGCGCACCCATGATACGTGCGATACAGCAGGAACTGGCGCACGAGCGCGGCATCTCCGGCCACGCCGCCCGAACGCAAGCCAGGGGCATTGGATCGTTTCGAGAGGCTTGTAAATGCCAGGAGGCGGCGGAAGTCGTTTCGCCCCAGGCGCCATGCGGCCTCCAGTCCACCGAGTGGCGGCGCCCGCTCGTCGTCGTAGATCTCTGAATAGCATTCGTCCGACGCGATCACGAAGCCGTAGCGATCCGATCGCTCGAACAGCGCGCGCCACTCGTCGAGCGTCAACACACGGCCGGTCGGGTTGCCGGGAGAACAGACGTATAGCAGCTGCGTCCGCCGCCATTCCGCGTCGGTGAGTGAGTCGAGGTCCAGCGAGAACCCCTGATCGGCGGTCTGGTTCAGGAAGCGCGGTTCTGCACCGGCCAGCAGCGCCGCGCCTTCGTAGATTTGATAGAAAGGGTTCGGACAGACCACGAGAGGCGCCGGGTGGGCGGTATCGATCACGCACTGGGCACACGCGAAGAGCGCCTCACGTGTTCCGTTGACCGGCAGCACCTGCGACGCCGCATCGAGGCGAGGCAGGCTGTAGCGGCGTCTAAACCAGGCGGCCATGGCCTCGCGCAGCGCGTCTGTGCCGGCGGTCGACGGGTATGTCGAGAGGCCGTCGAGGTGAGCGACGAGGGCCGAACGCAGAAGGTCTGGCGTGGGATGCTGTGGCTCCCCGAGCGACAGGCGAATGGGAGCGAGCGCCGGAGGCGTGGTTGTGCCGAGCAGCGTGCGGAGCTTCTCGAACGGATATGGCTGAAGGCTGGCCAGCCGCGAGTTCACAAGAAGCCCATCGTATCCAATTCCTGCCTGCCGTCGCAGGGCACGGAGGTGCTGTACCCGTAGAGCGCACGCTTCAGCGTGCGCGCGCACTTCGCTACATCGACTAACGGTTTTCCATCGCGCCCACGTTCAGCCCCACCGTGAAGGTACGGCCACGCGACGGTGCGAACTGGAAGTGCTCGCGGTAGTAGCGGTTGGCGAGATTTTCGATCGCAAAGACCAGCGCGAGCCTGTTGCGCCCGCGCGACACGTCGACGCCCGAGCCGAGACGCTGCACCGTGAACCCGTCGAGCGAGAGGAAATCCTGCGCGATCCTGAACGGCGACTCGAGCAGCGTAGGTGTGACTCTCGTGACATCGGTTTGAGTGCGCACGCCGTACTCCGCCCACCAGCGGCCACGCGGCTCGGTGAAGCGAGCCGATGCGAGAAGCTTGACCGGCGTGATGTTGTCTGCCGGCGCTCCGTCGAGCGGCTTGCCGGTCAGCGGATTGACGCCGTCCGTGATGGTGCCGCGCGTGAGCGCAGCCGAGGCGTTGAGCGTCACCACGCCCCGCGTGAACACGATCGGCGCCGCGCCGGCAAGCTCGAGACCGTGGATGCGCACGTCCGCGTAGTTGGTGGCCTGCGCCAACGGTCCCCCGGGCGTGACCGCCACGACGAGGTCCTGCGCCACGAAGTCCTTGTACTGGTTCACGAAGAAGTACGCGCCGCCCGAGAAGCGTTCCAAGTCGATCTTGGCCCCCAGATCGACATTGTTTCCGGTCTCGGGCTTCACCCGGATGTTTGGCGCGATGTTCCCCGCGGTGGCCGGGCCCGCATAGAACATTTCCTCGAGATTGGGGTGACGGTAGCTGCGCCCGAAGCGCACGAACGGGCTGACGCGGCCACCGGTATTGACGACCAGGCCGATGTCGCCGGTGAGCGCCTGGCGCGCCAGCGACGTCCCGCCCGCGCTTGGCAGGGTTGTCTGATCGATCGCCGGCCGCGCCCCGGCCACCACGGCTGACACGTCGTAGCCGGGCGTCGCCTCGCTCGTCACGCGGTAGAAATCGCCGCGCAATCCGGCCACCAGCGACACGTCGGGAAGGACACGCCACTCGTCCTGCGCGAATGCGGCGACGTCCCGCAGGCTCGCGTCCGGCACCCGGACGGGACGCGCCAACGAGGCCGGGCCGAGCTGAATGGGCGAGGGAAGCACGACCGGCAATGGGCCGCGGGCGCCGAGCGCCACCTGTCCGACCATCGAGGTCGTCGTCGACGTGGTCCGGACGTCGCTGCTGCGGTCGCGGTAGAACGTCAGTCCCGTGGTGAGCACGTGCCGTCCCATAGGGGTCAACACGGCCTGCACGTCCACGCCGGGCGACCAGACGCGCTGCTCGGTCCGCGACAGGATGTCGAGACGCAACACCGTGATGGGAAAGAAGGCCACCGGCGTGGGCGCCGGGAACTGCACGGGCAACAGGTTCTGCAGCAGGCGATCGGTGCGCTGATAGTGTGCCGTGACCGAGAGATTGGCGAGCCAGGGCGTTACCGCCTGGGCTTCGTAGCGAGCTGACGCGCGGTCGAGGTCGCTCTGCGGGAGCGACGTGGTGTTGAAGAAGTACGGCTGCGCGAAGTCTGGAAATCCGACATCGTCCATGCGGCGGCTCTGGTAGCGGACGCGAAGCGTGCGCCGCTCGCCGACGCGCACCAGCCCCGACACGTTCACGAATCGCCCCGAGGCGCCGGAGCTCGCGACCTTGCGGTTGGTCCGCACGTATGGAGCGTTGAACGGATCGGGGAACGCGCCGAAGGCGAACCCGAACGCGTCGTCTACTGTGTCACCGCGACGCAGGCGACCGGCTGCGAAGAGCGGGCGCGTGTCTTCCACCGCGAGAGCCCCAGCCTCGTAGTTGTCGAAACGTTCGGCGCCCATCTGCAGGCGAACGGCGTAGCGCGGCGCGCTGACTCCCACAGTCGCGGTGCCCCGCTGGCCATTCTCATTGGAGCTGTAGAAGCCGTTGAAGTTGTAGAGCGCCAGCATACGATCCGAGAACGTGGGCTCGTTGGTGATGATGTTGATCGTCCCGGCGAGCGCGTCCGAGCCATAGAGGAGCGTGCCCGCGCCGTTGACGATTTCCACCCGGCTGATCGCGTCGGGCGAAATCAAGCCGACTTCAGCGCCGGTGCGATCGGTGGCCTGTCGTGCGGTGTTGAGCCGTTCGCCGTCCACGAGGACGAGGAGGCGTGTGGAATCGAGGCCGCGAAGCCTGGGCCGCACGCCAAACGGGCCGTTGCCGACCGGCGTGACGTTGGCGACATTCGACAAGGCGTCGCCGGTGGAGAGCGGATTGGTCTGGCGTGTCGATTCGCCGGTGACGCTCTCCACGTGAAGCGGAATCTGGCGAGACTCCCGTTCCGCGCGCGCGGCGGTCACGGTGACCTCTGCCGTCACCCCGCCCAGGTCCAGTTGCACCGGTACGTCCAGCGTTTCTTCGACCGTCGTCACGAGCACCGTGCGCGCGGCTTCGGAGAACCCGGCTCTCGTCACGATGACGAGATAGGTGCCCGTCGCCGGCGCCTCGACGCTGAACCGTCCCTCGCCGTCGGTCTCGACGCCGGTCTCCTGGCCGGTGGCGACGCCGCGGAGCACGACGCGCGCGCCCGGAAGCGCCGCTCCAGTCGAATCCGAGACTCTGCCGCCAACGGTCGCCGCCTCGAGGGGCAGCGCCACCAGGATGGCGACGCAGAACACGACACGAGCACCCAGACCAGACACCATGACCACGACCGTCGCCTTACTTCAAATGCGGGCGGACGATATCGGTCCAGATCTCGTAGCCGGCCTGCGTCATGTGCTGCCCATCCCCGATGAACAGGTCCGGGCGCGGCAGCTTGTCGGGCCCCAGCATCGCCTTTTCGACGCTGATGTACGTGATCTGCTCGCTGCGCGCAGCGATGGCGCGCAGCAGCCGGTTCGTTTCGATCATCCGGTCGTTGAAGCGCCAGCGTGCGGGTGTCGGCTTGAGGCCGATGACGAGGATCCTGGTTTTGGGGAGCGCGCTGTGCACCGTGGTGACGAGTCGCTCGAACCCGGCCGCTACGGTCTCGGGGGAGACGCCGCGCGCGATGTCGTTTTCGCCAGGATAGAGGACGACGATGCGGGGCTCGTACGGCAGGACGGTGCGTGCGGCAAAATGCGTCGTGTCGGCCATTTCCGACCCGCCGAATCCGCGGTTGAGCACATTCAGATCCGGGAAGAACTGCGCCACGTTCCACCGGACGATGCTCGACGCGCCCACGAAGACGATGCCGCCTTTGTGCGGCGGGCTGCGTCTATCCTGATTCTCGAATGCGGCGACGTCTGGTTCCCATCGGGCGGGGTCTCTCGGCGCCACCTGCGCGAGCAGCGAGACGGCGGCGAGTACGTGCACGACGGCCAGAATCGCGACGGTCACCGAGCGGCGCACGGTCGAACGGGCATGACTCATAGGCAGCCTCCTTGGGATTGATGGCGTTGTACTCAGACCGGCCTGATCCGTCAAGGTCTCGCCACTAGTCCGTTATGCGGCTCGAAACGCGAATTTTGTACTCGTTGCGTCGGAAGCCGCATAACGGACTAGGGCGCGCGAAGCGCGCCAAGGAGATACTGGCTAACCAGCCGAGGGGCGCTGCGGGGATATCAACGGACGGAGCCCCTCGGCTGGTTTGCCTTGCCAGCCAACTTCGCGTAACGATCCGTCGATGGTTGATGCCACGGTCCGGAAGGATCCTCCCCCAACGATGCTCGAGTCGGCGCTGCGATACGACCGCGCGCCGACGGTGGTGCTGCTGATCGTTCTGCCGGTGGTCTCCTGGATGTGGATTGTGGTGATGGCGCGCGACATGTACGGGCCGATGACCGGCGCCAGTGCCTGGATGATGACAGCTGTCTGGGACACGCGGCATCTGGCGCTGCTCTGGGCCATGTGGGCAGTCATGATGGCGGCGATGATGTTGCCGTCCGCGTCCCCGATGCTGCTGCTGTACGGCGGCGTAGCGCGACGTTCGGCAGCCGGAGCCACGGCGCCGCGTCAGATTTACGCGTTCGCGGCCGGTTACCTGGTGGTGTGGGCGCTGTTCAGTCTGGGAGCAACCGTGCTCCAGCGTCTACTAGCAACGCTCCTCGTCGTCTCGTCGATGATGGAGGTCACGAGTCCTGTCGCCGGGGGCATGCTCTTGCTCATCGCGGGTGTGTATCAGCTGACACCAATCAAGCAGGCCTGCCTGCGCACATGCCAGTCACCACTTGGATTTCTGATGAGCCGGTGGCGCCCCGGGGTGGCGGGTGCGTTCCGTATGGGTGTCGAGCACGGCGCTCTCTGCGTGGGCTGTTGCTGGGCCCTGATGCTGCTGCTGTTTGCCGGCGGCGTCATGAATCTCGCGGTCATCGCAGCGCTGACGGCGCTCGTCGCATTCGAAAAGCTGACGCCGTTCGGCGCGCAAGGCGCGCGAATCAGCGGTGTACTGCTGATCGCGGGCGCAATCTGGATGGTCGTTCGTTGAGAGATTTATAATCCGGGTCACGTTCCTTACCGTTCGATTGGAGGCGACAGATGGCGGACATTCCAAAATGGCGCGTTCAGGGTGACTGGTTCGACACGTGCAAGTGCAGCATCCCGTGTCCGTGCACCTTCGCCCAGCCGCCCACCAGTGGCGACTGTGATGGCGTCCTGGCGTGGCATATCCGCACAGGGAATTACGGCGGCGTGCGGCTGGACGGGCTCAACGTGATGGCGCTCGGGTACTTCAAGGGCAACATCTGGGAAGGGCAGTCGAAAGCGTCCATGGCGATGTTCATCGACGAACGTGCCGACGAGCGCCAGCGCGAGGCGCTGCAGATGATTTTCGGCGGACGCGTCGGCGGCTGGCCCGGGACATTTGCGAATTTCATCGGCGATGTGCGCGGGATGGAGTTCGCCCGCATCGACTTTCACGTCGACGACGACCTGGGATCGTGGCGCGCTGGGATTCCCGGCAAAGTGACGTCGAGCGCCGAAGCGCTCGGTGGACCGACGACGCCACTCGGCAAGCGTGTGCAGGTGCACAACGCCGGCGGTTGTGAAACAGGTCCAGGCGGCGTGGCGACCTACGGGAGAGCGACAGCGGACAAGGCAGACGCCTTCGGCTTCAAGTGGGATCGCACCGGCAAGTCGAGCAAGCACATCGGATTCGACTGGTCGGGACCGGACGCCTGAGGGCCGACGCTTCGAGATACCGGCACGATACCTCGCGCGACTCATCGCATTTCAGATTTCCCTGAACACAACGCCGGCGGACGCCGAACGGAGGTGACGCGCCTCCGTTCGGCCGTCGTCGAAGCCCGGATGTCAGCCAAGGCGTCGTGGAGTCGTGACATGGCTCGCCTCGGCGGGCGATCCGACGTCGACTCCGTTCGTTCCGCCCGCTTCACACGTTTTCATACATTAGCAAGGTCTTGTGGTGTCATCGGTGTTCTCGCAGGGAGGCATGCGTGTCGGGCACATTTGTCATGGACGACTCCGGTGAAACCGCCTAGACTGCTGGCACCTCCCAGCGCTCGATCCCTACACCTATACAACCTATACAGAGGTGCATCATGGGTATCCGCGTTGGATTTCTGTCCCTGCTGATCATTTGTACGGCCCTCGGGACGGCGTCGGCCCAGTCGCTGTCGCGACTGGTGCCGAACCTCGTATTTGCGGAGGTAACGCTCGCGCCAGGGCCAACTACTACGCCGCCCATTCCAGGCACGCCGCACACGGCGCATTTCTCCCCCTTCAACCCTCTGTTCGGTATCGATGCGCCGACGCAGGCGATTCTCGAGGACCAGCTCCGGCAAGTACCTGTGCTGATTCGGCAGGCGAACTCGCAGCTGGCCACGTTTCCCCTCGGCTCGTCGTCTGGCGGCTTCGCCTACCGGTTCAACCCCGAACTCGGCACGTTCTCGCGCAGCAGCGAGAGCTTCGGCCCGCTTCTGACCGAACGCGCGCTGACGCTCGGCCGCGGCCAATTCAGCTATGGCACGGTGTACCAGCACACGAGTTACGACAAGTTCGAGGATTTTCGCCTCAGGAATCCTGAAATCGTCTTCTATTACCCGCACAACGATTGTTGCCCCGGGCAATCGGCGTTCGGCGTGCCGGTTGGGGACGATTCGCTGTTGAACCCCGCGTTCGAGGGCGACATCCTCGAGAACGCGCTCACGATCGATCTGCGCACCGACACCTTTGCCTTCTTCGCGACAGCCGGCGTGGCCAACGCGCTCGATATTGGCGTGGCTGTGCCGATCGTCCAGGTCAAGCTCGACGCCGCCGTCCGCCGGCGAATCGTCCGGTTCGCCACCGAAACGAACCCGTTGGTCCACAGCTTCGACAATCAGGGCGTCGATACGCAGACATCAAGCGCATCGGGCACGGCGGTCGGTGTGGGCGATGTGCTCCTCCGCACCAAGTATCAGTTTTACGCCAGCGATCGCGGCGGGCTGGCGGTCGGCGGCGAGCTGCGGCTTCCCACCGGGGATGAGACGGAGCTGCTGGGGACCGGCACCGTGCAAGGCAGGGTCGCACTGCTCGCAACCGCCATGATGGGCGCCACATCAGTTCACGGAAACGTTGGGTACACCGCGTCTGGATCCGCATCCGAGGACGCCGAGGCGAATTTCTTCCCTGCTCCTGCGGACGAGCTCAATTACGCGTTCAGCACCGACGTCGTCGTTCATCCTCGTGTCACCGCGGCGTTCGAAATCGCTGGACGCCGACTGGCGAACGTCGAACGTGTGGTGACTCAGCCCCTCAATGTCCGGTTTACGTCGCTGACCGCTCCGACTGTTGTGCAGACGGCCGTCCTGCCGGGAATCGGCATTCGCGAGGGCAATATGAACCTGATACTTGGTGTCGCGGGGTTGAAAGTGAACCTGGCGCGGACGCTGCTGCTCAATGCCGCCGTGCTGTTCCCGCTCACCGACAACGGCCTGCACAACCGCACGACCGCCAGCATCGGCGTGGACTACACGTTCGGGCGGTGATCAGTGCACCAATTATCGGGAGATTCGCGAAATCTCCCACGTGTCGCCGTTGCGGCGCAGGGAGAAAGTTGCTGTATTCGTCGTAAGAGGGAGCGTGATCCGGCCCGCGCCAACTGAACGGATTTGTTCCCGACAGGAAACTGTCGCGGTATCACCGCTGACGGCAGGCTCCGCGCAATCCAGATCAACAGTCTGCGACACCAGGTTCCGGTAGCTGTTGCGCAGCCCATCCGGAGCGTCGGGCCAGACGCGTCTGACGCCGTCGACGTCGAGCGCTTCTGCGGCTCGCTCGTAATCGGCGATGGTCCTTTTCACAAGCGCCGCGGCCGTGATCGTGACTGGAGTGAGCGCAGGTGTATTCGGCGCAGCGGCGGGCGTCGGATCTCTCGTCACCGGAGATCCCGCCGGGCGCTCGGCGAACCCCGATCCACGTCCAGGCGCGGCCACCGGCTGATCGGGGCCGGGCTGCGGCGACGCCGGCACGGTTGCGGGAACGTTAATGACCGTCGGCATTGACGTTTGGCCCGTCCCCCTGGGTGCGCTGGCTCCCACCGCCGGTGTTCCGCGTGCCGGCAATGACGCGCTCGGAGTCGATGCCGGCCTCCCAACGGTTACCGGATCGGAGCGACGCTCGGGTGAGACTGCGGTCTCCAACGGCTTGTCCGTGGCCGCTGTCACGGTAGTGGACGTGGCGCCGGGCGCAGCGGTCGGGTCGGGCGAGGCAGCCCCCGTGGCATCGATTTCCGACAACGGCGGCGGTTCGGGTTCGCGCGACTGCGTGAACAGCAGCGCGGCGAGCACCAGTGCAGCCGATCCGGCGAGCAGCACGCGGTAGCGTTTGATCCAGGCGCGTACTGGCTGGAGCCGCCACGTCATCAGATCCTGCGCGCGTGTCCCCTGCGCTACTGTTCCAGAGAACCTTGCTTTCGCAGCTGCCGTGCTCGATGTCATGACCGGCGCCGCGCCGCGTAACGCTTCGAGGCCCCGGACGATGCGGGGCATGATCTCGGAGACGCCTGTCACAGGAACTGGAATCGAGGCTGCCGCGCCGATCGCGATATTCCACTCCGGTTGCTGCATCTGGAACTCGGCGTGGGAGATATTGAACCGCACAGGAAGGAATGGCCTGCCGAGATCGTTCGCGCGGACGACCTCCTTGGTCATTTGATGCGACCGAATGGCGTTTGGAGAGATCAACAGGACAACAGCGACGCAGTGCTCGATTGCCTGATGAACTTGGATTAAGTACGACAGACCTGGCTCGCTGTCACGCTCGTAGTACCACGTTTCGAATCCCGCAGTCTCGAGCCCTGACGCAATCTCAATCGCGAGAGTTTGATCTTCCTCGATGTGACTGATGAAGACACAAGCCATCTGCCCCCCGGGAGGCCAGCCAAGGGGCTCTGCCCCTTGATATCCCCGCAGCCCCCCTTGGCTGGTTGCCAGTATCTTCTGGCGCGCTCTGTGCGCCTAGGACCGCTATGCGGGGGACAACGAGTACAAAGTTCACGCAACGAACTTCATAGCGGTCCAATGCGCGCCGAACGCGACGCGCTCGCTGAATCATCGTGCGCGAGGGAGGCGCCGAATCAAGCGATTGGTCGGTGCCACGACCTGAAAGTCAGTTCAGAGACCTTCGGGCCACCTCGATATCCTTGACCACGGGTAGAATATCGGTCCCGGTGCGCCGATGGGTGATAACAGTCAGGGGCCAACGTTTTCACGCCGCAGAGGAATCCGCAGAATCCGGCCGCATTCTAGCGCCATGCAGCTGCATCTGGTAGAGGCGGACTGTGCCACATTGCCAGCGCCGACCTTATTTGCACACATTCGCACGTACCGCAAATGACACCACCTCTTTTCGTCCGGATGTCCCGCCGGGACCTGCTCAATCGTGGGGCTCTCGCCCTCGGCGCGGCTGCGCTCCCGTCGATCGGCCTTCGAGCCCAGGGGGCGGTCCGCGTCGCGGACCGCCAGCCAGCACTGGCTAGTCAGGTCGCGCAGCGACCTGACATCAGCCCGGCCATGGCAACCCTCAGCGCCTACATGGCTGCCGCAAAAGACCGCGCGCTGCCGCCGGACGTCGTCGAGAAGGCAAAGCATCACATCCTCGACACACTCGCGGCGATGGTGTCCGGTTCCGAATTGCCGCCGGGCCGGGCCGCTCTCATGCTGGCGCGGGCGCAGGCCGGCCGTCCGGTCGCGACCGTCGTCGGCTCGAGCGTCGTGACGGGGCCGATGGATGCAGCGCTCGTCAACGGAGTTCTTGCTCATTCCGATGAGACAGACGACTCGCACGGGCCGTCGCAATCGCATCCCGGCGCCTCCATCGTGCCTGCCGCCCTTGCGGTTGGAGAAGATCTGGGGGTGAGCGGCCAACACTATCTGCGCGCTGTGACGCTTGGCTACGATGTGGGTCCACGACTCACCATGGCGCTCGGCGGCATGACGTTCAGAAACGAGAGCCGTCGCAGCACGCACGCGTTTGCGGGGAACTTTGGATCGGCGGCGGCGGCAGGATGTGTCGCGGGATTGACTGCCGAGCAGATGCGCTGGCTGCTCGACTATGCGTCGCAGCAGGCGGCTGGATATGCGATATGGGCGCGCGACACGGACCATATCGAAAAAGGATTCGTCTTCGGAGGCATGCCCGCGCGGAACGGCGTCACCGCCGCGCTGCTCGTTCGCTCCGGCTGGAACGGCGTCGACGATGTGTTCTCGGGCGACGACAACTTCTTTCAGGTGAACGCGCCCAACGGCGACCAGGCCGTGCTGATCCACGAGCTTGGCGAGCGGTACGAAATCGTGAACACCGACATCAAGAAGTGGACCGTCGGTACTCCGATTCAGGCGCCGCTCGACGCGATCGAAAACATCCGACGGACACGGCCGTTCGACGCCGACAATGTGAAGAGCGTTGTCGTTCGCCTTGCCCCGAGCGTCGGCGCCGTCGTGGATAACCGCGACATTCCGGACATCTGCCTTCAGCACATGGTCGCGGTGATGCTGATCGACAAGACGGCCTCGTTCCACGCGGCTCACGACAAGGCACGCATGCAGGATGCCGCGGTGCTTCGCCAGCGAAGCAAAGTGCGATACGTGCCCGACGCCGCTCTGACGAAACTCCTGCCCGCGCGCGTGGCGATCGTCGAGATCACGCTCAATGACGGCACGCAGCTCTCTGATCGAGTGGAAGCGGTGCGGGGCACCGTGCGCAACCCGATGCCGCGAAGCGAGGTCGTCGACAAGGCCCGAGACCTGATCGCTCCGGTGCTCGGGACTGCAACCGCGCAGAAGCTGATCGACGTGCTGCTCGCGATTGAAACCGTCAAGGACATCCGGACGCTTCGACCCCTGCTGCAAAAGCTGTGAGCGGGGGTGGATCGGTTGATTCAAGGTCTGGAGAATGCGCTCGATGGGCGAAATATTGCCGGCAAGGGTGCGGACGTATGATCGACACGGTGCTGACGAGTGTGATCGGCGAGGTGCATACGATCCACGACGTCATTACCGCAATGCGAGCCATCGAAGCCGCGCTGCCAGAGCGTGACGGGGTCAGGTGGTTCAACCTGCTGTACCGAACTGTTACCGAGGCCGTTCAGGCCGATGCGGCAGGGTGGGAAGACTGGCCGTTTCTCCAGCGCTTCGACGTGGCATTCGCAAAGCTCTACTTCGAGGCCGTCACGAGCTGGGAATCCGATCCGACTCGAACGGCTCGGGCATGGCGACCGCTGTTCCAGGCGCGTCACGACGGCAACGTGGCACCGCTGCAGTTCGCGCTCGCGGGCATGAATGCCCACATCAACAACGATCTGGTTATTGCTCTCGATCGCCTGGCGCAGTCGGAGAAGCAGTACCCGTCGAAAGATGGTGAGCGCTACCGGGACTTCCTACGCGTCAACGACGTGCTCGAGCGCGTCGAGGTCGAGTTGCAGCCCGTCCTGTCGACCGGTGTGATTGGCGCTCTCGACGTCGCGCTCGGGGATCTCGACACTATTCTCGCGATGTGGAAGGTGCGGAATGCCCGAGAGGCCGCCTGGACGAACGGTGAGGTCGTCTGGCATCTTCGCGTGGCACCGCACCTTCGCCGTGAATACCTAGCCCGGCTGGATCATATGGTCGGATTCGCCGGCCGGGGGCTGCTTGCGCCGATACCGGAAATAGCGAAACAGCGTTCCGGTCTCAGGTAGATCACCCCGGCGATGTCAGCCACGCTCTTGCCCTTCACCGTCTTGCCCTACGGCGCTGTCCGGTGGGAAGATTTGTCTCAAACGGTCTGCTCGGCGCGCGTCACTACGAAACGACTGAACGTGGAGAGGAAAATGAACAGGATCGGCACGTTCGCTCTGGCCTGCTCACTGTCGCTGGCGGCTGCCCCTTCGGCGCTGGCGCACCATAGCGCCGCCGCGTTCGACACCCAGCAGGAAGTGAAGGCAACCGGCACCGTCACCGAATACCGGTACAGGAACCCGCATGTGTACATCACGCTTCAGGTGAAAAAGGCCGACGGATCGACCGTTGCCCTCGAAGTCGAAGTGGGTGCGGCATCCGTGCTGAACGGGCTTGGCTTCAACAGGGACTCGGTCGCCATCGGCGACGTGGTGACGATTGTGGGCAACCCGGGACGGCGAAACCCCGACACGCTGATGTTGGGACGAGAGCTCCACAAGCGAGACGGGACCTACTATCCGCTGAATATTGCCTCGCGCAGTGTTTATGCGGCGAAGAACGAGGTCGCCACCAGCATCGCAGGGACGTGGTTCTCCCCACGCACCGAGTTCACCGCATTCAACGGCGCGGTGAAGGAGTGGCCCCTTACTGACAAAGGGAAGGCGGCTCTGGCCACCGTGGATCCGAAAGCCACGACACAGAAGGACTGCATCCCCGTCGGCGCGCCGGGGCTGATGTTCTACCCGGTGGCCAATACGGTGACCGTTCAGCGCGACCGCGTGGTGATGAAGGTTGATTGGATGGATTCCGAACGCGTCATTTTCCTTGACGGCCGTCAGCATCCGCCGGCCGGCAACACGTTCCTGCACGGCCATTCCGTCGGACGATGGGAGGGAGACACCTTGGTGGTCGAGACCACGAATTTCAGGGATCACCCGATGGGTCTGACCACGACATTCCCGAGCAGCTCCCGGAAGCGCCTGACCGAACGCTTTCGCCTCGGTCAGGATCGCCGGAGCCTGAGCTATTCCGGCGTCATCGAAGATCCTGTCTATCTCGCTCGACCGGTCGAATGGTCCGGGCGGTGGGAGTACAGGCCCAATATGCCTCACTCGAACGAGAAGTGCGATCTCGACGTCGCCCGCAAGTTCCTCAGTGACTTCTGATGGTCCGGCGGCGAACCCGTTCATGAGGGATCGCCATGAGTGATGAAGTCACTCAGTTAGGGCTCGGCCGAGACGCTCCAGAGCCAGACCGCAGCACGCTCGAGTACATCCTACGTGAGCTGCCTGAAGGCGCTCCCGTTACGCACCTGCTCATCGGCCTCAATGTTGTCGCCTTCGTCGTGATGGTCGTCAGCGGCGTGCACCATCTCAATCCCACGTCCGAGAGCTTGCTCGCCTGGGGTGCGAACTTCGGCCCAAGGACGCTTGCCGGCGAGTGGTGGCGCATGCTGAGTTGCACGTTCATCCACAGCGGCGTCCTTCACTTCGCCGCGAACATGTACGCGCTGTGGATTGTCGGGGATGTTGTCGAGCGGATGGTGGGAAGCGCAAGCTATTTGACCCTCTATCTGGTTGCAGGACTTTTCGGCAGCGCCGCCAGTCTAGGCGTGCATCCGCTGGCCGTCGGTGTTGGCGCCTCCGGAGCGGTGTTCGGTGTCTATGGCGCGCTCATCGGATTCCTCCTTCGCAAGCACACTGATTCAGTGTCGGTACCGACCCTGCGGCAGCTGGGCATCAACGCTGGCATATTGGTGGCCTACAACCTGGTCCACGGGTTCACAGCAGAAGGCATCGACGTGGCGGCGCACGTCGGGGGCTTGATAGCCGGATTCGCCTGTGGCCTCGTTCTGCGTCAGCCGTTGACGACGGCGGCTCTTCAGGGCCGGGCTGTGCGCGCCGCGTGGGTCGCCGTGGGCGGAGCGGCGGCTCTGGTCGCCCTCGTCTCGATTCTGCCGCGAGAGGTGGGCGACGCCGAAGCACAGTACGCGCTCGCCGCACTCTACGAGCGGGGCGCTCTCGTTTCACGTGATGACGCGAAGGCTGCAGAGTGGTATCGCCGTGCCGCCGACCAGCGCTTCGCACCGGCGCAGTACCGGCTCGCGCAGTTGTACGACGCCGGGCGTGGAGTGGCGAAGGACGAATCGGAGGCCAGTCGATGGTTTGCCCTGGCTGCGGAGGGGCAACACGCGGACGCTCAGTACGCCATCGGCCGTCGCTACGCCGAGGGCCGGGGTGTCGAGCAGAACGACCTCGAGGCTGTGCGCTGGTTACGACGTGCGGCGGATCAGGAACATGCGGCCGCGCGATACGCGCTCGGTTTCATGTACACGCGCGGTCGTGGCGTCCCCAAAGACGACGCAGAAGCGGTTCGGTGGATTCGGCTCGCCGCCGATCAGCAGCTCGCCATCGCCGAGTACGACATGGGGGATCGATACGCCACCGGTCGTGGCGTGGAGCGAAGCGACGCGGAAGCCGTCGGATGGTACCGTCGTGCCGCCGAGCAACAGCACGCTGGCGCGCGGTTTGCCCTCGGAGTGATGTATGCGGCAGGTCGAGGCGTTCCCAAGGACGATGACGAGGCGATGCGGTGGTATCGGCTGGCGGCGGATCAGCAAAATGCGGCCGCACAGTACGCGATTGGGTTCATGTACTCGACGGGTCGTGGCGTCGCCAGCGACGATGTCGAAGCGGGTAGATGGTACAAGCTTGCGGCCGAGCAACAGCACCCTGCGGCGCAGTATGCCCTTGGAATGATGTACATCGAAGGTCGTGGTGTGGCGAAGGACGAGACCGAGGCAAATCGATGGCTTCGGCTCGCCAGCGAACGGAACCACCCACGAGCGGCGTACGTGGTAGGCACTCAGTATGCGACAGGCCGAGGTGTGCCTCGGGACGAGCGCGAAGCCGTCAGGTGGTACCGCCGTGCCGCCGATCGAGGAGATGTGTGGGGACAATTCGATCTGGGCCGGGCGCTCACGGACGGTCGTGGCGTGGAGAGGAACCAGGTGGAGGCGTTACAGTGGTTCAGGCGCGCAGCCGAGCAGAACCATCCGCCTGCACAGACCCAAATCGGCCTGGCATACATGCGCGGCGCAGGCGTATCCAGAAATCCGGCAGAAGCACGCACGTGGCTCGAGCGCGCCGCAATGGCGTCGTTCGCCCCGGCGCGCTATTACCTGGCGTCGATGTACGCACGCGGCGACGGCGTGCCAGCGGACAACGCCGAAGCGACGCGCCTGTATCGTGTCGCCGCATCACAAGGGTACCCGCCAGCCCAGGCCGAGCTCGGTTTGATGTATGCGACCGGTCGGACTGGACCGACGGATTATGTGCAGGCGTATGTATGGCTGGCGGTGGCGCAGACGCTGGTTGACCTTGGAGTCGCGGGGAATCGCGACAAGGTAGCCGCGGTCTTGATGCCGGATCAACTGCAGCGCGCAAAAGCGCTAGTGGCGTCGTGCCTGGCGTCGAAGTTCCAGGACTGTGGAGAACCTGCGCCTCCTAACAGCCGGCCAGCCGGCCGCGCGTCTCCTCGCGAGGAGGGGGCGGGTACAGGTTGGAGTAGAGCGTCCGATAGCGAACCCTGACGCCGTCCTTGTCGAAGAATCCGAAATTCTGCTGAAAAAGCGCCGGCGGTGGCGCACTCGCAGAAACGGTGCCATCCAGAATATAGAGGCGATTCTGGTGCATGTAGATCGCGACGAAGGTACGAGACTCGTCGGCGTTGGTGAGCTGTAACCGGCGTCCTTCAACCCGGTCCGAGTCGGCGAACGCGTAGTACGTCACCCTGCCGTCCCGTTGAATGTACTTCGACGCGGCATAGTCGAGCGCGCCGCGCACATCATTCAGCCAGCGGTTCGTGCACGTATCGGGATATCCCTGACAATTCCTGACCCGGTCCGCATGAATCCGTTCCCCAGGCGCGTAATCGACAACGGTAATCGAGTAGCGGTTCGAACCATCCTGGACGCTGTAGACCCGCCCCGGCAAGTTGATGCCAAATTCGGTCGGATAGGCGATGTCCTTCACCGTCGGTTCACCGGGGAAATTGACGATAAAGAAGTCTTCCCGGCTCGTGTATTCGACCCAGCTTTGGGCCGCGGCAGGCCCGGACATCAACAGGATCAACGCTGCCGCAACGAGTGGACGCAGGCGCATGATCGATTCTCCCGTCTCGTCGTATTCAGGATTCCGGTCGCGTTTCGGCACGAGCGGATACTACACCTGCGCCGCGAGATGACCAAGGAGCGGCGTATGGGCGGGGGTGTCGGTGGCGGCCCGGGTCAGCGCGTCACTATCTCGTCACGCTCGATCTCGTCACGCGTGTGAATGAGCTTCTGCGAGTAGGCTCGGATGGCGCGCTCGATCAGGCGCTGTGTATCGGGTGGCACGTTGACGAAATACGCGACGTATCCATAGCCTTCCCGGATGTTCGAGACTTCCGCATCGACGCAGATCCAGTTTTCCTCGGGAAGCGCAATCTCGAGCTGCATCCGCTGGCCGTTGTGTTGTTCCGGCTCGTGCGATTCGATCAGGCAGCGATCGAGTGTGAGGTTGTAGATGCGGACGGGTACCGGAATGACGCCATGCCGGTACCCGTCGAGGGGGCCAAGGAGAACCGACAACTCGCGCCCGTCGCCAGCCGACGCACGCGAATGCGGTTCACCTTTCGTAGCAGGACCGCCGTGGAAGTAGATCATGCGGTCCGGACAGACTCAAGGTCTGGGCCACATGGCGTACGGCTGCAAGTGCTTGAAAACATTCGGCGGGCGCCGGCGTGCGGACGGGTGCGTGTCGGATTCCCGGCGTTTGTGGCCGGCGTGCCGGACCAAGCGAGAGCGGAGGTTGGTATGGTGCGCCCGAACGGGCGGGGTCGCTGAATCACCTTCCCTCCCTCCGTGTGACGACGGGGAGTATGAGTCGCGCGCGAGGTTGACGAAAAGTCTCATTGACGAAAAGTCTCAGTTGACAAGGGTTTGAGTCGGCGGTACGGTTCGTGACATGGGATCGCTTCGTGAATCCATCGACCCGCGCGAAGTTGCTCCCGGCGGTTGTCCGCCCGCGCCGCGCTGGCTTCCTCGCGCCTTCCGAAATCTCGGTCGCGGCGTCTTCTGACGCAGCGTCCGCGTCCGCGCTGCCCCATCGCCCATCCCGCCCGCGTCCACTTCTTCGCCGGGGTTTGTCGCGTAAGCGGGACCTGACGCGCAGACGCGCCGTTGCCCTTGATGGTTGGCGGCGTGGGCAGGATTCACACGCGTAGTGCCAATGGTCTGAACCCGTCACGAGCGAGCCTGAAAGCCACATCCGCGGCCGGGACGGCTGCCGGCCGCGGCATGAGGGTCCGTCAGTCGCCTTCCGCCGCACGCCGGGCAAATGGGCGATCGCTCCATTTTTCACGAGGAGCCTTTATGGACAGAGACGAGAGATACGAGAGATACGCATCCGAGATGGACCAGTGGCGGAGGCGCGCCGTGCGCTCGGGTGATGCGCTCGTGCGCTCGGGCCGCACGATCGTCGGCGTCGTCGCGGGAGTGCTTATCCTGCTGGTGCTCTTCAGCACCCTCTACCAAGTGCAGCCAGAGGAGGTGGGCGTGGTGCTTCGCTTCGGTCGATACGTCCGAACGACCGAGCCTGGGTTGCGGATGAAGGCTCCGTTCGTCGAAGAGGTGCGGAAGGTCCAGGTGCAGCGGCAGCTCAAGGAGGAGTTCGGGTTCCGCACCGAAGAGCCGGCCGTGCGCTCGACCTTCAGCAGCGGTGACTTCACCGCCGAGGCCGTGATGCTGACAGGCGACCTCAACGTCGCCGTCGTCGAGTGGATCGTCCAGTACCGCGTGTCCGATCCGTACCAGTACCTGTTCAAGGTGCGCAACCTGACCGACACGTTCCGGGCGATGAACGAGTCGGTCATGCGGGAAGTCGTCGGCGATCGCACCGTCACGGAGGTGCTGACGATCGGACGCCAGGGCATCGAGACGCGCGTCGAAGAGCGCCTGCGGGTGCTCACACAGCAGTACGAGATGGGAATCACGATCGAGCAGGTCGTGCTGCAGGATGTGAATCCGCCCGATCCGGTGAAGCCATCGTGGGACGAGGTCAACCAGGCCCAGCAGCAGCGCGATCGAATGATCAACGACGCACGCGCCGAATACAACAAGGTGATTCCCCGCGCGAGCGGCGAAGCGCAGCAGGCGATCCTCGAGGCCGAAGGCTACGCGCTCAACCGCGTGAACCGTGCACAGGGGGAGAGCACGCGCTTCCGGGCGGTGCATCAAGCCTACAGCCGGTCGCCCGAGGTGACGCGCAGGCGCCTCTACCTGGAAACGATGGAACGGGTCATTCCCGCGACCGGAGGCAGGTTATTCCTTGATAAGGACGCCACGGGCGTTCTCCCACTGCTACCCCTCGACCGATTCAGAGCGGCCACGGCGCCGGAGACCCCGGTGAAGCCGGCCGCGGCGATTGGAGGAAGCCAATGAACGCCAGATACATCATTCAGCTCGGCGTGCTGCTGGCCGCGCTCGTCGTCGCGTTCAGCGCGGCGTACCAGGTGAGCGAGAGCGAGCAGGCGATCATCACGCAGTTCGGCGATCCGGTGGGTGATCCCGTAACCGAGCCGGGCCTGCACTTCAAGGTGCCGTTCATTCAGCGGGTCAACTCGTTCGAGAAGCGCTTTCTCGAATGGGACGGCAACCCCAATCAGGTCCCGACCAGGGACAAGCGCTTCATCTGGGTCGACACCTACGCCCGGTGGCGGATCGTCGACCCGCTGTTGTTCTTCCAGCGCTTGCGCGACGAGCGTGGTGCACAGTCGAGGCTCGACGACATCCTCGACGGCGAGACGAGGAACGCCGTGGCCCGCTACGACCTCATCGAGCTGGTGCGCAGCACCAACCGCGATCCGGACGACGTGCTCGTGGAGGCGGAGGAGGAAGAGGTGATCCTCAACGTCATCGAGAAGGGACGCGAGCAGATCTCCGGCGAGATCCTCGCGCGGGCTTCCACCCGGACGGCCGACCTGGGGATCGAGCTCCTCGACCTGCGCATCAAACGCATCAACTATGTCGACGAGGTCCAGCAGGACGTCTTCGCGCGAATGATTGCCGAGCGTCGGCGGATTGCCGAGCTGTTCCGATCCGAGGGTGAGGGAGAGGCGGCGCGCATTCAGGGTGAACGCGAGCGGGAACTCCAGCGGGTCCAGTCGGAGGCGTTCAGAACGGCCGAAGAGCTGCGGGGCAAGGCGGACGCCGAGGCGACCAACATCTATGCGGGTGCCTACGGCCGCGATGCGGACTTCTACGCATTCACCAGGTCGCTCGAGAGCTACGAGAAGGTGATGGACGCCGACACGATGTTCATCCTCGGCACCGACAGCGAGTTCCTGAAGTACCTCGAGAGAGTGCGGTGAGGGCGGGGGACGCGTGGGCGTCCCCCCCCGGCTCCCGGTACGGACCAGCACGCCTGACGTGTCATGGAGGTTCTCTATGTCGGCCACTGTCATCGCTGCGATCGCCGTCATCCTGGTCGCCGTCGTGCTCGGCACGATGGTGACGGGCATCTTCAACAAGCTCGTGGTGTATCGAAATCGGTACAAGAATGCGTTCGCACAGATCGAGGTGCAACTCAAACGGCGTCACGATCTCATGCAGGAGACGCTCCGGCTCGCGCCGCTTATCGAGCAGCTCGATGTGCGGACCGGACTGCCGCTTCTGGACATCGCACTGCCGGCGCTGCGCGGCCTCACTGGGGCGCAATACCAGCGCTTCAAGCAGAACATCAGCCAGCTCGTGCAGGCCGACGACGCCATCGACCTGTTCGAATGGTCGCTGCATCGGATCCTGCTGCACGAGCTGCAGACACATCACTCCAACGTCCCGCCGACCCGGGTTCGGCACCACGCCATCGCCTCTCTGCAGCCGCAGTGTGAGCTGTTGCTCTCGATCCTGGCCCATGCGGGACAGCGCGACACCGCAGCAGCAGCGAAGGCATTCGAACAGGGGCGGCGGCGTCTGAATCTGCCTCAGGGACGCCTGCGCCGGGCAGCGGGGAACGGGCTTGCGGCCCTCGATGACGCGCTGGACACGCTGGAAGAAGCAGCACCCCGAATCAAGCGCCAGATCCTGCAGGCCGCAGTCGCATGCATTACGGCCGACGACATGGTGACCGCCACCGAAGCGGAGCTGCTGCGCGCAATCTCTGCGTCGCTGGGCTGTCCGATGCCCCCGCTCCTGCTCACATAGTCGGCGTGTGGGGCCTTCACAGGACTGTGCGACATTCGCTCATCGCGTTACTCTCGTTGAGGCTCGGAAACGATGCGTCAGTGAAGATTGCGTCAGTGAAAGGGGGGACTTCGATATGACACATCCACGATCCGGCGACACCGTCAAAGTCCACTACACGGGACGTCTCGATGAGGTGGTGAGGATCGCCGAAGTATCGGACGAGCAGGTCACGATTGATGCGAACCACCCACTGGCTGGGCAGAACCTCACGTTCGATCTGGAGTTGGTGGAGATCCGTGGTCAGGGTCCGCGTCGTCGGGACTGAGGAACATCTGGCCAGGCTGGCACAAGGCGTTTACGCGCGTCGCGGTCCCATCGGAGCCGTCACGCGCGATTCTTCGGAGAGTGGCTCATGATGGAATCGACGCGACCGCACAGGTCCGCTCTGGGAGGATGCAGCGTTCGCGGCTGCGCGACATTGGCGCTCGCCGTCATGCTCCTGAGTCCCGCAGGAACTGTGGCACACGCCGACACAACGCCGCCCGGCATCCTGCCCCTCGAGGACTTTTCTCCCGTGTTTCTCGGGATGTACCGGAAGGTCATGGTGATCGAGGCCGAGATCAAGCTGTACTCGGAGCGGTACGGCGTCGATTTCGACCTCGCCCGCGCGGTGTGCCTCTATGAGTCGGGAGGCAATGCGGGGCTCAACTCCGGAGCGGGTGCGCAGGGGTACTTCCAGGTGATGCCTGCGACATTCCGCGCGCTCAGGGTGGAATCGAACATCGAAGCGGGCTTGAAATACCTGTCGCAGATGATCCAACGCTTCGAGCGGGAGGATCGCGCCATTGCCGCGTACAACAGCGGGCCGGCACGGGTCAGCCGCGCCGGGGGCCTGCCGCTGGAGACGCTTCAATACGTCCTGGGCGTCGGTCAGTATCGGACGGTGCTCAAGCTGTACGACGCATCGCTCCGGCACCATGCCAGCGGCATCCGTCTCATTACCGTTCACGCGGGCGAGGACTGGCCGGCGCTGTCATCTCGACTCGGCATTCCGGAATGGCAACTGCGCCTGCACAATGCCTTTCTGGCCCAGCGCCGCCTGCTTGCCGGGCAGCTCATTGCGTATCCGTCCGAGCCGCGGAACGACCTCTTCATCGCGGTTGATGCCGACGCCGAGTACCGCATGCGGTACGGCGACAACTATCTGAAGCTGGCGTTCACGCTGGGAATCGAGCCGGACGCGCTGCGCAGCGCGAACGGACTCTGGCACATCCAGTCCGTGCCCGCGGGCGTCTCTCTCCGCATCCCGCTCATCGCCGACCGGTCGTTCCTTCTGCACGCGGCCCTTGGTCTGCCGCCGTCGAACGCGCCGGAACACGCGTTGCTCGCAGGAACGACTCCTGAATCTGCTCGCCAGCCCGTCGCGGCTCGCGTTGCGCTGCGAGCCCCAACGGCTTCGCCAAGGGGCACGCACCAGGTGTCGCCCGGCGACACGCTGACCGAGTTGGCCCGTCGCTACGAGACGACGATTCGCGCACTTCAGGAGGCCAACGGGATGGGCGGACGTACGGCGATTCGCGTCGGCCAGCGACTGCAAATTCCAGGACCCGCGAGCGAGCCACTGTCGGCACGCACATCCGCGGTGCCGCGCAGGATCGCGCATCGCGTGTCGCGTGGCGAGACGCTCGCCGGTCTCGCGCGTCAGTACGGAACGACGATCCCAGCCATTCAACGGGCCAACGGCATGGCGAGAGGTACGATGATCCGGACGGGGGAACTGCTACACATCCCCTTACCGTGATTGGAACCGGCCGGCCGCTGACGCGTCCGCTACTTGGTGAACGGTGCCTTGACGACCACCTTCACGCCCGAGATGACGCCGGTCACCGCTTTCTCCACCTGTTCGAGCGCCGTCGTGCTTACGTCGCCCGCGGCCTTGAGCGCGCCGGTTGCCGCCGCCGATGCCGCATCTGCGGCATCTACCCCGATTTCCTTGGCACCTTCGATGGCGCCCTCTACGGCTGCCTTGGCGGTTGCTGCGACGTCACCGCCGACGTCGGCGGTGGCTTTGATGACGCTGCCGGCAGTCGATGCCAGTGTCTCCGCTGTCTGAGCACTGAGGTCCTTGGTGCCGCGGAGAACGCCAAGCAGAGTGCCTCTCGCCGCGGACCCGAGATCGCCACCAACATTCGACGCTCCCTGGATCAGGCCACGCGCGACATCCCCGGCCGCCTCAGTCGTGGCTTTCCCCACACCTCCAACGCCCTGGATGGCACCCGCGGCCGCCGCCGCGATCGCATCGACGCTCTTGACGCCGACGCTGCTTGCCCCTTCAATCGTGCCCTCCATAGCTTGCCGTGCCGCGTTCCCGACATCGCCACCGACGTCAGTCGTCGTCTTCACGAGATTCTGGACCGTCGAGCCGACGGCATCGAGGGCCTCGCCGCCGACCTCCTTCGTGCCTTTCAGTACGCCAATGACGGCGCCTTTGGTGGCCTTGCCGAGATCACCGCCGACCTGGCTGGTACCTTGAATCACGCCGCTTGCGACGTCGGAGACCGCTTCAGTCAGCGCTTTGCCCACCGATCCAGTGCCCCTGAGCGCTGTCGCGAGGGAACCGCTCACCGTCTCGGTGACCGCGTTGACGATCTCGCCCGTGCCTTTGATGGCGCCTACAACCGTGTTCTTTACGTTCTCGACAAGAGCTTGCATCGGGACCTCCTTCGTGGATGGACGTAGCAACGTCCGTTAGCGGGACCGTTGACTGTCCTCAGTGCGGGTAGAGGAAGCCAGGGGAGTGCGAAGACGTGCCTTCGGGAAGGAATCGAGATCGGGCGTCAGAAGACGCCGCGGCCGAGGTTGCGGAAGGCGGGACGAGCGAGCAGCCGCACAAAATGAGTCTCTTCTGGCCTCCAACCATTGTCAAGTGTGTTCCGGCTCGGAGGAGCGGCGGTAGCCGGGCCGGATACCGTGGCCGACGGACTATGGGCGGCGGCTGTGGGGCTGTTGGACTGTTCGCCACGCCTGTTCGATGACGCCGTTCAGTTCGGCGCCCACCAAGATCGCCAGACCGGAGACGTAGAACCAGAGGAGCAATACGACCACGCCGCCGATGGCTCCGTAGGTGGCGTTGAAGTTCGCCAGATTGGTCACATAGAACTTGAAGGCGAACGAGCTGAGAATCCACAGACCGGTGGCCAGGAGAGAGCCGGGAGTGATCCACACCCAGCGTCCTCGTCTGTTCGGCGCGAAGTGATATACGAGATCGACGCCGAACACGATCAGGAAGATCATCAGAGGCCATCGGACGATCGCCCACAACAGCGCGAAAGCGGGTGCCAGCCTGAACCAGTCCGCCACCCGCAGTGCCACGCTCGGGCCGGCCAGGACGAAGGCGAGCGACATGACGATGAACAGGGCGAGGGCAACCGTCAGCGCGATCGCCACCGCGCGCCGCTTCCACCAGGAGCGCCGTTCGTCGATGTCGTAGGCATCATTGAGCGCGTCGATGATCGCAACCATGGCCGCCGAACTGCTCCAGACGGCGCCGGCGATGCCCAGAGTGAGCAGGCTGCCGTGACTGCCACGCGCGAGCTCCTCGAGTTGGGCGCGCAGCAAGGCAAGCACCTCGCCCGGCGCGACCGTCCCGAGCGCCGCGAGCAGGCGTGTGAGCGTGTCCTCAATCGGCAGGTACCCAACAAGCGCCACCAGGAACAGCAATGCCGGAAAGAGCGAGAGGAAAAAGTAGAAGGCGAGCTGCGCCGCCAGGCCCAGACAGTTGTCCTCCCCGATCTCGGCGATCGTGCGCTTGAGCACCCCCGACCAAGGCAGCGGGACTCGAAAGAAAATCAGCATCGTGGGTGTCGCCGCGGATTGCAGCAGTTCCAGAGTAGCAAAGGAGCGTCGCCGAAATCCCCGCTCGACGGAACGTTGCGGATGGCTCGCAGAGAGAATGTCC
The DNA here is from genome assembly GCA_036507475.1 of Vicinamibacterales bacterium. Lineage (GTDB taxonomy): Bacteria > Acidobacteriota > Vicinamibacteria > Vicinamibacterales > UBA2999 > DATCJA01. The sequence goes on from DATCJA010000085.1 coordinate 51,406, forward strand.
TGACCGCGAAGAGGGAAATAAATAGTCCGACCCGCTGGTATTTCGGTCGGGATTCTCGGCTCTCCGACTCAGCCGTTCGGATAAGTCAGTTGCGGAACACGACAGCTCAATTGAGCGCTCATGTCACGCGCCGCCGTCGAACCGTTCAACCCGCCAACTGAAGGGGGGTCGTGCGGCGCGCACGATTTCAGTTTCAACATGGCACGGCCGATACATCTATCGGGAGGATCCCACCCCGGTGAACGTGATCAGAATCGCGGCTGATGCGCTTTCTGCACCGCTCAGTCGGCTATCATGTCGTCGTCCACAGATGAAGAGCACGATCAGGCTTGCCGTGGCCGCTGTTGCGGTTATTGCGGTTCTCGACATCAGTGTGCCGCCGACCAGCGCACAAATCGGACCAGACGCACGGATTCCCTCGAGTGCGACATCAGACATCGACCCACGGTTGGACGCGGAGCGGGCGTACTCGCACACGCGGAGCCGCTGGAGCGACGACCTCACTTCGATGGTGACGTTCCGACCCGGGTACGAGTTCTGGCAACACATCTTTACGATCCCCGACAACTTCATTGCGTTTGGGAGCGCGGTCGACGGACGGCTCCTGGCGGTGTTCCCCACGAAGGGGAATTGGCTGCGCGACGCAGACTGGCACGACGATCGGCTCGCCGGCATTCTCGCGGGTCAACAGTTGGCGAAAGGCGTGGTCGACCGGCGCGAGCAGGTGGCCGCGCTCCTCGAGCCGCTGGTGGGTCCGGTCGTTCACAACCCGACGCGCGGGCAGTTCCTGCTGCCGAGCGCGCGCCGCTACGGAAGCTTCTTGAGCGAGTGGGGCGCGATTTACGAGCGATTTGGCGTCCCAGCCGACCTCGGTCTGGCGCAAGCCGTCATCGAATCGGGCTTTCACCCCACCCGCCGTTCGGCCGCGCGCGCGGTGGGTTTCTGTCAGTGGCTCCTCCCGAACTGGAGGCGACTCAATCGTCTGTCGCCACATGAGATCGAGGGTCACGACCAGACGACGCAAGCACCCTACTGTGCGGCGTATCTGACGGTGCTCGCCACGAAATACGGTTCGTTCATCCCTGCGTTGTCGGAGCACCACAGCGGCGGAACCAACGTGGGGCGTACGCTGATCAGTGGTGGCCGGCTCGGTGGAACGAACGTTCGAGATCGGTACTTCCTCGGATCGCAGTTCGCCAAAGACGTCCGACGGATCTCGCTCTATGGCTATCGAGAGATTTACCGGACGTACGGACCGCGCTCGTATCTCTATTCCGAGATGGTGTTCGGGAATTCGTTCACGGTCGCCGCGCTGAAGGCCGGGACACCACAGGTGCAGATTTATGCAATGCGAGTGCCCCGCGCGATTCCGCTCGCGGACATTACGCGACGGACGCGGGTGTCGGTCGACGAGGTGCGGCGGTTCAATCCCGCACTCCTGACGCGGGTGCCCGCGCGGGGAACACTCTATCTCCCGATGTACGTCAAGGAGTTTGGTCCTGACGTGTCATTCTGGCATCGGCCTCCCAATCCGTCGTTTGCCTCGACCCTGAGCGACTTCGTTCGTCTCGATCCGGGCGAGGACCAGTGGGATGACCCGTCGTTCGAGCCTGTGTTGCGTGACTTCCAGACACGCTTTGCACAGACCAGCACCGAGGAAGGCACCGTGATGGCGACGGTGCTCGCGTACGCGATTGACGAGGCGCAGACGAGCGGCCGCCGCGCGATTCTGGCGGAATACCGCGCGAGCGAAGAGGTACGACGTCTCTTCGACGCCGCTGTCCTGAAACGCGCAGCAGATGGGGATTCCACTGCGGCGAATGCTCCGGAGCCAAAGGATTCGACTCGATAGCGTTCATAACCTCGCGCCGCAGTCAGTTCCCTCGCCTCGCTCCTTCACGGTTCTGCAACCCCACTGACTCAAACGAGCCGTCTCAAGACTTCGCCGACAGTAGCCGAGATCTTCAGTAGGAGCGCGCTCCTGGTGTGGTGAGGGTTCACGGCAAGGAGGAAGCCATGAAACGCATGTCCTTATTCGGGTTGGTGATTCTGTGCGCGACGATCGTATCCGTGGGGTGCGGCAAGAAGGTGCCGCCGGCGGCGGCCAGCACTGCTCCTCCGTCACGCGGCGTCGAGCCGCCTCCTCCAGCACCTCCGCGGCCAACTGCCCCTGCGCCAGCGACGAGCTCCACGGCACTGAGCGAAGACGAGCTCTTCGCGCGGAAGTCGCTGGACGAGCTCAACGCGGAGCGGCCGCTCGCCGACGTGTTATTTGATCTGGATCAATGGACGATTCGGGAAGACGCGCGGGTCGTCCTGCAGAAGAATGCCGACTGGCTGCGGCGCTGGACATCCACCCGCATCACGATCGAGGGCCACTGTGACGATCGCGGTACCGGCGAGTACAACCTGGCGTTGGGGGAGCGCCGAGCGCACGCCGTGAAAGAGTACTTGGGCAGCCTCGGTGTCACGCCAGACCGCGTCCTCGTGGTCAGCAAGGGTGAAGAATCGCCCGTTTGTCTCGACACACATGAGAGCTGCTGGCAACAAAACCGGCGCGGTCACCCGATCGTCACGGCGAAGTAGCGGGCATTGTTGCAGCCGTAGCGTGGGCCAGCGTCTGATCAGCGGGGCGCGCCGATCGTCGTCCGCGTGTCCACGCTGTAGCGGCGGTAGTTGGAGAACTCGGACACGCCGCGCAGCCGAAGGCGCCGTAGGAGCAGGACACGCGCGCTGGCCGTCCACGTGACCTCTGCCGGAAGCCACGTCTCGCCGTTGACCTTGCGACGCTGATAGGTGGCGACCGTTCCCTTGTGCACGCGCGCTAGCAGGCCGAGGCCGAAGGACAGGTTGTCGATGGCCTCGATCTCCACCCGCACCAATTCGTAGTCCGACTCGCTGATCCAGGCGCGGGCCTTGAAATGCCGCATCACCTTTCCATCGTCGGTCTGAGGCCTGGCGCCTGGCTTCGGTGTCAGCGTGGCGAGGATCGTGTCGATGCCCTCGATCGGTTCACGCCGCAGCATCTGGATGTCGTAGATGCGGAAGATGTCTTCGACCGCGGCGGAATATTCCTGGCGGGCCTTGTCCTGCTCTCGCGCGGCCTTCTGACGCTCTGATGCGACCGCCTGCTTTCGCGCGTACTCTTCGGCCTTCTTCCGACGCTCAGTGTCCTGCTTCGCCAGCCTGTCGGGCGGTGTCGACCGTCCGTCTTCCTCGATGAGCCGGCGGTAGCGATCCTCACCGGGCAGACCGGGATACACCTCGTACACCTTCACCGACTCGTCCGTGACGCGTCCCGCCACATTCACCTTCTGCTCGACGCGTCGCTCGTTGAAGACGTAGCCGCTCTGGCGCTCTTCGTCGGTGGCGAGGTGCTTCTTGACCTCGGCCGCGAAAGTGTTGAAGTCCGGCAGCGGACGTTCCTGCGCGGACGGCGCGACGACGAGTAGCACGGCCAGAACGGAGGTTCGCATGACGCCCTGACGCGTTTAGTCCTTCGGTGCGACATAGCTCTTGCGCGCGCGCGGTTTCAGGCCGCGCGTGGCGACGCGTACGTCGATGTCGTGCACCTTGCCGTCGCGTTTCGGTGGCGCGAAGCCGAGCAGATACTGGCTGTGGAGCTCGTCGGCGATGTGGGCGAAGGCGGCGCCGAGATCCTGTCCGAAGCCAATCTCCGCGTAGCCGCCGCCCGTCTGCTCCGCCACGAGCGCGAGCCCGGCATCCGGAAGGTCGGCCATCAAGGCGGCCTGGAGCCCGCCAGGCCCGATCCCGGGCTGATTCTGCCGCGAGCCGCGGCTGCGCATGCCGATCGCGTAGAGCATGACATCGTCGCGGCGCGCGCGGTCGATGATTTCGACCTGGCTGACGTATCGCTCGCGGAAACTGATCGGGCCGCTGTCCTTGCCGTCGCTCAGCACGAGGATCACCGGGCGCGCCTCACCCTTCTCGCTGCCGAAGGCGTCCAGCGCCTCGTCGATGGCGCGCCAGAGCGGCGTCGGCGCGTCGGGTGCCACCGTGTCGGGCAGCGTCCGTCGCAATGTCCCGACGTCATGGGTAAAGGTGGGACTGATCGTAATGTCGCGTCCGAACGTGCCCACCCGTGCGACATCGTCCGGGCGAAGGCGGGCGAAGAGTTGTTCGGCGCCGGCGCGCAGCAGCGGCAGGTTACCCTCCATGCTGCCCGACACGTCGAGCATCACGATCAGCCGGATGGGTTGCGGAGTATTGTCGAAGAGCGTGATCGGCTGCGGCTTGCCTTCGTCGCGCACCTCGAAATCGTTTTGCGAGAGCGTCGTGATGAGCCGGCCCTCTCGATCGGTCACGGTGACGAAGACGCGAACGGCGTCGCCCGTCCCGCGAAAGACGGGTTGCTGCCCGGCCGCGCCGAGCACGCCCATGACACATGTCGCGAAAGTCCCATACGCCAGGAGCCGATTCATCCTCCAGTCATACCACGAGGGGTAGCGGTATCATCACCTGATGAGGCTGCTGGCCGCGTATCTCGCTGACTACTGGCGGCTTGTCGCCCTCGCGCTCGTCCTCGCGGCGATCAACCAGGTGTTCTCGCTCCTCGACCCGCTGATCTTCCGCTACGTCATCGACCAGTACGCGATGCGGTTCTCGGACTACACGACCGGGGAATTTTTCCGCGGCGTCAGCCTGCTGCTTGCCGCGGCGGTCGGTGTCGCCTTCGTCTCGCGGGTGGCGAAGAACTTCCAGGACTACTTCATCAACGTCATTACCCAGCGCCTCGGCGCGCGCCTCTATTCGGATGGCATCGAACACTCCCTCGAGCTCCCGTACTCGGTGTTCGAGGACCAGCGGAGCGGCGAGACGCTGGGCAAGCTCCAGAAGGTCCGCACCGACGTCGAAAAGCTGATCGCGGCGTCGATAAACGTCCTGTTCACGTCGCTGATCGGGATCATCTTCGTGATGGCCTACGCCTGGAGCGTGCACTGGCTGATTGCGCCGATCTACTTCCTCACGGTGCCGGCGCTCGGCATCCTCAGCTCGGTGCTCAGCAAGAAGATCAAGGTCATTCAGAAGACGATCGTCGCCGAGACCACGGCGCTTGCGGGAGCGACGACGGAGTCGTTGCGGAACATCGAGCTGGTGAAGAGCCTGGGGCTGGCGGCGCAGGAGATCGCGCGCCTCAACAGCACGACCGACAAGATCCTCCAGCTCGAGCTGAAGAAGGTTCGCTACATTCGCAGCCTCAGCTTCATCCAGGGAACCGTCGTCAACGCGCTGCGCACCAGCATCATGTTCCTGATGCTCTACTTGATCTACGTGCAGGCGATCACGGTGGGACAGTTTTTCTCGCTGTTCATCTACTCGTTCTTCATCTTCGGTCCGCTGCAGGAGCTCGGGAACATCATCAACATCTACCGCGAGGCGGAGGTGTCGTTGAAGAACTTCCAGGACATCCTCGACATGAAGAGGGAGCCGAGGCCGCCGAACCCGGTGCCCTTGCCCGAGTTACACCACCTGGCCTTCAACCGCGTCAGCTTCCAGCACCAGTCCGCCTCGTCGCCCGCTCTCACCGACATCTCCTTCAGCGTGGCGCGCGGCGACACGATTGCCTTCGTCGGCCCCTCCGGTGCCGGAAAGACGACGCTCGTCAAGCTCCTGGTTGGACTCTATCGCCCGCAGACCGGCGACATTCTGTACAACGGCCACTCCGCCTCGAAGGTGGATCTGAATCAGCTCCGCGAGCGGATCGGCTTCGTCACGCAGGACACGCAGCTGTTCTCCGGCACGATCCGGGAGAACCTGCTGTTCGTCAACCCGAAGGCGACCGATGCGGAGTGCCTCGACGTGCTGCACAAGGCGTCGTGCGACAGTCTGCTGGCGCGTGCGTCGAAAGGGCTGGATACGGTGATCGGCGAGGGGGGCGTGAAGGTGTCGGGCGGCGAGAAGCAGCGCCTCTCGATTGCCCGCGCGCTCCTGCGCCGGCCCCACCTCCTCGTCTTCGACGAAGCCACATCGTCTCTGGACTCGCTGACCGAGGAAGAGATCGGCGAGACGATCCGCGAGGTCGGGACGAGTCAGGACGTCATGACGATCCTGATCGCCCACCGGCTCTCGACGATCATGCACGCGGATCGGATTTTCGTGCTGGAGCGGGGCAGCATCACCGAGTTTGGCACGCACGCGCAGCTCCTGGAGGAGAAAGGGCTGTACTACGCGATGTGGCGGCAGCAGATTGGCGAAAAGCGGACGGCGCCGGTCGCGGTTCCGCCGCGGAAGGTTGCGCTCGCCTCGCGTTAGAATGTGGTCGCTTTCTGCCGTGACGGGCGGCGTTCCGGAATGGAGGCAGTCGCAATGAGAAACCGGCTTGCATGGACACTCGGTGTCGGTCTTGGCCTTGTGATCGTGTCCGTTCCCGTGCTCGCGCACCACGGCGCCGCACAGTTCGACGTAGGCAAGAGAGTGACCGTCACAGGGACGGTCACGGAATGGTTCTGGTCCAATCCCCATTGCTTCCTGCGCTTCGACGCCGCAGGTGAGAACGGTCAAGTGGTGCATTGGGTGGCGGAGCTTCAAAGCGGGCCGAACATCCTCCCCCTCGGGTACAGCAGGCAGACCTTCAAAGTTGGCAGCCAGGTGACCGTGACCCTGGAACCAGTCAAGAACGGGCGGCCCCTGGGACGTCTCCTGCGGGTGGTGCTGCCGGATGGCACGGCGTTGCCCTTGGCAGCCAGCCCGGCGGCGAACAATCCCCAGTGAGGAACCTTCTCATGACAAAACGTTTTCTGGTTCCGGCGGTTGCGCTCGTTGGCGTATTGGTCTGCTCACCCGTGGCGCACGCGCAGGCCCGGCTGCCGGGAGCCCGCTACGATGCGGACGCGAAGGGTGAGAAGCCGCGTCCCGCTCCACGCCGGGACCTGTCGGGAACCTGGGAACCCGCGAGCGGAGCGGGAGGCGGAATCCAGGGCAAAGGTGCGCAGGCGATGGACTCGTGCCGGAAGGACCCGAGGACCGGCAGGTACGCCGTCCAGGAGAATCCGCCGCTCACCGACACCGGCTATGCCACTGTCGATTGCCTGAAGCCCGAAATCGAGCCGCCGTATACCCCGTTGGGGTTGCAGACGATGAGGGCCCACAAGCCGGTCGAGGGGTATAGGATGGTGCCCGACGCCGTCAACAACGATCCCATCCTGGCCTGCGATCCGGGAGGGTTCCCACGCGTCCTGCTTCACAATTTCAGAACGAGCGAGATCCTGCAGACGCCGGCGCACATGGTCATGCTGTACAAGTTTCAAAAGCGATGGCGGACCATCTGGACCGACGGTCGGGAGCTGCCGAAGGATCCCCAGCTGCCGGCGTGGACGACGCCTGACGGTCTCCCGCCGGAACCACGGTGGTGGGGGTATTCAGTTGGCAGATGGGCAGACGACTATACGTTCGTCGCGCGCACGAATGGATTCCACGATGACCGCACCTGGCTCGACAATGCGGGCCTGCCGCAGAGCGACGCCATGGAGGTGGAGGAAACCTACCACCGCGTGGATGCCGAACACGTGGAGTTATCGGTGAAGATCACCGACCCGAAGATGTACACGAGGCCCTGGGTTGCCCTCGACAGGTTGTCGTTGAGGCTGCAATCGCCCAGTTTCGATATCCAGGAGATGGAGTGCTCGCCATCGGATCAGAAGCACTATTACGAATTTTTTGGCGGCCTGACTGGCACCGATACTGGCGGAGCCAGGTAAGCCGCCCTCATCAAGGAGAGCACCATGCGCCGGACGATGACTGGGCTACTTGTAATCGCAGGCGTGATCCTCTGGACGTCGGTCATGGCGCAGCAGAATGCGCCCGCCGCTCCTATTCCGCCCGGCCTCCCGGACTGGGCGTATACGCCGCCGGTGCCGGGTGCGCCGCCGGCGCCGTCGGCCCTGCCGGCGGATGACAACGCCGTTGTGCGGATTCCCGGGACCGACCGCACATTCACGCGCGGCGAGCTTCGGGCGACCAAGGAAACGATGGACTGGTTTCCCGCGGAACGCCACGGGACCGCGCCCGACATCGTTCGAGTCGGGAAACAGCCCGCCGTCCGCCAGTGCACCCTCTGTCACCTCCCCGACGGGGCGGGGCGGCCCGAGAACGCGCCCGTCAGCGGCCTGCACCCTGTGTACTTCATGCAGCAGATGCAGGACTACAGGAACGGGCTGCGGAAGAGCGCCGATCCGCGGAAGGGAAACGTCAACAACATGATCGCCTTCGCCAAAGCCACGACCCCGGAGGAGGATCGGGCGGCAGCGGAGTACTTCGCGCAGCAGCCGTACCCGCGCCGCATGAAGATCGTCGAGTCCAGGACCGCGCCGAAGGTGCGCCTGCAGGGCGGGATGCACATGGCGATCCCGGCCAGCGAAGGCGGTGGCATGGAGCCGCTCGGGGCCGATGAAATCGTCGAGGTGCCCGACGACAACATGCGCGCGGAGGCGCGTGACACACACCTGGGCTTTACGGCGTACGTCGCGCCCGGCACCCTCAACAAGGGAAAGCAGGCAGCCGCCAGGTATCAGTGCACCGTCTGCCACGGCGCCAACCTCGAAGGCGTGGGCCCCGTGCCGCCGCTGGCGGGCCGGTCGCCGAGCTACACGGTGCGGCAGCTCTTCGACATGAAGACGGGAGCGCGCCGCGGCCCATGGGCCGAGCTGATGAAGCCGGTCGTCGACCGCATGTCGCTGCAGGACATGACGGCCGTCGCTGCGTTCGCGGCCTCAGTCCAGCCGCCAGCGGCTGCGAGGCCGACCACGACGAGCGCCGCGCGCTGAGGCACGACATGCGCACGATGCTCGTTGTGCTGTTCGTGCCCATGCTGTTCTCTGCCGGGGTGTCGGCTCAGGAATTGATCGGCGCACAGCCGACCGTCACGGCGACCGGGGCGCGTGCCCTGGTTGATGCCTGTCTGGCCCATGCGAAAGCGAACAGGCAGCGTGTCGGCATCGCCGTAGTCGATCCCTACGGGAATCTGCTCGACTACCACACGATGGACGGCACCAACGTGATCGCGGGCGAATCGGCCATCCTGAAGGCGAAGACCGCCGTGCGCTGGTGGCGGTCCACCGAGGAGCTGAACGCCCGCGTGCTCAAGGAAGAGAACGTGGCGCCGGTGTGGATCGGCGACTTCCCGCAGCGCGGCGGCGTGCCGATCTTCGTCAACGGGGAGATCGTCGGCGGCATGGGGATCGGCGGTGGTGGAGGCGACGAGTGCGCCAAGGCGGCGATCGCTGCCGTTCTCAAGAACGCCAGTACGACGCTGCCCGCGACACCATAGATCAGCTCGCGGAGCAGGGCTCTGGCGTGAACTCGGCGCCGTCGGGCAGCTTCTTGAAGTGCGTGCTGAGCACGAACGGCTGCTGGAGATTTTCGGGATCGGTGACCTGGCTCACGATGGTGAGCCAGGAATCGCCGTTCGGCGCCGTGATGCGGTGGTAGTACTCGGTCATCGCCGTGTTCGCGCTGTAGGGCACGCCGTTCTTCCTGAGATACCCGGCCCGGAGCCGGTTCGTCACGACCTTCAGCTCGCCGCTGCGCGGCGGCACGGCGGTGTACTTCCACTCCGCGACCGAGACACCCTGCCACGACGGTGCGGCAGCCGCCGGTGCCGCGCCGAAGCGGAAGAAACGGGTCTGGTTGCCGGCCTCGTACTCCAGCTTCAGCGTGGTCTCGTCCTGCCAGGTGATTCGAAGGCGGCCGGGCAGCCGGGTGATGGCCGCCGCGCCGTACCCCTTGCACTGTTCAGCAGCCGCTTCATCTTTTGCCGGATCCCACGCGTCGGCCACTGTGCGCGCGGCGGGCGTGAGCGCCAGGTGCGTGTAGTCGCCCTTGCGCGGCGTGACCATCCGCAGCCACCAGTCCTCGTTGATCACGGAGACCCAGGTTCCCGTCAGGTCGATCGCGGCTGCCGCTCTGGCCGTCGGCGGGGCGGCCGGCGGCCCCTGGCCCCGTTGTGCGCCGATGAACACCGGCGCCGCGATCAGCATCACCGCCGCCACGAACGTACGCATCAATCTGACGAAGGCCTCGGCAGGGTCTTCAGTTTCTTGCGGTACTCGGGATAGAGCGTCTCGGCGCCGCCCCTGATCGCCTCGCGCGGAAGTCCGAGCTTCTTCGCCGTGTCGTCGATGTAGGGGTTCCTGCCGGGCAGAAAGTGGGGGAACCCCTGGATGACGTTCTCGACGGCGACCGTGCAGGGGAAGAACGGCAGTTCCTTGTGCACGTCGCGGCGGAAGCTGATCGACTGCATGTGCGGCTCCTCCATGTAGACGGGATCCTCGATCAGCGTCGTGACCGTCAGGAGGTCGTCGTCCAGCATGAGGTACTCAGTGAACTTCGCCTGTTCGCTGAAGAGCGCGGTGTTGGCGCGGATGTAGCTCTCGCGAATGTGCGTCGTCGTCACGACGAGGGTGTTGCCGTCGTACGTGCCGGTGGAGAAGCCCGACCAGGTGTGCGGCGCCCACTCCGGCGGATGCGGCCGGCCGTCCATGTAAACGGGCCGGTCGACGCTGCGCAGGAACTGCACGTGGTAGGCGACGAGCTCGCGGGTGATCGGGTCGATGTCTTTGGTGATCCGGAAGCCGCCGCCGTAGAACCAGTTATAGGGGCCGGGATGGGGGCGGCAGACGAACTCCGGAATCGACCAGTCCGAGATGTCGCCGGCGTCGGCGCGCGCGCGGCCGGCGTCGTTGAACGGCAGTCCGGAGTAATCGTAGAGCTCGGCCGTGTACCCGACCTCGAACGGCATCCGGCCGGCAAAGGGGACGTCTCCACCCACCGCCCACCACTCGCCGCTGAAGTCCGTCGTCTGGTACGGCGTCGCGAACGACGCCTGGGCGAACGTATTGACGCCCAGCGCTGTCGCAACGAAAAGACAGCCGAGAACGGCGACCGTGGCGCAACGGCCTCGATGCATGAAACCTCCAGCCTGGCGTGATGTGGCGCCGATCGTATCCGCCCATATCATGGGGGTCAAGGCGCCGGCGCCGGCGC
>DATCJA010000086.1:0-27698 GCA_036507475.1 Vicinamibacterales bacterium
GCTACGAGCGCGACGGCGACGAGCTGGCGCCGCCGGCGGAGTACGGCCACCTGAACCAGGCGTGGCAGACCTCCATCGGCGTCCAGCGCCAACTGTCGGCCGACACGGTGCTCGAGGTGGATTACAACTACAGCCGGAACCGGAACGAGAAGGTGATCCACGGCAACGCCAACCTCACCTACGATCCGGCCACCGGCCTCAACTATCCGTTCTCGGATCGCTCCCGGCGGTTCTATCCGGAGTGGGGCGCGGTCGGGTACTTCGCGCACAACGGGTATTCCAACTACCACGGTCTGCAGACCGCGTTCACGAAGCGCTTCGGCAACCGCTGGCAGGCGTCGGCCAATTACCTGCTCTCCGGTCTCTGGAATATCGGACCGGCGCAGCCCATCAGCGGGCATGCCGAGGTGCCCTTCCCTGTTGCACCGTATATCGGAAACGAGTACACGCTGGCTGAAACCGAGCAGCGGCACCGGGCGGTGTTCAACGGCATCTGGCAGGTCGCGGGCGGCTTCCAGGTGAGCGGGCTGTACTTCTACGGCTCCGGCCAGCGGCTGGAGACCAATTGCGGCGGCGACAGACTCAACACCGGGTCACCGCCGCAGCACCTCGTGCCCCGCTTGTGCGCGGACCGCACGATCGTCCCGCGCAACAGCTTCGTGGGGGATCCCGTCCACCGGGTCGACGCCCGGTTCCAGCAGCGGATTCCCCTCTTCCGCAGCGCCCGGATCGATGGCATCCTGGAGGTGTTCGATCTGTTCGATCGGGCCAACTACGGAGCGTACGTGACGGACCGGGCCCACCCTCGCTACGGGCAGCCGAATGCGAGCACGGACCTCGCGTATGCGGCACGGACGGTGCAGCTCGGGTTCCGCGCGGTCTTCTAACGGCGTTGTCTCTCGAGGGTCTGGCGGAGGCTCGGGCTTCCGCCAGCCCCAGCCGTCTCTGATCAAAGGTAACAGTTCAGGCCTCTTGTACTTCCTGATGTAATTCGGTACGCTCTGGCACAGCGAAGCCAGCGCGGCGGACTCGCAAGCGGCGTTCGACAGATCCACGCGCGCAGGAGGTGGAGCGGCTGCGGCGCGAGAACGAGCGGCTGCGGCAGGAGCTTGAGCTCCGCCCGTCTCCTGTGCCGGATCGGGATCGTGCGTGCGCCTCGGCACGCGCCTGTTATGCCAGAATCTGCGCTCAGGTACAAGAGCAAAGATGTAATCGACTCGATCTCACGCGGTAATCAAATACTTCTAATCCTCTAGATGGGCACAACAGCGATGTGGCAGTACGTCGCCAAAGTCGCTGTGACGGCGTTCGTCGTCGTCGCGGTGGCTGATCTCAGCAAGCGCAGTTCCTTCTGGGGCGCCGTTTTGGTGTCCTTGCCACTCACATCACTGCTGGCGTTCGTGTGGCTGTACTTGGACAGTGGAAGCAGCGAGGCCGTGGCAAGGCTGTCAGGTAGCATCTTTTGGCTTGTGCTGCCTTCTCTCCCGCTTTTTCTCGTTCTTCCCGTAACTCCTGCGGTCTGGCTGGACGTTTTGGCCAAGCTTGGGCGTCGCGTGCGTCGTCACCATCGCGGCGTACTTCGCCATCGTGGCGGTCCTGGAGCGTTTCCATGTGAGGCTGTAGCGTGATGGCCGGCGAGCCCCCCCTCCGATGCAGCTTTCGCGGGCGGTGCGCAGTAATGCCGAGGTCGAGGAGGGTTGAACGCGTCAGAACCGGTAGGTGTAAAGAACCTTCGACGCGAGACGGTTGTCGAGTGTCGAGAAGCGGTCGAACAATGGGTCGTCCTGCCAGTTGTGCGTGTACACGACGTACAGATCGCTACCAGGCGTCATGATCCAGCGGAAGCGTGACTGCCAGCCGAGGACGCTGCTTTGCGAGTCGTACTGGATGGTGTTCGTGACCGCGATAAACGGGGACAAATGCGTCTCGCCGGCGATCCGGTACAGGCGCGTTGTGAAGTGACCCTCGGACAGCTTGACGCCGTTCCACTGCCCTGTCAGGAAGAAGAACAACCCGGGACGGGCGTGCACCGCGACGCCGACCTGCTGCTCGGTCCTCGTACCTGAATAGAACTGTCCAACCTCGATCGATGAGTTGACAGCCAGCCTGCGCCTGTTCGCGGTCGATACGAACAGCCGGTATCGATGAAAGGTATAGACCGCCCCGAGGGGAAGCGTGATCTCTCGCGTGATAGCGAAGGGCGTATCGAGGCGCTCGTAGCGGCGGAAGAACGTCAGCCTGAAATTGTCCTGCGAGTGAAATTGCACCTGGGCCGGCTGCACGATGATGTTCCGCTTGAGCAGGCCGTTATTCAGATCCGTGAGGGTGTCCACTCTGCCGCCGACGGTCACCTGCCGGATGTACCGATGGTTGGCGGGACGCGGACCGAACTCCACCGCCTGACTGTACTGGCGGTAGGCGCGGCGCGAGACGAAGCCGATGGCCGAGTCGAAGTTCTCTTGTACCTCCGTCGCGTCGACTCGTGCGTTCCACAGGTCGTTCGGGTACAGCAGAGAGGCGCCGAACGCGCTATTCCCGCCCGACGAGCCGGGCTGATTGTTGTACAGGAACCACCCGCTGCCCTCGAGGTTCTGGTCGCGAAGGAACGTGGATGTCGCGAGCCGCGCATCGAGTCCCACCATATGGGTGGTGCCGGCGTCGGCCAGCCGCGGGTCGCGGCGCGTGTACAGGCCGCCGATATAGGACTGCTGCAACACGCGGCGCTTCACCCGGGCGACCGTGAAGTCCTCGCTGGCGAAGCCGTTCTCCTCCCCGGTCCGCACGTGCAGCAGCCCGACGTCCTGCGCACCGATCTGGCCGGTCACCTTGGTGCCGAAGTCGATCTTCTGCGGCGTGGCCTCGGCGCTCAAGCCGATGCGTCGGCTGAAGAACGGAATGAGGCGCTCCTCGTTACCCCGTTCCACAGGGCCGTACATGTTGCCGCCGCCGCCGCTGTCGCCGGCGAAATCGAAGAATGTGGCCCCGTCGAGGAAGAAGTCGCGCTGCTCGGGGAAGAACAGGGAGTAGCGCGTGAGGTTGACCTGCCGCTGGTCGACCTCGGTCTGCGCGAAGTCGGTGTTGACGGTGAAGTTGGTGCGCAGCAGCGGCGTCGGGTTGTAGAAGAGATCGAGCCCCGCGCTTGCGTCGGTGGTCATCGCCGGTTGGCCTCGGCCGGGTGAAGCCAGCGACGAGACGAGGCCGTACGGCTTGATGTCGAGCCCGTGCCCCTGCGTCATGTCGCGGAGGCCGGTAAGCACCCCGGCGTTGGTCATGCGCCGCAGCCCCTGGTTGCGCGCCCACCCGATCCAGATCGACTGCTCGCTCTTGCGGGAGACGACGCGCTGGAAGTTGATGCCCCAGACGTCGTTGTCCGGGTTGAAGTTGAGCGTACGGAACGGGATCTCGATCTCCAGCGTCCAGCCGATCTCGTTGCGCCGCACTCGCGCGTTCCAGATGCCGTCCTACTCACGATTGTCGCCGTTCAGGCCCATCAGTGCGTCGGCCATCAGGCCGGATGGGTTCATCTCGAACAGATACCCGGTCCGCCCGTCGAGGAACGTGTCGATCGTCCACATGAAGCTGTCGTCGGAGAAGAGCCGCTCGTCGCGTCGGAGCTGCCACCCGATCCACCGGTGGGGCTCGGAGTCGAAGCACGTGACCCCGAGGTACAGCGTGTCGCGATCGAAGGCGATGCGCACCGCCGTCCCCTCGGTGGCGGGCGTGCCGTTGGCCGGGTCGACCTGGATGAAATCGGCAGCAGGGACGGCCCTCGACCAGAACGGCTCATCGAGACGGCCGTCGAGCGTGATCGCCTCGCTGCCAAGGAGGCGGACTGCCGTGACGGTACGCCGGCCGCCGTTGTCCTGCCCTCCCTGGCCGCTCGCTGGCACCAACTGGCTACTCACAGCTGGGGTCGGCGGCGCAGCCTGATCGGCGTGGGCGAGCGCGGTCGATGCGTATGCGGACAGCACAACGGAGAGCACCGAGAGTCCTTTGCCGCGCCTTCGAAGCATGCTCATCGTCTAATGGTCCTGACGTGCAAGAGGCTCATCTACGGCGCTGGCGGCCCCGCTACTGGCAGGCAGCGCACGTCCCGGCACCGCGTCTGCCCGGCACCGCGTCATCCTAACGCAGGGCCGGAGAGGCCGAGACCCGAAAACGAGCCGGCACGGTATTAAGGGTCTGAACGGCGCCGTTCAGGAAACATGTCCGTGGAAAATCCTGTGGATCCGAGGGGTGACCGGTTACCGACTCGATAATGGTGGGATGCACTCGACGAGGAAGGCGAGCGGCTCGCCGGCACGGCACAAGCCGGGCCGATAGAACGTAATCAGTCTTCCGCAGACGATCACTCCTATCCAGCAGATCAACGACGTCGCCCCAAACAGTTTCACGCTTCGCGGTGCCTCGACACCAGGAGCCAGGAGGCGGAGGCGTCGGAATACGGTCGCATAAAACACCAAGACGTTCACGCCCGCGATCGCGACCAGCAACAGTTTGAATTGGAACGCCGGGTTGTATACGTACTGGTTCGGCTCTGTCATGAGAAACATCGATCCGCTGGTCGCGTTGATGACAAACCCAAGCACGGCAAACGGGACGAGACGATGGAGCTCGGCAATCGAAACGCGCTTCAGCAACCCAAGCAGGCGCAGATCCCACACCACGATCGTCCCGAACAACAGTGTCAATCCAATGAAATGGATGCTTTCAACGGCCGGCCATGCCCAGTCACTCCGCATGAAAGCGGCCACGATAGTGGCGCTCGCGAGCTTCCTGTGTAGCCAGATTTGAAAGCCACCCATCCTGCGCTCCGAAACGGTTCACGGCATCCACGGCCGCGGGACAGGCCTGGAATCAACCATCAGACGAATATACGTATAGGCAAGGAATCGTCCGGCGGTGATCGCGCCGGCCCAACACACGAGCGAGGCGATGGCGAGCGGCTTGATGGACCGACGTTGCAGGATCGCGGGCGCGGTTTCGTCGGGCGGCCACAATCGGCGAACGGATCGCAGAATCAGGAGCGCGACCGCGATCAAGGCAAGCTTGATGTAAAAGACGGGGTTCGTCAGCGCCTTGGTGGGATACGCGGCCAGGAGCGCAAGTCCCGAAAGCACGTTCAGCCAAAGCCCGAGCCACAGGAATGGCCAGAGACGCCTGAATTCCGCGAGTGGAACCCGCGCCGCAAACCCAAGCATCCGCAGGTCGAGCGCAACGTTGATGCCGGCAAGGAGTCCCAAACCGATCGTGTGAACCGCCAGAATGATCGGAAAGGAGAAAAGCGACGGCGACTCACGCATCCAGACGCTGAACGATGTCGATTCGAGCCACGCGAAAAAGGGATCAAACATGCACAGGATTTTGGCGGATCATACCCCCTCGAACGGTTGCCGAATCGTGTCTAGACAACGTCGATCCTGAAGGGTTCGCATTATGTTCGACCCATTCGTCAGCCACTGCGCGCTCACGACCGCAGGCTCTCTCGTGGGGTCTGGCGTTGCGCGACGTTGCGGCCTTCCCGCATCTCGATGACGCGATCTGCGAGGACCGATGCGTCCTCCCGGTCGTGTGTGACGTAGATCGATGTGAGATGCAGCACGCGCTGAAGCCGGTCGACCTCTTCGCGCAGGACAACGCGCAGATCCGGGTCGAGACTCGAGAATGGTTCGTCCAGCAGGAGCAGCCGCGGCTGTCCAACCAGCGCACGAGCCAGTGCTGCGCGCTGTTGCTCGCCGCCGGACAGCTCATGGGGATGCCGATCGGCCAGCAGCTCGATCCGCACCAGCGCCAGGATCTCGCGGGCTCGTTCCGCGCGTGCGTCCTGCGGAACCGCGGCGGACGCCATGACGAACTCCAGGTTCCCTCGTACGGTCAGGTGAGGCCAGAGCGCCAGGTCCTGGAATACGTAGCCCAGCTGCCGCTCGTACGGCGGGACGAGATTCCGTCCCGCACGGGCGACCGTACGTCCATCGAGCCAGATCTCGCCTGCGTCCGGCCGCTCCAGTCCTGCGATCAGCCGCAGCACGGTCGTCTTTCCGCACCCGCTCGGGCCAAGAATGACGACGCTTTCCCCGGCGTGCACGTCAAGCGAGACGCCGTCGACAGCGGCGCGCGGCCCGTATCGCTTGGTCACGCCCGCAAGGCGTAGCAACGGCAACGTCATTGCCTTCGCCACGCAGTGGTCGCCAGGACGAGGACCGCGAGGGGCGAGAGGACAACCAGCGCCTGCAGGAGCGCGAGCGCGGCGATCTGGGCCGGTGCCGTATTCGCAATGATCGTGTAGATGCGGATGGGAAGGGTAGCTTCACCCGGAGGTGCCACGAGGACACTGGCGCCCAGCTCCCCGAACGCCAGGATGAAGACGACAATCCACGTAGCGAGCAGCGTGAGCCTGATCTGCGGGAGCACGATTCGGATCATCGTGCGCCACCAGCCCGCGCCTCCGACCGCCGCGGCTTCTTCGTGGGACGTCGGCACGTACCGGATGCCTGCGGCCAGCGCCAGCGCGGCGACGGGCAGGAATCGTGCGACGTAGGCCAACAACAACATCCCGTCCGTGCCGTAGAGGCGACCGAAGACCCCGGCACGGTTCCACACGCCGATCAGGCCAACCCCGACGACCGTACTGGGTACCGCAAAAAGCACAACGAAGAGCACGTCGGCCACGACCCCGAGTCGGTGCGGGGCGCGGGCGCGCGCGTACCCGAGCCATACGGCAAGCAGCGTCACGATCGTTGCCCCGAGCGCTGCAAGGACCAGACTGTTGCGAATCGCTTCCCGGGAGCCCGCGACCACTGCGGCGACCGATGGGACCGCCAGCGCTTCCCGGGCCAGCACGGCCAGCGGAATCACCAAAGCGATACCCAGCACACAGGCTGCGGCGGCGTTCGTCCCGAGCGTCCACCCCTCGAACGCAAGCGGCTGCGCGCCCGACAGTGCGCGCCGCGTCGCGACCAGCCGTTCGCCGACCAGCAGCGCGGCGACGGCCGCAACGATGATCGAGAGGCCGAGCAACGGCAGCGTCAGGACGGTCGCGCGACCGAAATCGTACAGCGCCGCAAAGGCCGTGAAGACCTCCGTCGTAAATACCCGCACGCGCAGCAGGCCCGGGACGCCGAACTCGGATACCGCGAGCACGAAGATGACGAGCGCCGCGGCAGCAACGGCCGGGGCCACGAGCGGCAGCGTGATGTGCCGCAGGACGCGACCGGGTGGGGCAATCACGAGCGCCGCTTCCTCGAGGCGCGGTTCAATCCGGCGCGCGGCGACCTCGGTCGCCAGCATCGACAGAGGATAGAAGACGAGGCTCAGCACCAGGATGGCCCCGGACAGACTGTAGGTCCATTCTGACAGGAGATCGCGGCCCGTCACCGACGCCACGAAACCCGCCGAACCTGCCGTGTATACCCACGCAAGACCGGTCACGTACGGTGGCAACAGCACTGGTGCGGCGAGGGCGATGCGGAGACCTGGCTTGAAGGGGACAGCCACGCGGGCAAGCGTCAGGCCCAACGGTGCGCCGATGAGCGTCGCCAGGAGTGCGGTCCCGATGCCGAGCGCTGTCGTGTTGTACAGGAGCGCCAGTTGTCGGGCATCGAGCAGCAACGCTGCGTAAGCATCGCTGCTGGCTCCCGCCTGCACGAGCATGTAGGCCAGCGGCAGGCCGCAGACGATCACAGACACGACCACCGCGAGTCCGACAATCACGGTTCGGCTCGAGCGCAGTCCCCATATGGTCATGGCGGCGAGCGACCGACGTCGGTTGTGGCCCCCGAATCGCGATACGCCGCTACAATCCGAGGATGGAGGCCGCGCGTAGAGTCACCTCCTCGACTCGCGCCGCCGCCTTCGTGTAGTCCAGGGTCATCGGGCGGAAGCTGTCGATGGCCGGAATGTTCTTGGGCCCTGGAGTGCCCGCGTGCAGCGGAATCTGTACCGCGTCGGACGCGGCGAGCATCCGCTCCACGTCGGGTGAGAGCAGATAATCGATCAACGCGCGCCCTTCGTCCGGGCGTGCGGCATTCGCGATCAGTGACACCATATTCGGCATCACGGGCACGCCGGCGCCATCCTGGTCTGGCAGGATCATGGCAACAGGCTGGCCGTTCTCAATGGCCACATTGACATCGTCGGTGTCGGTAAGGCCCACGAGCACTTCACCGCGTACTACAAGATCGCGGACCGTCGAGTTGCTGTCGACTACGCGAACCTGATTCGCCCTGAGCCGTCGCAGGAAGTCGTCCATCTTCGTGTCGCCAACATGGGCGTACAGCGCAGCCACGTGGAACGATGTCGAGCCAAACCGCGGATCCGCAATGGCGGCGCTCCCTTTCCAGCGGGGCTCGGCCAGGTCGAACACGGATCGCGGCGCCTCCACTGGCTTGACGAGTTTGGTGTTATACGCAATCACGCGTATGCGCGCCGAGAAGCCGGTCCAGTAGCCATCCGGATCCACGAGCGCGTCAGGGATGCCGTTCGCGCTCGGGGAGCGGTACTCTGCCAGCACGTCGCGTGATTTCAGCACGAGCGTCCGAACCGGCTCGTTCGACCAGAACACGTCCGCCTGGGGACGGTTCTTCTCTGCGAGCAGTCGGTTGGCGAGGCCCGTGGATTTGGTTTCTTCCGTGTCGTACACCGCGTTCACGCGGACCCCCGATCGCCGTTCGTACTCCTGCAGTACAGGCTCGGAGAAGACACGGTCCGTGGACACGTAGATCGTGACCGTGCGCTCCGCGTTCTCCGCCGGTCCAGGAGACCCGCACGCCGCGGCGAGCATCATAACCACCCCCGCGGTGAGCAGACTCACGTTTCTGATTCTCGTCATAGTTCTTCTCCGCATCGGCCCCCGTGGCCGCGACCGGTACGTTGTCGCGTCGTCACTTCTTACTGGCCAAAGACCAGCACTCGAAAGGTATCGGGTACGTATCGGATGTCGTTGCCCCCGCGACCCATCTCAGTGCTTTGGTCGGCAAACGGCACAAATATCCTGTGCGTCTTCTCGTCAAGGGCGATGGCCCTCGCTCCGGCCCCAATCTTCACGGTTTCCACCACGCTGTACTTGTCGGCAGATTCCTGCTGGATGACTGTGACGATCCCCTCACCGCTGGTCCCCTCGCCGTTGGAGCTGAATAGGAGGCGGGTTTGCGGATCGAAGGCGGCAGCGACACCTCTGCCTTGGCCGGTTGGCACCTTGGCAATCAGACGCCCGTTATTCGCGTCCAAGACCACCATCAGGCGATTCGAGCATCCAACGAACAGCCGCCCGTTCTTCTGGTCGATTGCCATGGACGTGGGGCGCTCGCAGGGCCCCGGCTTCCATAGTTCTCCGGCGGCCAGCTTCAGGGAATCGATCGGCAAGATAGCCTCTTTCTCCCAGAGGCTGACAAACACGTGGCCCTTCGCATCCGATACAGCGAATTCCGGTCTCGACTGCAGTGTGTCGATCGTACCGGCCACCGTGCCCTCCTTCGCGTCAATAGCCGTCACGTTGTAGCCGCGACGATTCAACGTGAAAAGACGCTTCGTCGCAGGGTCATACACGCTCTGAGTCGCGGCCGCACCGGTGACTTTCACCTCTCCAATGGTTTCGAGCCTCTTCAGATCGAAGATCGTTACAGCCTGGGCTCTGTTCACAAAGCCGCGCCCGAACTCTGGAGTGACGGCAATCGCCCGGGCGCCGGGCGTCTTGGCAATCCTTCCCACCAGCTTCCCGGAATCCACATCGATCACTTCGACCTGCTCGTTGTGCGTCACATAGAGCCGCCGGCCGACAGGGTCCACCGTGACAAGAGCACCGAACACTCCGGCGCCGCCCACGGGGATTGTCTGTAACAGATGGTAGCCACCAGCCGCTGATATGGCGGTTGCGCCAGCCGCCACGATCACAGCCAAGCGAGCTGAAAGAGTATTCATGGCTTTTCCCCTTTCCGTTGAAGGCAGGATCGAGCGCCGGAGGTCGCCTTTCGGCCTCGTCGCCGATCCGTCTCCACTACTTGAACTCAAAATTGTCGAAATAGGTGACGCTGTCCGCCTTCGTCCACAGCCCCACTTTGCCAGCCTCCGTGAAAGTCTTGTCATCCACATCGAAGAGCTTGGCGCCGTTGAGGTACACAGTGAAGAAAGAACCCTTGAACGTGATCCGCAGGGTGCTCCACGCCCCGGAGGGAACTCTGTGGGGAACCCCATAGGTGTTGGAAGGCTCGCCCACGGGCGGCAGCGGAATGCGCTCGCCTTTCTCGAGCTTGTACAGCACGACGTTGTCCTCCAGCGCGTTGGCCCTGGCGACGTAATAGGTGTTCGGATCCTTGTAGCGCCAGACCAGGCCGGCGGCAGAGTCCACCTTCCCGGCGATCGGCTTGAACGCGACGCTGACCTCACCATCTCGCAGGTTGGAGTGGTCATAAATCAACAGTGGAAATCGGCCGTCCGTCGGATCGTTTGACGTCTGTCCCACAACCTTGAGCTGCTTGCTGGGGGCCGTCTTGTCCGCAACGATCTCCCATTTCGGTGCGCCGCCCTGGTGAGTCATGGCCACTGACCACCCTCGCGGGACAGTGCCAGGTGCATCCGAACCAAAGTTGATCGTCTGCGCACTCAACGCGACCACGGGGAACAACAGCATCAGAAGCACGTTCTTCATAGATCACCTCCTTGTGCGCCGGGCCGAGCCCGCAAAGCACAGCAGACCGCTCGCCCGATCACGTCCCCTCCGTCGAATGCCACTCCGCGTCGCCCTACTTGGTCACGACGGTCAGGTCGTCGAATTACGTCACCGAGACACCGACTCACGCCCCGTTTTACCTCCCAGCGTTCAGAACACAGTCGTCGCCTTCAGAAACAGCGTGTCGCCCTGCGTAGACCGCTGGCCAAACGCCGCGGTACCCCGCTGGTAGGCGAGTTGAATCGTCCCAAAGGGGGGCAGATACCGGTACACGAATACAAGCTGGGCGTTCTTCCGATCGATGGCGGAGTTCGTCTGAAAGAACAGCCGCAGGAACAGGTCCTTCGTGAAAAACTGGTCGGTTCGAAGCACGTGAATCCACGTCCCCAGTCCTTCGGGATCGGGGTCGAGCACGAGGCGTTCCAGCGAATACTCAGCCGAGAGTGCGGACGTGGCCTTGTGGCGCGCGGATGCCGTCCATAGCACGAAATCGGCGTCGAAGTTGCGGCCGAACTCGATGCCGGTCCGGACCGATTCGTACTCGCGCGTGTTGTAGCCGACCTCGACGCCTACCTGACGGTTGCGAAAATCCTTCTCGAACAGTTTGAATTCCTCGCTCCAGGACACGTTCGTGCTGACACGATTCCGGAACTCGACGTTGAGGGATTCGTCTACCTTCCAACTCCTCCGTGTGCCGGTCTGTCCCCAGTAGATGTTGTAGTTCGAGTTGTACCTGATCTGCTCGAACGTCCCATTTCGGATCCAGAAGGTCTTGCTCGCCGCCGAATCGATTTCTCGGCGATCGTCATCCGCGAAGAGCCCGACCGCGTTCAGATTGTCGGCGACACGGTCGCCGACATGTCCGTAGCGGACGTGGAAATGCCCGGTGGGCGAATCGTACGACGGCCGGACGAAGAACGCCTCGGCACCTCGGCCGAAGCGCCCGTAGCTCCTGACGACCTGCGCCGTCATCCCGAACGTTCGGCTGAAGAAGAGGTTGGCATCGGCGCTGATGCTCCCTTCGTCGACGCCGTCGAAACGCCGGTTCGCCCCCATGATCGCGATGGTCGATCGGCCGGAGATGTCGCGCTGCGCGCGCGCGACGCTGTAGCTGGTTCCCCGATCCGTGCCAGGCATGTCACCCTGGGCCGAAATGAACGCCATCGTCCACGGCCCCTGCTTGCCGAGCAGCTTGCCCCCGCCCGTGATATCCGCAATCCGGCGTGAGTAGAACGTGCGAAACCGCTGGTTGAACTGCTCCTGGCCTTCGAGGAAGAACTGCCGCTTCTCCCGAAGCGATACCTCGAAGCGTGTCAGGTTGACCTGCTCCTGGTCGGCCTCGATGGTGGCAAAGTCAGGGAACAGCGTGCCGTAGATCGCGGTCGTGGGCGTCAAGGCGTAACGGGCGTCGACGCCTGCTTCCCTGTGAGGCGACGCCCCGTCCTGTACTCGCGTAAGGCCATATGGCACCACCTGGATCCGATCCAGCGGCGGTGGCACATTCAAGCCCAGCACGCGACCAGCCTGCGAGACTCGCCACTGGCTGTCGAGCGGGCCGGTCCAGAAGCTCAGCTCCAGCGTGCGGCGGCGACTGCGTCCGAAATTGATGCCCCACGTTCGATTCTCCCCAGCGGCGTATCGAATCGACGACAGCGGGATGCTGAACTCAGCCGACCACCCGTACTCGGTCCGGCGTGCCGCCGATTGCCACGGGGCGTCCCAGCTCGCGTCTGAGCTCCTCCCGTCGTCGGCGATTCGGCCGTCGGCCTGAGTACCGAGCGCATTGGTGATGAAGTAGTAGCCGGAGCGGCGATCGAACGTGGTGTCGATCACGACGGCAACGGCGTCGTCGCGGAACAGATCGGCGTCGCGCTGCGTGAGCTGGGCGGTGATCGCTTCGGCATCCCACGCACGGAAAGCTACGTACAGGTGACCGGCGTCGTGCAGCATCAGGGCTTCGGTGCGGACATCAGACCGATCACCACGTTGCGGCTCGTACTGAATGAAGCTTGTTACCACCGCGGTGCCAGTCCACTCGTCCTCGCCGACGAGGCCGTCGATGACCGGGGGCTTCGTGATGTGCACGGCTGCGATATCGAACGGCGGCGCTGGCGGCGGGGCGACCGACTGAGCGCCTGCCGTGCCGTTCATGAACAATGTGCCGGCGATGACGGCTGCGACGGCCTCGCAGGCGTGGCGCGGCCTTGCTCTACAACCGACAGGCATGGGACGGTCACCAGCGGAGCGCGCCGGCCGCAGGTGACGGCCTTTGCTCGCGTGAGACGCAATAGAACATGATCGTGACAAGAAGGGCGACGACGGCCATGACCTGAAACATGCGCACATATCCGACGCCAGCGACGAGGAACCCAGCGGCGATCGGTCCGAGCGCATCGCCGACGTCGTAGATCGTTCCAAACACGCCATGCGCCGCCCCGTACCGCGCACGCGGTGCCACATCTGTCACGTAGGCGCCGGTGGCGGCCGTTGTGACAGCGACGCCAGTGGCATAGACGAGCACGGCGGTGACCAGAGAACCAGCGGCCGCCGCAGACGCCATCATCCAGACAGCCGAACTGCAGGCGACGAGGCCGGAGACGATGACACCGCGACGACCGACGCGATCTGACGCCACACCGATGAGCGGGCGTGTCGCCAGTGTCGTCACCGTCTGCACGGCGAACAGCCACCCGATGTCAGCGGCGTTCATGCCGATGACCTCGCTCGCATAAAGCGGGAGAAAGGCATTCAGCGAGCCGTTCAACAGGAACTGCGCCGCCTGGGCGAGACTGGCGACAAGGATGCAACGCTCCTGTACGACTTCGTGGAGACCATCGGCAAACCGGCTCACCACTGACAGTTGGTCCCTTCCCCGTCTATTAGGCGCACTCGGCCACCGTGAAACGATGAGAGGTGTCGAGAGCGCAATCAGGGCAGCGAGCAGGAACGCGAGGTCAAATCGGCCTATGGCGATCAAATAGCCCGCCAGCACTGGCCCAATTGCCTGACCGGCGCCTTGAATGGTCGAATAGGTGCTGAGCCACGTCGCACGACGCTGCGAGGGCGCGATGTCAGACAGGCTGGCAGACGCAACGGGGCCGAACATCGCCGTGGCGCTGCCATGCACGACGCGCAAGGCGATGAGGAGTCCTACTCCGGACACCGCCAAGTACGTGAACGGCATGACGGCAAACACGACCGCGCCGGTGACGAGCAGTACACGCCGGCCAAGGACGTCGGACCACGCGCCGGCGGGCAACTTGATGGCAACACCCGTCAACGTCGACGCACCGACGATCACGCCGACCAGCCGTGGGTCTGCGCCAAGCTGCCGCGCAAAGAGCGGGAGCAACGGCGAGCGGCACATCGCGTAGCTGCAGTACGCAAGGAATCCCGCCGCACACAACCGAATCAGCTCCCGTCGTGCGCTGACGCTCGGGGCTGGTTCGGTTGTGACGACTGGCGGTTGCATTACCTACCGCCGGTTGTGCGACCTGGGGGATTTGCTACGCCGGCCGGCAACCGGCCGCGGCCCGGCGCGCCGCGCGGCCCGTTCAAATGCCCGGTATAGCGCATCGAACATCGTCATGCCGGTATCGAGCAGCGTGTGATCATCCGCATACAGCGCCTGCATGCCTTCTACAAGCGCGCCAACCGTGCTCGTCTCCGGTGCGCCAAACCGCGCGTCCTTCAGATCCAGGTCGTGGACGATGGCCGCCAGGCGCTCGACGGCGCTGTCGCTGAGCCCGAAGGTGTGCGCCAGCGTTTCGAAGGTGCACCACTCTCCGCGGTGTGTGAATTCCACGCCGAACATGTCGAACGGGACGGCGTCACCCGCAGACGGCGGCTGATCGACAAAGCTGAAGCGGGCCTGCGGGTCAATGAAGCGTTTGATCAGCCATGCGCTGCCCATGCGATCGATGCCGGGACGAGGCCTCGTCACCCACATACGCGCGCGGAACGAGTCACGCGTGGCGCGCTTCGGCGAAGCGGCAGCGTCCGCGGATTTATCCCCGGACAGCATCCGCTCCAGGTCAGAGACGAGCGTGACAACCCGGTCACGGCCGGCACTCCCGAAAAAATCGATGGCTTCGACCGCCGCCAGGCGCTGTCGAAACGTCTCTATGATTCGGCTGGCAGCCCGAGGCGAACGCCGTGGCGCGCGTGTGCGTCTTGCCGCCGTCAGCGCGTGTTCGACGGCACGCGAGAGCGTGGTGTAGTCACTCTCACGCGCCCGGCGGAACTCCTCGCTCAATTCGTCGCTCGACCAGGTATCCACCGTGTCCGCCGCAAAGACGCTGGCCTGTCCTCCAGCCGCCTCGATTTCGGTCTTCAGCCACTCGAAATCTTCGCGCGCGGACGGGGAGTCCGGGAGCACATAGACGGCCTGCTTGACGGCAACCGCGCCGAGCCGTTGAAGGCGGCGCCACGTCCGCACGCGGAGATTCGACGGCTTTGCCGGCAGTTGATGAACGAGGAGCAGCCATCGACGTCTGCCTGCAGCCCCGGCTGGCTGCACCGATCCAGCGGTGACTGCAGCAGCGGGCCCTCCCGCCGGT
This sequence comes from Vicinamibacterales bacterium, assembly GCA_036507475.1. Classification (GTDB taxonomy): domain Bacteria; phylum Acidobacteriota; class Vicinamibacteria; order Vicinamibacterales; family UBA2999; genus DATCJA01. The sequence goes on from DATCJA010000086.1 coordinate 15,223, forward strand.
TGTGCCGGTGGCCCTTTTGTCGTCATCGACCCGGCGACGACGTGTGACCCGTCTGATCCACTGCCGCGCGAACCGCTGTGGCGAGCCGTTGCGCTGGTCCTCTGCCCCAGTAGTGCAGGAAGTAGACGGTGGGCTCTGTGCCCGTCATGTGATGGTGAATTGCCACGATCTCGATCCCATTGGATCGAAGCGCCTTCAGCACCGGCGTCACTTCCTCTGCGCGCATGGCCACGTCACCGGCGACCACCGCATCCGCATCGCTGCCGTAGAAGGCCGCCCAGGTGTTGAGGCCCATGCGAGCATTGATCGTCGCGCCCATGTCTTTGAGTGGGATGTCCGGACGGCCGATGGTGATCTTATAGACGACGCCGCTCTGCTCGCCTTCGTACCCGACAATCTTCGCGAGCCGCACGACGTCAAGCTTGCCGTCGATCGGCTTGCCCGACGCCGCGGTGATGGACCCGTGTGAAGGTGTCTTGCCAATGAGGGCCAGAGCGGGCGCGATCCGCGTTGCAATGTCCCCCGATGTCCCATGACCATGCACGTGCATGTAGAAGATGCGCGGCGTTTCGTAGAAAAAGTGGTTGTGAAGTGCCGTCACGTTGAGGCCGTTGTCGAGCACCGCTGACATCACGGGATTGACTTCTTCCTCGGTCAGCACGAGGTCGCCCATCATGACCTCGCCGTGATCGCCCTTCGTGAGCGCGATCCAACCCCCGAACCCGAATGGCGTCGGCGTCGCTACGCCGTCGACGCTCACGTTCACATCATTCCGCGGGATATTGACCCTGAGCACGCCGTCTTTGTAGTCCCCCTGGCGTGCGAGCGTCTTCAGCACCGCGGCGTACTCCGCCGGCATCTCCTGCGCAAGCACCGGTTGAGCCAGAACGACCGAGGCAAGCAGAATCAGGAAAGTACGCATGCGGCATGTATACCACAACACGTGTTGCATAGGCACTGTTACGGATGGGATACTGTCTGTCCACCGCAGCCGGAAACGAATCAGCCGCTCGGAAGCCGGGCGACGTTCGGTGACGACGTGTCGGGGGCACTTCGGACCGATTGACGAGCGCTTCATGAGAACTGTTGCATCGCCATGGGCGGGTGGCGGAATGATGCGGGTATGGACGACTGTGGGAGTGACGCTCGCCGCCCTGCTGCCGGCCGCGCCCGCCGCTGCCCAGGCGCAGGAGGACCGGCCTTGCACGATCCTCTGCGCCCCGGAGCTGAAGATCGAGCCGACCTGGACGATCGAGCACCTTGCTTCCAGGCACCGGATCGAGAGCAACGGGCAGGTGGAGCGCGCCGTGCGTGAGACCGTGTTCGAGCTGATCTTCGCGCTCGACGTGCCCACCACCATCCCGCGCGTGGGTTTCACGCTCGAGGCCATCTTCGTCCCGTTCGGCGGAATCGTGGTCCATCCGTTCACCGGCGCCCCGGCCAGCCAGGTGGGCCGAGAGGAAATTCGCGACAACGGCATCGAGATCGAGGCGGAAGTGAACTTCGATCTGTTCGACACCGACCGGACGGGCGGCTGGGTCTCGTCGCACGTTGATGTCGTGGACAAGTTCAGCCCCGGCGAGACGCCGCGTGCCGGAAGCGTCTACACTCACAAGCTCAACTTCGAGTGGGACACGGCGTTCCACGTGTTCAACCGGTTACCAAGTGGTAACTGGCTGCGCAACGTGGAGTTCGAAGTGTCGCTGGACTACGTAGCCACTGGCCTCCCGAAAGCGGGAGATCGCATTGGTGATGAACGGTTCCTGGATCGCGCAAGTCCGTGGTCGCTGTCGTTCGTGACCGTGATTCCGCTTGCGCCGTTGAATCCCTGAAACGGTGGAGTCGATTGTGACGCCTCATTCCAGAACGCGGAGCTGACATGCCGCAGACGAGCGTGACGAGATATTTCTGGCTTGCGGTTTCAGTGCTGACTGCGACCTTGCTCGTGCAGGTGATCCTTCGAGCCAGCGTCGCCAATCAGGTCGGCCCATCCACCGCTCGAGCCGGTCAGTTCACTGGTCAGGCGTTGGGCGCTTCCGGCGCTCTGGCCGGCGGCGGCGCGCCCAGCAACCCCGGCCATCCTGTCGTCGGCGCAACCGTCCATCTCGTCCCGGTCACGGCCATCGACGTCACCACGCGCATGACCGCCAGTGCGATCTACGCACGGCCGTACCCGGCGGAGGCCTACGATGAGCCGCTCGAAGACGCGATTCGACTGCGGGGAACGGGATTCCCGCAAGCCACCACGGATGCTCGAGGCACTTTCCTCATTTCGAACGTGCCCAATGGCAGGTTCTTCATTCACGTGACACCCGGCCCGAACGATACCGAACACCTGCCCGGCGGGGACCAGAGCAGACGGAGCTACTCCGCCGAGCAGTTGCGCGGTCAATCGATGACGATCAAGGTGTCGAGCAGCCCCTCCGCGGCTGCCCGGTATACCGGCAGTTCGACCTGCCTTTCCTGCCACAAGGACAAGGAGCACTGGAACCAGACCGCGCACAAGCTCGGATGGACAGTGCCAGAGGCTCCGGGGCGGATGCAGGATTTTTCGAGACATCCGGACTACTTCGACGCGCTCGCGTACTTCCCCGAGGTCGACACCTACGCACGCGGAACGCGCCTCGAAATCGGCGACTACGACGCGGGAAGGGGCGACGACAAGTTCAAGCTGCGTGCCTTCGGCGATGCTCGGCTGCCAATCGAGGCGATCTATGCCGACGTCTATTTGTGGAGGAATGCCGCCAACCGCAAGTACTTCATCACGATGGTGAATCGGCTGAACCCTCAGGACTCCAACAGCCCGGCGCACCTGGAGATAAGACTGCTCTACGGCGGAGCAGTCCACGACCAGCGCTACATCGTCTCGGTTCCGCCGGGACTGGGAGATCGTCAGGGATGGTACACCGTGTTGCGGTACAACATGACCGGGCGCGACAACCGGTTGCACCGAGAGCGCCGCGCCTGGCAGGACTACAAGTTCTACATGTGGTGGTCGTCTGGCGGAGACTCGAAATACGGCACATCCGACGACGTGCTGACGGCTCCGCCGATCAACAACAACGCCGTGCAGACCATGTGCGCCGGCTGTCATTTGACAGGCTGGGAGCGATATCAAGACAAGGCAACAGGCCAGTTTCTCGTGCGGGCCGTCAACGATCCTGGCGGCGAGATGAACATCGACGATGATCCGGAACCCGACGAGATCAACATCGGCTGCGAAAGCTGTCACGGACCCGGATCCGAGCACGTGGCCAACGCCGGCCGATCCCGTTTCATTGTCAACCCCCGGTACCTGTCGGCAGAGCGGTCCAGCGTCGTCTGTGGCCGATGCCACGACCGACGGCAGGGCTACGGCGGACCGCTCGCCGGCTACACGCAGGCGGTGAGCGAGGCGGGCGATCTCGCAAGGCCCGGCATCAGTCGCCACGAGCTGATTACCACATACACCGACCCCGTGAAGAAGGGGCCCACGATACGAGGACCGGGACGAGAGGACAATATCTGGCCGGACGATGTCCACTCGAACAAGCCTCATCAGCAGTACGCGGATTTCCTGAAGTCGAAGATGTACAGGAACGACCGCCTGCTGGTCGCCTGCTCGGATTGCCACGACATGCATGGCGGCACACCATACCCGCGCTTTCTCATTCACGATCCTGGAAACTCCGCCTCCCCGTTGTGTCAGCGATGTCACACCGTGGAAGTGCTGTCTCACATGGAAACGAAGCTGAACGCCAGGATGAAAGGCCAGCAGACACGGTGCATCGACTGCCATATGCCAGGTACCGCCAATACGGGGGGCATCGCCGGTGATTTCGGCAGGATGATCAAGACGCCTCCTTATGCCAATGCGCAGGAGGAGGAGGACAACGCCTATTGGCAAAGCCCTTTGAAGTCCCATGTGTTCGACGTTCCCATGAAGACGAATGTGGCGGTTGATGGGATGCCTCCTGGCCGGGCAATGCCGATTCCGTACACGGCCGCCTGCGGCACGTGCCACGTCGTGAACGAGTTGCCGTTCAAGTAGGCGTCATGGCTGGTGGCCGACCGCCACGTGGACAGCGCGACAAGGAATCTTCAGTAGTCGAACAACCGGGTGTACTTGACGATGAAGGAGCGGCCGAGCAGCTCGTCGGCCGTGAACGGCGACGTATCGCGGCGATCGTTATAGACGAGGAAGAAGCCGGTGCCACTCCGATTCAGCAGCGCCAGGCGCACATTGGAGGAGATCGTCGACGCCTGCTTGTTGTACTGAATCAGTCCTTGCAAACTGGCCAGACTCGTAAACGCGTAGCTAACCTTCACCGGCATGAGGTCGTTCCTGAACGTGCCGCCCGGCAGCGTAATATCGTCGCGGTTCCAGCCAATCTCCGACAGCAGCCTCGCGCCCGCGCGGAGCCCGAGGACGAACTGCCACCCGTGGTAATCACCGTTGTAGTAGCTGCCGACGCGATGCCACAGCATCGCGCTGACCGGGGCACTGAGATTGGTGTGTCCTTCGAAGACGCCCCTCGTCCACGCGTACTCGCCAGCCGGAATGACGACCCGCCGGCCCGTGACGTCCTGATACACCGCGAACGGGACCCTCGGCCGGTCCTGCCCTGTTTCGAAGAGATACCCGAAGCGAGCGCCGGTCCGGGTCTGGATGTCGAAGAAGTGCCAGTGGCCTTGTGAGCTTTCGAGCTGGTTCTGGAAATTCGTGTAGACGCTGAAGTTGGTGTGCGGCTGAATGCGGCGGATCCAGGGCCACTGCTTCGGCTGGTAGCTGAGGTTGTAGCCGCTCTCAAGCTGTCGGTAGCCTCGTCGCCGCAAGAACCCGACCTCGGGATTGAATCGCTCGCCGACCTGCGCGTAGCCGATTCTCCCGCTCCACAACTGGTTGGCGTAGGCGTACGCCGCGCGGCCGGCGTAATCTGAGGCCCCCTTGCTGCGGGGCGACTCCGTGCGCGCCAGGAAGGCAGACACGCGCCCGTTGGTGGTCGCCTGCCAGCCGAGATCGAGGCCGTACGCACGGTTGTAGTCGTCAGCGGGCGCCCGGCTCCCCACACCCTGGCGGCCGACGAACATCGCGCCGAAGTTCGATCGCCCGACTTCCCGCTGGATGCGCACGACGGTGAAGTTGTTGGCGGGCGCCAGCGTCTCTCCCGAGCGGTCGTTCAGAGCCGCATCGGTCTGCATGTTCAGGAGCGCGACGTTGTACCCACCCAATTTCCCGCTCAGCCGTCCGCCCGCCACGATGTCGATCGGCTCGCCGCTCGCCGACAGGCCGATCCGCCGCGAGAAGAACAGGTCGACGTTCTGTGGCTGGCCCAACTGAAAGAGCTGCGCGTTCTCGAGGAAGAAGGGACGCTTCTCGGGAAAGAACAAGGGAAACCGGGTGAGATTCACCTGCTGCTCATCGGCCTCGACCTGAGCGAAGTCGGTGTTGACCGTCAGATCGAGCGTGAGATCGGCGCGCACGCCCCATTTGACGTCGAGGCCCACATCGCCGGAGCGGCGGACGGTATCGGTGCGCAGCGTCTTGTCGTCGTTGACCGCACCGGAGAGATATGGCAGCAGCCGCAGTTCGCGGCGCACCGGCAGGCTCAAGCCCTGGAGCTTGCCGGCGACCGACACCCGGTGGAGGTTGTAGCCCCGCGGCACCGCCGAGAGGAATACCTGCTCGTTCTTGCGCCGGATGTTGCGCATGGCGTTGATGCCCCATGTCCGCTCTTGCCCCGGGTTGTACCGCAGCGTCTTGAGGGGAATGGCGAACTCTGCCTCCCAGCCGCGTTCGGTCCGCTGGGTGCGCACCGTCCAGTCGGCGTCCCAGTTCACGTTGAAGCCCCCACGGCCCCCGCCCCCCTGCCCGGTCTGTCCTTCCGCCATCACCTGGCCGTCGTACTCGATGCCGAACGGATTGGTGCCGAAGACGAACGCGTTCTGGCCGTCGTTGAACGTATCGAGGAGGATCTGAATCGAGTCGGACTCATCGAGGTCGGCGTCGCGGCGGCTCTCGGTGACAACGAGATTGTCAGGCTCGGAATCGGAGCAGACGACCGCGATGTACAAATTCTGCCGATCGAGGAGGAGCCGGATCTCCGTGCGCTCTGTGGTGGGTTCGCCTTCGTTCGGCTCCTGCTGAATGAACGCGCTGAAGGGCTGCGCGGTCGACCAGATCGTGTCGTCGACCCGGCCATCGATGACCGGTCGCTCGCCATCGGCAAGACGGCCGACGGTCAACTGAGGAACTTGCAGCACCTCCTGGGCTGCGGCGACCGACCCGGGTCCGCTGATTACCGCCGCCAGGATGAGGACTGGAACGCGGATGCTGTCTTGCATCGCACCTCCCATTTCGTAACGGGCGTCATTATATTGTGAAACGCTGGTTACAAATCCGACGGCACGAGCGCAAGACCCAACGTCGGTGTCGTGCCCTCATCCTTCGCTCTGAACAGGACGAGGGGGCGGCGCGAACGGTGCGTGCCTCCTGTTGAGATCATCCGTTGCCGGAGACGTCGCGGGTTCGCTCTCACTTCGCACTGGTGCCGGTCGCGCGTACCGCAGATACATCGTCGGCACGACCACCATGTTCAAAAGCGTCGACGACATCAATCCGCAGAGAATCACTATGGCCATTGGCGTCTGAATTTCGCTGCCGGGCTTTCCTCCGCCAAACGCCAATGGAATCAGCGCCAGCCCAGCCGCCATGGCGGTCATCAGAATCGGAATAAGACGTTCGCGGGCTCCGCGTTCGACGGCTTCACGGAAATTCGTGACACCCTCCTCCTTCATCAAGTGCTGGATGTGCGAGACGAGCATGATGCCGTTGCGTGTCGCGATGCCAAAGAGCGTGATGAAGCCGATCATCGACGCCACGCTCAGCACACCACCGGCGAGGAACACCCCTGCAACGCCACCGATCAACGCCAGCGGCAGGTTCACCATGATGAGCAGCGCGTCGCGCGGCCGGCCGAAAGCGAGCACGAGCAGCATGAACACACCGACGATGACGCCCGCCCCGAGCAGCAGCAGTCGTTGCGACGCGCTCTGCTCGCTTTCGAACTGCCCCCCGTATTCCACGCGGTACCCCGGTGGCATTGGAACCGCCTGCGCCACGGCCGAGCGCATGTCTTCGACCACGCTCCCGAGGTCGCGCCCCGCGACGTTGCTCGAGATGACGATTCGGCGCTGGACGTTCTCCCGCAGGATCATGTTTGGCCCGAGTTCCCGGCGCACATCGGCAAGCACACGGATCGGCACCGGCCCGCCGTTCGGGGTATCGATGGGCAAGTCCGCGAGCCGCTCGAAGTCGGTTTGCGAGGCAGGGTCGAACTTCACGACGAGGTCGAACGCGGTCGCCCGGTCGAAAATCCGTCCGACGATGGCGCCAGCGAGGCTCGTTTCCACCGCCTCGGCCACCTCATCAGGCCGCAGGCCGTACCGCGCGATCGCCTGCCGGTTCAGCACGAAGCGCACGACGGGCACCTCCGTCTGCTGCTCGAGCGAGACGTCGACGGCACCGGGGATACCCATCATCACATCCCGCACGCGTTCTCCGAGGCGACGCAGCGTCAGGAGATCGTCGCCGACGATCTTCACGGCGATGTTAGCCCGCGTGCCCGACAGCATGTGATCGATCCGGTGGGAGATCGGCTGCCCGATTGTTACGTTGGTGCCAGGCAGGCCCGCAAAGCCGCGGCGCAGCTCCGCGAGCAGCTCGGCACGGGGGCGGCCGGTGTCGCGCAGCCCCACGTCGATTTCGGCCGCTTCCACGCCTTGTACATGCTCGTCGTATTCCGCCCGCCCGGTGCGACGAGCTGTCGCCACCACTTCCGGCTGCGCCAGGAGGATCTGTTCGACACGACCTCCGATCTCGTCGGACTTCACGAGCGACGTGCCGGGCAGGGTATTGGCCTGGATAGTCAACGTGCCTTCGTTGAACTCCGGCAGAAAGGCGGTGCCGAACTGCGTCATCGCGACGAGTGCTCCTATCAGGAGCGCGGCTGAGACCGCCATAACCAACCGGGGACGGTCGAGCACGCGCGGCAGGTCCTTGGCAAAGCGGCCTTTGAGCGTGCGCGCCAGCCAGCCTTCATGTCCCTGCAGGATCGATCTGGCGCCGGGCAGAAAGGCATAACCCAGCGCTGGCGTTACGATCATGGCCACCCCCAATGAGGCCAGCAGCGCCACGATGTAGGCCAACGCGAGCGGCGTCAATAAGCGGCCTTCGACGCCGGACAGCCCGAAAATCGGCAGGAACACGAGCACGATGATGATGGTGGCGAAGACAATCGATGTGCGGATTTCGAGGGTGGCGTCGCGAACCACGACGGCTGTGGGCGTCTGCTCGGCAGGCGGTCTGGCCGCATTTTCCCGCAGTCGACGGACCACGTTTTCGACATCGATGATCGCGTCGTCAACCAGGGCGCCGATCGCGATCGCCATGCCTCCGAGCGTCATCGTATTGATGGTCGCGTCAAAGGCGCGGAGAACGAGCACGGCTGCCGCCAGCGACAATGGCATCGCGGTCAAGGTGATGGCCGCGGCGCGGAGGTTGGCGAGGAAGAGCACGACGATCGCGACGACGAGCAGGCCGCCGTCGCGCAGGGCGTCCACGACGTTCTGGACCGCGACCTCGATGAAATCGGACTGTCGGAAGATCCGGCGGTCGATCGTCATGCCGCTCGGTAGCTCCTGCTGGAGCCGGTCGAGCTCTTGATCGAGGCGCGCAGTCAATTCGACGGTATTGGTGCCGGGCTGCTTGAGCACCCCGACGATGACTGCCGGCTTGCCGCTGCGCGACCCTTCGCCGCGCTTGAGCGCGGCGCCTTCTCGAACATCGGCCAGGTCGCGTACCAAAACACTCCGCTCGCCACGTAGCGCGACTACGGTCTCGGCGATTTCGTCGGGCGTACGCGCCCGGCCGATCGTCTGCAGCACATACTCCTGGGGGCCTTCCATGTAGATGCCGGCAGAAGTGTTCTGGCTGGCGCCGCGCACCGCATCCAGCAGCTCAGTGACGGTGACGTTGTTGGCACGCAGCTGGTCGGGGTGGGCAACGACCTGGAATTGCCGTTCGGCACCACCGATTGGCGTGACCTGCGAGACTCCGGGCACTCCGAGCAGTCGGCGGCGCACGACGGTATCGGCGACGGTCCGCAGCGTGAGCGGATCGTCCACGTCTGACGAGATCGCGAAAAAGAGGATCTCGCCCATGATGGACGAGATGGGCGCCAGGATCGGCCGCTCGACTTGTGGCGGCAGGCTTCCACTCACGAGGGCGAGCTTTTCAGCGACGATCTGTCGCGCGAGAAAGATGTCGGTGCCCCAGTCGAACTCGACCCAGACGACGGCGATCCCGACGGCCGTCGCGGAGCGCACGCGCCGGACATCGGACGCGCCGTTGATCGCCGCTTCAATTGGAAACGTAACAAGCGTTTCCATCTCCTCCGGTGCCATGCCGCGGCCCTCGGTCAGAATCGTGACGGTCGGGGCCGTCAAGTCGGGGAATACGTCGACCGGCATCCCGCGTGCCGTCCACAGACCGGCTGCCGCGAGGAGGACCGATAGTGCCAGGACCATCCAGTGGTGGTCGATCGACCATTGAATCAGTCGTTTCATGGATGCCTCAATGAACGTGACCTTCGGCTGGCAGTCCAGACGCAGCGGAAGCCAACTGCACGTCGTAGGCGCCGCGCGTGACGACGCGGTCGCCCGGCGCGATCCCACTCTTCACGCCGACCAGCGCGCCATCGCGTGACGCTACTTCGATGAAGCGGCGAGCGAACTGCTCGCCGCCGAGCTGCACGAAAACGTACGGCCGTCCAGCCTCCATGAGCACCGCTTCCTTCGGCACCGTCGGCACGCGCCGCCGCTCGCGCACGTACAACACAGCGGTCGCCCCCTGGCCGATCAGCAGTTGCTCGCCGGGGTTGGTGACGTCCATCTGGAGCGGGAGGGCACGAGTCGTGTCGTCGATGACGCCCGCATCGTGCACGTGGCGAGGCTCCAGCACAACTGGCTCGGCTAGGCCGGGAATCTCCAGTTCGACTCCGGCCACCTGCCGCGCAAGGGCCACGTCCGCCGCCGGTACCTGCACCTGCAGCTCCACGCGATCGGTCCGCACGATTCGAAACAGCGGTGCGCCTTCCTCATACGAGGCCCCCAACGTACCCGAAACCTCGGCCAGTCGACCCGCGATGGGCGCCAGCAGCTCGAACCGATTGCCGGCAGCCGCGCCTCCACCAGTGCGCAGCGTCTCATCGCGCTGGGCGAGACGGGCTTCCGCCGCGCGGAGCCGTGTCTCCGCAATCGCCGTCGCGCGACGCGCATCCTCGACGCGCCGTGCCGGCACCGCTCGCTCGGCCAGCAGCCGGTCGGCACGCCCCTGCTCGACGCGCGCGGCCTCGAGCACCGCCTGCGCCTCGGCCACGTCGGCGGCGAGTGTTACCCGGTCGGCGCCCGCCGAGAGCCGCGGCTCGATCCAGGCGAGCGTCTGACCGATACGGATACGATCGCCGATCGACGGCAGGGCAGCGGCGGTGAGCCGCCCAGCCGCCGGCGCCGCGACGACCGCCTCCCCGCCGGGCAGCGGATGAACCGTGGCCGGTACGCGGATCGACGTGCGCACCTCTGCCTCCCGCACGACCGCAGTTGCGAAGCCATTTGTCCACTGCGGTTCCTTCAAGTAGGAGATAGCCGCTGCGTCTTCTGCCGCGTGCTGCTCGGCGTCTGCAACTGCGGACGCCTCGTCGGCGAACACGGTGACCTCCCCGAGGTCGTGGCGGTCTGAAAGATCCGGAGCCTCGACGACGAGCGCCCACTGGTACCTACCAGGGGGCGGCGAGGCGCCTTCAACGCGGAACACGCCAGGACGTGACGGCGGATTCCCCTGCAGCACAACTGGGGCACCGCCGGACTCGGGTGTGAATTCGAGACGCGGCCGTCCTGTTGTCATGGCTGAGAAGTCGCTGAGCCGCGTTAGGTGAACGGCGTACAGCGCAGTCTGCCCGGCGACGAAGGGTGGATACTCCATGAACAGCTCGGTCTGCTCTGTCCAGTGGGTTACGTCCAAGGTAGGCAGCTCGGCTGCAGCACCCTCCACGGGGTCGTCCTGGCGGGCGCAACCGGCTGCCGCGAGCGCCGCTGCCACGACCGCAACGTAGAATAGTTTCGTCGTCATACTGGCATCTCCCAGCCTGTTGCGAATTCGAGCTCGATTTCTGCCTGGCGTACGGCCAGATCGAGCGTCGCCTGACGGACGCGGGCGGACGAGCCGATGCGGTACGCATCTAGTAATTCAAGAATCCCGCGCTCGCCGGCATCATAGCTGACCTGTGCGATTCGCTCGATCTGCGCCGCACTCTTCACTGCCTCCGCACGATACCGCTCGGCTGCCGCGCGCCGTTGTATGACCGCCTCCCGAAGTGCACCCACCTGGCCGCGCAGGACCGCGCGAAAGGAATCGGCGCCAGCCTCGGCTCGGGCCGCGCGCGCCGCCGCCAGCGCGCGCTCGGGACGGGCGCGATCGAAGAGAGGAATCGTGGCATGTACGGCGACCACGGCCCCGATAGCCCCAGCGCCGATCGTGACCGCGCTTCCAACTCCGCCACTCGAGGCCGTCGATGATTTCGTCCCCACGAAGATCTCGGGCTCCGGCAGCAGACTGCGGTCAGCCGCGCGGGCAGCGAAGCCTGCCGCCTCGATTTCGTGCCGGAACGCTACCAGTTCGCCACGCGTCGACTCTGCCTGCTCGAGCAGCGCGGCGAGCGCGGGCACAGCCGGCCCAGACGCAGGGCGGCTGACCGCCTCAAGCTGCGAAGGGTCAGTGCCATCGCCAAAGAAGCTTGCCAGCGTCGCTCGCGCGCGGGCGCGTTCCGTGGCGGCAACCACCAGGTCGCTTTCAACGTCGAGCACTTCGCGCTCAGCGCGGAGCCGATCGAATCCGGCCGCGTCGCCCTCGCCTTCCCGTGTCGCGAGGACGTCACTCAGCTCGCGGAGGCGGTCCCGGGTCGTGGCCAGCTCACGCTCCCTGGTCTGGGCCGCCACCAGTTCCGCAAAGGCGAGTCGCAGGTCGGCCCGCAGACGGCGCACCTCGTCGTCCGCCCGGCTCGAGTTGGCCGACACCAGCGCGGACGCCGCCTGCACGTCAAGGCCGCGCCGGCCGGTGATTGGCAAGGGCTGCGATACCGTGACGTAATGTTCGGTCACCCCCGCGACCGACTGCCGGTCCCAGTTCACGCGCGGATTGGGCCATCGGCCGGCCGAGAGAACGTCGACTCGCGCGACATCGATGCCTGCGCGGGCTGCGCGCACGCGCGGACTCTCGGTCGAGAGTCGCGCCAGGGCGGCAGATTCGGTCAACATCAACGATTGAGCGCCGGCGCTGGACGGTACTGACACTACCGCCAGGGCGGCACAGAGCGTTGCTCTGCGCATAACACCTCGAATGAAAAGGCTGAATTGAAAAGACGACGGCCGAAGCCGTCAGA
>DATCJA010000087.1:0-4633 GCA_036507475.1 Vicinamibacterales bacterium
GAAGTAATACGTGTGCGGTCGGTTGTAGAATCGCATCGGTCCTCCTCCTGCGCGAGATGCGCATTAGCCCTGCGACAGCCTACTCACAACGAGTAGGAGCAGGGGGAGGGCTGTATGAGGATCAAGCGGCTGCACCGGACGGCCGCGCGTCAGGAGCCCTGAGCGGCCGCCGGTGAGCCGCAGCCGTTATGCCGCTTTGTGCGCGCCGGCGGTTCGGATGATCTTGGCGATCTCGGCGGGGCCTGCGCCCACGCTGATCAGGGAGCGAATCATTAGGTCAACGCTGACGGATGTGTCGGCGGCTTCCAGCTTTGCAATCCGGGATTGACTTGAGCCTAGGTGTTTGGCCAAAGCTGCCTGGGTGAGTCCTTGGCGCTCCCGAAGCTGACGCAGTCCTGCCGCCAAGGCCAGCTTGAAGTCGATGAAGCGCTGCTCCGTGGCGGTCAGGCCCAGGAACGTCGCGGTGTCCGACACACGCCAGCCTGCGCGCTCAAGTCGTCGCTGTTTGTCGCGCTCCATCGCTTTACCTCTTCTTCCTCTCTTTTCGAGCCGCATCCAGGTACGCGGCCAGCCGCTTGCGGCAGGTGTCCTGCGTGTGCTGTGGCGTGGTGTCCGTCTTCTTGCTGAACACCTCAAGGACGACGACGGCGTCGGGTTCGACGTGATACATAATGCGCCACGCGTGGTTCCCATCGTTGATCCGGAGCTCGTGGCACTGGACCCCAAGGCTGGGCATCGGCCGCGAGTGCGGCAAGCTGAGCACCTCGCCGCGCTGCAGCCGTCGCAGGAGGAATCCAGCCTCGAGGCGGCCGGTCTCGCTGAACGGAGGCGTCTTGACTTCGCCATGGAGCCACACGAGTGGTTTGTCAGCGGTACTTGCCACGGGCGATCGCCTATGTCAAATATGACATACCCGACGGGGTGCTGGCAACCGGCGGCATAACATTGCATGCACCAGACGGCGCTCGCCGATTGTGAAGCGCCGCTGGTGATGCATTGCCGTTAGACGCCCGGGCAGGCGAGTTGGCACGGTCGACCTGGCGTTCGCAACCTGAAAGGGAGCAACGCTCGTAGTTGGGAGGTTTACATCATGTCCCGATTCGTCACGGGTGCTTGTTGGCTGATGCTTGTTGTCACAGTCTCCGCGCAAACGGGTCGCGGATCCGGTTCCATTTCGGGGACGGTGACATACGGGAGAGGCCTGTGAATCGGCGGGGTCCGAGAGCCTCGCGACTCGTTGCGGCCGTCTTGGCCTTCCACTGGGGCTGGGCGGGGATCGCCTACCATTTGGCCTTCTTTAGCTCGTGGTGCCAGGTTTAATCCCACCGCCTTTCAGGCGGTAAGCTTTCAGCCTCCTCGTCCGAGGAACGGAGGCTGGGGTGGTCGAGTATCGCCGAAGCGCGCACGCGGTGACGGATCTCAAGTACCACGTGATCTGGGTCACGAAGTATCGGTACAAGATCCTGCGGGGGGATATCGCGGAGCGGGCGCGCGACCTGCTGAGGCAGATCTGTGTGGCGCGCGAGGTGACGATCATCCGGGGGGCGGTCTCGCCGGACCATATTCATATGTTGGTGGCGGCGCCGCCGCAGTTGTCCCCGTCGAAGCTGGTGCAGTTCATGAAGGGGCGGTCGTCGCGCTTGCTGCAGCAGGAGTTCCCCGCGTTGAGGAAGCGGTACTGGGGGCAGCATTTGTGGGCGCGGGGCTACTATTGCGCGAGCGTCGGCGCGGTGGACGACAAGACGATCAGGGAATACATCGAGAACCAACGGTGGGACGAGGACGTGGACGGGTTCAAAGTGACCGCGCCGACCGAGCCTTAAGCCGGCGCGGGAGCCGGGCGGCTTCCAGGCGGCTTCAGCCGCAGCCCGACTTTCAGTCGATCAGAAATCTACCGGCTTTAGCCGGTAGTCTTTAACAGCGGGTAAGCTTCTTCGCCGCGAAGGCGGATCACCCGCGAGAAGACGTCGCGAAATGCCTCGTCATACTCTCTCAAGTAAAACAGCTTTCTTCGATCGGCGGCCATGTTGTCACAGCCCGAGAAGCACTCGGAGACGTTCCCTCACATCGGTGAGGATTTCGACGGGAGCGGTTGCCGCGAACTCGGCGCGCCGAGCGTGCCAGTCCAGATTCTTGACATGATCGGCTAAGACGACGCCTGCTACTTTGCCGCCGGCTGGTAAAGCAACCTCGAACGGGTAACCCTTCGCGTGAGTCGTGATCGGGCACGCGATCGCGAGACGGGCCTTCGCGTTGTACGCTCGAGGCGACAGGATTAGAGCGGGTCGGCGCCCGCGCTGCTCGTGGCCGGCTTGAGGGTCGAACGTCAGCCAGACGAGATCTCCCGCTTCGGGGACGTAGCTGCGGACTACCACGCCTCATCCCCGAGCGGACCGCCCCAGTCGCTCTCGGCGTGGCGGTTCTTCGGAGTGATGCGACGGACGAGCTCGTCCAGCGAATAACGCGGACGGCTCGGCCGAATAACGATGGCACCGTTGTCCACTGACACTTGGACCGTGTCGCCTTCCCCGAGTTGCACCTCGCGTGCGACTGATTTGGGAAGGCGCAAGCCGAGACTGTTGCCCCACTTCGAGAGTTGCGTAGTCGTCGCCATGTATCTACATTGAATATACACGAGCAGCGGACCCTTGTCTACGAGTCGCAAGCGAAGTCGAAGCGCTCGCCATTCGTGCAAGTCGTCGATCGTGGGCCGCCATCCGGAATGGAAGTGCATTTCTGCGTTGCGTACTTGGGCTTCACGATCCGCGCCGCCGGTCGACCGGCGGCTCGTGAACACGCCGACATAGTAGTGTGCCGTACCGAGTGAACAGGGTCGGTCGGAGGGGTAGGGCGTGGCTCAGCCCGGCAGGATGGCCGTGATGCTGCTGGCTCCGATCGTCCAGAACGTTTCCGAAACCGACCGTACACCACACATGACCGCTTTCCTCATAGCGTGCACCAACGGTGCCCGCGCCCTTCACTCGATAGTGCCGGCGGCCCGCCCGTGCCCAATGAGGTCCATCACGAACACGAAGAACTCCCGCTTCGACATCTCCGCCGCTCTCGCGGAGAGGTCCTCGAGCGCGTCCTGCGGGAACCTGTCGAACGCCTCCCGACCAAACGTAGCAGCGGCGTAAGCATGAAACGCCCGCATCGGGTCCGTCGCCGACCTCGTGAGCTCCTTGAACATCTCGATGTCGATGAACAGCATCAACTCGGTGTTATGCGGATCGAAGTCTAGGGTCGCCTCCGCGTCCGTATCCGCGTGCTTGATGAAATTCTGCGGGGCTCGGATCGCCTTCTCGAACTTCCAGCGCCAGTCGGGCACGATGTATCGGTCGAGGATGGATTCGAGCTTCGCGGCCTTGCTCAGATCCGTGATCAGAATGTGCGCCGCGCCGACAAGCGTGTGGGTCGCCAGCTCGTCGCCTTCGTGGAAATAGAGCTCGATGGCCGCGTCGATCTGTAGTCGCGCCGCGTCGATCTTCGTGATGAGCATTCGCCGGATTGTAGCTTCCTATGCGCGGCGCTTCATCAGCACGAGCGCGGCTGGATCGACAGCAGGCATGGCCGAAGGCACCCTGAACGTGAGCCGCCGTCCGTCGCGTTCGACAACCACGGGCTCCCAGCCCTGGTCGCGTCGGCGCGCGGCCTGATCTTCGCGCACCCAGCGCAGTCTGAAGCCAATTGTCTCCAGTTCCGCCTGCAGGCCGGACCGTGCCGGAAACTCTAGATCGACGGTCTCGACCTCCGGCGGCGCCACGTTGACGACGTGCTCGGGCCGTGGTTGCGCCCGGTTGTGCGTGAGAACGAGCACGGCGGTGCCGTGTCTGCCTCCCATGCCGCCAAGGAGCTTGTGCTTCGAGCGGCGGTCGGGAGTCAGTTCCCAGACGATTTCGTGGCGAATGTCGCTTGGTGCGTCGAATTGCGGCTCGCGCATGGTGTCAACACGCAGCGCGTCGCACACAGCGATAAACGTCTCGAACAGTTGCCGTGGCTCGCCGTCGGGAAGGAGTGCGACGCCGTGATCGCGCGACGCCCATGTGAGATGCCGATCCGCTTGGCCATCGTTCACGATCAGCGGATGAAAGTCCGGACCCGGTGCCACACTGGGACGCGCGGGGATGGGCCTGCTAGTGATCGTGCCGTCGCGGGCTATGCGGATCTGCCATAGCATGTTGAGGAAGCCGAACCCCCGCCCTCGCGCCGGATCGGTGTCGTAACCCCGGACATGATCGAAGCCCACGACGACTTGACCCCCGCGCGTGAGGTTCCGGAGCGTGGCGGATCCGCTCGCCCGATCGACGTTTGCGACGGTCCAGTCGTCGTCGGTTGCCGCGCCGTCAGGACCGACGGCCGGCGGCTCCAACCTGAGCGTCTGCCCCGCGCATCTGCCAAACTGCTCGTGGTTCATCCCGCCGGCAAGTTTATGACGGCTTCACTCCGCTCCGGCAGCCGACAACCAGCGCCCCTCTGACGCGCTGAGATCCTGAACGCCGTCGTTAGCCACGGCTTCGTCTTGCACGGCACGCAAACGCGATTGAATCGCCCGCGCGCTTGGAAGGACCTCGCCGCAATGCACGAGCCGGGTCGACCTGTCCGACGCGCCCATGACCTCGCTCATCGCGGAACC
>DATCJA010000088.1:0-18178 GCA_036507475.1 Vicinamibacterales bacterium
GGCCGAGCATCAGGCCGAGCGCGGGAGGGCGGCGGTCTTCTACGAGCGGCAGGCCCAGCGGAACGCCCGGCTCCGCGCCGACAATCCGCGAGCCGCGGTGACCAACCTGACGTACACCGGCAAGCCCACGTACCTCGACCAGATCGTCACGAGCCTGAAGACGGTCTTCGCCGGCTTCCTGCTGGCCAGCCTCGCCGCCGTCCCGCTGGGGATTCTGTGCGGGCTGAGCAAGACGATCAACGCCGGTATGAATCCCTTCATTCAGATCTTCAGGCCCGTCTCCCCTCTCGCATGGCTCCCGATCGTCACCATGATGGTGAGCGCGACCTACGTGTCGGCCGACCCCATCTTTCAGAAATCGTTCATCAACTCGGCCATCACCGTGTCCCTCTGCTCGCTCTGGCCAACGCTCATCAATACCGCCCTGGGCGTCTCCTCAATCGATCGCGACCTGATGAACGTCGCGAGAGTACTGCGGCTCAAGTGGACTACGACACTGTTCAAGGTCATCGTGCCGGCGTCGCTGCCCCTGATCTTTACCGGGCTGCGACTGTCGCTCGGCGTCGGATGGATGGTGCTCATCGCGGCCGAGATGCTGGCGCAGAACCCGGGCCTGGGCAAGTTTGTGTGGGACGAGTTCCAGAACGGCAGTTCCGATTCGCTGGGTCGGATCATGGTGGCCGTGTTCACCATCGGCATCATCGGCTTCCTGCTGGACCGCGTCATGCTCGCCCTGCACCAGCTCGTTGACTTCGGCTCGCGGAGATGAGCGCGTTCATCGACGTCCACCGCATCTCGAAATCGTTCGCGGCCAGACGCGAGGCCCGGCATGTGCTCCGCGATGTATCGTTGCAGGTCGAACGCGGCGAGTTCGTCTCCATCCTTGGAGCGATGGGGAGCGGCAAGTCGACGCTCCTGAGCATCCTGGCGGGGCTGACCAGACCCGACACGGGCCGCGTGACGATCGACGGTGTACCCGTGACCGGCGTCCGCCGCGACGCAGCGTTCGTATTCCAAAACTATTCGCTGCTCCCCTGGTTTACAGCGCTCGAGAACGTCCGCCTCGCGGTCGAAGCCGCACTGCCGGAACTGTCGTCCGACGAGCAGCGGGCGCAGGCGCAACGCACCCTGGAGCAAGTCGGCCTCGGCGGCGCCCTCGATCGGCGCCCCTGGCAACTGTCGGGAGGCATGCGGCAACGTGTGGCGATCGCCCGCGCCTTCGCAACCAAGCCGCAGATCCTCTTTCTGGACGAACCATTCGGCGCGCTCGATGCGCTCACGCGCGAGACACTGCAGCAGGAGCTCGCGCGCCTCTGTTCCGCGGTCGATCGGCCGGTAACGACTGTCATGATCACGAACAGCGTGGAAGAGGCATTGCTCCTGTCCAACGCGATCGTGCCGATCCTGGCGGGACCGCCGGCGACGCTGGGCACGCCGATTCCGATCGCGCTGCCGCGGCCACGCACCGTCGCTGGACTTGCACATGATGAGCAAGCGACGCACGTTCGCGCGCACGTCGTTGCCACGCTGACTGCTGCGCTCGGACGTGCGCGGCGCTTTGGCGTCCGTCACGCGGCGGACACCGTACCTCTCACGACCGCCGTGGCACAGGAACGACCGTGAGGGTTCCACTGGAGCTCACCGGTTTGACGAAGGTCTTCCCGACGCCATCGGGCGCGTTTACCGCGGTCAAGGACGTCAACGCCAAGATCGCCCAGGGCGAGTTCGTCGCGGTGCTCGGCCACTCCGGTTGCGGGAAATCCACGGTGCTTTCGATCATTGCCGGCCTCCAGCGTGCGACCTATGGCGGCGTGGTCATCGACGGCACCGAGGTGACCGAGCCGGGCGCCGAGCGCGCCATGGTGTTTCAGTCCCCGTGCCTGCTCCCGTGGCTCACGGCACGCCAGAACGTTGCCGTGGCGGCGGCGCGGCGCGCCACACGTTCCAGACGCCGCGACAACGCCGCGGCGGCGGATCACTATCTCGACATGGTCGGAGTTGCCGACGCGGCACGGCAACGTCCCGGCGAACTGTCGCTCGGAACGCAGCAGTGCGTGTCGCTTGCCCGCGCGCTCGCCGTCGAGCCGCGGTTCCTCCTGCTGGACGAACCGTTCTCGATGCTCGACTCCCTTACGCGATTCGAGCTGCAGGACACATTGCTCCGCGTGTGGGAGGAATCGGAGAAGACCGTCGTGATGGTCACGCACGACGTCGATGAAGCGCTGTATCTGGCCGATCGACTCATCCTGATGACTGACGGTCCTGAAGCTACCGTCGGTGACGTGTTGGAGGTGCCATTCCCTCGGCCGCGCAACCGCGCCGCGGTGCTTGCGCATCCCGGGTACCACACCTGCCGGCGCCACGTTATCGATTTCCTCGAGCACCACGCGCATCAATCTCGTCCGAGCGCCCTCGACGGACTCCTGAAGGGGGGGCAGTAAGGCGGGTCCGAACCAGCCTCCGCTAAAGCTTCGGCGGTCCGCCGGGTCGGTCCGTCGAAGCGGACCGACCAGCCAGCGCTGGTTGGTCGGATCGGAACGACCCGACCTCGGCGAAGGCGGAAGGACCCGCCCTACTTCTATGCTCTCCTGTCGCCGAACACCTCAGTACGCGCCGCGCTCGTAATCGCCGCGACCCCGGCATGCTTGAGGCGGCGCTCGACGGAGATTGCGTAGTAGCGCTCCCTCACGACCGGGGTTCGCCCGACAATCGCCACGCGGTGGCTTCGCAGGACTTCGTCTTCGATAGCGGTCGGCGCCGCGAACACGGCACGCCCCCGCTCGCCAAACGTATTCAGGAGCGCCGGGTCTTCGAACTCGCCCGCGACGACAGGACGAAGGTTTTCGGCCTCGAACCATTGTTCGAGCGCCCGTCGGACCGACGTATTCACGGTCGGCAGCAGCATGGGCGCCCCGCTCAGCGAACGTGGAAAACGCCTCCCGAGCCGCCGCGCGAGCGACTTCCCGGCAAAGAACGTGGTCCCCGACTCGCCCAGCAGGTGGTTGAACACCTTGACGCGCACGTGCGGCGCGGCGGGCGTATCGCTGATGACGACGTCGAGCGCGTGTGTGGCAAGCCGAGCGAGAAGCTGCTCGGGATCGTCTTCGGTGCACGTGATCTGCACAGGCTGCGCGCCCTCGATCGCGGGCCGCAGCAGGCGGTAGACGACGAGCTTGGGCACGGCATTCGCCACCCCGACCGCAAGCCGGAGCGCGCCACCGGAGGGCCGTCCCTTGAGCGTCTCGAGCAGCTCGTTTCCTGCGGCAAAGATCTCCGTGGCATATCGGTCGACGACGCGGCCCACGTCGGTGAGCACGAGCCTGCGCCCCTGCCGCTGAAACAGCCGCTCGCCGAGAGCCGTTTCGAGCGTCTTGATCTGTGCGCTGATCGCCGGCTGGGACAGGCGGAGCTTCTCGGCTGCCCTCGAGATGCCGCCCTCTCGTACGACCGCCCAGAAGTAGAGCAGATGGTGGTAGTTGAGCCCGTTCGTCACCTGGCACGTCCCTCGCGTGTGAACATAACGAAAATCTTACGATTAGCTCATAACTATCTATTTGTTAACAGGTCGGACACCCACTATCGTCGATTCGTCTCACGCTGAGCAAGAAGGCGCACATCAACGTGTGGGGGTTCATTGTCGAGGTGCTGGCGCACATGGGAGCAGGGCTGCTGCTGCTGGCGTTGTGGTGGGCGGCCGTCGAGCGCGGCAGGGCCCACCGGGAGTGGGCGTGGGTGCGGCGTGAGCTGCACAAGGCCGAATCCGCCCGCGTGGTCGATTGGTGCGCCGCGATAGGCACCGCGATCGGATGGGTGTGATGGGAACGGCACAGTTGGCCCCCGCCGTGGTCGAGCCCGGTGCCGAAGGCGCGCCGGTCTGGCACACCCTCGCGGCTGATGCAGCGACCGAGTACCTGGCCACGGGGTTCGACGGTCTCCCGGCCGCCGAGGCGACCCGCCGGTTTCATGTGCACGGCCCGAACGAGCTGGAAGCCACGACACGCGAATCGGCGTGGCGCACGCTCGCCGCCCAGTTCCAGAACGTCCTGATCCTGATTCTGCTCGCGGGAACCGTCGTGTCCGGTTTCCTCGGGCACACGCTCGAGGCCGTGGTCATTACGGTGATCGTGCTCTTTGCCGTGCTCCTCGGTTTCATCCAGGAACACCGTGCAGGCCGCGCGCTCGAGGCGTTGAAGAAGATGGCGGCCCCGCTCGCGCGCGTGCTTCGCGACGGGCAGGAAACCGTCGTGCCCGCACGCGATCTGGTGCCCGGAGACGTGGTGGTGCTGCGAGCTGGCGACCGGGTGCCTGCCGACGCCCGTGTCATTCAACCCGTCAATCTCGCGGTCGACGAAGCTGCCCTTACGGGGGAATCGGCGGCCGTGCAGAAGACGGCCGCCCGCATGGACGATGCGCGGCTGCCTCTGGGCGACCGGACGAACATGATGTACGCGGGCACCATGGTCGTCCACGGCCGGGGCCGGGCGCTGGTCGTCGCCACCGGAATGGCGACCGAGTTCGGGCGTATCGCCCGAATGGTCGAGACCGTTGAGACCAGCCGCACGCCGCTGCAGGAGAACCTGGATCGGCTTGGCGCCACGCTCGGCAAGGCGGCGCTCATCGTGGTCGCGCTCGTCGTCGTCATCGGTCTGGCGCGAGGGCTGCCCGTCGTTCAGATGTTCATGTTCGGTATCGCCCTTGCGGTCGCTGTCGTGCCCGAGGCCCTCCCGGCGGTCGTCACCATCTCCCTTGCCATCGGCGTGCGACGGATGGTGCGGCGCAATGCGCTCGTTCGACGCCTGCCGATCGTCGAAACGCTTGGCGGCACCTCGGTTATCTGCTCGGACAAGACCGGCACGTTGACCAGGAACGAGATGACCGTCAGGCGGGTCTTTGCCGACGACCAGCTCCTCGAACTGACCGGCGTCGGCTACGACCCCGCGGGTCACGTGCTCGATGGAGACCGGGTCGTCGAGCCGCCGGACAGCGTCCGTGAACTGCTGCGCGCTGCGGTGCTGGCGTCGGATGCGCGACTCGTGACGCGCGATGGTCGATGGCAGGTGGAGGGAGACCCCACGGAAGGTGCGCTTCTGGCGGCCGCGCTCAAGGCGGGGCTGAATCCGGCCGATCTCAACGAGCACGAACCGCGCACGGCGGAGATCC
The DNA here is from genome assembly GCA_036507475.1 of Vicinamibacterales bacterium. Classification (GTDB taxonomy): domain Bacteria; phylum Acidobacteriota; class Vicinamibacteria; order Vicinamibacterales; family UBA2999; genus DATCJA01. Next base: position 5,161 of record DATCJA010000088.1, read on the forward strand.
CGTTTACGTCGGAGCGTCGCCGAATGACGACGTTGCATGCGGCGGCCAACGGCCTCGTGGCGTACTCGAAGGGAGCGGCCGACGAGGTCATGGCGCACTGCGACAGCCAGCTGCGAACGGGCAAGGACGTGCCCCTGACCGACGCGGACCGCGAGCGCATGAGTGCGGCCGAGCAGCGGTTGGCGGCTGAGGGCCTTCGCGTCCTCGCGGTCGCGCGGAAGTCGGGCACGTCGCTCGAGAGCGCAGAATCGGACATGACCCTGCTCGGCCTGGTCGCCATGATGGATCCGCCTCGCGCCGAGGCGCGCGCCGCCGTGGGCACATGCGAGGCCGCCGGCATCCGTCCGGTGATGATCACCGGCGATCATCCGCTGACGGCCCGCACGATCGCCGCAGAGCTCGGACTGCTCAAAAGCTATCGCGTGCTGTCGGGGCGCGAGCTCGAGACGATGAGCGATCGCGACCTCGACCGCGACGTCACCGATATCGCCGTCTACGCGCGCGTGTCACCCGCGGACAAGCTTCGGGTGGTGAGTGCGTGGCAGAGCCGCGGCGAGGTTGTGGCGATGACCGGAGACGGCGTCAACGACGCGCCCGCCCTCAAGAAAGCAGACGTCGGCATCGCGATGGGCATTGCCGGAACCGATGTGAGCAAGGAAGCCGCGGGCATGACGCTGTTGGACGACAACTTCGCCACGATCGTCGCGGCGGTCGAGGAGGGACGCATCGTCTTCGGCAACATCAAGAAGTACCTGATGTATCTGCTCTCGTGCAACGTCGGCGAGATCGTGCTCCTCGCCGGCGCGGTCATTGCCGGGCAGCCGCTGCCGCTGACGGCGGTACAGATTCTCTACGTGAATCTCGCGACCGACGGGCTGCCCGCCCTCGCGCTTGCCGTCGATCCCCCCGAGCAGGACCTGATGCAGAGAAAGCCGCGCGACCCTCGCGTCGGCATCTTCACGCGACCGGTGATCGCGATGCTGGTAGCGGCTGGACTGTGGTCTGCGCTTGCGAACATCTCGCTGTTCACGTGGCTTCTGCACGTGGAGCGGCCGCTCCCGGAAGTGATGGCGATGACGTTCGTGTCGCTCGTCTTGATCCAGTTCTTCAACGCGTACAACTGTCGGTCCGATCGACTGCCGGTGTATCACCGCCCGTTCACGAACCGGTGGCTGAACGCCGCAATCGCATGGGAGCTGGTGGTGCTCGTGCTCATCGTGTACGTGCCGTTCTTTCAGCGGGCGTTCGGCACCTTCAGCCTCACGACCGCCGACTGGATGCTGACCCTCGCACTGGCGTTTTCGATCGTGCCGGTGCTGGAAGCGGTGAAGTGGATGGCGCGGCGGGGCTGGTTCGGGGAACTGGTGTAGTCCGGTTCACTTCTTCAAACTTTGAACGTACGCGACGAGTGCCTCGAGCTCATCCTTCGCTAGTGCTGCAAACGCCTTCATAGGCGGCTTGCGTTCGGCTTTCGCCTTGGCTGCCATTTCCGGCGCATTGACGATCCATTGGCGGATTTCGTCGGCCGACAGCTTCGTGCCGACACCGTCGAGCACGCCTTTCTTGTTTCCCTGTCCGGCAACGGAATGGCAAATCGAGCACTTCTGAGCGGCAAACACCTGCTGGCCGCGATCGATTTGAGCCTGGCTCTGTGCTGACACGATCGCAGGGCACGCAAGGAGCACGACGACAAGAACCGCATTGAGTATCTGATTCACAACCGCATCCTCCTCTGGCGAGCAGGCAGTGGGCAATTACGATGCCCACACGCTTCGATCGGAAACGCTATCCTGCCGCGCCTGTGCCGCGCCGGATGCGCGCACGGCGGACCCATATGCGCGAAATTTTCCGCAGTGTGCGAAAAAATCGCCCGCCGCGCGCATTGAACGGAATGCGGTAGGCTCTCCTGATATGGCATCCTCGGAAAACGCCGATGGCCGCCGCAGTGTCCTGAACTGGCTGCTTGGCTTGTGGGGTGGGGGCGTTCTCGGCTCGATTTGTTATCCGGTCGCCCGGTACCTGTCGCCGCCCGACATTCCAGAGGCCGCAACACTTTCGGTGAGCGCCGGCAGCGCCCGGGCGCTCGTGGTAAATTCCGGCAGGGTCGTACCCTTCGGATCCCGGCCGGCTATCGTGATCCGCACGCCTGACGGAGAATTACGGGCCTTCTCAGCCACCTGCACACACCTTGATTGCACCGTCCAGTACCGGCCCGATCTTGAGCGCATCTGGTGCGCCTGCCACAACGGGCAGTACGACCTCAACGGGCGCAATGTCGCCGGCCCGCCGCCACGCCCCCTCGATCCGTACGACGTGAACGTCAAAGACGACGAGATCACTCTCACGCGGAGGGCATGATGTCGGCGCGTTTTCGATCGTGGCTCGAAGAGCGGCTGCCGCTCTCAGACATGGTCGACGCTCTTCGACACAAAACCGTCCCCCATCACCGCTACTCGATCTGGTACTACTTCGGGGGAATGACGTTGTTCCTTTTCGGCATCCAGGTGGGCAGCGGGGCGTTGCTGCTGCTGTACTACCGGCCCAGTGCGGCCGAGGCGTACGAGAGCGTCCAGTTCATTGTGACGCGCGTACCGTTCGGGTGGCTCGTGCGATCCATCCACGCCTGGTCAGCCAACCTGATGGTGGCGAGCGCCTTCGCGCACCTCTTCAGTGTGCTGTTTCTGCACGCCTATCGGCGGCCGCGCGAGCTTACGTGGGTCACCGGCATCATCCTGCTCCTGCTGACGCTCGCCTTTGGATTCACCGGTTATCTGCTTCCGTGGAACGACGTCTCGTTTTTCGCGACGCGAGTAGGAACCGACATCGCAGCGACCGTGCCCGTGATAGGCCGCGGGATCGTCCGGTTCCTCCGCGGCGGCAACGACGTGTCGGGGGCAACCCTGACGCGCCTGTTTGGATTTCACGTCGCAATACTTCCCGCAATCGCCACAGCCCTCATTGGTCTCCATCTCCTGCTGATCCAGCGACACGGGATGAGCGTGCCGCCGTCGATCGAGCGCCGGGCTGCCACCGATCCTGACGCGGTCCGGTCGATTCCGTTTCTCCCGCACTTCGTCCTGCGCGACCTGTTCGCGTGGACGGCCGCGCTGGCAATGCTGGCGGCACTGGCGACCTTCTATCCATCGGAGTTGGGGACGAAGGCCGACCCGTTTGCCGCAGCCCCGGCGGGAATCCGTCCTGAATGGTATTTTCTGTGGACATTCGAGACGCTGAAGCACGTGCCGCCAACTCTAGCCGGGATCAACGGAGAGTTTCTGGCGGTCATTGCGATGGGCGTTGGCGCAGGAGGCGCTCTCGTGCTGCCGTTCGTGGCGCGATCCACGCATCGCGGTCGCCGTCTGGTCGTCTGGGTTGGTGTGGCCTCGCTCACGTTCATGAGCGTTATGACGGCTTTGGCGCTCGCTGGAGCCGCACCATGAGACGAGCTGGTCGAGCTTCACTCGCTGGCGTGGCCATCGCGTTCGCCCTTGTCTCCGTCTCAGTGCGGGCGCAGGGGCCGGTGGATGCCGCGATTGCAGCGTTCCGTGATGACGTGCATGTGGCAGCGGGGCTCGCATGTACAACATGTCACTCGAGTAAGCCGCCGGCCGGGCGCGGCGGTACCTCGTCCTCAACGGCTGGAGGTGCAGAGGCGTACAGCGCTCCGCCTCGAACGGCTATCGCGCCGTTGTGCGCGACGTGCCACAGCGATGCGACGTATATGCGCCGCTTCGATCCGCAGGTGCGCGTCGATCAGTTTCTCCAGTACCAGGCGAGCACGCATGGGAAACGGATGGCCGCAGGAGAGACACGCGTGGCCACGTGCACCGATTGCCACCAGGCGCACGGCGTCAAGCGCGTGAACGATGCGCGATCGCCGGTGGCACCGCTCAATGTGACGAGGACCTGCGGTCGCTGCCACGGCGATCCGGCGCGCATGACGATGTTCGGGCGCGAAGCCACTGCTCCCGCCGATTGGTCCGCCAGCGTCCATGCCGCAGCCCTGCTCAAGCGGGGCGACACGTCGGCGCCAACGTGTGCCGCCTGCCATGGCAGCCACGGCGCCACGCCCCCCGGTGTGGCCTCGGTCGCCAACGTCTGCGCGCAATGCCATCTCCGCGAGGCCGAACTGTTCAGGGCAAGCCCGAAAAAGGACATCTTCGACGCAATTGGTCAGGCGGAATGTCTGGCCTGTCACGGCAACCACCACATCGAGTCGCCCACCGACGACTGGGTAAGCGTGACCGAGGGCATGGTCTGTGCCCAATGCCACGACGATTCGAGCGACAGCGGCAAGACGATTCGCGAGGTGCGTCTGGAGCTCGATCGCTTGTCGACCGCCCTCTCGGATGCAGATGCACTGCTCACCCGGGCGGAGCGCGCAGGGATGCCAGTCGACGAGGGACGACTGATGCTGCGGGACGCACGCGAGCATCAGGTGCAGTCGCGCGCGCTCGTGCACGCCTTTGCTCTCGCCCCCTTTTCAACGACCGCCGCTGAAGGCCTGGCCTCCGCTCGCGGGGCACACGAGGCGGCTGAAGCCGCAATGCGGGAGCTGCAGACCCGGCGGCGCGGGCTCGCTGCCGCCACATTCCTCATATTGGCCTTTCTCGCAGCGCTCGGGCTCAAGATCCGACGTCTACCGCCTCCAGGTGCGTGACACACGAGCGCCGTGAAGAGCGCCGCAGTTCAGTCGTCAGGATCGCGAACAAATCCCCAAGGCTGCGGACATTTCGCCCTCGGCCGGCGCCGCCTTCTCCGAATGAAAAGCGACTTGTAGACCTCAGGCTCTGGTACAGAGTCTGCTGCCTGCGCTTGGGACCTAGAACGCTTTTCACCTCCTCGGAACACCGAGACACTGTGGCACCGAGGCCAAATCGGAATGAATTTCTCGGTGTCTCGGTGACTCGGTGGTACGGAGAAGTGAAGAACGCATCAGACGTTCGCCCACGTTTGGAGGCCGCGATGTTCGCTCGCATTCTCGTCGCCACCGATTTCAGCAAGCCCGCTGACGGTGCTTGGGCGCAAGCACGGGAGCTCGCCGGCGCCTTTCACGCCACGGTGCACCTGCTGCACGTTCTGCCGAATCTATTTCTGCGCCCCGTCGTGAACGATCCGCACGATCTCGAGACAGCCACTTTGAAGCAGCTGCGAGACCGCCTCACGGACGCGGATCAGCGACGGTTCCGGTCGGTCGCCGCGGTGGAGCGCTCAGACGATCCCGCGGATGTCATCGTCAGCTACGCTCGAACCCACGATATCGATCTGATCGTCATGGGAACCCATGGGCGTGTCGGCGTGGCCCACGTGCTGATGGGAAGCGTCGCGGAGACGGTCATGCGCACCGCCCCCTGCCCGGTCCTGACCGTGCGCGCGACCGGGCCAGCGACAGCCGTGCGTCTCGCGCATATCCTGGTGCCAACCGACTTCAGCCCGCCTTCGGACGCAGCGCTCGACATGGCGCGGCTCGTCGCCGAGCGATTCGGCGCTTCATTGCACCTGCTGCACGTGCTCGAGGATCGACTCGTCGATCACGCGTTTGGATCGGAGTTGCTCCACTCAGAATCGCCCGAGAAGCGTGCGGCACGTCTGGCGGACGCGCAAGAGCAGCTGTCGCATCGAATCAGCGCCGATGACCGTGCGCGCCTGCATGCGACAACCGAGATCGTGTTCGGCCCCAGTGCGCGCACGATTGTCGACTACGCAGTCAATAACAGCGCCGATTTGATCGTGATGGGCACACACGGACGCCCGAGGATCGCGCACCTGCTCATGGGCAGCGTGGCAGAACAGGTCGTGCGCCACGCGACGTGTCCCGTAAGTACGGTGCGCGACGCCCGGGTCCGCGCCCGGCACCGGCTGCCGGTCGAGGCGCACGCGGCGGTCATCGCCTGAGCGGAACTCGCCTCCCCCGGCAAGCCAGGCCTCAGCGCGTTTCACACCGCCTGTAAGCCCAGCAAGGGCACTCGAGGAGACCGGACGAGTTCTGTAGCACTTGCCGACGACGTGGTAGAAAAGTGTTCATCACGCGTCCGCGGTTGTCGCGGCTTGCTCCGCCAATCGGCACTTCCGGAAAAGCGCGATTCTTGCTAGAGCCGCACCACATCCCGCGAAACTGAGCGGCAACATCAGACCGGCGCGGCCTGGCTGGCATCAGGTCGTGCGTCTCGGCCGTCAGCGATCCACAATCGTCATTGGCAAGGATGAAATCGGTGGTAACGGAAAGTCGAGCGACCTTCTGCACTCGCCTCAGGGCGGCGCGTGAGAGGAGAGGGGTTTCGCTCGAACAGATTGCGGCTTCAACGAAAATCAACGTCTCGCTTCTGAGGGGCCTCGAGGGCGCCGACGTGTCGCGCTGGCCCAAGGGGCTGTACCGCCGCTCGTACCTTCGTGATTATCTCAGGGCGGTGGGCTTACCCACGGATTCGACTGTCGCCGAGTTCCTCCGCCTGTTTCCCGACGGAGATGAAGCACGTGTCGATGGGGCGGCCCATCGAGACGAGATCGAGTCGTCTCCGCTGTCCCTGACGCTCGGCGAGGGTCGGGCGGAGCGGTCCGCCAGAGCCCGCGGGCGCGTGCTTGCCGCCCTCGTTGACGCCGGCATCGTGCTGGTGTTGTCCGGCGCGGCTGCGTTGCTGATTCCGGCTGATGTCGGCGCAGCCGTCGCATCGGTCACGATCGGGTATTACTTCATCGCTACCGCGTCGCTCGGACGTACCTTCGGAGCGCAGTGGGTCGTCGATCGAAGCGCGAGACGATGGCGAAGGGCGACCGCTTCCACGGGCGTCCGCCATCCGTTCCGGGAACGGATTCGTCGTCTGCGCGAGCTTTCGCTGCCAGGGAATCGCTCGACGGCGCTGGACATCGCTCGCGTGCCGTGGACCGCGCTCCTTCTTCGAATCCGGTTTCTGCGCTGAAAGAGGCTTTCGGCTCTCGGCTTTAGGCTCTGGGCCGAACGGCCGTCTCGATCGACCCCCGCCCCGGCGCGGAACACCCCGAAGCCCAAAGCCTAAAGCCTAGAACCCAAAGACGGGTCAACGATCTGCCCCGCCCGGTCGTAAACGTCGTAGACTGGGCGGACGAAAAATGGGAAGAACCCTCACGGGTGTCCTCATCGCCGGCGCGACGCTTGCCTTACTCCTTTACCTAGCCGCTGAGGCCAAGACACAGGAGATTGGACCACCTCTTCCGCAGGCGGCCAGCGCGCCCGGCGACAACCCGACAACGCCCGCCAAGGTCGCTCTCGGCCGGCTCCTGTTCTGGGATCCGGTCCTGTCCGGACCGAAGGACGTGGCGTGCGGCACGTGCCATCATCCGCGATTCGGGTACGCGGAAGACCGCGACGTATCAATCGGCGTGAGCGGGGTTGGCCTCGGGCATCGACGCCGGTTCGCGCCCGAGAGCCCGATTCCGCTGGTGAAGCGCAACAGCCAGACGATTCTGAACGTCGCGTTCAGCGGCAGCGACGAAGAAGGGCGATACGAGCCGTCGACGGCCCCGATGTTCTGGGACATGCGCGTGCGCAGCCTCGAGTCGCAGGCGCTCGAGCCCCTCAAGGCGCTCGAAGAGATGCGCGGGTCGACCTACCCCGAAGAACGGGCGGTAGATGCGGTGGTGGCGCGCCTCAACGCCATCCCCGAATATCAGCGCCTCTTTGCCGCAGCGTTCGGCGGGGAACGGGCGGTGACGGCCGAGTCTCTGAGCAGAGCGCTCGCGGCGTTCCAGCGATCGCTCACAGCCGCCGACGCTCCCTTCGACCGCTACATGCGCGGCGATCGCGATGCAATGACGGCGGCGCAGGAGCGCGGCATGCGGCGGTTCGAACGCGTCGGATGCGTGAAATGTCACAACGGTCCGATGTTCTCGGATTACGAGCTGCACGTGCTCGGGGTGCCGGACAATCCCGTTCTGCCGGCTTCAGATCAAGGCGCTGAGAATCGATACGCGTTTCGCACCGCTCCGCTCAGAAACCTTGTTTTCACGGCCCCCTACATGCACAACGGGCTGTTCGCGACGCTCGAAGACGTCCTCGACTTCTACGACGATGTCGATTCCAGGCGCGGAAACGATCGCAACGCGAACGTCAGCCGCGAGCAGCTCGATCCGCTGGTTCGGCAGCTCCGCGGCGTCGACGACGATGACGAAGACCTGATCGCGTTTCTCGAGGCGCTGAGTGACGACTCGTTCGATCGGACGATTCCTCCGCGCGTGCCGAGCGGCCTGGCGGTAGGCGGAAGAATCGAGTAAAATCCGCATTCTTTCCGTCCCATCACCAAATCAGTCGCAGGAGGTTGCACTATGCCCTCTCTCGACACCCTGACCGACCGCATCCGCGCTGAATTCGGCGATCTTCCTGGCCTCAAAGTGACCTTCGCGCAGGCGTGCCGGCTGTGGCACGCGGACGAAGCGAAGTGCCTGGCCGCATTGGAAGCGCTGATCGACGAAGGTTTCCTGCGTCGAAGTCCGTCAGGTGCGTTCATCAACTTGCCCAGACCGCAGGGAAAGGTGATGAAAGTGGTGCTGGCTGACACGCCGCCCGCCGTGCGCTGTCCTCATTGTCATCACTTGAATGTCGTCAGCGCCGAACGCAGGGTCATGACGGCCAGAGCGTCCACACCGTTTCGATGCGTAGCGTGCTGGCGTGTGGTGACCGTCGCTCACACGTCGGCGCAGGGCTGATTCTAGTAGGCAGTAGACAGTAGGCGGTAGGCAGAGGGTAATCGGCTAACTGCCGGCTACTGCCTACTGCTTACTGCTTACTGCCTACTGCTTATGCCTGGAAGGTGCCGCTGGTACGCGACGCGCAGCGCGATGAGATCCGGATGATCGATGCGAAGCTCTTTCGCGATGCGATGGATCTCGCCTTCTTCGGCCGTTGAGATCGCCTCGTCTGTCGCCGACAGCGCGAACAAGCATCGCATGAGCGCCAGCTTCTGGTCGTAAGTTGCCAGCCTCGCGAGCTCGCGCGCGACGAGAAAGTTGGCCGTTCCGCCAAACAGGAGGTTGCTCGACTTCGCCAGCTGCACGACGACCATGGCCTGATCCTGCGACAACTGTCCGTGCTCCTGCACCAGCGCCTCCATGGCGTGCGTTTCTTCCGGTGAGACGTGCTGATCGGCGTGCGCCACGCGCCCGAGCACGTACGCAAACGCCGCGAGGTAGCGCGCCCGGTCCGGCTCGAGATGATCCAGCGCCTCGAGTGTTTCGCGGAGCGGCGCAAAATCGTGATTCTCGGTCGTACCGGCTCCCAACCATGCGCGAATCGACTTTAAGGGCATACCAATTGTCTACCATGCCGCTGGCGGGCTGGCGCTCCGGCATATAATCCGGTCCATGACACTACGCTTCTCGGTTTGCCCGCTCGTATTGGCCCTCGCCGCGTCGACCGCCGTGGGCCTGTCCGCTCAGCAGGTCGTCAAGAAGGACGTTGCCGGCATCTCGACGTTCGCCCAGCTCGAGTCGACGATTGCATGCGGAGGCTCCACGAAGCCCGAGGCGATTCGTGAGATCAAGAACATGGGGTTCAAGTCCGTGATCAACCTTCGCCTGGCGAGTGAGGAAGGCGCACAGGTGGAGGAAGAAGGCGCCGCCGTGAGAGCGGCAGGCATGAATTACGTGCACCTGCCCTTCAACGCTCAGTCTCCGGATGCGAAGCTGATAGACAACTTCATCGCCGCCGTCACGAAACCGGCGAACACGCCCGCGTACGTCCACTGCGCAGCAGGCGGCCGGGCCGCCGCGCTCTGGATGATCAAGCGGGTCAAAGCCGACGGCTGGACCGTCGATCGCGCGCTCGTGGAAGCGAACGCGCTTGGGCTCAACGATCGTTTCCGGCCGTTCGCGCTGAACTATCTCAGCGCGCATCCGTAATCTCGTCCGGGACCGGAGGCCTGAAGGCCTCCGGCTACCGAACGCAACTCTGTCTGGCGTAGTGTCCGCCTTCACCCCTCGACTATGCTCGGGGGTGCCCTGAGCCAAGTCGCCCCTCGACCTTGCTCGGGGCGACCCTGAGCCTGCCGAAGGGTCGAAGGGCAGGCGGATGGTCCGGCTGAAGCCCGGACACTGCGTACTCAGGAAAAACACCATGGCGCGGGTGACAACTCTGTAACCGCGCCCTCAAAAAAGGCGCTCGGTCGAGCAGGTGCTCGAGCCGCCAGGTGGCGCAATGACTTGATAACGCCTGTTTGGCGGCTGTCTGTACGCCCTAAAACGGCACGCGGGCTGCTACACGCCGCTTCCCGAACACCGGCGTATGGTCACGACATTGATTGAATTCCTCTCCGATTCGCTGCATACGCTGCTCCAAAGCATCAGCAAAAATCTGCTTCGTGTGCTCGTCTACCCTTTCAATCCGGGCGAGCGTCTGTTCGTTCTCTATTTGACGACCTCCCTGCTGATGGCCGCGGCCGTGTGGAGGTACGTGGCCCGGCGTCGGCCTCAACCCGGTGGCACGCCGGTGTCTCTGAGACAGTTCCTGTTTCCAAGCAGCATCTGGCGCACGGCGTCGGCGTGGCTGGATGTCCGCTATTTCTTTTTTCATCAGATCTTCAGAGTCTTCCTCTATGGCAGCTTTGCTCTGATGGTGTCTGACCGGACGTTCCGGACGACCGCGGGGCTTCTCGGCAACTCAGCGGATTCCGGAACGGCCACCGACCAGCCGTTCGCCTGGCTCGTCGCGATCGGCTACGGCTTCGTCTCAGTTGCCGTTCTCGATCTTGTCGCCTGGGTGCTTCACTATTGCCAGCATAGGTTTCCTCTCTTATGGGAATTTCACAAGGTTCATCACTCGGCCAGAGTGATGCATCCCCTGACAAACTACCGCGAACATCCTGTTGACAACGTCGTCTACGCTGCAGGCCTGGGAGCGTGCACCGGACTGGTGGCTGCGAGCGTCTCTGCGTTACTTGGCTACGTGCCGACAGAGCCAACGGTGTTGGGCGTCGGAATTTTCGTTCTCGCGTATAACGGCCTGGGCTACAACCTGCGACACTCTCACATCTGGCTCAAGTGGCCTGCGCCGCTCGTGTACTTGTTCGGGTGCCCCGCGCATCATCAGGTGCATCACAGCTACCACCCGACCCACATCAACAAGAACTTCGCGTTCATGTTTCCCGTGTGGGACCTGATGTTCGGCACGTTCCAGATGCCGCAGACCAATGCCGATGTAAAGTTCGGCCTGGGCGATCGGGAGGACGAGGAATTCACATCCTGCCTCGGTCTGTATCTGATACCGTTCCGGAACGTCGCCCGATTGTTATCGCCACAGCGCGAGGGGCGAAAGAGCGGCCACCGCGAGGAGAACCTTCGTCCTGAAGGTTTATGACGCACCCGCGCCCGCCTGCCTCCAACCCGACAGGCAGGGGAGATTCCAACGGCTGTCGAATGTCGTGGATCCAACGCCCTTCCGCAGAAAGACGTGGTAGCCCGAACACCAAAGCGGCGACGGCGCGGCGTCGCACGTGCAACGTTCTCTCGAGGGTTCCGGGTGTGGCTGAAATCGTCAGCGGGTGTTCTCTAGTGTTTTGTACGGCCCGGCGGCATATACGATCCGGCCGCCCACCATCGTGAGCAGCGATTCGATTCCGCCGACCTGATCGACTGGAACGCTCATGTAATCCTTCGACAGCACCGCCAGGTCGGCAAGCTTGCCGACCTCGAGTGAGCCACGAACGTCTTCGTCGTGCGACACCCACGCGCTTCCGGCGGTGTAAAGGCGAAGTGCGTCGGCACGGCCGGGAGTCTCTTCCGGCCCGCGCAGCACGGTGCCGCCGGCATTCTTTCCGTCGAGGAACCACTGGAGCACGGTGAACGGGTTGTAGGTGGAGACGCGATGGGCGTCCGTGCCGGCGCCGATCGCAACGCCAAGCTTCCTTCCCGTGACGACGGGCGGCTGGCGACGAACGGCCTCCGCTCCCTCACCCTTGAGCACGTCGTCACCGGAGTTGTATCTCGCGTCCTGCACGGTCCAGCCAATCCCCAGCGCCTTCATGCGCTGGAGCGTGTTGGGCGACGCGTCGTTGAGATGCGCGATCGTCCATCGAAGCGACGCAATCGGAAGCTCGCGATTCACGCGCTCCCAGATACCGAGGAGCTGATCGACATTGGTTTCACCGTTCCAATGCATCGTCACCGTCAGACCGCGCTCGGCGGCCCAGCGCACGATCTGGTAGTACTTCTCCTTGTCGGTGTCGGACGGGATGCCGTTGATGCCGTTCATGGCCCACGTGATTCGCTCGCCGATGCCGTTGAAGCGCAGCATCTCGTCCCCGAACCCCTGGGGCATCATCGCCAGGTAGCGCTGATATTCCTCGAACTCCGAGCCGTCGGTGATGCCGCACAGACTGTAGGCAACGCGCAGCGTCAGCTGTTTGTCGTGCCACACCTTGAACAGCGCCTGGTACTCGCGCGGCGTGACGTTGTTGCCACCCGGATCGACGACTCCTGTCAGGCCCAGGCGGTTGAGCTCGCGAAAGAAGACCTTCGTGCCTTCGACCTGTTCTTCGAAGGTCGGCTTGGGCAGGCGGTCGAATAACTCCACGAGGTTGCCGGTGACCGCTCCTGTCAGTTTTCCGCTTGCGTCCCGTTCGAGCCGGTTTCCGCGCGGCAAGTCGGCGTCGGCATTGATGTTCAGCGCTTTGAGCGCCAGCGGCGTCAGCATCGCCCACCCGTAGGCAAGCTGCACGTAGACGGGATGGTTGGGAGCGGCAGCTACGAGCTCGGCCTGCGTCGGCCGGCGCCGTTCCTTGAACGTCTCCAGCGTGGCGGGAGGTGTCGCCACGATCAGCCATGCGCCCGGTCTGGCTCTGAGCGACGCTTCGTGAAGGCGGTTCAACGCCTCGGCCAGACTGGCGGCCCCAATCCAGTTCACTTCGGTGCTGAAGCTCAGGGCCGCACGCGTCGCGTGCATGTGGGAGTCGATAAGACCAGGGATGACCGTTCGTCCTTGCAAATCAATCGTGCGCGTCGGCGGGCCGGCAAGTTTGCGAATCTCGTCGTCGCGACCGACCGCAACGATCTT
>DATCJA010000089.1:0-163344 GCA_036507475.1 Vicinamibacterales bacterium
TGGTGGGACCGGTCGCCGCAGGCTGTCAGCCCGACAAACGCCTCTGGTGAAGAGATATCGTCACCGCGCCGAATTCGCGAGAACTCATGCGGTCTCAATCGGTTGTGAGGATTCAGCTGCGCAATGACCGGACACCAGTGGTCTCGGCGCCGCGCCCACGCGGTCGACGACCCGGCGCACCAAATTCTCCGAGATCGTCCCGCCGTGGTGCAGCGCAAAGCGTTCCGCCTTTTCCTCGAACGTCCCGTGTAGCCCGAAGTCGAGGACCACCTGCTCAATCCGTGACGTCAGCTCCCCTTCGTCGCCCAAGCCCAGCGCCACGTCGAGGGGGTAGAACCCCTGCGCGCACCGCGGGCAGTAGTGATAGTGCCGGGCAAGCCGGTGCTCACCGTGCCGCGACCGCACCGTCCGCGCGACGGACTAGCGACCACCCGGCACCGCGCCCCGCACCGGGGACACGGCTGACTCGCCGTCGTCTGCTGCGCCGCATGCGCGTCCAGATACGGCTCATCGCCCGCGCCCCCTCCCGCCGCGCATCCGCCTCCGTCGACAACTCGAAGGCCAGGTTGTCCAGCTCCAGCCGGCCCTCGGCTCTCCGACGCGTCAACTCGGCCACCAGCTCCTCGTCCGACAGATCGCTCAGGTCGTGCTTCTCGCTCATCCGCCTATCAGATCACAGCTCGCCTCCGAGCAATAGTCGGTCGTGCACCCGGACTGCCCTACCCATCTTGCGTCGATCTGCATTCAGTTGATACCGTGCGACCGAGCTCTCGCAGTACCGAAACGGTGAGCCGACCGATGAAATCCATCATCGGGGATTGGGGGCTTTGTGGCGCGCATGTACGACGTGTCACGCGACGGGCAGCGGTTCCTTGTGCTCAAGGCAGTTGAGGGCGCTCAGCAGACTGCGCCACCGCCGCAGATCATCGTCGTGCAAGACTGGCTAGAAGAGCTAAAGCGCTTGGTACCCGTGAACTGAACCAAGAACGAGAAACTGTCGTTCACACTTCTGGGTTCTTGCTTCTCGGTTCGTGTTCAAGTTCGAGTTCTGTTCGTTCCGTGCACCAAGGACCAACGCCAACCAAGCACCAGGCACGAAGCACTAGGCACTGTCGCTGTCATAATGCTTCTGTGCCCAAGACCGTCGCCGTCGTGGGCGCCTCGAGCGACCGCCGCAAGTTCGGCAACAAAGCGCTGCGGGCGTTTCAGGCCGAGGGCTATCGGGTGATTCCGGTCAATCCGAACGAACGCGAGGTCGAAGGGCTGCGCTCGTACGGGTCGGTGCTGGACGTACCGGACGCGATAGATGTGGCGACAGTCTACGTGCCACCCGACGTCGGCCTACTGTTGCTGCCGGAGTTCGAAGAGAAGCAGATTCCTGAAATCTGGATCAATCCCGGTGCGGAAAGCGACGAGCTGCTCGCCGAAGCCGCACGCCGGAAGCTCAATGTCATTGCCGCCTGCAGCATCGTGGCTATCGGCCGTAATCCGCACGCATTATGAAGGCCCCAGGGCCCAGGGCTCAGGCACCAGCAGGCACGAGGCACGAGTGGCACCAGGGACCAGCTTCGACCAAGCACCAGGCACCAGGCACCAAGCACCAAGCACCAAACATGAGGCCCCGAGATGATCACCATCCGTCTTCGCAAAAACGGTCCGTATGTGATTGAAAGCGACGAGGTGCAGATCGTCGATTGGAACGGTGTGCCCTACACCATTGGGCGCCGACCGGCGGCATTGTGCCGGTGCGGCGCGTCAACGACCAAGCCGTTCTGCGATGGCACCCACTCGAGGAAGGGGTTTCAGGCGGCGGAGGCCGCGGTCCCGGACTCGCAGGACAAGCCCGCGAGTCCGTAGCGCGCGAAGCGCGCCAACTGACGCTGTCAGCCAGTCATGGGCTCTGCGGCATATCAAAACCAGAGCCCGTGACTGGCTTATCGCGCAGGCACCTGCACGAAGAATGGCGTGGCAAGTGTCGCCGCGACGTCGGTTCCTGCTGCCAGCGTGACCTCGCGGCCGCGCGTCGCGAGGACGACGCCTGTTCCTGTCGCGGCGCCGATCGCGGCGCCTTTCGCGGCGCCCGAGCCGCCGCCAAGAATGCCGCCGATAATGGCGCCTCCGACGGCGCCAGCCCCCACCTTCGTAGCGTCCTCACCCTTGGTGGCCTCGCCCTCGAACGTAATCGGATTTGTGCGCAGATCCTCACGTCCGCCCTCGAATTCGACTTCCGTGAATCGGAACACCAAGCGGGAACGCCCCTGCACGCGTCCGGCGCGCGCCACGTCGATGACGTTACCGGCCAGTTGGGCGTTTGCGGGCAACACCGTGTAGCCGTCGACGACGATCGCCTCGCGCAGGCGGGCACGGACGGGTGTTTCAACCTGCGAGGTTTCGGACGATATGGCGGTCAGCAGCTCGAGAGCGAGCGCCGTGTTTGCGGGCGCGGTCACTTCACGAAAGCGCGGCGTCGCCGGTGCTGCGGGAGCACTGAGCGTCGGCGCCAGACCGGTTGCTGCTGCAGCCGGCGCATCGGCCGGCGCGGGGCGAGAGACAGGGGCGGGGGGCCGACGAGCGGTGGTGTCACGCCTCGGTGCGAGAGCCGTTGGCCTGTCCTGACTCGGCGACGGTCCCTGTATGGCTGGTGCGGTTTCCGTAACCACCTGCCCGGACGCGTCAACGGAACTCGCCGGGGCATTTGGATCGAAATTCTGAGCATTTTCTGGCGTGCGGTCGCTGCAAGCCACGAGGAATGCAGAGCCAAGCAGAATCGCCGCGGTCCAGGACGTCTTCATGATTTCACTCCTTGGAACCAGGTAGGGGCAAGGATCGGACCAGCTGAGGACCTGAGCACGGGGGCGACCAAAATATCATGATCGTTTATGGTGTTTGAATAAGTATCAATTTGACTGATGGGCCTGCCATCAGGCAGACTGGCCATCATGCCGACACGCACCGGTGCGCAGATTATCTGGGAGTGCCTCGTTCACGAGGGCGTTCACACCGTTTTCGGGTATCCGGGCGGCGCCATTCTGCCGGCCTATGACGCGATGCTGGACTATCCCGTCCGACACGTGCTCGTCCGGCACGAGCAGGGCGCAACCCACATGGCCGACGGATTTGCGAGGGCTGGGGGTGGCGTCGGCGTGGCGGTGGCCACCTCCGGTCCCGGCGCCACGAACATGGTGACCGGGATCGCCACGGCCATGATGGACTCGTCGCCCATCGTCTGCATCACGGGCCAGGTTCCCAGCAAACTGATCGGCTACGACGCGTTCCAGGAAACTGACATCACCGGAATCACGCTGCCCATCACCAAGCACAGCTACCTGGTGACCCGTGTGGAAGACATCATGCCGGCCATGAAGGAGGCGTTCCACCTTGCGAAGTCGGGCCGTCCGGGTCCGGTGCTCGTCGATGTTACAAAAGACGCACAGCAGGCATCGGTCGACTGGAAGTGGGATTCAAGCCAGGTGAGGCTGCGCGGGTATCGCCCCGATCGTCCGGTCATGCGCGAGGCTCTGGCGAAAGCCGCGGATCTCATTCGCAATTCTCGCCGCCCGGTGATTCTTGCCGGGCAGGGCGTGATTCAGAGCGGTGCAACGAAGGAGCTGCTCGCGCTCGCCGAGCGCATTGATTCGCCCATCGCGATGACGTTGCTGGGCCTTGGCGGCGTGCCGGCGAGTCATCCCCTGAATCTCGGCATGATGGGCATGCACGGCGAGGCCTGGGTGAATCATGCGATCCAGGAAGCTGACCTGTTGCTGGCGTTCGGCATGCGCTTCGACGACCGCGTCACCGGGAACATCAAGACGTACGCGTCGCACGCCAAGAAGATTCACGTCGACATCGATCCGTCGGAAATCAACAAGAACGTTGTTGCCGACGCCGCGATCGTCGGCGACTTGCGTGAGACGTTGGCGGATTTCCTCGAACTGCTCGAGCCTGCGGATCACGCACCCTGGCTGGCGTACATCGATTCGATGAAAGGTGACGCGGCGGTTCGCGACATTCAAAAGCTTCCGGACACGGGGCACTTGTATGCGGCGCATGTTATCAACGATATCTGGCGCATTACCGGTGGTAACGCCGTCGTCGTGACCGATGTGGGCCAGCACCAGATGTGGGAGGCGCAGTACTACCATCACGAGACGCCACGTTCGCTCATCACGTCGGGCGGTCTCGGGACGATGGGCTTTGCGGTGCCCGCCGCAATCGGCGCGAAGATCGCGCGTCCTGACGCGGAAGTGTGGGCCATCGTCGGGGACGGCGGCTTCCAGATGACCCAGGCGGAGCTGGCCACGGCTGCGCAGGAGGGCGTCAAGATCAACATCGCCATCATCAACAACGGCTATCTCGGGATGGTTCGGCAGTGGCAGGAGTTCTTCTACGAACGGCGTTACGCCGCGACGCCGCTTCGGAGCCCGGACTTCGCGAAGATTGCCGAGGCGCACGGCCTCGAGGGGCTGCGCGCGGAGAAGCGGAGCGAAGTAGCCGCCGTGGTCGAGCGCGCCCGAGCCGCCGAAGGCACGGTCCTCATCGACTTCCGAGTGGAGCAGGAGGACAGCGTCTACCCGATGGTGCCGGCTGGTGCGGACCTCCACGCGATGATTCGTCGTCCGGAACGATCGGTGCTCGCGGAGACCGGCGCCGATCCAATTTGAATCCCATGCATCACACTCTCGTGGCACTCGTCGAAGACAAGCCGGGCGTCCTCAACCGCGTGGCGTCGCTCTTCCGTCGCCGCAACTTCAATATCGAGTCGCTGACGGTCGGTCGCACAGCCGAGCCCGGAATCTCGCGGATGACGATCGTGATCGACAGCGATCAGGCGAGCGCCGAGCGGGTGACGGCGTACCTGTACAAACTCGTGAACGTCCTGCAGGTCGAGGATCTCGGCGCGGTGCCCGCGGTTGCGCGCGACCTGGCGCTCGTGAAAGTGGCCGTCGCGGGTCACGACCGCGCCGCCCTCTTACGTGTCGTGGACGAAACGCGCGCGCACATCGTCGACTCCGGCGAGCAGACGATGACGCTCGAGATTACCGGGGAGCCGCCACACGTGGATTCCGTGATCAGCCGCCTGGAGCCGCTCGGCATCATCGAGATGGTGCGAACCGGACAGGTTGCGATGCGAAGGGGCGACACGGCACTGTCCGCGGCGCAATATTCATAGGAATTTACGAATTTACGGATTTACGAATTGATGGGTTTCTGGATTGGCCGGCTCATGACGAACTTCGAACTGCCAAGCTAATTCGTAGATTCGTAAATCCGTAAATACAATTCTCTGGAACTCCAGGAGCAGACATGGCGACGATGTATTACGACAGGGATGCGGATATCCAGTTGATCCGCAAGAAGAGAGTGGCGGTCATTGGATACGGGTCGCAGGGGCACGCGCACGCGCTGAACCTCAAGGACAGCGGCGTTGACGTGGTCGTCGGGCTGCCAGCGACGAGCAAGTCCGTCGAGAAAGCGCGGGTCGCGGGACTCAACGTCCTGAGCATCACCGAAGCGTCGAAGTGGGCCGACGTCGTCATGATTCTGGTGCCCGACCAGCACCAGGCCAAGGTCTACACCGCCGACATCAGGCAGCATCTGACTGCCGGCAAGATGCTGATGTTTGCGCACGGGTTCGCGGTGCGGTTCAACTGGATCGTTCCGCCGAAGGATGTGGACGTCACGATGGTGGCGCCGAAGGCGCCTGGCCATCGCGTACGCGAAGTCTTCGAGGAGGGCGGCGGCACGCCGGGTCTTCTGGCGGTTCATCAGGACGTGACCGGACAGGGTAGAGCGCTGGCACTGTCGTATGCCCGCGGCATTGGCTGCACGCGCGCGGGAGTCATCGAGACGACGTTCGCGGAGGAAACGGAAACGGATCTTTTCGGTGAGCAGGCCGTGCTGTGTGGCGGTACCAGCGCACTGGTAAAGGCTGGCTTCGAAACGCTCATCGAAGCCGGGTACCAGCCGGAAATCGCGTATTTCGAATGTCTTCACGAGCTGAAGCTGATCGTCGATTTGATGTACCGGGGCGGGCTTGCGTACATGCGCTACTCGATCAGCGACACTGCCGAGTACGGCGACTACACCGCGGGATCGCGCATCGTCACCGAGGAGACGAAGGCGACGATGCGTCAGCTCCTGAAGGAGATCCAGTCGGGCGAGTTCGCGAGAAAGTGGATTACCGAGAACGAGACCGGATGCCAGAACTTCAAGGCGATGCGCGAACGCGATCGCAATCATCCAGTCGAGATCGTGGGTTCGAAGCTGCGCGACATGATGCCGTTTCTCGATCCGGTCAAGCTGCCGCAGCCGGCGTCGGTGTAGCTGGCAGTAGGCAGTAGGCAGTAGGCAGTAGGCAGTGGGCAGTTCGGTTCGTATCGTTCTGCGTTCGGCCGGTTGCTCACTGCCTGCGGCTTACCGCCCGCCGCCTATTGCTTACTGCCCACTGCCCACTGCCCACTGCCTACTGCCTACTGCCTACTGCCTACTATGAACAAGTACTCCTCTCGTATCACCCAACCGCGAAGCCAGGGCGCATCGCAGGCGATGCTGTACGGCACCGGCCTGACAGATGCCGATTTGCAGAAGGCGCAAGTGGGCATCTGCAGCATGTGGTGGGAAGGCAATACCTGCAACATGCATCTCGATCGGCTGGCGGCGCACGTCAAGGAAGGCGTGCACGCGGCCGGCCTGGTCGGCCTCCGCTTCAACACGATCGGGGTCAGCGACGGCATCTCGATGGGAACGGAGGGGATGAGCTTCTCGCTTCCGTCGCGCGATCTCATTGCGGACTCGATCGAGACGGTCATGGGCGCCCAATGGTACGACGCGCTGATCACCGTGCCCGGCTGCGACAAGAACATGCCCGGCTCCGTCATGGCGATGCTGCGGCTCAATCGTCCGGCGCTGATGGTGTACGGCGGCACGATTCGTCCGGGCGAGGCGCTTGGTCGGCCGCGGGACGTCATTTCTGCGTTCCAGTCGTACGGCGAATATCTCGCGGGCGTCATCACAGACGCGCAGCGGCTCGATATCGTTCGTCATGCGTGTCCGGGCGCCGGCGCCTGCGGCGGCATGTATACCGCCAACACGATGGCCGTCGCGATCGAGGCGATGGGCTTATCGCTGCCGTACAGCTCGTCGACCCCGGCCGAGGATCCAGCAAAGGCAGAGGAATGCCGGCGTTCCGGTGCTGCGGTGCGCACGTTGCTCGAGCGCGACCTCAAACCGCGCGACATCCTCACGCGCGATTCGCTCGAGAACGCGTTGACGATGGTGATGGCGCTGGGCGGTTCGACGAATGCCGTGCTGCACCTGGTGGCCTTCGCCAAGACGGCGCACGTACCGCTGTCTCTAGACGACTTTCAGCGCATCAGCGATCGCGTGCCGCTGCTGGCCGACTTGAAGCCGAGTGGCCGCTACGTCCAGGAAGATCTTCACAATGCGGGCGGTACGCCGGCGGTGATGAAGTACCTGCTCGAACGCGGATTCCTGCACGGCGACTGCATGACGGTCACAGGAAAGACGCTCGCCGAGAACGTCGCCGATGCGCCGCCACTCGCGCCGGGTCAGCAGGTGATTCGTCCGATTGAAAATCCTGTGTTCCCGCGCGGACACCTGAGAATTCTTCGCGGCAATCTCGCGCCCGACGGCGCCGTGGCGAAGATCACGGGCAAGGAGGGGGAGCGTTTCGCTGGTCCGGCCAAGGTGTACGACTCTGAGGAAGCGATGCTTGCGGGGTTGGAGCGCAGCGAAATCGCCAAAGGGTCGGTCGTGGTCATTCGGTACGAAGGACCAAAAGGCGGGCCGGGCATGCCGGAGATGCTGACGCCAACATCGGCGATCATGGGCGCAGGTCTGGGCAACGACGTCGCAATGATGACGGACGGTCGGTTCTCGGGCGGGTCGCACGGGTTCATCATCGGACACGTCACGCCGGAAGCGCAGGACGGCGGGCCAATCGCGCTGCTTCGCGACGGCGATCGCATCACGATTGATGCGACGTCGTGCGAGCTGCGCGTCGATCTGAGCGACCAGGAGCTGGCGACACGACGGGCGGCGTGGAGAGCGCCTGCGCCAAAGGCGACGAGCGGCGTGCTCGGTAAGTATGTGAAGCTCGTGCGGTCGGCGTCCGAGGGATGTGTAACGGACTAGGGTCTTTGGTCTTTAGTTCTGGTCTCGCCCAACCCGAAAGACCAGAGACTAGAGACCAGAGACTAGAGACCAGAGACTTTCGTACAAGCTCAGCCGCGCTCGCGCGCTCGGCCGGCTCGCGCCGCCACCTCCAGAGCTCCTACCGTTTCGGGTGATGTGCACGGCGCCACCGGTTCTTACAATCGAGACGTGAATCCAGCACGTCAGCCGGACCTCGCGAGCGACGAGGAGCTGCTCGATGCGTATTCGCGCGCGGTCATGAGCGCGGTGGAGACAGCTGCGCCGTCCGTCGTCCGCGTCGAGCTGAAGCATGGCACCGGATCCGGCGTGATTTTCACGCCCGACGGTTTCGCCCTGACCAACAATCACGTCGTCGAGCGCGGCGGACCGATGGCGGTCACGCTGCCGGACGGCCGGTCGATGCCCGCCGCCCTGATCGGTCGAGATGGCGACAGTGACCTGGCGGTGATTCGCGTGGGTGGCTCGTCTCTCCCTTGGGCGCAGTTCGGCGACTCGCGACGCCTTCGCGTAGGGCAGGTCGTGGTGGCCATCGGAAATCCGTACGGCTTCCATCACTCGGTCACGGCCGGTGTGATCAGCGCGCTCGGACGGTCACTGCGGTCGCGCTCGCTGAGACTGATTGAAGACGTCGTCCAGACGGATGCGGCGCTCAATCCGGGCAATTCTGGCGGACCGCTCGTCACGACCGCAGGTGAGGTGGTCGGCATCAACACGGCGGTACTCGCGGGGGCGCAGGGACTCTGCTTCGCGATCGCGAGCAACACCGCGCGGTTTGTCGCGTCGCGCCTGATCCGCGACGGGGCGATTCGGCGAAGCTATGTCGGCATCGTCGGCCACCAGACGCCCATTCCGCGTGCGCTCGCGCGAGCGAATCAGCTTATTGCTACCTCGGGCGTCCTCGTCGCATCGGTCGAGCCGGCGAGCCCCGCCGCTGTTGCAGGTCTGCAGGAAGGAGACGTGATCCTGTCGTTTGCCGGACATCCGATCGCCGGCATCGACGATCTCCACCGCTATCTGACGGACGAGTGCATCGGCGTTCCGTCTGAGGCGACGGTCCTGCGGCGCGCGGCGCGCCACCGGTTCACGGTCGTGCCGACCGAACGACTCACAAGGTAATCAGCCCGCGACGCACGGCGCGACGTACGGCATCGGTCCGGTTTGTCGCCCCAAGCTTTCCTGAAATCGACGCGACGTGAAATTTCACGGTCTGGTCGCTGATACCCAGGCGCCCGGCAATCGCTTTGTTCGCCAGACCTTCGGCCAGCAGCTCGAGGACTTCGATTTCGCGCGGCGTCAGCGGCTCCGGAAGGACCCCGTCAAAGGGATCGTGATCGTACGTAGTGTCCGGCTTCAGCCGGACCGTGCGCGACAGCAGCACTCCGTCGGCTTCAATCCCGGCGGTCTCGGCTGCAGCGAGCGTCGGAAACTCGCCGACGACGCGGATCGAGCCGTTCAGGCTGGCACGCATGCGAGCGCACTCGTCGGCCGACCCGACCAGGATCACGGTCATGCTCGAGGGCGGGGTCGCTCACCGACTGCGACGGAGAGCTCCGTTGCCGTTCTGCCGCGGAGCATGCGAAGCGACACAGGGCGGCCGACACGGTTACCCGCCAACAGATCGAGCAGGTCCTCAGGCGATTCGATCGGCTGCCCATCGAACGTCACGATGATGTCGCCAACCAGAACGCCCGCGCGCGCTGCAGGACTGTCGGGCGTCACGCCGACCACCAGAAGCGCCTCGTCACGATCGCCGGCCGCCGCGGCCGCTCGCTGACTCTCGGGCAGCGTGACCGGCTGACCCGCAATTCCCAGGTATCCGCGCTTGACGCTGCCATGCTCGAGGACGTTGGCAATCGCATTCCACGCAATCGCGGTGGGGATGATGACCGCGAGACCGCGAATCTCGGCTGCGGTCGCCACGCCGAGCAGCCCACCGGCGGTGTCGAGGAACGCGCCGCCGGCGAAGCCGTCGTGCATGGGCGCCGTCGTCCGGATCACCTGATCGATCGCCCGGCGCCGCCCGGTCGGAAGCGGTCCTCCGATCACCGCCACGATGCCTGCGCTCGCTGTTACCGCGTTGCTCCACGAACGTGCCACCGCCAATGCCATGTGGCCGACGCGCGCTGGCGCGTGGGCCGGGTTCAACCCGGGACCCTTCAGTCCTGGAACCCGCAGCGCAGCCAGGCTGGTGGCAGGATCCCATCCAGCGAGCTCGGCGTTCAACAGGTCGCCACCGTGGACCCGTACGTGGATTCCGTCCTCGCGACCGAGCGCGCGCATCGTCGTCACCACGATTCCATCGCTGTGCACCACACCGCTCGCAGGCCTCCGGCGCCCCTGCACCTGAACCACTGAGGGTGCGGCTGAGGCAACGATCTCCGCCATTTGGTTGGAAAAGTCAGTCAGCATTGCACGATCGTGGTCGAAACGACGACGTGACACATCACCCGAACAGGGGGGCTACAGCAGCAGCACCTCGACACGATGTGCGTGGACCGTTCCGTCGCAAGGGGACCACGCGAAAATCGTGAACCGTCCATCCTGGGACGCTACGAGCGAAACCGCGTCCGGCTGGTCGTGCACAAACTGAGCGGCGGCAAGATGCCTCGTCCCGCCCAACTGGCCGGGGTGCGTACGTTCGGCCGTGTCGCCGACGATCGGCTCGGTCACCACGATTTCTTCGACAGGCGCGCCGCCATCGCGACGACCAATCTTGGCGCCGAAGGCGTGCAGCTCGTACCGGTTGGTAATGACCGTCGCGCCGTCGACGGCGGTCAATCCGGCGAGCGCGTCGATCGCGCGACTGATGGCTTCCATCCACTCGTGCGCAGGCATGCTGTCGTGCCTGCGAAGGATGTCTGCGAGCTCACAGAACGCCGGCTGCACCGCGTAGCGAACTGGATGGACGATCGACTCGCGCCAGCCGTCGCTGCCCGACGGCACGACGAGCAGGATGCCGCCGCGCCCGTGGCGGCGCATCGAGAGCGCGAGCTGGACTTGCACGTTCAGCGCATCGTCCTGGAGCAGACCGTAGTCGAATCCAAGCATGGACGTCAGCAAGGCAGGGCAGTCGGCGATGAGCGACGCCCGTTCGTCGACGATCTTGATACGGTCGCCTTCGAGTACTGCGACGTTCACGAACTTGCGCGACTCGTGACGCGGCCGGTGCTTGAGCACCAGCAGCCCAGGCCCGACAACCTCCACGACGAAGCAGAACGGCGGAATCAAGTGCGTCGTGCCCCACACGATCAGCTGGCCGTCATTGCCAGGCCAGACGCCGAGGTGAATTCCCGGCTGCTCTACGGCGGCAGCCAGGCGCGTAAGCGCGCTCGGTTCGAGCGGCAGCGGCTGCGCGAAGGTCAGGGGCCAGATTTCCGGCAATGGCCTCATGAACGCCAGCGAAATCTTCGGAACGTATCCTTCTTCTCGACGCACGCTCGCCCAGAACGCCGTATCGACGAGCGCTTCGATGTGGTGTGCCGTTGGGAGGAGCTCGAGCGGCGGCTGTGCGGAGTCGGAAGGCGGGAGCGCGGCACGATGGAGTTGCAGATGCTCCGCCACCGTCGGCGCCACAGTCCGCGCCACCGCATACGCGGGATGATTCATCGCTCTTGTCAGAGACCCGGGGGCAGCGGCGTCTTTTCGGCCGACTCTTTTGCGGCTGCCGGAGAGACGCCGAGCACGGCTCGGAGGTCGTCACCCTCCATGACCTCGAGCTCGAGGAGGCGCCGGGTCACCGCTTCGAGATCGTCGCGGTGTCCGGTGAGTATGCGACGCGCCTCGCTGTGCGCATCGGTCATGATCCGTTTGACCTCCGCGTCTATCAGCCGCGCGGTGTCCTCCGCATAGGCGCCCCGCTCGGGACCGATGGTGATGTCGAGGAACTTGTTGCGCTTGTGGCCGTCGTAGTTGATTGCGCCGAGCGCATCGCTCATGCCCCATTCGGTCACCATGGCGCGTGCGATGTCGGTGGCGCGCAGCAGGTCGTTCTGTGCGCCAGTTGAAATCTCGCCGAGCGCAATCTCCTCGGCCGTACGCCCGCCGAGGAGGACGGCGAGCTGGTTGAGGAGGTCGCGGCGCTGCATCAGGTAGCGATCCTCGAGCGGCAGTTGCATTGTGTAGCCCAGGGCGCCAAACCCGCGCTGGACGATCGAGATCTTGTGCACCGGGTCCATGCCCGGAATGAGCGTTGCGACGATCGCATGACCGGATTCATGGTAGGCGACGATCTCCCGCTCCTTCGTGCTCATGACGCGCTTCTTTTCGAGTCCGGCGATGAGACGGTCGATAGCCTCTTCGAAATCCGCCATCTCGACGGCGGTCTTGTCCTTCCGTGCCGCCAGCAGCGCGGCCTCGTTCACGAGATTCGCGAGGTCGGCCCCGGCAAAGCCCGCTGTGCGAGCCGCAACGACCTTCAGGTCGACGTTCTGCGCCAGCTTGACCTGCTTGGTATGGATGCGCAGCACCTCTTCGCGCCCTTTCACGTCGGGCTTGTCGACCAGCACCTGTCGGTCGAATCGGCCAGGGCGAAGCAGTGCAGGGTCGAGCACCTCGGGCCGGTTGGTGGCCGCCATGATGATGATGGCCTTGCGTGAGTCGAAGCCGTCCATTTCGGCCAGGAGCTGATTGAGCGTCTGTTCTCGCTCTTCGTGCGACCCCATCGGGCTCTGCACGCGCGCGCGCCCGAGTGCGTCGAGCTCGTCGATGAAGATGATGCAGGGCGCCTTCTGTTCGGCCTGCGCGAAAAGATCCCGAACGCGCGCTGCGCCGACGCCGACGAACATCTCGACGAACTCGGATCCGCTGAGGCTGAAAAACGGCACCTTCGCCTCACCTGCGACGGCTCTGGCGAGCAGCGTCTTGCCCGTTCCCGGCGGCCCAACGAGCAGCACGCCCTTTGGAATCCGTCCACCGAGCGCGGTGTACTTCTTGGGGGTCTTCAGGAACTCGACGATCTCCTTCAGCTCCTGTTCAGCCTCGTCCACTCCAGCCACATCCAAGAAGCTCACCTTCACGTCGTCTTCCGCGAAGACGCGGTGCTTGCTTCGGGCGAACGACATGACGCCGCCTTCGGCGCCCCCCATGCGCCTGAAGAAAAAGCTCCACAATGCGAACAGCAGCAGGATGGGGATGACCCAGCCGATGACTTCAGGGAGCCATCGGCTGACGAATTCGCCCGTGTACCTGACACCGGCGGCGTCGAGCTCTTCGAGCAGCTTCGGATCCTCGATGCGCGCGGTGTTGAAGTTACGGCTGCCGTTGACGTCGCGGTTGAAGGTTCCGCGGATCGTCTGATCCCCGACAACCGCTTCGGCGACCTGGCCACCGCGCACGGCGGTCTTGAACTCGCTGTAGGAGATCTGACGGCCGGCAGGCGCGAGGAACCACGCCTGTGCGAGCGCCATCAACATCAGAAACCCGAGGACGTACCACACGGCGCCACCCGGTCGTCCCGGGCGGGGGAGCGAGCGTCGATCGCCGGGACGCTTGTCTCGCGGGGTCATACCGGATGGAGCGCGGGTATTCGGCACTACGCGGTCACCGTCTGGGTTTTCTGAAACTTCAACTCATTGTCTCCCACGTCCACGGTGATTCGATCGCCCTCGCGAAATTCACCTTCGAGTACGCGCATCGCCATCGGGTCGAGCACGCGTCGCTGAATGGTCCGCTTGAGCGGCCGGGCACCATACATCGGATCGTATCCCTCCGACACCAGGAAGCTCTTGGCCGTGTCTGTAAGCTCGACATGAATCTTGCGGTCTTCGAGCCGCTTCAACAAGCCGCCGACCTGGATGTCGACAATCGCCTTCATGTGCTGGAGGCCGAGCACGTGGAAGAAGATCACCTCGTCCACACGGTTGAGGAACTCGGGCCGGAAGTGTTGCCGAAGCGCCTCGGTTACCTGGCGGCGGACCCCTTCGGTCAGATCGCCGGTATGTTCGGCGATCAAATGACTGCCGAGGTTCGACGTCATGATGACAACGGCGTTCTTGAAATCGACCGTCCGCCCTTTTCCGTCCGTCAGACGCCCGTCGTCGAGGAGCTGGAGCAGCACATTCAGCACTTCGGGGTGCGCTTTCTCGATCTCGTCAAAGAGGACAACGGCGTACGGCCGACGCCGGACGGCTTCGGTCAGCTGACCGGACTCCTCGTAGCCCACGTATCCAGGCGGCGCGCCAATCATCCGTGAAACGGTGTGCTTCTCCTGATATTCCGACATGTCGATGCGGATCATCGCGTGCTCGTCGTCGAACAGGAACTCGGCGAGCGCGCGCGCGAGCTCCGTTTTGCCGACGCCGGTCGGTCCGAGAAAGATGAAGCTGCCAAGTGGCCTGTTTGGATCCTGGAGCCCTGCGCGGGCGCGCCGGATGGCGTTGGACACCGCGGCAACGGCCTCGTCCTGGCCGATGACGCGCTGGTGAAGGCGCTCCTCCATGTGAATGAGCTTCTGGATTTCGCCCTCCATCAGGCGGCTGACAGGAATGCTCGTCCACTTGGAGACGACTTCCGCGATGTCTTCCTCGTCCACTTCCTCCTTGAGCATCCGCTGGCTCTTCTGCAGCTCCGCCAGCCGGACTTCCTGCTCACGGATCTTCCGCTCCAGGTCCGGGAGGCTGCCGTACTGCAGCTCGGACGCTTTGGCGTAGTCACCGGCGCGCTGGGCGCGCTCGATGGCCAGACGCACCTGCTCCAGCTCCTCCTTCATCTCCCGCGCGCTCTGAATCGCCTGCTTCTCCTGCTCCCAGTGCGTTTGCAGGCCCGTTTGCTCTTCCTTCAGGTCCGCGAGCTCCTTCTCGAGGCGACCCAGTCGTTCGACCGAGGCGGGGTCCCGCTCGTTGCGGAGGGCCTCCCGCTCGATCTCGAGCTGCATGATCCGCCGGCGCACCTCGTCCAACTCGGCCGGCATCGAATCAATCTCCATGCGCAGCTTCGACGCGGCCTCGTCCACGAGATCGATGGCTTTGTCCGGCAGGAAGCGGTCGGAAATGTATCGATGCGAGAGCACAGCGGCCGCGACGAGCGCCGCATCCTTGAACTTGACCCCATGGTGGATTTCATATCGCTCGCGAAGACCGCGCAGGATCGAAATGGTGTCCTCGACGCTCGGTTCGCCCACGAGCACAGGCTGGAATCGGCGCTCGAGGGCGGCGTCCTTCTCGATGTGCTTCCGGTATTCGTCCAACGTGGTCGCGCCGATCGTATGCAGCTCGCCGCGCGCCAGCATCGGCTTCAACATCTGCGACGCATCCATCGCCCCTTCCGCGGCGCCCGCGCCAACGACGGTGTGCAGCTCGTCGATGAAGAGCACGATCTGGCCTTCCGACTCACCGATTTCCTTGAGGACGGCCTTGAGGCGCTCCTCGAACTCCCCGCGATACTTGGCGCCGGCGACGAGCGCTCCCATGTCGAGCGCGAAGATCTTCTTGTTCTTGAGCCCTTCGGGCACGTCGCCCCGGATGATGCGCTGCGCCAGGCCCTCGACGATGGCGGTCTTGCCAACGCCGGGCTCGCCGATGAGCACCGGATTGTTCTTGGTGCGGCGGGACAGCACCTGAATGACCCGGCGCACTTCCTCGTCACGGCCAATCACCGGATCGAGCTTGCCCTTGCGGGCCAGATCAGTCAGGTCGCGGCCGTAGCGGGCGAGCGCCTCGTAGGTGGCTTCCGGATTCGGCGACGTGACGCGCTGGCTGCCGCGTACCTGCGTGAGTGCCGTGTACAGGGCATCCTTCGTCGCGCCGCTGCGCTGCAGCAGCTGCGCCGCCGGTGAGCGGCCCGTCTCGCTGGCGAGCGCGAGCAGCAGATGCTCGGTGCTGATGAATTCGTCCTGGAGGCGCTGCGCTTCGGCCTGCGCCGAATCGAAAATCACCTTCATCCGCGGCGAGAGCCGCAATTCGGCGCCGTACGCCTTCGGAAGGTTCTCGAGGAGCTTCCGCGCATCTGCGGTGATGCGCACAGGATCGAGTGTCATTTTCCGAAGCACCGACGGGACAATCCCACCCGACTGCTCGACGAGCGCGACAAGGAGGTGCTCCGGAACGACCTCGGCGTGCGTGAGCTCGGTGGCGAGATTCTGCGCGGTGATGACTGATTCCTGCGCCTTTTCGGTGAATGTGTTGAGATTCATGGTGTTTATCAGGCTCTAGGCTTTGGGCTCTTGGCCATTGGCGCCCAATGCCGAACGCCAAAGGCCTAACGCCAAACGCCTAAAGCTAAAAGCCGTTCATGTCCTTCATGCCGCCGAATGTTTCTTGGCCGCATTTGCTCGCAGCTTCGCGAGCGCCTCGTAATGCTCGCGCTCAGTGGGAGTGAGCTCGGTCGGGAGTTGCACCTCGACACGCGCGTAGAGATCACCCCTGTCCTCCGGATGGCCGACCTTCGGCATCCCATGCCCCTTCACCCGGAAGACCTGCCCGTTCTGCGTCAGCGCCGGGACGCGAAGCCTGACCGGCTTGCCCGACAGCGTCTGAACCGTGGCCTCGCCGCCGAGCACCGCCGTCGTGACGAGGACTGGAACCTTCACGTACAGGTCGCGTCCTTTCCGCTCGAACTGCGGATGGGACGTCAGGCGCACGCGCAAGTAGAGGTCGCCCGACGCCGCACCGCCCGCGCCATGTTCTCCTTCGCCGGCAACGCGCACGCGTGAGCCATCGGTCACACCGACGGGGATGCGAACGTCGACGGTACGTGCGCGTCCGTCATGGCTGAACGACAGGCGCCGCGTCGTACCGTGGTAGGCGTCCTCCAGCGTCAGCTCGATTTCGTGCTCCACATCGCGACCGGCACGCTGGCGGTGGCGCCCGCGCGGCGGCTGCCGAGCATCGCCGCCACCAAAGAACGTCGTAAAAAAATCTGAGAAGGGATTCGCGTCGCCAAACAACCCCTCCATCTCCTCCTGCGTCATGGTGCGAAAACCGCCGCCACCTCCGCCTCCGCCCATGTTGACCGACCACTGTCCGGCAAACGGGTTCGGCCCGCCCTGCGCTTCCGCCTGCTCGTAGAGCCGCCAGTTGGCGCCCAGCTCGTCGTATTTTTTGCGCTTCGCCGGATCCCCAAGGACCTCGTACGCCTCGTTGATCTCCTTGAAGCGCGCCTCTGCCTGCTTGTCGCCCGGATTGACGTCCGGGTGGTATTTGCGGGCGAGCTTTCGATAGGCCTGCTTGATCTCCTTCTCAGTGGAGGCCTTCGAGACGCCAAGCGTTGCGTAGTAGTCCTTGAATTCCACGGCTGTCAGTGCTTCGTGCTTCGTGCTTGGTGCCTGGTTCGGCCTTGGTACTTGGTCCTTGGTGCGCGTCCACGGGGCTCTGTTACTGGCCGCCGGGCGCTCGACCAAGCACCCCGAACCACGTCCGAACCAAGGACCAAGCACCAGGCACCAAGCACCGTCATCGTCATCGTCATAGTCCCAGCGCCTCATTCAGTCGCCTGATCTCGTTCAGCAGCTGGCGGCGGCCTGTGCCTGTACTCAGCGCGCTTTCGTCCATCAGCGGCCGGATGCGTTGCATCACTTCGGCAATGGTCAGCAGCCGCTGCACGCCGGCGAGGTTGATCCCTGCTTCATCGACGAGGTGCTTGATCAATCGCAGGCGCTCGATCTCCTCGCGGGAGTACAGTCGCATGCTGCCGATCGTCCGCGACGGCTGAATCAAGCCGAGACGCTCGTACTTCCTGAGCGTCTGGGGATGCATCCCCAGCATCTCTGCTGCCGTGCTGATGAAATACAGTTCGCGCTGCACCTTGATACAATTCGAGTGTAGGCATTGATACGGATCATGTCAAGTTTGCGGGAGATCTTTTCAGGGTAGGATCTAGCGAACCGTCTCAACCGATTGAGTGCCACGCACAAGTGCCCTCCACTGCGATCTGCCGGCTGCAGATCCGGCCGCGCGCCTGCGCCCTTCGAGTTTGCTCAGGGCGCCCCGTCTCTCGACTATCGCTCGGGACGCCCCGAGCCTGGCCGAGGGGCGAGTCCGTCGCGGGGCGCGACCGGGGCGTGAGTGGTGCGGCCGGTGAATTGGACGAGGACACACCACTAGGGACGTCTTGGACATACAGCTCGCCGATTTCATAACCATCAGCGCTCTCGTTGCTCTTGAAGGTCTGCTCAGCGCCGACAACGCGCTCGTCATGGCGATCATGGTGCTGGGTCTTCCGAGGAATCAGCACCACAAAGCCCTTCGTTACGGGCTGATAGGCGGCTTCGTCTTCCGGATCGTCGCGACGCTCCTCGCGGTCTACCTCATCCGTGTCGCGTGGGTGAAGCTGGCCGGGGGACTTTACCTTCTCTATCTGACCTACTCGCACTTCTGGGGCCACAAGGAAGGCGAGGATCGGCGCGCGGCGCCGAAGGCGAAGCCGTGGCTCGGCCTGTCGGCGTTCTGGGCGACCGTTCTGAAAGTGGAGCTGGTGAACCTGGCGTTCTCGATCGATTCGATTCTGGTAGCCGTTGCGATGTCGCCGAAGATGTGGGTGGTGATGACCGGCGGTCTCCTGGGCATCGTTGCGCTGCGTCTTGTCGTGGGTCATTTGATCACGCTGGTGGAGCGCTACCCGGCGCTCGTGGACGGGGCGTTCGTGATCATCGCGTGGATCGGCGTGAAGCTCTGTCTGGATTACCTGCACACCGCCAGTTACACCGCTCTCGAGATTCCGCACTGGCTCTCGCTGACGCTGATTGTCGTGATTTTCATCGTCTCCTTCATCTATGCGCGAATGCAGGGGCCTGTCGAGGTGGACAAGACGCCCGACACGCTGAAGGAGAAGGCGGAAGAGCTGATTGCAGACGAGGCGGCAATCCTCGACGGTACGAAAGGCTGATCTACCGGCGGGCGCCCGGCGTCAGCTGGGTTTCGCGCTTTTCGTTGTTGCGCATGTAGACGACCGTGACCGGCTGGTTCACGCGCAGCAGTTCGAGCGCGTACGTGTAGTCGTAAATGTTGGCGATTGTCTTCCCAGCGATCTCCACGATAATGTCGCCCTTCATCAGCCCGGCTTGTTCGGCCGGGCCGCCACCGATGACGCCAGAGAGCAGCAATCCCTTCACCTCGGTGGCGTAGTCGGGGATGGTGCCCGTCGTGACGCGCACGCCGGCCAAGCTGCCGCGCGATTGCGGCTGATCAACTTTCGTGAACTGCGGCGCTTCTTCGGTGTCAGCGACGGAACGCACCACCGACGCCGCCATGGCGACAATGCGGTCCAGATCCCCGTAGTTGATCTTGTCGGCCGTGTCGGACGGCTTGTGGTAATCGGGGTGTGAACCGGTGAAAAAGAAGAGGCTCGGCACCCCCGCCTGATTGAAGCTCGCGACGTCCGACGGCTGGTAGGGGTCGGGTTGGACCGCGAGATCGAAGCCGGCCGCGACGTTGGCGCGTTCGAGCAGCCGGCCCCATACGGGGCTGGTGCCCGCCGCCTGAACGATCAGCCGGTTGTCCTGCATGCGGCCGACCATGTCGAAGTTGAAGTACGCCGTGATCTGCTCGATGGGCACGGGCGGCTTGGTGACGAACGCATTGGATCCGACGAGACCGATTTCCTCGGCCGACCAGAGTCCAATCACCACGTGCCGCCGGCGCTGTTGTGGCGAGCGCGCCAGCGTCTCCGCGATGGCGAGAACGGCGGCGGCCCCCGACGCGTTGTCATCGGCGCCATGATGAATGCCGCCGGCCTCCTCCTTGGACGCCAGCGATGTTCCTTTGTCGCCACGACCGAGGTGGTCGTAATGCGCGCCAATGACGACCCAGGGTCTTGCACTCGCAGGCACCGGCATCAGCGCGGGCACGTACGCGACCACATTCCGACCCGTGTGCCGCTGACGCACGACGGATGTCTTCAAGCGAATCGTCACACTCGGCAATTCGAAACCCGCAACATGCGGATTGCCCGAATCGAGTTCCTCCTGGACGTTGCTCAGGGGTTTGGTACCCGCGAACAGCGCGTCAGCCACCGGTCCAGTGATGCTCGCAGCCGGAATGCCGGAACCGGCGAGCGCGGTGTCGAACGTCATCGGGACGAGCTCGCCGGCGTTGGGTGATCTGGGTCCCGTGACGACCAACAGTGCCCGCGCGCCCCGCTGCCGCGCTGCCATTGCCTTGTAACGGAGATCGGAATAGCGCGCCAGGACGGCGCGCATCTGCTGGTCGGCGTCTTCAGGAAAGTACCTGAGAACGACCACGATCTTGTCCTTTACGTCGACTCCCGCGTAGCTGTCGTATGCGACATTCTGGGCTTCGGGCACGACGAGCCCGTACCCCGCAAACACCACGGGCGCGCTGATCTCGGCGTCGTCGGCGAAAGACAACGCCTGAATGTCGCGCGGCGCTGAGAATGTTCTCGCCGACGCTCCGCCCGCGGTCACGGTGAGCTGCGAACCGCCATCGCGGCTCCCAGCCGTGAACTCGAATGGCATGAACATGTCTGTCTTGCCCGGCAACGGTCGCGCTCCAAGACGAGCGAGCTGCGCCGAGAGGTAATCAGCAGCGAGACGCTCTCCCGGCGAGCCCGCCTCGCGTCCCTCGAGCTTGTCTGAGGCCAGGAACTCAACATGTGCCCGGGTTGACGAAGCGGCAGGGGTCTGCGCGACCGACGCTGGCGCGACAAGAACGAGCCCAACCGCTGTGACGAACAGCGCTCTCATGATCGTCTTCATAGAATTCACTTTGCTCTGTCGGGTGCCGCCTGCAGCGCCGCCAGCGCGCCATCGTGATTCCAGTCGGCCAGAAAAATCTGTCCTTCGCGACCGCCGCCGCGGCTCGACGTCCATGCGAGGCGACGACCGTCGGGCGAAGGCACCGGGAGACCGTCGAAGCCGTCCGCGTACGTGATGCGCACGGGCTCTTTGCGTCCGTCGATGTCAACCATGAACACCTCGAAGTTCTCGAATCCGAGTTTGTTCGAGGCAAAGAGAATGTACTGGCCGGACGGATGCACGTACGGCGCCCAGCTCATCGCGCCGAAGTCGGTGATCTGACGCGCATCGGTGCCGTCAGGCTTCGCCGTCCAGACGTTGGCGATCAGCCCCTGTTCGTCGAATCGACGCCAGATGATGCGAGAGCCGTCGGGAAAGAAGAACGGCCCGCCGTCGTACCCGGCAACGCTGGTGAGTCGACGGGATTGGGAGCCGTCCGCCCGCATGATGTAGATCTCCGCAAAGTAGCTCGGATCGATCTCGAGCTGCTTCTGCTCGGCGGCCGTCAGCGTCCGATTGTAAGCGTCGCGCGTGGACGAGAAGACGATCCACTGGCCGTCAGGCGAGTAGCTGCCTTCCGCATCGTACCCGCGCGCATTGGTCAGCCGTGCAAATTGTCCCGACTTCTCCGAGGCGGCGTACAACTCGAACTCGGGGTCGTAATCCCAGGCGTACCGCCGCTCTTTGCCCGATGCGCGGAAGTCGAGCTCTTCCTGCTGCAGCGTCTTCGACCGCGGATCGTGGTGTGTCGAGGCGAACAGAATCTGATCGCTGCCGGGCCGGAAGAACGAGCAGGTCGTCTTGCCGTAGCCGGGCGAGATTCGCTTGGTATCCCCTGACGTGAAGTCGAGCGCGTAAATCTGGTAGAAAGGGTTGCCAGGCTCGCGCTCGCTCTGGAAGACGAGGCGCTGCCCGTCGGGCGACCAGTAGCCTTCTCCCGCGCGCCGGCCCTCCACCGTCAGCCGCCGTACGCGCGACAGGAAGTTCCCTTCAGTGCCGTTCCGCCCCGGCCCCTCGATTCCGCTCGAGGCTGGACGCTGCTGCTGCGGTTGCGCGTGGATGCCCCCGGCCGTCGCCAAGAGGACAGCGAGCGCGCCACCGCTCAATCCTCGGATCATGGACAGCATCGTTATACCATTGGTTGTTAGCTGGTAGTTGGTGGTTGGTAGATGATTCTCTGACCACCAACCATTAACCGCCAACCACGAACCGTGCTCTTGAAAGATATGCGCGCGCTGTCGCGCCACGACTGGCTCATTACCGCCGTCGGGGCCGTTGTCCTCGTGTTCCTGACGATGACCGTCGTCTGGAGCGGCCGTCATGCATGGGCGATCTATAAGCTGAACCGGGGTGTGGGCGACACCGTTTTCTACGACGCCGACGGCCGCCCCTGGTTCAGCCTGGACGAGCAACGGCGCGACGTCCGGCTCGAGCAGATCTCCACCTATTTCAAGGATGCCGTTATCGCCGTCGAGGACCACCGGTACTATCTGCACCCCGGCATCGACCCAATCGCGCTCACCCGCGCGGCGTACTACAACGTGCGATCGGCCTCCGGTACGCAGGGCGGCAGCACGATCACCCAACAACTGGCGCGGACGCTATTCCTGTCGAATTCCCGCACCTACGCCCGCAAGCTCCAGGAAGCGGCGCTGGCCGTCATGCTCGAGATCTTCCTCTCTAAGCGAGAGATTCTCGAGCTGTACATGAATCGTGTGTACCTGGGCGCGGGCATCTACGGCGTCGAGCCCATGTCACAGAAGATGCTCGGCAAGCCGGCATCGGAATTGACGCTGGCCGAAGCCGCGCTCGTCGCCGGCATCATCCGGGCGCCGGCGTCGTTCTCGCCGTGGACCCATCTCGAGTCGGCTCGACGTCGGAGCTTTGTCGTGCTGCAGCGGATGCGCGAAGAGGGGAAGATCACCGTCGACCAGGAGCGGCAGGCGCGGGCTGTGCCGCTGCGAATTCAGCCTCTCCCCGTGGTGACCGCGGCACGACATGGGTACGCAAAGGAATATCTTCGCCAGCAGTTTCGGGGCGTGCACGGGGGCGATAACCCGCCCGACTGGAAGGTGCGCACCACGTTCGTGCCTGCCATTCAGGATGCTGCCGAGGCCGCAGTACGCGATGGTCTCCGGCGGCTCCGCTCGAAAGGACTGCAGGCCGCCCTGGTTGCAATGGATCCGCAGACCGGAGACCTGCTCGCCATGGTCGGCGGCGCTGATTTCGCGGTGACACCGTTCAATCGCGCCGTGCGCAGCCGGCGGCAGCCTGGGTCGGCGTTCAAGCCGTTCGTCTATGCCGCGGCACTCGAGCGTGGACTGTCGCCGGTGTCGATGATTACGGGATTGCAGCAGGTGGCGATCGAGGCGCCGAGCGGAGTGTGGATTCCACGCGATGAGCGCGCCGCCGGGCGCACCGAGATGACGCTGCGCGCGGCGTTGCTCGAATCGAGCAACGCCGCGGCCGTGCTGCTGCAGCAGCAGGTGGGTAGTGGTCCGGTGCTGCGTCTCGTGCGGGATCTCGGCGTCGGCGACCAGCCCGATGTGCCGTCGCTCGCCCTTGGCAGCGGCCTGGTCACGCCACTCGAGCTGACAGCGGCATACGCCGTGTTCCCCACGTTGGGTTACCGCGTGCGGCCCCGCGGGATTGTGTCCGTCCAGAACACGGCCGGGGAAGACGTGCACCGCGTACACATCGAACGCGAACGGATTCTTCCCGAGCAGGTCGCGTTTCAAATGGTCTCGATGCTGCAGGACGTCGTCGACCGCGGCACGGGCGCAGGCGCGCGCCGGTACGGTGTCACTGGGGCTGTTGGAGGCAAGACCGGATCGACGAACGATTATCGCGATGCATGGTTCGTTGGCTTCTCGTCGTCCGTCGTCGCCGGGGTCTGGGTTGGATTCGATCAGCCTGAGAGAATCCAGGAGGGTGGCTCCGGGGCGCGCGTGGCGCTGCCAATCTGGTCTGATTTCATGCGGCGCGCTGGCCGCTACCGTCCGGCCGAGCGATTCACGCCGCCGCCCGACCTGCACCCCGCGGAACTGTGCCTGCTCTCGTATCAACGTCCCGTCGAAGGGTGCCCGACCTATGTCGAGTACTTCAAGGACGGCGACGCAGTCCCCACGCGGCTCTGTTCACTTCATCCGGGCACGTTCAAGCAGCGGGCACAGCGCGCGGTAGAAGGGTTCTTCACCGCGCTTGGCGAAGGATTGAAAGGGATATTCCGCTGAAACCGTGCGGTCGAGTCACACGTATCAGGTATCATTGAGGTCTTCCGGCACATCGGCGTCGCTTCCCGGTGACGTCATCTCGAATCTCTATGCATCGATTGCTCACGTTCGCAGGACTTCTCGTATCGATTGCCGCCGCCGCATGTGGAGAAGGTCAGGGCCAGGCGCAAGGCGAGGCAGGTGGCCCAGCGGCATTTCCGCCGGTTGAGGTAAAGACGATCACGCTCGCGGCTCGGCCGCTGCCGCAGTCGACCGAGTACGTCTCGACCATCCGATCGCTCCGGTCGATCACCGTCCAACCTCAAGTAGAGGGCATCGTCCGGGAGATCTTCGTCATGGCGGGCGCCCGTGTCGGCCTCGGGCAGCCGCTCGTCCAGATCGATCCCGATAAGCAGCAGGCAACCGTGACCGCCGCGGAGTCGCAGCGGCTCTCGCGCGAAGCCGACCTCGCCTTCGCGAAGCAGCAGCTCGCGCGAATGCAGAAGCTGAACGACGCCGGTGCGGTCAGCCTCGCAGAGCTCGAGCAGGCAGAAACCGCGTCCAAGAACGCAGAAGCGCAGCTCGCTGCCGTGCAGTCGCAGATCAAAGAAAGCCAGGTGGAGCTCCAGTATTACCGCGTGACGGCGCCAAGCGCCGGTGTGGTTGGTGAGATCGTCATTCGTCAGGGCGATCGCGTGACGCAGTCGACCGTGATCACGACGATCGACCAGCCCGAGGGACTGGAGGCATACATCAGCGTACCGCTCGAGCGCGCGATGGACCTGATGCCCGGTCTCACCGTGGAGCTGCTCGGCAGCGACGGCCAGGTCATTGCGTCGGACCCGATTAGCTTCATCGCGCCGCGGGCCGATGACGCCACGCAGACGGTGCTGGTGAAGGCCAGACTGCGGCAAATGCCGGCGACAATTCGCGTGATGCAGTACGTACGGGCGCGCATCATCTGGACGAACGAGCCGACGCTGGCAGTGCCGATCGTGGCGGTCACCCGTCTGGCGGGCCAGCAGTTCGTCTTTGTCGCCGAGCAGAACGAAAAGGGGTTCGTCGCGCGACAGAAAGCAGTCAGACTCGGCGACGTGCTCGGAGAAGACTACATCGTGCGCGGCGGCCTCGAACCGGGCGCGCGCGTCATCGTGTCGAACGTCCAGAAGCTCGGCGACGGCGCACCCGTAAAGCCGTCATAACCGCAGAGCCTGAGGTCCGAAGAGGGCATCCGTGTTCGTAGATACCTTCATCCGGCGTCCAATTCTCGCCACCGTGTGCTCGCTGGTGATCGTGCTCGCCGGTGCGCTCGCAATCCCGACGATGCCGATCGCGCAGTATCCGGACGTGGCGCCGCCCACGGTCAGTGTGCTCGCGATCTACACGGGCGCGAACGCCGAGACGGTCGAAACCGCGGTGACCACCCCGCTCGAGCAGGCGATCAACGGCGTCGAGGGCATGCGGTATATGTCCTCGTCCAGCACCAACAGCGGCGTCAGCCAGATTACCGTGACGTTCGACGTCACGCGCGACCAGGACATCGCCGCCGTCGACGTACAGAACCGCGTCAACCAGGCGCTTGGACGTCTGCCGGGCGAAGTACGGCAGACCGGCGTCACGGTTCAGAAGTCGGCCAACAACTTCATCGTCGCAGTGGGCGTGTACTCCGAACGCGGCGAATACGATTCGCTGTTCATGTCGAATTACCTCGATATCTACGTCAAGGATGCGCTCAAGCGTGTTCCCGGCGTGGCCGACGTGATCATCTTCGGCGAGCGGAAGTACTCGATGCGCCTCTGGCTCGATCCGCTGCGGCTCGCGGCGCGGCAGCTCACCGCGGGCGACGTCGTGAACGCGCTGCGCGAGCAGAACGTGAACGTCGCCGCCGGCAGTGTCGGCGACGCGCCCGCGCGGACCGGCCAGACGTATCAGATGAGCGTTCGCGCCGCCGGACGGCTGCGCGAGGCGCAGGAATTCGACAACATCATCATCAAAGCGGGCGAGGACGGGTCGCTCGTGCGGCTGAGCGACGTCGGCGCCGCGGAACTGGGCGCCGAGACCTACTCGTCGACGCTGCGGTTTCAGGGCTTCGAGGCTCTGGGCTTCGCGGTGGTCGGACTGCCGACGGCGAATGCGCTCGACGTCCGCGATGGCGTCGAGGCGGAGCTCGGGCGTCTGAGCCGGTCCTTCCCGCCCGGGTTGCAGTACCGGGTCGCGTTTGACACGACCACGGTCGTACGGGAATCGATCCGCGAAGTCGTCCTGACGCTGCTGGAAGCCGTTGGCCTCGTTGTTCTCGTGATCTTCGTCTTTCTCCAAAGCTGGCGCGCCACTCTGATTCCAGCCCTGACCATGCCAGTGTCGCTCGTCGGGGCATTCGCATTCGTGAACCTGCTCGGCTTTTCGATCAACACGCTGACCCTCTTTGCCGTCGTCCTCGCGACCGGCATCGTCGTCGACGACGCGATTGTCGTCATCGAGAACATCGAGCGGCACATTCAGGAACATCGCAAGGCGGCACCACTCGCGGCCTCGGATGCGATGCATGAAGTGTTGGGGGCGGTCATCGCCACTGCGCTCGTGCTGATCGCGGTGTTCGTCCCTGTCGCGTTCTTTCCCGGCACCACCGGACGCTTGTACCAGCAATTTGCTCTCACAATCGCGTTCGCCGTCGCCATCTCTGCGTTCAACGCGGTGACGCTGACGCCCGCGCTGTCGGCGCTTCTGCTCAAGCACCCGCAGCTCGGCCAGGGGCGACTCTTCGGCGCGATCGAGGCGACGATCCGTGGTGGAACACGGTTCTACGTGGGCGTGGTCAGGGGGTTGGTGCGCGCGCGGTGGGCGGTTGCGGCGGTGTTCGTTGCGTTGCTCGGCGTCACATACCTCGTGTACACGCGGGTGCCGCAGTCGTTCCTGCCGGAGGAAGATGCCGGGTGGTTCATGACCCTCGTGCAGGCACCGGCTGGTGCGTCGCTCGACTACACCAGCACCTCGCTGGGGGAGGCCGAAAAGGTTTTGATGAGCACGCCGGAAGTGGAGTCGGTCTTCTCGATCGGCGGCTTCAGCTTCGCGGGTAACGCGTCGAACCAGGGCATGATCTTCTCGCTGCTCAAGCCCTTCGAGGATCGGCAGGGCGCCGAGCACCGCCTGCAGGGGTTGCTGCCGCGGCTGCAAGGGCCGCTGTTCGGGATCCAGAGCGCGATGGTGATCTCGTTTGCGCCGCCGGCCATCTTTGGCCTCGGCGCGTTCGGCGGCTTCGAGATGCAGGTGCTCGATCAGACCGGCAGTGGCGATATTCAGACGCTGGCCAGCGGCACGCAGAGCCTGATCGGCGCATCGCAACAGTCGCCCGTCGTCCGGGGCCTGTTCAGCGGGTTTACCGCGAACGATCCCCAGTTGGCGGTGGACATCGATCGCGAAAAGGCGCGCAGCCTCGGTTTGCCGATCAGCGAGATTACAAGCGCGATGCAGATCTATCTGGGCTCGGCCTACGTGAACGATTTCGATTTCAACAACCGCGCGTACCGTGTCTACGTGCAGGCGGATCGTGCGTTCAGGTCGGATCCGAAGGACCTGGGTCAGTACTATGCACGGACGGACAGCGGCGAGATGGTGCCGCTCACGAGCGTCGTGCGCGTGCGCGAGACGACTGCGCCGCAGGTCATCAACCACTTCAATCTGTTCCGCTCGACGACGATCAATGGCGCTGCCGCGCCGGGGTTCAGCTCGGGGCAGGCGATTGCAGAGATGGAGCGGCTCGCCCAATCCGCGCTGCCGCAGGGCTTCGGCTATGCGTGGTCCGGGATTTCATTCGAGGAAGTTCAGGCGGGCGGGCAATCCGCCGCCATTTTCGGCATTGGCCTGTTGCTGGTCTATCTGACGCTGGCGGCACAGTATGAATCGCTCGTCCTGCCGTTCATCGTCCTCCTGGGCGTGCCGCTCGCAGTGCTCGGGGCGTTGTCGGCGCAGTGGGCGCGCGGACTGCAGAACGATCTGTACTGCCAGATCGGTCTTGTGCTGCTGATTGGCCTGGCGGCGAAGAACGCCATTCTGATTGTCGAGTTCGCGGAGCAGTTGCGTGCGAGAGGACATTCGATCGTGGACGCGGCGATCGAGGCAGCGCGCATCAGACTCCGGCCGATCCTGATGACGTCGCTGGCGTTCATCCTGGGCGTCATGCCCCTCGTGTTTGCGACAGGCGCAGGGCAGGAGGGCCGGAACTCCGTTGGTACGGCGGTGGCTGGCGGGATGTTCTTCGCGACGTTCCTCAACGTGATTTTCATCCCGATCTTGTACGTGCTGGTGCGCACGTTGATTCCAGGCGGCGGGCGCCGCGGATCGCAGGTGACGACCCATGCGTGAAGTTCGAGTCGCCTTGATCGCAGTTGTGTTGGCGTGCCTGAGCCCGGTGCTTCGCGGTCAGACTCTCGAGCAGGCGACGTTCGACGAGGCCGTTCGTCGAGCGATTCTGAATCACCCGACCGTTCAACGGGCGGCAGCGGACATTCTTCGGGCCGAGGCCGTCGTGCAGCAGGCGCGCGCACAGTCCCTGCCGTCGATAGGCGCTGGGGTAGCCACCAATGTCATCGATCCGGTCACCAGGTTCAGCGGCAGCGCGATTTCTCCACGCACACAGGCGGTCACGACCGCCGACGTC
Organism: Vicinamibacterales bacterium; assembly: GCA_036507475.1. Taxonomy (GTDB): domain Bacteria; phylum Acidobacteriota; class Vicinamibacteria; order Vicinamibacterales; family UBA2999; genus DATCJA01. The sequence continues at coordinate 28,730 of DATCJA010000089.1, forward strand.
GTCGTGCCGCTCATCGTGCCGGTCCGATGGGCGGAGCGCAACCAGGCGGAAGACCAGGTGCTCGTCTCACAACGTGCGGCAGACGACGCGCGCCGACAGATTGGCGTCGCGACAGGAGAAGCGTATCTCTCGGTGATTGCCCTGCAACAGGTGCTGGAGCTGAACGAGCGCGCGCGCGACAACGCTCGGGCGCATTACGATTATGCCAACCAGCGATTCCAGGGCGGCATCGGCAGCCGGCTGAATGCCGTCCGGGCGGAGCAGGAGGTGTCTGCAAACGAATCCCGCGTCGAGGAGGCGCGCCTCGCGGTGCGACGGGCGCAGGAGGCGCTTGGGGTGCTCGTGGCGGCGGACGGCCCCGTCAACGTGGCTGGCGAGCCGACCCTCGACCTGCCTCCGGCGACAGTATCGGACGCAGACCTGATTGCCGACCGCGACGACCTGCGGCTGATTCAGACGCGAGAGTCGGCAGCGCAGCGACGCGCTGCTGATGCCTGGAAGGACTACCTGCCCTCGGTCACGGCCTTATTCGCTCCGCAAGTACTGTCGCCGACGGGACTCTTCGCCAACTCGCGTTCGTGGCGCGCCTCGCTTCTATTTACGGTGCCGTTGTTCGACAGCGGCGAACGTCGTGGCCAAACGCGCGAACGGCTGGCGTTTGTCGACGTGGTTCGCGCGGAACGGGCCGAGGCCGAGCGGCAGGCGAGTTCCGAGGTCCGCATCGCGCGCGAGGCCGTTGCCGCCTTCGAGCGAGCGCTGATGCATGCACAGCGGGCAGCCGAACAGGCCAACGAAGTCGTCAGGATTACTGATATCGCGTTCAGGGAAGGGGCGACGACGAATATCGAAGTGATCGACGCTCAGCGGCAGGCGCGCGATGCGGAAACGGCCGTGGCGATTGCCGCGCATGCAGTGCGGCGAGCGCGGCTGGAACTGCTGGTTGCGACGGGGCGGTTCCCGCAGTAAAGCCCATAACTATCGGTCCGCGATCTGAAGCGTTTCCCTCACGCGCTGAAAAGCACGCTCGTACGCCGCCGCTTCGGGTTGCGGCGCGACACCGATCATGTAGAGGAGTGTCCCGTCCCGGAGCTGCGCCGTTGAGAGGTTGATGTATTCCCGCTGACCAGTGACCTCGGAGACGTTCGCGAGCGGCGTCGCAAGGCCCTGGCGACCGCCGATGTTGACGCGTCGCGCGTTGCCCGCCCGCTGCAGTTGCGGATTGCTTCGCGCGAAATTTTGAAGCAGCTGCTGCGTGTCACGCTGCAGGTTGCCGCCGCCACCTTCGGTAACGCCGATTTCGATCCCATGCGTGAAAGTGGTTTGACCGCCTGCGTCCCCCTGAAAGAAGCCGCCATCCGGCGCGTACGTGACCGCACTGCCTGTGTTCAGCTGCTCCCAGTTTGCCGGCACGCTCACGCGCAGGAAGTTCGCTGCCCTGTAGGTCCGGAACTGCGTCGACGGCGGTGCGACGTTCACCGCGCGGCCGGCCGTGCCAACGGAACGGCTGCGGGCCTGGCCGCGGGCGATCTGCTCCGCTGTGTACGCCGGAGACATCCCGCGCAGGCGCGACTGGACTGATGCAAACTGCCCCGTGTCTGCGTTTCCCTGCACGCGAAGCATGGACGCTTCCGTGGTGATTGCCGCCGAACGGTTGCCCGGATCCGGATGGCTGCTCAGCCATTCGGGTCCGCTGCGGCCGCCTTCGGCCTGAATGGTCCTGAACATGCTCGCCATCGCGCGCGGGTCGTAGCCGGCGCGCGCCATGAGCTGCGCCCCGAAAAGGTCGGCCTGCCGCTCGTACTCGCGACTGTACTTGAGGAAGTAGGCGCCTAGGCCGAATTGCGAGCCCTGCGCAATGATCGAACCGGCGGTTCCGCCGACAATCGCCCCCAGAACCTGACCTGCAATCGCGCCTATCTGAAACTTCTGCCCCTTGGTCGCCTGAGCTGTGCCGTGACGGAGGATGACGTGCGAGATCTCGTGCGCCATCACGCCCGCCATCTCGGCTTCGCTCTTTGCCGCTTCGAGCATCCCCCGGTTGAGGAACATCGGACCGCCAGGCAGTGCGAAGGCGTTGATTTCCTTCTGATTGACCACGTCGAAGGTGTACCGGAACCCGGCGTGTCGAAACTCCGGCGGGATGGCGTCGACCAGATTCTCACCGACGCGCTCGACATAGTCGTCCACCCGGTCGTCGCTCAACATCGGCAGCTGCTTGCGCGCCTCGTCGGCCGCCTCACGGCCGAGCTGAACGTCCTGCTGCAGAGAGTAGCTGTTCGGATCGAGCGCAATCTTGGTCTGCGCGCTCGCGCTGGCCACGCCGATCGCCAGGAGCAGAACCGGCAGCAGCCTGCTGTACTGAAGAAAGGACAATGCTCGAGTCATGGTCGTCTCTAGTGCAAGGCTCCAACCAATCATGGGCTCTGCCCTTATGACCCCTGAGCCCATGATTGGTTGACGCTGTTTTCTTGGCGCGCTCCGCGCGCCGGGACCGCTAAACGACGCCGAAGCAGCCGTTAGCGGTCCACCTGGCCTCTCACTCGGCTACCGGATGACGATGCCAATGGTGGCCCGCCAAAAGCTCAGGCGGGAAATACCGGGTCGCGCCAGCGGCCCATCCGCACCGCTCGCCGCCTTGATGTGCCGCAGGTCGAACCGCAGACCTGTGCGGTCAGTTACGAATCCGATGGCGCCTCCACCGAAGTTCACCCCGAGCAGGTTCTGGTCAAGGGGGAAGAGTCCCGCTGCATGTTTGCTTTTTGCCTGCAACAGGCCAAGGCCGCCAACAACGTACGGCCGCAACGATTCGCGGGTCAGAGCGAGCGGCACAGCGAGGATCACGTTTCCGGTGAGCGTCGTGACGCGACTCGTCAGTACGAGGCCCAGCGGATCATCGCCTTGAAAGAAGCCCGGCGTGTGGCCGACCTCCGCTTCGACGCCGAGCAGGCCGTCGCTGAGAAGGGCAATGGATGCGCCCAGGGTGAATTTCCTGCCGGCGCCTTCCTCGAAGATGAGGAGCGTTGTTTCGGGGGCGAACGATCCGCCGGCGAACGGCGTGATGAGCCAGTCTGCGCGAGCGGTGGGAGGCGCCGCGAGGACAAAGACCAGAGTCGTCAGCTGCGCGCCGCGCGCCGCCACCCGCCAGTAGACCATCAGACGACGAACAGCTTGAGGAAGAGCTGAGCGAAGAGGGAAACCGTGACGTCGCCTTTGGCCAGGTTATAGGGAGCGGCGAGGCCGTCGCTGTTGGCGAGCAGAATCAGCGTCAGCTTTCGGCTGGGAACCTTGACGTACAGCGCCGAATACGCATCGCGAGCAAAGCCGAAGTGCCAGACGACGCGGTCATTGTTGTAGCGCTGTACGAACCATCCGAGTCCTGTCGGCACCGATCCCGCGGCCTCCCACGCGCGACGAAGCGTCTCGGCCTGGAGGAGGATGTTGTCGTCGAGGGCGGCGTCGAAGCGCGCCAGGTCACGAACGGTGGACACGACTCCCGTCGACGCGCTGAGAGACGGCCGCGGATAGTCGGAGCGGCTCGCGCGTCCGGGCGCGTCGACCTTGTATGGTACCGCGACTCGACGAAGGATGGCTCCATAATGATCGCGCTCGCTGTTGGTGAACTGTTGGCGCGTCGGCGTTTCGTCGGCGAGGTCGTGGCTCGGCACCGAGCTCGTCATCCCGAGGCGGTTGAGAATCTCTTCGGTGATGAGCCGCGCGTAGCGTTCGCTCGCGCACTGCGCGATCACGGTTGTCAGCGCAGCATAGCGTCCGGAACTGTACTCGAAGCTGCCAGTCGGAGCCTCGTGAGCGAGGAGCTGCTCGACGGTGGTGCTGTCTTCGGAGAACTGCGAGTTCCAGCGGCGCACGCGGTCGGAGAGATCGAGATATCGGAGCTCGAGGCACTGCTGCAGCAGCACTGTCGACGCGAGCGTCTGCGTCAGATCGAGCAGGGGGTACGGCGTATCGCCCTCGGCCCGGACGAAGCCTTCGAGCTCTTGATACCCAAACCCCTTGTCCCACACGAGCTGACCGTTCTGGACGATCGCGGCTGAGAGTCCTGGAATGCCTGTCTGCTGTCGAAGTGAATCAAGGTACCGCTCGAAGAGCGAGACGGGCAGGCTCTGACTTTGAGCGCGCGTGTGCGGCGCCACCACAGCCAAAGCAAACGACGCGACAAGAAGGACCTTTAGAGCGCGCACGGCACAGGTACCTTCAAAATCTTACATCGGCAGAGGTTCATCTGTGGTACAGTGCACGCGTCGCTCTATGGGACAAACGTCTCTATCGATGGTCAGACGCGTCAAAACAGCCCTATTTTTCGCGATATTGCTGGTTTCGGCAACGGCAACGCTCCGGGCGGCCGGGGGGCTGCGCATCGTGCCGTTGGTGCGCGACGACCACGTGCTCGTGACCTTCGAGCTCGCTGACGGTTTTACCGACGAGGTGCGCGCAGCCATCCGCAGCGGTCTCAAGACGACCTTCACCTACACAGTCGACCTCCGACTGGAAGTGCCGGCGTGGGTCGATCGGACGATCGCGACCTCCACCGTCACCAACAGCGTTGAGTACGACAACCTTACGCGGCTCCATACCGTCGTGCGCATGCTCGACGGCAAAATGGAGAACACGCAGGTGACCGACAGTGAGGGAGCGGTCCGGCAGTTGATGACGAGCTTCCAGCGGCTGCCGCTGTTCGAGACGTCGATTCTCGAGCCGAACCGCGAGTACTACGTGCGGATCAGCGCGACGGCTCGGCCGACCAATGGCGCCTTCCTGTGGCCCTGGGGCAGCGGCACATCCGGTCAGGCGAAGTTCACCTTCGTTCGGTAGCTCTCACCACCTTCTCAATCGAATACGCGGGCGCGTCGGCATAGAATCTCTGCATGTATCCGCTGATACTGGCGCTTCATTCGCTGCTGCGATGGCTCGTGCTCGCGGCCGGCTTGGTCGCGTTCGCGCGCGCGATATCGGGCATGCGGGCGCGTCGCGACTGGACGCGTGGTGACAACCGTGCGGGTCAGCTGTTCGTGGCGACGCTGGACGCGCAGTTCCTGATCGGCCTGCTGCTGTACGTGATGCTCAGTCCGATCACGAGCATCGCCTTTCAGGATTTCGGTGCCGCCATGGGGAATTCGACGCTGCGATTCTGGGCGGTCGAGCACGTGTTTGGGATGGTCGTGGCAGTCGCGCTCGCTCACATCGGTCGCGTGCGTGTGCGCAAAACCGCGGATGCCATGCGGCGCCACAAACTCGCTGCGATTTTCTTTGGACTGGCGCTGGCAGCCATCCTTGCAACGATCCCCTGGCCGGGTACGCCCGCGGCGCGCCCCCTCCTTCCTGGTTTTTGAACGCAGTATTCAGTAGGTAGTGTCCGGCTTCAGCCGGACCGGCGCGATGGCGCCGAAAGATCCGCGGTCCGGCTAAAGCCGGACACTACGTACTACGTACTCAGAGGGACAGCCCCTACGAGGCCGTGGCCGCCGTACAGAACCGATCGAAGGCGGCGGTCAGCACGGCGGCAATCTGCTCGGGACCCTGGTTCTCGATCTGCCGTCGCTCGAGCATCCACACGAGCTGACCGTCTCGCAACAGCCCGATAGACGGAGAGGACGGCGGGTAGCCGCCGAAGTAGCTCCGGGCGCGATCGGTCGCTTCCACGTCGGCGCCCGCGAACACCGTTGCAACGCGATTCGGGCGGGCATCGTGGCGCAGCGCCAGCGCCACTCCAGGACGCGCCTTGCCTGCGGCGCATCCGCAGATCGAATTGACCACGATCATCAGCGTGCCGCGCGTGTTCCGCACGGCGTTGTCCACGTCGGCGGGCGTGCGCAGCTCCTCCACGCCCAGGCGCGTGAGCTCACTGCGCATCGGCGCGACGAAGTCTTCGGGGTAACGCATGAGGCCAATTATGGCTCAGGAAGCTCGGTCGATGACGGTACGAATCCTGAACCTGTTCGAGGGTAGCAGGAGGCAAGATCATGTACCGCGCAGCGATATTAGCGCTAGCAATGCTCGTCTTTCCCTCTGTCGTCGCGGCGCAGCAGCCGTGCACGACAGATGCGCGCCATGTCGTCAATGAGCTGTACCGGCATATGCTCGAGCGCGAAGCCGACCCTGGCAGTGCCCACTGGGTGCAGCAGCTCGAGAATGGCCGGATGACGGTTCGCGATGTGGTGCTGGCGGTAGCAACCTCGCCGGAGTACACGCAGCGGTTTGTGTATACCGAGACCGGCGAGAGCACGCCGTACGAACGATCGGTAGCCCGCTTGTACCGGCACATCCTCGGACGACAACCCGACCCTGAAGGCCAGCGCGCATTCGCGCGACTGGCGCAGCAGAGCGGCCCGCAGGTCGTCATCGAGCGGATTGTCTCGTCCATGGAATACAACAGACAGTTCGGCGCCTGGGGCGTCCCGGGATCGGGCGGACTTCGGTATTGTCCAACTGACGGCTCCGCCAGCAGCCAGATAGGCAGTGGTGTCGGGTCGCGATTCCGCGACATGGACCGCAACGCCGACGGCCTGATCAGCCGCGCCGAGTGGCGGTCGGCCAGTAGAAGCATGCCGGCCTTCAACCAGCTCGACGCGAACAACGACAGTCGGCTCACGCGCAACGAGTTTCGCGGCCGTCCCATCGGGGACGAGTTCGAGACCGAGCCGACAACGGGACAGTCAGTCCTGGTGGATTCGCGAGAGCGCTGGACCGACACAGGGACGCGAGTCCGGGCCGGGGATTTGATCCTGTTCGACGTGGCTGGCACCATCCGGATGAGCGGTGACAGCGGTGACGTCGCAACGGCGCGGGGCGCGCGGAGCGGTCGCCATGCTGCCGACTCGCCGCTCTCGAATCAGCTGGCGGGCGCGCTGATCGGCCGGATCGATGGCGGCGCTCCGTTCCTGATCGCCAACCGTCGCTCGGTTCGTGCGCCCTCGACCGGACGTCTGTATGTTGGGGTGAATGACGACTACCTCGAGGACAACTCTGGCGAATTCGAGGTGATGATCTACATTTCGACCTGAACTCCGAGCTCGACGACGCGTTCGGGCGGCAGGCGGAAGAACGCCGTCGCCCGAACGGCGTTGCGAGCCATCAGCACGAAGAGCTTTTCCCGCCAGATGGCCATCCCTTCGCGGCGCGTGACGATGATCGTCTCGCGTCCGAGGAAATACGTCAGATCCTCGGGGTTCATCTCCACGCCTTTCGCGCGAGCCAATAACAGCGCTTCGGGCACGTCCGGATCTTCCATGAATCCAAACTGCGCCCGCACGTTGAACAGGCCATGCCCGAGCGGCTCGAAGCTGATGCGCTCCTCAGGAGGCACGTGCGGCACTTGCGCCGTCGTGATGGTGAGCAGGATGACATGCTCGTGAAGGACCTTGTTGTATCGGAGGTTGTGCGCAAGGGCCGGTGGCGCGCCCCGCGGCTGGGCCGTCATGAAGACAGCCGTTCCGGGCACACGCACGGGCGGTCGAGCTGCAACCGTCGCCACGAAGTCCTCGAGCGGCAGGGCGCGCGCCGTCAGCCGTTCCGCCAGCAGGCGACGCCCCGTCTTCCACGTCGTCATCAGCGTGAAGATGATGCCCGCAACGGCAAGCGTGACCCAGCCGCCCTGCAGCACCTTGAGGATGTTGGCGCCCAAGAAGGCGAGATCAATCACGAGGAATGTTGCCGTGACCCCGAACGCAACGGCCTTCGGCCATCGCCACCGCTCGGTCATGATGACGAACAGCAGCAGCACGGTAATCACCATCGTGAGTGTGACGGCAATGCCGTATGCGGCGGCGATCGCGCCCGACGAGCCAAATCCGATCACGATGAACACGGTGGCGGCCATCAAGGCCCAGTTGATTTGTGGAACGTAGATCTGTCCCATCTCGCGCGAAGACGTGTGCTCGACGTCGAGACGGGGCGCCAGGCCGAGCTGAATGGCCTGTCGCGTAATTGAGAAGGACCCTGAGATCAGCGCTTGCGATGCGATGATGGCGGCCGCCGTCGCAATGACGACCAGCGGGACCAGCGCCCACTGGGGGGCGAGCAAAAAGAATGGCTGCCTGGCATTTTCGTTCAGCAGCAAGAGCGCTCCCTGGCCGAGATAGTTCAGCACGAGCGACGGCAGTACCAACGCGAACCAGGCCACCCGAATCGGGTGCTTCCCGAAGTGGCCCATGTCCGCATACAAGGCCTCGCCGCCAGTCACCACCAGGAAGACCGCTCCGAGCACGGCAAAGCCAGGAAAGCCGTTCTCCTGGAAGAACCTGAGCGCGTGCCGAGGATCGAAGGCGACGAGAACAGCCGGCGCGCGCACGATCCACACGATGCCGAGAACCGCGATCGTGAGAAACCAGACAATCACAATCGGGCCGAAGAGCCTTCCAACCCTGTGGGTGCCGAACTGCTGGATGACGAACAGCACCACGAGAATCGTGACGGTGATCGGCACGACGTACGGGGTGAAGAGGGGCGTCACCACCTCGAGACCTTCGACCGCACCAAGCACCGAGATGGCCGGCGTGATCATGCCGTCGCCGTAGAGCAGCGCGGTGCCGAATATCCCGAGCGCAATCAACAAGGGCCGGCCTACGGCAAGCCTCGACGAGCCGCCTCCGCCGTTCCGGCTTGGCACGAGCGCGGTGAGCGCCAGGATGCCGCCTTCACCCTGGTTGTCCGCGCGCATGACGATGGCGACGTACTTGATGGAAATGACGATCAGCAGCGCGTAGATGATGAGCGAGAGCACCCCGAGCACGTTGTCGTGTGTGGGCGGCACCGCATGGGATCCAAAGAAGCACTCGCGGATGGCGTAAAGGGGGCTGGTGCCGATGTCGCCGTAGACGACGCCGAGCGCAGTGAGTGTGAGCGGGAGCAGGTCGCTGCGGTGCGTCGCGTGTTTCCGATCCGCAGTGCGCTGCGCCGATGTCGACGTATCGGACACGAGCGCTCCAGTATAATCTCCGTTTCCCGCGTATGCGCGTCGCGCGACGGCTGATTATCGGCGGGCGCGTCCAGGGCGTCGGCTTCCGTTTCTTCACGCAGGAGGTTGCCGAACGCGAAGGAGTCACGGGATGGGTGCGGAATCGTCCAGACGGTCGAGTTGAGGCGTACGTCGAGGGTGAGGCTGAGGCAGTGACGCGCGTGGAGCGCGCACTCCGGCAGGGTCCCAGGAGCGCGCGCGTCGACGAGGTCGACGTCGAGACGGAGCCGCCGAGCGGGGAGTATTCGGAATTCGCGATCAGGTAGAGTGAAGACCCGTGTGGCAACCGACTATGGATCTCAAACAACACATCAGACACGTTCCCGACTTTCCGAAGCCGGGTATCCTGTTCTACGACATCACGACGCTCTTGCGAAACGCGGAAGGGCTGAAGGCAACCATCGAAAAGCTCGCGAGCCCATACACGGCGGACCGCATCGACGTGGTCGTCGGGATTGAGAGTCGAGGGTTCATCCTCGGCGCCGCGGTGGCGGAACGTCTGGGCGCCGGCTTCATTCCCGTTCGCAAGGCCGGAAAGCTCCCGGCCAAGGCCATCAAAGAGGCGTACGACCTGGAATACGGCAAGGACGCGTTAGAGATTCATGCCGACGCCGTCGAACGCGGGCAGCGCGTGCTCATCGTGGACGACGTGCTGGCGACGGGGGGAACCGCGGCAGCGGCGGTCCAGCTCGTGCGCAAGGTGGGCGGCGAGCTCCACGCACTCGCGTTTCTCATCGAGCTGCTGGCGCTGAACGGCAAGGCCAGGCTCACCGGAGAGCAGGTGTACTCAGTACTCCAATACTGAACAGGGAACGCGTAATGCAAAAGTCAAAATGCAAAATGCAAATGTCGCGTGTTTGCCCGCGAGTGCTGGTTGCATTTTGCATTGTGCATCATTGTGCATGTTGAATTCGCCGTAGCGATCAGCGGTCGGTGACTCCTTCCATTAGAAACGCGACAAGCGGTGGGTACGTCTTCTCCGGGGCTTCGAGGTGCGGCACGTGCCCGAGCCCTGGAATCAGGTGCAGGCGTCCGCGGCCGTTCGGAATGCGTTCGGCGACGAACTGCATTCGCTGCGTGAACACGGCTGAAGACCCGGGCAGGACGTCTTCTGCTCCGCCGAACACCAGCGTCGGCGCTTTGATGTGCTCCCAGTCGTTGACGACCGGATCCAGATACTGAACCTGCTGGAGCAGCGTCTGCACCATCGCCAGCCTTGGCCAGTCCGCGCTCAGCGTCCACGCGTACCGGAAGCGCGTATACTTCTCAAACTCTGGATTCCACGCCGTTGTGTTGTGCGCGACGTACCGCATGATGCCGGCCCGAACGGTCTGATACGTTGCGGGGAGCGCGCGTTTGTAGGCCTCGTCGGTGCTTTCCCAAGGCCGACCGAAGCGCGGATCGACCAGACCAATCGGGTTGTAGAGCACCAGCCGCTCCGTCATGTCCGGATACTGGGTGGCAAAGCGCGCGGCCAGCATCCCGCCCATGGAGTGGCCGACGATCATCGCTTTTTCGATCTTGAGGCTCTGCAGGATGAGCCGTGTGTTGCGCGCCATGTCGTGAAAGTTGTACGGAATGATCGGCTTCGACGACCGGCCGTAGCCGATCTGATCTGGCACGACCACTCGAAACCCCTGCCTGCGCAGCGCGTCAATCGGCCCGCCCCAGTAGAAGCCGGCGAAATTGTTCCCATGCAGCAGCACCACGGTGTGGCCGTTTGGCTGGCCGCCAATGGGCGGCACGTCCATGAAGGCCATTCGCACGTCCTGCCCGTACAGCGTGAGGGGCAGGTACGAGACCGGGTGCGGGTACGGGACATCCTCGGAGGTGATGCTCCCCGGGTGCACGTCCTGAGGGGCCGGAACTGCGGGTGGCGCTTGCTGTGCCCGGATGTCCGCGCTCACCGCGAAGAGGGAACCGACGCAGGCCGCGAGAATGATCTTGTTCATAAGAATTCGTCGAAGCTTATACCAGGATACGCGGGCGCGGCGAGGCCGCCTGGCACCAGGTAAACAAGCCAAGGGCGTGCCCCTCGCTTTCCGGGCGTGATGTTTTTGACTAGTTGGCCGTATCGTTGTGGGGCGCTCCACGCGCCAGGAACGGAGCTCAGTTGTGTTGATGGTGGCGAATCCCGGTTCCGGTGGCCGGACCGCGCTGCGACGCCGCGTGTGGCCGCGCGACGCCAGCTCCGTGAGCTGGCTGATCCCCAGAGCCGTCTCGCGCGGTCAGGCGATCCATGTCGGCCTGACCTCCACAGGGCTTCGCCACCATCAATACAACCGATCTCCGGTGCAAGCGGCGGTGGCCCAGTCTATTCCGAGTGCCACCGCTCAACCGCGGACGAACTAGCTGACGCTGATGTTGCCCGGCATCATTAGATCAGCGGTCGCTTCGGACGCATCGGCGCTCTATGAGATACGCCGCGATGCTATCTGTGTGCTCGCTTCACGTGGAATGCCAGAAGAAATGGCAGAGCGGTGGGCGAGTTCACGGACGTTGGCGTGGGTTCAAACCATCATCAAGGAACGGGACGTATGGGTGTTCGAAGCTGACACGGTCGTGGCTGCCTCGGTCAGCGTGAGCGCCGATACCATCGACGGTCTTTACACGCTGCCCTTGTATGAGCAGCGAGGCGTTGCATCGCGTCTTCTCGCATTTGTTGAAACGCAAATGCGAGGCCGGGGGCTGTTGGCAGCGCGGGCTGGAGACAGGTTGGAATGCAGAAGCCTTTTATCAGCGAAGGGGATATGAACCGGACGGACCTCGCCCCTCTGACGGTCCTAGGCTTATGCGGAAGGTGCTTTGAAGCTGACGCGTTGCAAAACCCTGCAAGCGGCCGCGGCACACAACTGACGCTCATCTGCAGCGGCGCGGCTGAGCAGGCGCACGAACATCAAGTAAACTAACGTCTTAGCGAGACTACGTCCCCGTAGCTCAGATGGATAGAGCGCGCGCCTCCTAAGCGCGAGGCCGGCAGTTCAATTCTGCCCGGGGACGCCATTTGGAATTGACACGGGTCGTCTCGAGTCTCTGGTCTTTAGTCTTTAATTGGTGCTGCACCAACGTCTGCAGCCGAAAGCCTAAAGCCGAGAGCCGACCAGCGACGAGAGACTAAAGACTAAAGACTAGAGACAGATTGCAATGAAGCGCAAAGCACGTCATCAACTCAAAGAAAACGACCTCGCCGAGATGATCGTCAGCGCACGCGCGGCGTTCGAGGCGAACAAGAGCCGGCTGACGATCATCCTGCTCATCGCCGTGGTTGCGGCCGCCGTTGTGGGCGGCGTCGTCGTGTGGCGGGGGAACACCGACGCGCGCGCGGAGCAGCTGCTCGCCGACGCGATGGTGGCGTTCAACGCGCCAGTCATTCCCGTCACTGCCGACGCGACGCAGCCGGGCGAGGTTCCCGCGGCCGCCAGCATCGGTGCCACCGGGTCGTTTTCCACCGTCACGGCCAAGTTGAATGCGGCGCTGCCGAAGCTCAAGACCGCCGCAGATGCGTATCCCGACAGCAGCGCGGGCATCACGGCGCGATATCACTACGCGGCATCGCTGGCGGCGGTGGGCAAGAATGACGAGGCCATTCGCGCGTTCGACGAGGTGGCCAGTCGCGCGGGCGCCGACAGCCTGTACGGCCGCATGGCGCTCTTTGGCAAGGCTGACGTCCAGGCGCGTGCGGGTCAACTGGACGCGGCGATCGCGACGTGGACAGGACTGGCCGCCAGCAACGACGAAGCGCTGCCAAAGGACGCCATTCTCATGGAGCTGGGCAAAGCGTACCAGGCGGCGGGAAAGACCGACGAGGCGCGGAAGACCTTCAACCAGCTCGTCGACGAGCACCCGACCTCGCCATATTCTGCGGAGGCCCGCACGGCGCTCGGAAGTTGAACCACGAAGCACACGAAGATCGCGAACTTTCTTCGCGGCTTCGTGACCTTCGTGGTTAGCCCCCTTTTTTCACGTCCTTCAGTGCGAGGAAGTCGGCCTGCGCCGACAGCCGCAGCCCGCTGACGTTCGGTCGCATCGCAGCGATGTTCGTCTTGTACCATAGGCTGATGTACGGCACATCGTCCGCGACGATCTTCTGGACCAGGCTGTAGTACTTCAGGCGCTCTTCGTCGGTTGCCGCCCGCGTCGCGAGGTCGATCAGCCGATCGACCTCCGGATTCTTGTTGCACCGTGTAATCGTCGACGGCCGTGATGCTGTCGAGCATCCGATATGCGCCTTTGCGCGGCGAGACGAAATCGGCGTCGAGAAAGCTGCCGAACGTGTAAACGACATCCTTTGAGGTGAGTTCATACCCGTCGTGGAAGCGCGCTCCGTGGCGGAGGTGCGCGATGTAGGTGAGCGGGTCTGGATTGTCGAGACGCGCCGCGAGTCCCGGTGAGACGCGGAGGTGCTCGTCATTCACCATCAAGCGGCTGTAAACGAGCTCGTGGACGCGCTGGGAGATCTCGTCAGTTCCGATACGGAGATCGAAGTTTATGGGCGACTGGCGGACGATAACGATAACGGTGACGACGTTCGCGTTGCTTGAGAACGTTTGCTGTTGCGCGCATGCGGCGACGAACGGAATGCAAAATGCAAAATGCAAACAATGAAAAACGGGTGCGATACCGGTCGCGTTTGCACTTTGCCTTTTGAATTCTGCATTTGTCAGTCACCCTCAGCCAGCTTCTTCAATTCCACGAGCAACTCCAACGCCTGCCGTGGTGTGGTGTCGTCCACGTCAACCGAGCGGAGCCGACGCGAGATTTCATCATCGCGCGGGGGGCGCGCGTTGTCGAGAACGACGGCCGCTTCGTCGGCCGGCCTCGCAAAAAGGCCGAGCTGACGGGTTGTGGCGTCTCCTGGCGTGCCGGAGAGCGTCGGGCGCCCGCCGCGTGAGAGCTCGTCACTCTCGAGGCCACGCAGGATCTCCTTGGCCCGGGCAACGACGGGCGGCGGGAGGCCGGCGAGGCGCGCGACCTGAATCCCGTAACTGCGATCGGAACGCCCCGGGACGATCTTCCGGAGGAAGATGATGTCGTCGTTCCACTCGCGCGCCGACACGTGCATGTTGACGACGGCCGGAAAGGCGTCGGCAAGGTCGGTCAGCTCGTGATAGTGGGTCGCGAACAGCGTTTTTGGACGCGCCTTCGTGTTGGTCACAAGACACTCGGCCACCGCCCACGCGATGCTCAGGCCGTCGAATGTCGATGTGCCGCGGCCGATCTCGTCGAGCACCACCAGGCTGCGTGACGTGGCGGCATGGAGGATATTCGCGGTCTCCTGCATCTCGACCATGAACGTCGACTGGCCTCGCGCGATGTTGTCCGACGCGCCGACGCGGGCGAAAATGCGGTCGACGATGGGGACCTTCGCGTCGCGCGCCGGCACGAAGGAGCCCATCTGCGCAAGCAGGGGAATGAGCGCCACCTGCCGCAGATAGGTCGACTTGCCTCCCATGTTCGGCCCGGTCAGGATGACAAGCTGTCGCGTCGACCCGTTGAGATCGACGTCGTTCGGAACGAAGGCGCCGGACGTGCGTCGTTCCACAACCGGATGCCGTGCGTCGGCTGCCAGCAGCTCGTCGCCGTCGTGGACGTGGGGCTTCGTGAAGTTCGCCACCGCCGCTGTTTCGGCAAGGGACGCCAGCACGTCGAGCGTGGCGAGCGCGCGCGCCGTGTCCTGAACGCGCGGCGCTTCGGCGGCAACCGCGCACCGCAGTCGTTCGAAAATCTCCAGCTCTCGCTCCAGGATCCGCTCGTCGGCGCCGAGGACCTTGGCTTCGTATTCCTTGAGTGCCGGCGTCGTAAACCGCTCGCCGCCTGCAATCGTCTGCTTGCGCTGGTAGTCGCCGGGGACGGCGTGGAGATTCGACTTCGACACCTCGATGTAATAGCCGAACACGCGATTGAAGCGAACCTTGAGCGAGGCGATTCCCGTGCGCGCCCGCTCGCGGTCTTCCATCTCGGCGATGACCTGCCGCCCAGAGCGGCTGACAGCCTTCAGGCTGTCGAGCTCGGGGTCGATGCCGTCCCGCGTAAAGCCCCCGTCCCGCGCAAACGCTGGCGGGTCGTCGATGATCGTCCGCTCGATCAGATCGCGGACATCAGGCAGGTCGTCGAGCTCGGCGATCAGACTCCGCAGGAGCGGCGCCTGAAGATCCGCAAGGGCCACTCTGATGCGCGGCACCGCGCCGAGCGATTGTCGCAGCGAGACGAAGTCGCGGGGGGCGGCAGTTCCCAGGGCGACCCGAGCCACGAGACGTTCGAGGTCGTACACAGCCTTGAGCGTCTCGCGGAACTTGCCGCGATCGGTCGCGCGAAACGCGAGCTCCTCGACAGCGTCGAGGCGGTCGCGGATGCGTTCCAGCGTCCTCAGGGGCCGCAGCAGCCATGCACGGAGGAGGCGTCCGCCCATCGACGTGACCGTCCGATCGATCTCGTGGAGCAGCGAACCGGCCACGGTGCCGTCGCTGCCGGAGACGACCTCCAGGTGTTTGACGGTGATTGCGTCGAGGACGAGCGCGTCAGCCGTGGTTCTGTAGCCGATCGTGCGGACGTGTGCCAGGTCGACCTTTTGCGTGTCGCGAAGATGTGCGATGAGTCCGCCCGCTGCCCGAGTAGCTGTGGCCCGGCCATCGAGGCCGAAACCCTCGAGGCCGTGCGTCTTGAGCTGTTCGAGCAACGATCGGCGTGCAGCCTCTGGCTCGAAGCTCCAGGGTTCAGCCGTCGTCACCGGTAACTGCAGACGTCCGATTTCCGGAATGCTGGCGGCGACCGGCGATTCTGCCGGCACGACGATCTCCCGCGGACGTAGAACCGCGATTTCGTCCGCCAGCGCCTGAAGCCCTTCGAGGCCGGCGTATTCAGCGCTCGTGAACTCCCCGGTGGAGAGATCGATCAGGGCCACGCCGTATACGTCGTTCTGGGCGACGATCGACATCAGATAGGCGGGTTCGCGCGCGGCAAGGTACGTGGCATCGGTGAGCGTGCCCGGAGACACTACGCGGACCACTTCGCGTTTGACGAGCCCTTTCGCCTTCTTCGGGTCTTCGACCTGCTCGCAAATGGCGACCCGAAACCCTTTCGTCACGAGTTTCGCCAGGTAGCCGTCGAGCGCGTGAAAAGGCACGCCGCACATCGGGATGGCGCCGCCATCTGCATCCTTCGATCGTGATGTCAATGTCAGATCGAGCGCCCGCGCCGCCACGAGCGCGTCTTCATAGAACATCTCGTAGAAGTCGCCCATGCGGAAAAACACGATGGCATCGCGGTGCTGACGCTTGGCGTCGAGATACTGACGCATGGCCGGGGTAATGGACGAGGATGTTTGCATTGACGAATTGACGGATTTACGGATCGACGGATTGATTGACGCATTTTGCAATTCGTCAATCCGTCAATTCGTGAATTCGTCAATTATTATCTGTCACCCCGATGCTGATCCTGGCTCTTGACACGACAACGAGCGCCGGAAGCTGCGCGCTGATGCGCGACGGCCGTCTGGTTCGCGAGGAAGCAAGCGACGCGTCGCGTCCGCAGGCATCGCGACTGCCTGGAGAGCTCGCCGCGCTGCTGGAACGCGAGGCCGTCGCCCTGCACGAGATCGATGCGCTGGCGGTCGGCGTCGGCCCTGGATCCTTCACGGGGCTACGTGTTGGCATCGCGACGATGCAAGGACTTGCCGTTGCGCTGAATCGACCGTTGATTGGCGTGTCGGCGCTTGATGCCCTGGCGAGGATTGCATTCGGCGGGTCTGGGATGATCGGGGGACCAGACCCGCCCCACGTACGTAGGGCGGGTGGCGCGGAGCGGACCCGCCCTGAAGGCAAGCGGGTCGCTACGTGGATTGACGCGTGGCGTGGGGAAGTGTACGCGGCCGTTTACGGGAAAGGGCATGAGGTCGAACCCCCGACAGTCGATCGGCCCGAGCACCTATTGCGAAGACTGGCCGGGCAGCCCACGCTCTTCACGGGCGACGGCGCGGCTATCCATCAGGCGGAGATCCGTGCCGCACTTGGGCCGGACGCGTACATCAGCGAGCCCGCGGCTCCCTTGCTGGCGGGTGCCATGGCGGCCCTGGCGACGGAACAGTTCACGGCCGGGAGACGGCCGGCGCCGCACGCGATTCGGCCGCTGTACGTCCGTCGATCCGATGCGGAATTGGCCCGAGATCGCACCTAGCATGCCTCATTACTGGATCGAGCCGCTCGCGGACGATGACGACCTCGATGGCGTGCTCGAAGTCGAAAACGAATCGTTCACCAACCCTTGGACGCGCGACATGTACACCTGGGAGCTGCAGAACCGCTCCATGTGCCACATCTTGCTCCTGCGGACCGAAGACTGTCGGGTGGCCGGCTTCTGTGCGTTCTGGCTGGTGTTCGACGAGATCCACATCAACAACATCGCGCTGCGCCCAAGCTTTCGCGCTCAAGGGATGGGCAGCGCGCTGTTGGGACAGGTGCTCGCAGCGGGGCGGGAGCTCGGGGCGCGTCGCGCGACGCTCGAGGTACGGGCGTCGAACGAGGCGGCGCGTCGCCTGTACGAACGGATGGGGTTTTATGTGGCCGGCGTACGCCGGAATTACTACACGAAACCGGTCGAAGACGCGCTGATCCTCTGGAGGGACGAGGACGTGCCGGCTCCGGCGCCCCCGGGATGAGCTGCCGACTCGGCCATCTGGCGACCAGGCGACAAGTATGCTAACTTCGGCCTAGGTAAACACACGATGACGGTTCTTCTTCAGTAAGGAGGGCGGCCTATGAATGCAGCGGGAGCACAGGATGTCAAACACCTGTTGCTGCACAACAACGACCAGTACCGCCAGCTTGTCGAACAGCACCACCGGTTGGACAACCGCCTTCACGAACTCACCGACAAGCATTACCTCTCTCCCACGGAACGAATTGAAGAAGTCGACTTGAAGAAGCGCAAGCTCGCGCTGAAGGATCGCATGGAGGCGATCACGCGTGAGTACTTGCAGGGGAACGGCCGCACGTCGTAGCGCCCGCCCAACGCACAAGTCACAAGGCTCAGGTCACAAGGCTCAAGTCACAAACAAAAGACCGTGCGTTGTGACTTGTGCTTTGTGCCTTGTGAGTTGATGTAGTGTTCCGCTTGTGCGGATCGATCCCGCGGGTTGGCCGTTCATCGGCGCCGCCGTCGCGCTGGGCGTCATCGGCGCGCTCACCCTCAATCCGGTCGTCGGCCTTGCGTTTCTGACTCTGGCCGGCATCTTTCTGTTTTTCTTCCGCGACCCGGACCGAATGGTGACCCAGGCGCCCGGGGCTGTGTTGTCGCCCGCCGACGGCCGTGTCCTGATAGCCGGAACGCCAACCGTTCGCGACTTTCCACCCGAGAATTGGCGGCAAATCAGCATCTTCCTGTCGCCAATCGACGTTCACGTCAACCGACTGCCGGTCGGCGGCACTGTGGCGAAGGTGCAGTATCATCCCGGCCGCTTTCTTCCGGCTTACCGCTCGGACGCCGGCGACCTGAACGAGTACACTGAAGTCTGGATCGATCATGCCGGGCAGCCAGTGGTGGTCCGGCAGGTTGTCGGTATCCTCGCACGGCGCGTCGTCTGCCGAACCACGGAAGGTGCCCAGGTCAAGGCTGGCGATCGTTTCGGCGTCATGAAGTTCGGATCCCGCATGGACGTCTTCGTGCCGGCGAACGCGCAGATCACAGTGAAAGTCGGCGACCGGGTCGTTGCTGCGGTAACGGTTATTGCTGCGCTGGCTCAACCATGATGGATGACCGCACCGAGCGCCCACGCGCGCGAATCCGGATGCTGAGGCCGCTCCGCCGCCGCACGGATGTCGCGCAGCGGCGTCTCCGCCACGGCGTCTATCTGCTGCCCAGCATGTTCACGCTTGCGAACATGTTCTGCGGCTACGCGTGCATCGTCTACGCGATGCGCGGAGAGTTCATCACGGCGGCGCCGTTCATCGGGCTCGCCATCGTGGTGGACATGCTCGACGGCCGAATTGCCCGCATGACGGGCACGACGAGCGCCTTCGGCATCGAGTTCGATTCGCTCGCGGACATCATCTCCTTCGGGGTGGCGCCAGCAATTCTTGCGTTTTCTTGGGGATTGCAGCCGCTCGGCAGGCTGGGCTGGGCCGCCGGGTTCATCTTTGTCGCCGCAGCCGCGACGCGCCTCGCGCGGTTCAACATTCAGGCGGGATCCCACGACAAACGTTTCTTCGTCGGGATGCCAAGTCCAGCGGCCGCTGGCGTCCCCGCAGCAACCGTCTATGCGTACCCGTGGGGATTTCAGAGCTACGCGGAGGCGCTGCCGGTGCTGGCGATGGTGATTGTGCCCGCGCTCCTGATGGTGAGCACGATCCGGTTCCGCAGCTTCAAGAACCTTGATTTCGGGGTTCGCCGAAGCTACCCAGTGCTGATCGTCGGCGCCATATTCCTGGCGCTCCTCGCGTCGCACCCTGAAAGTGTCCTCGTCGTGCTCGCGTATGGGTACCTCGCGTCGGCGTTCGTCGAAATGGCGTGGCATCGCGTGCGCCGGCGACACAGTCATGCAGATCCAGAGAGCGACGCAACCACGAAGGACTCGAAGGATACGAAGGTGTTGTAGGTAATCTTCATGCGGTGCGATTGCGAGACTGGTCGTGCTTCCGTCGCCCGAGCCAGTCGAGCAAGCCGACGATGCTCACGAACAAGAGAATGCCGCCGAGCAGGATGAAGACATTCCACATGTTCTGATTCATGGCTTCGCCTCTCCGGCAAGTCCAATCGCCCAGGCTACGAGTGCGATCCACACGGCCACACCACCGATCGCGATCCACATCGAGAACATCTGGCTTCCAAGAAACTGTCCGAACACCATGGCGCCTGCGGCGATGTTCGCGATATCCCGGACGGTTTCGGCCAGAAGAGTGCGCTGCTCGCGCTTCAATACTAGCATCGTCCCTGGCGGTCGACTGATGATGCGAGAGACGTGCCCGGCGGAAGTCCGAAGGAATCCACGCTCGACGCAGCGGAGTACGCAAGTCCTGCAACGCTGAGACGGCGAGACCGTAGTCGTTTCGGCAAACACGTCAACGTTACGCGTTCGGACTCGCCTTCGCTCGTTGCTCGTTGTTTCGGGCAACTACGGCGACGCCCCGCCGTAGCTTGCACGGAGCGTACGTAAGCGCATAACGCAGGCGGGCCTTTCGAATCGTTCTGTCACGACGCTGACGAAAGCCCTATAATCCGCGGCGACGCACGGATGGCGCTCACTCCCGGCACAATGTTTGGCTCGTACGAGGTCACTGGCACGCTAGGCGCCGGTGGCATGGGGGAGGTCTATCGCGCGCGCGATCGCACGCCTGAAGCGAGACGTTGCGCTAAAGGTCTTACCAGACGGCCTTGCGAGCGATCCCGATCGCGCGGTCAGATTCCAGCGCGAAGCAGAACTGCTCGCTACGCTCAACCATCCGAACATCGCGCATGTGTATGGCCTCGAGCAGGCCGGCGTTGTGCAGGCGCTCGTCATGGAGCTAGTCGAAGGCCCGACGCTCGCAGAACGCATCGCGCAGGGGCCGATTCCAATCGATGAAGCCCTGCCGATCGCCAAACAGATTGCCGAAGCGGTCGAGGCGGCGCATGAACAGGAGATCATCCACCGCGACTTGAAGCCCGCCAACATCAAGGTTCGCCCGGATGCCGTCGTGAAGGTGTTGGATTTCGGATTGGCGAAGGCGCTCGACCCGGTGTCCGTGCGGGACATCGGTGCCACTGCATCGCCAACGATCACCTCGCCTGCAATGATGACCGGCGTTGGCGTGATTCTCGGCACGGCCGCCTACATGAGTCCAGAACAAGCACGGGGCAAGGCGGTGGACAAACGCACGGACATCTGGGCATTTGGGGCGGTGCTCTACGAGATGTTCACCGGCAGACGAGCCTTCGCGGGCGACGAAGTCTCAGACGTACTGGCTTCGGTACTGGCACGAGAGCCCGATTGGACGTTACTGCCTCACGGCCTGCCGCCCGTGGTCAGTAGTTTCCTTAAACGCTGTCTCCACAAGGACCGCAAGCAGCGCATTGGCGATGCGCAGAGCGTGCGGCTGGCGCTCGAGGGGGCGTTCGATAGCGATGGGTCGCACGCGGCGGAGCCTGCCATCGTGCCACACCGCCATCCCGCTTGGCGGAGGGCGCTGCCAGTGCCAATCGCTTCGCTGGCCGCGGCCCTGGTCGTCGGCGCGACCGCCTGGATCCTGTGGCCTGCGACCGCCCCGCTGCCGGTCAGTCGGTTCGACTACGCGCTTCCTGAAGGTCAACAGTTCAGAGCCCTGGGGAGGGCCGTCGGCGCGGTTTCTCCCGACGGCCGTTACTTCGTCTACAACACGACAGGCGGACTCTACCTGCGCGCGATGGAGGAGCTGCAGGCCCGGCTGATCCCGGGCAGCGAGGCAGTTCTCTCGAACCCGTTCTTCTCGCCTGACGGCGAAGCCGTTGCGTATGAGCAAGGTCGTGAATTGAAGCGCGTCAGCATCAGCGGCGGCGGCCCAGTGGTGATCTGTGCGGTGCCATCGGCTGTCTTTGGAGCGAGCTGGGGACCCGACAACATGGTTCTCTTCGGCCAGTCGGAGGGCATCACGCGCGTGGCAGCCGATGGCGGCATGCCGGAACTCCTCATCAAGGCCAACGAGGGCGAACAGGTGCACGGTCCACAGTTGTTGCCCGACGGGGACTCCGTATTGTTCAGCGTGACGTCGGGCAAAGGAACGACGCGATGGGATCAAGCTCAGATTGTGGTGCAGTCGCTTCGCACGGGCGAGCGGAAGATCGTGCTGCGGGGTGGGAGCGACGCCCGCTACATACCAACGGGTCATCTCGTGTACGCGCTGGGCGAAACGTTGCTGGCCGTGGCGTTCGATGCAGACCGGTTGGAGGTCGATGGGGGCGCGGTGTCCGTCGTCGAGGGAATCATGCGAGTGGATCTGCCTGCCACAACCAGCGGGAGCGCCAACTACGGCGTGTCCGACAACGGAACGCTGGTCTATGCCACGGGTGGTATAGCCCTCACTTTCGGAACCTTGGTCTGGGTGGATCGCAACGGCAAGGCAGAGCCTTTAACCGATAGGCAGGCGCCGTACCGTGCGCCGCGTGCATCACCGGATGGCGCGCGGGTGGCGGTTGCCATGCAGAACCCGGACGGCAACGAGGACATCTGGGTGGTTGACGTGCAACGCGGCACGTACACCCGGCTGACGTCTGACCCTGCGATGGAGACCTTGCCGCTCTGGACGCCGGACGGCACACGCATCGCGTTCTCGTCCGGGCGTGCGGGCGGCGCGAGTGCCCTGTACTGGATGTCCGCGGACGGCAGCGGTGCGGTGGAGGAACTGACGAAGGCGACCACGAACCAGGGCGCCACGTCATGGCTCCCCGACGGCACGACGTTGGCCTTCTATGACGTGGGTGGGACCTATGACATCTTCACGGTGAAGCCTGGGGAATCTCCAGTGCGTTTCTTGGAGACGTCCTTTCAGGAACGGGCTCCCGCGTTTTCGCCGGATGGGCGCTGGCTGGCGTATTCGTCCAATGAAACAGGACAGGCAGAAATCTACGTGACGCCCTATCCTGGCCCGGGTGGCAGGATTGCGATTTCGAGCGGCGGCGGGCGCTCACCACGGTGGTCGTCCAACGGCCGGGAGCTGTTCTACCGCAACGGCCGGCAGATGATGGCGGTCGCCGTAGAGCCGGGACCGGCGTTTCGCGTCGGCGCCCCGCGGCTGCTCTTTGAAGGCGACTATATACAGGAACTCGATAACACTGGCGCTCACAACTACGATGTCTCACGCGACGGTCAACGGTTCCTAATGGTCGCACCGGCCGCGCGGGAGCTGGAAAAGGAGGCTCGCCCCGGAATCGTGGTCGTCGAGAACTGGGTCGAGGAGCTGAAGCGCCGCGTGCCGACGAACTGAATCACGGGCGAGAACCGGGTCGTTCACGCTTCTTGATTCTCTGTTCTCAATTCGTGTTCCGGTTCAGTGGGTCCGGCTAAAGCCGGACACTACGTACGACTGCGCGCGGCGAGGCCTCGGCGTAGCTCGCCGAAAACGCCCCGAACGATCCGAACGGTCCGAACGTCCGAACGATTCGAACGACCCGAACGATTCAGGTGTAGGATCGTCCCGTTCTGGGCAGCCACAATCGAAATCCCGGATGACGACGAGATGAGTTGGTAGGGAAGATAGAGTATGCGCCTCATTCCCCTCGTTACGGCGGCGTTCGTCCTGTGCCTATCGGGGCCTTCCTTCGCGCAGGAATGGATCGAGTACGTGAGTCAGGCAGATTTCTTCACGGTGAATTTTCCTACGGAACCGACAGTGCGGGACATCACCTATTCAACCGAATATGGCATCACCATACCCGGGCGCGCTCATAGCTCGCAGGAAGGGCCGAACCGCTTCTCCGTGACCGTCGTCGATTACTCGAACGTCCAGAAGATCCACCAGGAGCGACTCGCCAACTGCCAGAAGTACCCGAACCTCTGTAATAACCCCTGGGTGGGCGAGCTGCGAGGAGCGATGGACTATGCGGCGTGGCGATTCCTTCAACGGGACGCCAAAGTGACGCATTACGCGTACTACAACAGTGACCGGGTGGAAGGACGTCGGATACAGCTCGCCAACGCCGATCGATCGCAGACGTTCGCCGCGATCCACATGCACCAGAATCGCCTTTATATTCTGGAGGGAACGGTGTCGGAGGGTTCACCACCGCCGGGACTGTTTCAGCAGTCCCTGGGCTTCGTCGACAAGGACGGGATCAGGGTTCGGTATGAGTCCGTCTACTCGAACATGTACCCGCCCCCTCCGCGCGTGCAGTACCAGGGCCTGCCAGCGCCGGCTCAACCAGGTAGATAACGGCTGTAGGCCGGGTCCTTTGGACCCGGCACTCGGCCAGGCGGGTCGGGAAGGCCCGCCCTACGACGTTTCGATTGGCAATCCCGCCACCGGCAGCGTCAGCTCGACGGTCGTCCCCTGATCCCGTTCACTCGTGACGCTGATCGTCCCGCCGCTCAGCTCAACATTGCGCTTGGCAATCGGCAGCCCGAGCCCGGTACCGGTGGTCTTCGTGGAAAAGTACGGCTCGAAGGCGCGGGCGAGCGCTTCGCCGTCCATGCCGACCCCGGTGTCCGTGACCCGGATCCGCACTGCGGAATCGACCGCGCGCGCCGCGACCCTCAATGCACCGGATCCCGGCATCGCGTGCAGCGCATTCTCGACGATGTTGATGAGCGACCGGGCCACGAGCGTGCGGTCGACATAGACGCGGGGGAGATCGCCCGGCACATCGACATCGAACCGGATGCGATCTTCGAGGCCGGCGCGGTATGGATCGACGGCCTCGCGGATCAGCTCCGACACGCCGACCGGCGCCGGCGTGGCGGTCGGCGAGGATGCGAAGCTTGAGAACTCCGACGCAATCTGCCTCAGCAGTCGCACCTGCGTCAGGATTGTGCTGACGCACTCCTCGAGGACCGGGCCGAGCGGCTGACCGCGGTCGCCGTGCACCCTCCGCAAGTGCTCGGCGTTCAACTGGATCGGCGTGAGGGGGTTCTTGATCTCGTGCGCCACCTGGCGCGCCATCTCCGCCCAGGCCTCCAGCCGGTGGGTACGCTCCAACTCCTTCTGCTGGTGCTGCAGCTCGCCGGCCATGCGGTTGAAGTCTTCCACGAGACGCCGCAACTCGTCTGACGACCGCGCGACGATGCGCGCGTCGAGGTCGCCGCGCGCAATGCGTCCTGTTGCGCGCGTCAGGCGATTGACCGGGTCGGCAATCCGCTCGGCCAGCCAGTAGCCGATGGCGGCGCCGGCAAAGACGAAGAGCAGCGCGCCGAGCAGGACGCGCCGATCGAGGGTGTCAATCTGACCTTCGATCTGCAGCTCTCGCGACGTGAGCGGAACGGTGAGCATGGCGTCGAGGTCACGCGTCGCAATCGACGTCCCGGCCACCAGGTAGCTCAGCCCTCCGATTTGCTCGCGCACCACGCTGGCGGCATCGTTCTGCAGCGCGAGGGCACGGTACACATCCGCCGGCGTGCGGGTCGGTAGCAGCCCCGAAGCGAAGAGGTTTCGCTCACTGGTTGCCGTGAGCCGCGGGCCGACGAAGATGTTCACGTCCTGATCGATCAACCGGCTCACCCACACCATGAGGTTGTCATCGACGACAAGCCCTTGCGCCACGGCGCGTGGCGCTGCCAGGTCTTCGACCACGCGCCGCGCCGCCGACGCCGTGCGAATTGCCTCCTGTTCGACGTTGGCGCGCATCTGGTCGGCCACGTAGTTGCGCGTCGCGATGGCAAGCGCCGCAACGGGAACGACAGTGGCCGCGATGAACGCCAGCAGCAGCTTCCGATAAAAGCTTGCGCGGATTTCCCGGAGCAGGGCCCGCGCTGTGGTGCCGCGCCGGCTGAACATGCCGAAGAGTGCCGTCGCGCCAAGCAACAGAAGGTACGTCCCGAAGGCGAGCACGGTAATCTCGGCAAGATTGACCAGATGGTCGAGTGGCGAGGCATCCGGAAAACCAAGCGCGTAAATTCCGCCCCGGTCGTTCAGGATGTAGACCGTGAAGTCGACGTCGCCTCGCCGCAGCTCGGCCCACATCGGCATTCGTGACTGCTCGATTCGCGAGAACACGCCATCGTCGAGCGGCCACGCGGTGACGCCGGACGCGTACAACGGCCTCCGGCTCCAGCCGTAGACGGCAAACTCTACGTCACGACCCGATACGGCTTCGTCCTGCGAAGGGTCGACGGGACGCATCAGCTCGACGTACGGGCTCTGCGAGACGATGAACGGCAGGTTCGCATAATCGGCCGGCATCGCGTGAACGACGATTGATCCGGCCGGGCGGCCATCCGCGTCGCAGAGCGCGCGTCCGGCGTGCAGGATTCGGCGGTCTTCGGCAAAGAACGGCGACACTTCCTCGAAAATCGGCTCCTCGCCCCACGAGCACACTTGCTCGTCGGACCGCGGCACCGCGTTGAGGTCGTCCGGCAGGTTGAAGGCAAAGCGGCTGATGAGAAATCCGTCCGGACCGAACAGCTCAACCGAAGACGTCACGGGGTACGAGGACAATGCCGTGATGCGCCACACCTGGAATGCACGGTCCGTCGGCGACTCGGCGCCCGAAGGTGTCAGAGGAGCGGTCACGAGCTCGGTCAGCCCGGGGAACCCGTCGATTTGATCGAGGCTCTCCTGGAGGAGGCGCTGCACCGTCTGGCGGTGGTTCACCGCCTGCGGCGCGAAGCGTGTTTCGACGAGCTGCGCCTTGGCGGTACGAGCCAGGTCGAACATCGACGGATAGAAGGCGACGGCAGGCACGAGCAGACCGAGCGTCATCATGGTGAGCCGGAATGCCTGCGAGCCGTGCCTGTAGCGCGCTTCGAGACGAGTGGCGGACACCACCAAGGCGATGACGACGGCAAGCGCGATGAGAAGCGGAAGCCGCTGTGCCGCCTGATATCCGGATACGAATTGCCACAGGAGAAGGGGGGGCACCCAGAACCCTATTGTTGCGGCGCGCAACCGCCTGTCGTTCCGTGGTACCGACCAGGGAATGAGGGCAGCGCGCAGAAAGAGGACACCGACTCCGAGCGCCGACGCGTGCCAGACAATCAAGCCGACCTGAAGCGCCAATCTCGCCGTGCTCCAGGGGTGCAACGAGTAGTGCAGCAGATCGAGCGAGGTATTGGCGACCGTATCCTGTAGAAAACCTTGATACGCGATGAGCAGGAGCGCAACCGCCGAGCCCGCTCCGAGTTGTGTGATCACGAACGAGGCGATCGCACCAGGGTTGTCCACGCGCCGGCGCCCTCCTCCTTCCCGCGCGAAAGGCGGTTGCTGATGGTCCCGCGCGCGTGGAACAGGGGCAGGCCAAAAGGTGATGCGCCAGGCTGCAAGCGCGTACAGCAACAGCGCCACGAGGCTGCTCGCTGCAATCGCGGTGAGCAGGAAATCAAACGGCGAGGTCAGCAGCGGTCGCAGCAGCGGCGATGCGTACTCCGCGCCGGAAAAAATCGACGCATCCGACCAGTCGGCAGGCGATGCCAGGCGCAGAACCAGCCGGCTGAGAATGATGGCACTTCCGATGAGTACGGCCGCGGCTGCGTAGGGGAGCGTACGAACCAGGCGTCGTCGCCAGTCCAGGAGCGGGCCACACAGCAGCGCAATTGAGATTGCCAGCGTCACTAGCGCCAGCGACCTGGACGCACGCCGCCATCGATCGCGGGTCTGAGCGAGATCGGCGGCATCGATGGATGCCGTCAGCAGGCGGCCGCCCGACGGTGCCTGCACCGCAAACGCAGACGCGTCGGGGCTCGTGCGCGCACCTTCGAATCGTAGCTCGATGGAGACCGGCGCCACGCGGGTTCTATAGCGGAACACGTCGGCGTCAGCCGGTGGCGCCATCGGCTGATCCAGCGATCGCTCGGCGGCCACGGCGCCTATGCGCTCTCCGGTTGCCGTCATCACCGGCGTCACGTAGACAAGGCGCAGGCCCAGCGCACCTCTGGTGAAAAACCACGCCTCGTCGCCTTGCAGCCGGTCGGGGGGCAGTTCCGACGGCCGCCCATTCCAGGCCAGCGGCCGGCCGTCTGTTGCATAGGCGGTGAGGGCGTAGTCAGCGTCCTGCGCCTGTTCCAGCGCTGCGTCCGCTCCCGCAAACAGACGTCCGGACGCGATGAGATCGCCATCGGAAGCGGCCGCGACCGTGTCCGGATCGGCCAGACCGAGCGCCATCAGTCGGAGCGCACGCGCCATGCTGTCGAAGGATGCGCGCACGCTGGCCTGAACGCGGATGCGGGACGCAGACTCGTCGGAACCGAGAACGGCGATTTCCGCGACGCGACCTGTCAGGAAGACCACGAGCGAACAGCCGACACCAACAGCGGCCGTGCGGAGCAGACGCCTCCATGGCGGGGGAGGTGTGGCGGGCCCGCGGTCCGGAAGCTGCACGATTTGATTGTAGGACTTCTAGACCGGGATTCCGTTTCGTTGAACATAAGGAATCGTCGTTCACGCTCTCACTTCTCTCTTCTCACTTCATGTTCATGTTCGGTGCCGAATGATCTCCGGGGCTACAATGAAAGAGCCCCATGTCCCAATCTGTCCTGAAAGCCGCGCTGAAGAGGGGCGCCCTGATTGCCGCGGCAAACTGGCCGGTCACCTTGATTCAGGCCTCCGCCGACTCGCTCTTCAAGCTGCTTCTCGCCGCTCCGCTCATTGGCGGAGTGTTCCTCGTTGCGTTGGCGATTGGCGGCGAGCCCACGGCCATCATTTCGCCCGAGTCGCGGGAAATGATCGCGACAATCGCGACAGCGCTGACCGCGCGGCCTCTCGTGCTGACCGCGTTTCTGCTCGCGCTTGCCGTGGTGGCCGTCGGAGGATCGGTCTTCGTCTTCCTGCTGAAAGCAGGGACCGTGGCGACGCTCGTGCACAGCGATCACGATGCCGGTCCCATCGAGGACCCTCCCCTTCACGTGAGCGCCGTCGCACGCGCGTCGCGGTTTTCGGTGGATTCCTACGTTGAGTCGGCTCGCCGCCTCTTTCCGCGGTACCTGCGTCTAGGCTTCATGCTGATGACGGTGTATCTGGTTTCCGGTCTCGTCTATCTCGCCGCTGTGATCAACCGTGATCCGTCGGAGGGATGGAGCGTGACGGCGCTCATTACCGCGGCATTCGCAGGCTGGATCACGATCGTGAACCTGATGTATCTGCTGATGCAGATTGTCGTCGCCGCCGATGACTGCAGCGTCGCCGCGGCGGTGCGTCGAGTAGCCGCCTTCGTGCGTCACGAGCGTCGTCACGTTACGGCGGTCTTTCTTCTCTTGCTGGCGCTCATCGTCGCCGCCACGGGCGCATCTGTCCTGGCGACGGCGGCGCTCGGCCTTGTCGCGTTCGTGCCGTTCTTCGGGTTGGCCGCTTTGCCGCTGCAGCTTCTGGCATGGCTGCTGCGCGGCCTCGTCTTCCAATATCTCGGTTTGGCGTCGGTTGGCGCCTATCTCAAGCTGTATCGCGGGTTCGCAAGCGCCAAGGACAAGCCCACGCCAGCGCCCGCCTACGACCGTGCGTGGAGAACAACCTAGTTTGTACGACAAGTTTCTCTCGCCGACCGGACGTCAGCTTCACCAGTCGGCCATCAGGCGGATGGGCACTGTCGTGGCGCGCGCACCTGACATGGTCTCGTTCGCCGCAGGCTATCCGGATCCCGACTCGTTCCCGTGGGACGAGTTCCGCCAGCTTGGGGATGAGCTGCTCTCAGGTAAAGACGCCGGCGTGCTGCAGTACGGGCCGACCCGCGGTTTCGAGCCGCTACTCGAGTCGATCGTCGAGGTACTCGCCCAACGGCAGATCCGCGCGACGCTCGACCAGGTCACCGTCACGTCCGGATCCCAGCAAGGAATCGACCTCGTTGGCCGTGTGTTGATCACACCCGGCGACGTCGTGCTTGTCGAGCTGCCGGCATATACCGGCGCGATCTCCGCATTCAAGAACGCTCAGGCTCGTCTCGTTGGCGTACGACAGGACGAGGACGGAGTCAGTGTCGACGACCTGGACGTCGTGTGTTTGCGCGAGCGAAAAGCGGGGCACCGGGTCAACCTCCTGTACTTGGTGCCGAACTTCCAGAACCCCACGGGTCTTCTGCTCAGCCTGCGCAAGCGGCGGCAACTGCTCGAGTGGGCAGAGCGCCGCGATGTGTTGATCGTCGAAGACGACCCCTATGGCGCGCTCTACTTTGACGACGTGGCCGCCGCCGCCGACACGCGGCCGATGCGCGCCGATGACGTCAGCGGACGCGTGCTGTACCTGAGCACGTTTTCAAAGACCTTGGCGCCTGGCTTTCGCGTGGGGTGGATGGTGGCGCCCGCGCCGCTCATCGAGCGATTCGAAACCGCGAAGCAGTCCGTTGATCTGATGACCGGAAGTCTCGACCAGCGCATGGTTCAGGAAGCGGTCAGGCGCGGTGTGCTCGAGCGGTTGGCCCCGCAGCTGCGCCATCTGTACCGAACCAAGCGCACCGTGATGGAGCAGGCACTGCGCGAGCAGCTCGGCGACCAGCTGCGTTGGCCCGCGCCCAAGGGGGGATTCTTCATCTGGGCGACCTTGCCCGAAGGGTACGATGACGAGCGCCTGCTTGCGCGTGCGCTGCAGCAGCGGCTGGTGTTCGTGATTGGAAGCGCGTTCTATGTGGATGGCACCGGACACAACCGCATACGGCTGTCGTTTTCGGCCTCTCCGCCCGAGCGTATCCGCGAAGGGGTCCGGAGGCTGGCGGAAGCTATGAAACCTGTGGCGGTTGGAGCCGAGTCCGGCTAAAGCCGGACACTACGACTCGGTCCGGCTGTAAAGCCGGACACTACATACCAGCGGATTACTCCAGCCGCTCCCGTGCGAGCGCGCGTCCCGGCAATGCGCTGACAGGCACCGCCTTCTCTTCTCGAAACATCAACGCCGTCGGCCGGAGCGCCTCGACGACGCCTTCGCGAGTAATCGTCACGAGCGCAACGTGGAATGGCTTTGGCGCCGGGTCGATGAGCGGGGGGCCGATGAGGTCGCCGGCGGCGGCCTGCGTGCCGATCACCTCGCCCGTCTCGCCGTTGAATACGGTGATCGAAGGCATCAGTCCGGGCAGGACGACGATGCCGCGAAAAGCGTGCGGCGGACCTACGGGTCTGGTACCGGTTGGTTTCCGCCAGCGCTGATTGCCGTTGCCTCGATTGACAGCGCGAATGATGTTGTCGAGCGACGCAAAATACACGAGGTCGCCGTCGACGGCCGCGCCACTCACGTCGCCCCCGTTGCGCCATTTCCATTCTTCGGCGCCGGTGTCTGGGTGCAGCGCGTAAAAAAAGTTATCGGTGGAGCCGACGAACACGCGGTCGCGGCCCACCGCCGGCTGACTGAGCGTCCCCGGCAGCTTTCGCTCCCAGATCTGAGCGCCCGTCTCCAGCGAGAGCGCGACGACCCGGCCATCGGACAAGGAGAGAAACAGCGCGTGTCTGCCGCCCGGGACAACGGGATGCGAAGACGTGGCGCCCAGGGGCCGACGCCACACCAGATGACCGTCGGTCGCTCGAAGCGCGAGCACGTCACCGGAGTCGAGAGTCGCGATCAGCCAGCCGCTATCCCACACGAGCGGGGCTGTGAGAGTGGCCTCCATCGGCACCGACCAGAGGTGCTCGCCGGATGCACCGTTGATTGCCGAAATCACGCTGGCGCCGTAGACGAATACATGGCCGTCCCCGACCGCGGGTGCCGCGCTGGTGTCGAGCGGACGGCTCCACGCGAGACGCCCGGTCTCTCGGTCGAGCGCTACGAGCAGCTTTTCGCGAAGCGGGAGATAGATGCGATCGTCATCCATGACGCCGGCTGCGGTCGGTGCGATAGACAACTTGAGCGTCCATGCGGACTCCGCATCGAGCAGTGGCGTAGGAGCGCGCCTGGTCTCGCGGAACATGCGCGCGATTGCGTCGTACCGCTCTGCGGTGTTCGTCTGCGTTGCTGCGCTGGAGTCAGGGCAAAAGCCCGAGGCGAGCGTGACAACAATCGTGGTAAACACCCGAAGAGCGCAAGATGTCGTGGTTGGCGCTGCGCGCACCACGATATAATAGCGCGCACTTTCGGTTGACGGTTGGTGGCTGGTGGTTGGTAGTTCGTTCGAAACGTCCTTGCCACAACCACTCGCCACCAACTACCAACCCGGGTTCTGCGTGTCCCATCAAACCATTCTCGTTCTCGATTTTGGCTCTCAGTACACGCAGTTGATTGCACGACGGTTGCGCGAGCTGTCGGTCTACTCCGAGATCGTCTCGTTCGACACGCCGCTCGAAACGCTGCGGGGCAAGGACCCTGTCGGGATCATCCTGTCTGGTGGACCGCGAAGCGTCTCGGAGCCTGGCGCACCGAAGTGTGCGCCTGAGGTGTTCGAGCTTGGGCTGCCGGTCCTCGGCATCTGCTACGGGATGCAGTTGATGACGGACGTGCTTGGCGGCGAGGTGCGGCGCTCGGGGCACCGCGAGTTCGGCCACGCGCAGGTGCGCGTGTCGACCAATGGCGGTCCCGCGCCGCGGCTCTTCGCGCACGTGCCGGGCGAGTTGCGTGTCTGGGCGAGTCACGGTGACGATGTCGCGGCGGTACCGCCAGGATTTTCGGTTGCGGCCACCAGTGCGACGGCGCCGATTGCGGCAATGGAGGCGCCGGATCGCGCGCTCTATGCCCTCCTGTTCCACCCCGAAGTGGCGCACACCGAGCATGGCGTCGAGATTCTGCGGAACTTTGCGTACGACGTCTGCGGGTGCACGGGCGACTGGACGATTGCGTCGTTCATCGAAGAAGCGACGGAACGAATTCGGCAGCAGGTTGGCGACGGAAAGGTTGTCTGCGGACTGTCCGGCGGCGTGGATTCAACGGTTGCGGCGCTCCTGATTCATCGTGCGATCGGCGATCGGCTGACGTGCATCTTCGTGGACAACGGCCTGCTCCGGCACGAAGAGGCGAAGCAAGTCCGTCACCGGTTCGGGGAGAAGATGCGGCTGCCGATCGATTTCGTCGACGCGTCGGGTCTCTTTCTGGAGCGGCTCGCCGGTGTGACGGACCCCGAGCAGAAACGCAAGCGTATCGGCGCGACGTTCATCGATGTCTTCGAGAGCCGCGCAAAGGAGCTCGGCGGCTTCGGCTATCTGGGTCAAGGCACGCTGTATCCCGACGTCATCGAATCGGCGTCGGTCAGCGGTCCCGCGGCGGTCATCAAGAGCCACCACAACGTCGGGGGGCTGCCCGAACGCATGCATTTCAAGCTGGTCGAGCCGCTTCGCGACCTCTTCAAGGACGAAGTGCGGCGTGTCGGCCGCGACCTGGGCCTGGACCGTGAGTTCGTCGTCCGGCAGCCGTTTCCGGGGCCGGGGTTGGCCGTCCGCGTGATCGGCGAAATCACACGCGAACGTCTGGAACTGCTCCGGTGTGCGGACAAGATCGTCGCGGAGGAGATCCGCAAGGCGGGCTGGTACGAGCGCCTCTGGCAAAGCTTTGCCGTGCTGCTGCCGGTGCAAAGCGTCGGCGTCATGGGCGACGCGCGTACCTACGAATACACGATTGCGATTCGGGCGGTCGAAAGCCTCGACGGCATGACGGCGGACTGGGCGCGGCTCCCGCACGACCTTCTCGCCGCCATCTCCTCGCGCATCGTCAACGAGGTTCGCGGGATCAATCGCGTGGTCTACGACATTTCGTCCAAGCCGCCGTCCACGATCGAGTGGGAGTAGGACTGGCTGGTAGTTGGTAGTCGGTAGTTGGTAGCGCATGGCTGAGTTCGTTCATCTTCACGTCCATACCGAGTTCTCGCTGCTCGACGGTGCGTGCCGCATCGACGAGCTACTGGACGAGGCAGTGAAGCTGAAGATGC
Organism: Vicinamibacterales bacterium; assembly: GCA_036507475.1. Taxonomy (GTDB): domain Bacteria; phylum Acidobacteriota; class Vicinamibacteria; order Vicinamibacterales; family UBA2999; genus DATCJA01. The sequence continues at coordinate 62,118 of DATCJA010000089.1, forward strand.
CGGCGCTGGCCGTCACCGAGCACGGCAATTTGTTCTCGTCGGTCGTGTTCCACGACCACGCACGCGATCGCGGCCTGAAGCCGATTCTCGGCTGCGAAGTCTACGTCGCGTCAGGCAGCCGATTCGAGAAGACGGGACCGCAGAGCGAGACGAACCACCTGGTGTTGCTCGCCGAGACGAACGAGGGATACAGGAACCTGATCCGACTCGTGTCGGCCGGCTACACGGAAGGGTTCTACTACCGCCCGCGCATCGACAAGGAGCTCCTCGCGCGCCATTCGCAGGGGCTCATTGGCTTGAGCAGCTGTCTCAAAGGCGAGGTCGCGAGCGCGCTCAAGGTGGAGCAGGCCCGCCCTGCGCTGGAGGCGGCGGCCCGTCTGCGCGACATTCTTGGCGCGGACAACTTTTTCCTCGAGATGCAGTTTCAGGGCCTCGAGGAACAGAAGATCGTCAATCGCGGGATCGCGCCGCTGGCTCGCGAGCTGAATCTCCCCCTCATCGCCACCAACGACGTGCACTATTTGCGGCAGGGCGATGCGCAGCCACACGACGTCCTGCTGTGCATTGGCACAGGCAAGACCGTCAACGACGCACAGCGGCTGCGTTATCACGGCGACCAGTTCTTCCTGAAGACCGCAGATCAGATGACCGCGGTGTTCGGGGATTACCCCTCCGCGCTCAAGAACACGCTGGTCATCGCGGAGCGCTGCAACGTCACCATCCCGAAAGGGCAGAACCACCTGCCGTCCTTCGGGGTTCCGGACGGCTCCACGCTCGAGGAGTATTTCGACCGCATCGCGCGCGAAGGATTCGCGCAGCGTCTGACGCGGCTGCAGGAGCTGCACGAGAGCGGTCGTCTGCGGCGCAGCATCGAGGAGTACATTGGCCGGCTCGATTACGAGATCTCGATGATCAAGAAGATGGGCTACTGCGGCTACTTCCTGATCGTGTGGGATTTCATCCGGTACGCGCGCGAGAAAGGCATTCCGGTGGGACCGGGACGCGGATCCGCCGCAGGATCGCTGGTCGCCTGGTCGATGCGGATCACCGACATCGATCCACTCGATTTCGATCTCATTTTCGAACGCTTCCTCAATCCGGAGCGCGTGTCGCTTCCCGATATCGACGTCGACTTCTGCGAGCGGCGGCGGGGCGAGGTCATCGAGTACGTCACCCGAAAGTACGGCCGCGAGAACGTCGCGCAGATCATCACGTTCGGGACGATGAAGGCCAAGGCCGTCGTGCGCGATGTCGGACGCGCGCTCGACATGCCGTACGCCGACGTCGACCGGATCGCCAAGCAGATTCCCGCGGCGCTCGACATGACGCTGGACAAGGCCGTGTCCGAGAACCCGGCGCTGAAGGACATGGCGTCGAAGGATCCGAAGGTCAAGGAAGTGCTCGATATCGGGCGGCGCCTGGAAGGGATGTCGCGGCATGCGTCCGTTCACGCCGCAGGCGTCGTCATTGCGCCCGGACCGGTCACCGATTACGCACCTCTCTACAAAGGGGCGCGCGACGAAATCACAACGCAGTGGAACATGAAGGAAGTCGAGCGCGTCGGGCTCCTGAAGATGGACTTCCTGGGGCTCAGCACCCTCACCCTGATTCAGGATGCCATCGCGGAAATCAGGCGGACCGAGGGGGTCGACGTCGACATCACCAACATCCCGCTCGACGATGCCAAGACGTACAAGCTGTTCGCGGACGGACAGACGTTCGGCATCTTCCAGTTCGAGAGCTCGGGTATGCGCGACCTGCTGCGAAAGGCCCGGCCGGAGCGGTTCGACGACCTGATCGCGTTGAACGCGTTGTATCGTCCCGGTCCGCTCAAGTCGGGCATGGTGGACGATTACATCGCGCGCAAGCAAGGAAAGACCGAAATCAAGTACGAGCTGCCGCAGCTCGAGCCGATTCTGTCGGACACCTACGGTGTCATCGCGTATCAGGAACAGGTGATGCGCATCGCTCAGGCGCTGGCCGGCTTCACCATGGGACAGGCCGACGTGCTTCGCAAGGCCATGGGAAAAAAGGATCCCAAGGTCATGGCGACGCAGCGCGATGAGTTCGTCGCCGGCGCCAGAAAGCAGGGAATCAGCCAGAAAAGGGCGTCGAAGATCTTCGAGCTGATCGAGTACTTCGCCGGCTACGGCTTCAACAAGTCGCACTCCACGGCGTACGCGCTGCTGGCCTACCAGACCGCTTACCTCAAGGCGAACTACCCCTGGCATTTCGCGGCGGCGCTGCTGACCATCGAAGCGCAAAACACCGACAAGCTCGCCGTGTACCTCGCGGACTGCCGCGAACGCGGCGTTCCCGTGCTGCCGCCCGACATCAACGAGAGCCAGCTGAACTTCTCGGTGGAGCGCGACCGAGGTGTGCGGTTCGGGCTCGCTGCCATCAAGGGGCTCGGGGAGAGCGCCGTCAACACGCTCATTGCCGCGCGCGTGCAGCTCGGTGGGCGCATCCCGTCGCTCCGCGCGCTCTGCGAGATCGCCGATCTGCGCGTCGTCAACAAGCGCGTGCTCGAGGCGCTTGTCAAGGCGGGTGCGTGTGATTCGATCGCTCAGGCATCTGGTGGCACATGTGCGGTGCGGGCGCGACTGTTCGCCGCAATCGACCCGGCCTTGGATCACGGGACGCGGATGCAGCGCGACAACGACCTTGGCCAGACCCAGCTCTTTGGCGGCGACGAGGAGGGCTCGCCCGGTTCGAGCGCCGGCATGACGCTGCCGGACGTCCCGGCCTGGAACGAAATCGAGCAGCTGCAGCACGAGAAAGATGCGCTCGGCTTGTACTGGAGCGGCCATCCAACCGATCGCTACGCTCAAGCGCTGCGGGAGTACGGCGCGCGGTCGACGGCCGAGCTGGCCGTCAGGAAGGACGTCGACGGAGACGAGGCAGCCGGGGGCGGTCTCAACGGCTCGCGCGTCGGCCCGCACGTCTCGACACCTTCCCCAAACGGAAACGGCCAGCGGCTGGCCGAAGACATCACGATCGGCGGCATTGTTTCGGCCGTGCGACCCTTGAAAACGCGGAAGGGCGATCGCATGTGCGTCCTCACGCTCGACGACGCGCAGGGGAGTGTGGAAGTCGTGGTCTTCCCGGAGGCGTTCAAGCAGCACGGCCATCTGGCAGAGGAAGGCCGGATGGTGCTCGTGAGGGGGCGCTTCGAGCGCGATGACGAGACGGCGCGAGTGCTCGCCTCGGAGATTGCGCCCATCGAGATCATCACGGAGCGGTTGACTTCGTCAGTTGCGATCACGTTGTCGGCCCCTCCGCACGACCGCGACACGTTCATGCGGTTGTGGGACGTGCTGATGCAGCACAAAGGAGATCGCCGCGTGGCAATCGAGCTGCGCGATCCCGACCGCCACCTGCGCGTGACCCTCGACGTGAACGCCCAGATCCGCGTCCGCCCGTCCGAACGGCTGGTCGCGGAGGTCGAGAGCATCTGCGGGGCCGGTTCCGTCAGCCTGCGGTGAGTGTGACCTTCCCTGTCCATGCCTGCTGACATACTCGACTTCGAGGAGCCAATCGGGGCCCTCCTCAAGGAAATCGAAGCGCTGTCGGCGCAGCCGAAAACGCGGGAGCGACAGCAGTCACTGGACGGCCTGCATCGACGACTCGACGCGATGCGGGCCGAGATCTACTCGCGCCTGACCCCCTGGCAGCGCGTGATGGTGGCGCGTCACAACAACCGGCCGACGGTGCTCGACTACGTGGGCCGGCTGTTCACGGAGTTCACCGAAATCAGCGGGGACCGGAGGTTCGCGGACGATCACGCGATCGTGACCGGCTTCGCCCGTTACAAAGGCGGCCCGGTGATGATCGTCGGGCATCATAAGGGCGGAGGCGGGGACACGAAACAGAAGGTCTATCGCAACTTCGGATATGCGAAGCCGGAAGGGTACCGGAAGGCGCTCCGCGCGATGAAGCTGGCCGAGAAGTTCAAGCGTCCGGTGATCGCCTTCATCGACACGCCGGCGGCGTATCCGGGAATGGAGTCGGAGGAGCGCGGGATTTCCGAGGCCATCGCCTACAACCTGCGCGAGATGGCCGCCCTCGATACCCCGATCGTCGTAGTGGTGCATGGCGAAGGCGGCAGTGGGGGCGCGCTCGGCCTCGCCATCGGCGACCGCATCCTGATGCACGAGTTCGCGATCTACAGCGTGATTCCGCCGGAAGGGTGCGCCGCCATCCTGTGGCGCGACTCGAACCGCAAGGTTGAGGCGGCGGAGGCGCTGAAGCTGACGGCGCCGGATCTGCTGGAATTCGAGATCATCGACGAAATCATTCGGGAGCCGACCGGGGGCGCGCATACGAACCACGAACTCGCAGCCACGTTGCTCGACGAGGCGTTGTCTCGCGCGCTGACCGAGGTCTCGTCGATGGATCCGGCCGGTCGCCTCGAAACGCGGTACCAGAAGTTCCGGGTCATGGGGAACATCGGCATCACTGAATCATGAGGGCCGAGCGAATCTGGGAAGCCCGGCGATGCGACGAGGGGCACGCAGATCTCGTAGCGCGTGAGCTCGGCGTTTCACCTGTGACGGCGCGCTTGTTGTGCATCCGCGGACTGGACGACGTTGAAGGTGCGCGGCGCTTTCTGTCTCCCTCGCTCGACGACCTGCACGATCCGTTTCGACTGGCCGACATGGCAGCCGCCGTCGACCGGATCTTGGCGGCGATTTCGCGTCGCGAGCGAATTGCAATCCACGGTGACTACGACGTCGACGGTGTGACGTCGACGGTCATCCTGCGGCGCGCGCTCGAGCTGCTCGGCGCGGACGTCGTTCATTTCATTCCCGAGCGGCTGCGCGATGGCTATGGACTGCAGCCGGCCGCGCTCGAGCGTCTGCATGCCGACGGCGTGCGCCTGGCCATCTCGGTGGATTGTGGGATTCGGGCCGACGAGGCCGCACGTCACGCGGCTTCGCTCGGACTCGACCTGATCATCACGGATCACCACGAGCCCGACACGGTTCTCCCGCCTGCGCTCGCCGTCATCAACCCCAAGCGCCACGATTGCTCGTATCCCGACAAGAACCTCGCGGGCGTGGGTGTTGCGCTCAAGCTCGTGCAGGCCCTCTGCCTTCGCGCGGGGCGCGGCGCGTGGCTGCCGGCGTTCGTCAAGGTTGCAGCCATCGGCACACTGGCGGACGTCGTGCCGCTCACCGGTGAAAACCGCGTCATCGCGAAGCTCGGGCTCAGGATGCTGTCGGCGGGTCCCCACAAGATCGGGCTGCGGGCTCTGCTCGAATCGTGCGGTCTCACGGGAAAGGAGATCGACAGCTATCACATTGGATTCGTCATTGGTCCACGCGTGAATGCCGCCGGACGCATGAGCACGCCCGATATCGCAGCCCGCTTGCTGCTGGCGGCCGATGACGCGATGGCCGCGGAGGCTCGTGGGCTGGCGGAGCAGCTGAATGTCGAGAACCTCCGCCGGCAAAAGGAGGAAGCTGACATCGTCGCTCAGGCGCGAAAGGTCGTGGACACCGATCCCGAAATCGGCGCCCGTACGGTGATCGTTGTCGCGGGCGACGGCTGGCATCGCGGCGTCATCGGCATCGTGGCGTCCAAGCTCGTCGACGCATTGAATCGTCCCGCTGTCGTCTTGTCGGTCGACGGTGACGTGGCGCACGGGTCGTGCCGCAGCATTCCATCGTTCGACATGCTCGCCGCGCTCGAATCGTGCGCCGATCTGTTGACGAAATTCGGAGGCCATCGCCAGGCGGCGGGTCTTACGATCGAGTCGTCGCGGATTCGAGAGCTGCGTGCGCGCATCAACGAGCACGCCGACACGTGTCTGCAGCCGGACGATCTGCGGCCGCGTCTCTGGATCGACGGCGCGCTCGGCTTCCGTTCGATCACGCCGCAGGTTGCGTCGGAGTTGTCGGCGCTGGCGCCGTTCGGGGTCGGCAATTCGTGTCCGGTCTTCCGGACGAGTCGCGTGGAGATCGTGGACGGGCCGCGCCTCGTGAAGGATCGCCACTTGAAGATGGCGTTCCGGCAGGACGGCCGGGTCATGCGCGGCATCGCCTGGCGTGCGGCCGAGCGCGAGGGCTTCGTGTCCCAGCACCGCGCCGCGATCGACCTCGCCTTCTCGCTCGAGCAGGACACCTGGAATGGGGAGCGATATCTGCAGCTGTCCGTCGCCGACTTCCGAGCGCCGGAAACGTGACGCGGTAAGATCACTGACAAGGACATACCAGTAGATGGCCAGGTGGCAGAAGCGCGCCCGTCTAGGCCTCGGCCTCTTCGGGATCGCCTGCGCGATCGCCGTATACGCCGCAATCGGCGAGCGGCAGAGCGCGGTTCCTGCACCGCGCCTCGGGCGGCTCGATCCGCGCGCCGTGTTCGAAAGCGCGGGCGCCGCGTTTCAGCGGTTCAGCGAGGCCAAACAGGACTTTGTCATCGAAGCCGAGCGTCAACTCACCTATGAGGGCGGCGCGACGAAATTCATCGGCATCACGATCAAGGTGCGCAACCGGGGCGGGCGCGACTTCACGGTGTCCGGGCGCGAGGGACAGGTTGGAGAGGACGAGGAAGAGCTCGAGATCATCGGCGGCGTCACGTTGACGGCAAGCGACGGATTCACCGTGACCGCCGATCGCGCGACGTTCAGCAAGTCCGATTCAACCGTGAAGGTTCCGGGAGCCGTCGCGTTTCACAAGGGGGGCATGTCCGGGTCTGGCACGCACATGACCTACAACCAGGCAAGCGACGTGCTCTCGCTCGCCGAAGAAGCGCGAGTCACGGTCGCTGACGACGCCGGTCGAACCGAGACGCAGTTCACGTCGCGAATAGCAACGCTCGCGCGCCGCGACAAATATCTCTCCCTCGAGGGAGACGTTCATGCGCTTCGCGGAGAGCAGATCCTCGAAGCTGACCGCGGCATCGCCCGGCTGTCGGACGACGAGGAGCGCATCACGTTCATCGAGTTGCGTGAGAACGCTCGGGTGGCCGGCGGTGGCGCATTCCACTCGATGAGCGCGCGCGACATCGACCTCGACTACACGGATGACGGCGCAACGCTCGAGCGCGTGGCGCTCAGGGGCAACGGCGGCGTCGTGATGAGCGGCAACGACGAGGCCGCGGCAGGGCGCCAGTTCTCTGGAGAAGCACTCGACCTGACCTTTGCGGCCGACTCGTCTCTCACGGGCGCAATCGGCCGCGGCAGCGTGCGCGTCGACTTGCCCGCGGCGTCCGGGTCGCCAGCGCAGAACGTCAGGGCGCAGGCGTTCGATGCATCCGGCGAACCCGGCCAAGGTCTGACCTTCGCACAGTTCACCGACGACGTCGAATATCGCGAGGAGGCCCGTGCGGGCAAACCCCCGCGGGCCGCACGCTCGACGAGCCTGCGACTCGCGTTCTCGGGCGACGCGGTCACGAGCGCGGTGTTTTCCGGCCGTGCGAGCTTCGAGGAGGAAGGGCTGCGGGCATCGGGTGCGCAGGCGGACTACGAGCCCGCGAACGGCACGCTGCGCCTGTACGGAACGGACGCGGGAGGCGGACCGCGAGTGGCGAACGCAGACATCGAAATCGACGCGAACCAGATCCACGTCACTTTCGAGGGTCTGCGAATGGTGGCCAACGGGAGCGTGAAGACGGTGCTGCGTCAGCAGCAACAACAGGCGCCCTCGAGAAATCCAGGGCGGGGCGGGAGCGCAGTGCGCGCGACGTCCGGCGGTCATCTGCCGGGTCTTCTCCAGGAGAGTGACGCGGTGAACGTCAACGCGAACGCCCTCGACTATCAGGACGTCGCCGGCAAAGCGGTGTACTCGGGAAGCGTGGTGTTGTGGCAGGGCGAGACGGCGATTCGCGGCGACGCTCTGACGCTCGATCGGACGCGCGGCGATTTCATTGCCTCCGGTGGGGCGCGGTCGAACATCGTCCTCGACACCGGTGTGTCTGTCGGACGTGCCACGGAGATTCGTTACGACGATGCAGAGCGTCGGATCACGTACACCGCCCTTGCTGCGCCGTCAGGGCCGGCTGCAGTGCTTTCCCCCGCGCCGCCCGCTCCCGCTCTGTCGTCAGGTCGGGGTGCTGCGCTTTCCCCCGCGCCGCCCGCTCCCGTTGCGACGGCGCAGGTAAGCGGTCCGCAGGGAGATCTCCGCGCACGACGCATCGAGCTGCTGCTCGCCCCGACAGCGTCGCGCCTCGAGCGCCTCGAGACGTACGCGGATGTCAACGTGCGTCTCGACAAGCGTGTCGCCACTGGAGATCGGATGACCTATCACGCCGACGACGAGCGGTACGTGATGACCGGCATCGCCACTGTCCCGGTGAGGATAGTGGAGGAATGCCGCGAGACGACCGGCAAGATCGTCACGTTCTTCAAATCGGTCGACCGCGTCATCGTCGACGGGAACGAGGAGGTCCGCACGCAGTCGAGCCGCAGCGGCCCGTGCCCTCAGCCAACCGCGCGTTGATGTCGACGCTTCGCACGCACGACCTCACGAAGTCCTACAGCGGCCGCACAGTTGTCCGGGGAGTGAGCCTCGAGGTTGCTTCGGGCGAGGTCGTCGGTCTGCTCGGCCCGAACGGCGCCGGCAAGACGACGACGTTCTACATGACCGTCGGTCTCACGGCGCCCGACTCCGGCCGTGTGCTTCTCGACGGCGATGACGTGACCGACGACCCCATGTACGTCCGCGCGCGGAAGGGCCTCGGCTACCTGCCGCAGGAGCCGTCGATTTTCCGAGGGCTGTCCGTCGAGCAGAACATCCTGGCGATTCTCGAGACGCTCGACGCGGATCGTGCGACGCGGCGCGAGCGATTGCAGGAGCTGCTCGCGGAACTGAGCCTCACGTCGCTCGCAAAGGCGCCGGCGCACACACTGTCGGGAGGTGAGCGGCGTCGCGTCGAGATCACGCGCGCGCTCGTGGTGTCGCCGCGTTTCATGCTCCTCGACGAACCGTTCGCCGGCATCGATCCGATTGCGGTGACAGACATCCAGAAGATTATTTTTCACCTCAAGGAGCGCGGCATCGGCGTGCTCGTGACCGACCACAACGTTCGCGAGACGCTGCGCATCACGGATCGGGCATATATCGTGCACGACGGAACGATCTTCAGAAGCGGCACACCGGACTCGCTCGCAGCCGACGAGGACGTACGCCGGATTTACCTGGGAACCGAGTTTCGGCTGGACTAAATGGTCTAATATGGTTTTCTGTGTGTGGAGACTGACCGCGGCCGGCTGACGTCATGGCGATTTCGCAGAAATTACATACCAAGCTCGTCCAGAAGCTGATTCTGACGCCATCGTTGCAGCAGGCGATCAAGCTGCTGCCGATGTCGACGCTCGAGCTGTCCGAGCTGCTCAATCAGGAGATCGTCGAGAATCCGCTGCTCGAGGAAGTACCAACGGAAGAGTTGCAGCCGGTTGACGCCGCGCAGGAGAAGCAGGAGCAAAAGCCGCCCGAAAAGAACGACACGTGGGACGACCAGGACTACGAGTACTTCTTCGGCGACTACCTCGACGACGGATACCGGCCGCACACGCCGACGGAAGTCAAAGAGCTTCCACCGATCGAGAACACACTCTCCACGTCGACGTCGCTGTCGGATCATCTGCTCTGGCAGCTGTCAATGCAGACAGACGACGCGGCGGTGCGGGAAATCGGCGAGGCGATCATCGGCAACCTCGATGACGACGGACAGCTGGTGGCGACCGTCGAAGAGCTCGCCGCCATGGGGCCGTGGTCGATCGAGCATGTCGAGGGAGCGCTGAAACTGGTGCAGGGCTTCGATCCGATTGGGGTCGCCGCGCGTGACCTGCAGGAGTGCCTGCTGCTGCAGCTCCGTCACCTCGGCATGGGGGGCACTCCGGCCGAAAAGATCGTAACCGACCACATGCGGCTGTTGCAGAACCACCAGGTACCGGAGCTGGCCCGGAAGCTGGCGATGTCGATCGACGATCTGAAGCAGCACATCGAGCTGATTCGCCACCTCGATCCGAAACCCGGGAGCCGGTACAACCCTTCGCAGTCGCAGTACGTGATTCCCGACGTTTACGTCGTGAAGGTCGAGGACCAGTACGTCGCGGTGCTCAACGAAGAGGGACTCCCGCAGCTGCGCATCAGTCCCGTGTACCGGCGGCTGCTCGACAAGAACGCCGACAACAGCGACGAGACACGCGCGTACGTCAAGGACAAGTTCCGCTCGGCGCTCTGGCTCATCAAGTCGGTGGAGCAGCGGCAGAAGACGATCCACAAGGTTGCAACCAGCATCATCAACTTCCAGCGCGACTTCCTCGATCACGGGATCGAGTACCTGCGTCCGCTCGTGCTCCGCGATGTCGCCAACGACATCGGCATGCACGAGTCGACGGTCAGCCGTGTGGTGACGAACAAGTACATGCACACGCCGCAGGGCGTGTTCGAGATGAAGTACTTCTTCCACAGCGGCATCAGCAGTGCGTATGGCGAGGCGGTGTCGTCGGTCACCATCAAGCAGCGCATTCGCAAGATCATCGAGCAGGAAGACCCGCGGAAGCCGCTGAGCGATTCGAAGATCGTCAGCATCCTACAGCGCGAAGGGCTCGAGCTTGCACGCCGCACGATCGCCAAGTACCGCGAGGAGCTCAAGATTCCGACATCGAACCAGCGGAAAGTCCTTTATTAGGCTCTAGGCTTTAGGCTTTGGGCCTTTGGCGGTTGCAATGCCTAGAGCCCAAAGCCGATAGCCCAAAGCCTTCACTCTATGCGTCTCGAACTAACAGGACGACACGTCACCATCACACCGGCGCTCCGCAAGGCGGTCGAACGACACCTCGCGCGCATGGCGCGCATGCTCAAGGATCACATCGTATCCGTCCAGGTCGTCGTCGGGCGCCTGAAGTCGCGGCATCACGTCGAGATGACGCTTCACGCCCGCGGCGACCACTTCTTCCACGCGGCGGCTACAGGACGCGATTTGACGGCGGCGCTTGGAGGCGCCGCGGAGAAGCTGGAGCATCAGGTCCAGAAGCTGAAAAGCAGGTGGACGGAAGGGAAGCGCCAGGGCGTATCGGCAGCGAGGGCCGGCTCGCCCGTGCCTGGGGTGGAGCGTCCGCGCGCGTTGCGGCTCGCCACCGGGGTCGCCACGCCTAGCGACGGTGAGGTGCGCATCATCCGAACACGCCGCTACGCGATAAAGCCCATGTCGGTCGATGAGGCAGCGCTCGAAGTCGGTGCGGGCCAGGGCGCGTTCCTCGTGTTCAGGAACGCCTTCACCGATACGGTCAACGTGCTGTTTCGCAGGCCGGACGGCAACCTGGGCCTGATCGAGCCGGAGGTCTAATCAAGTCACAAGTCACAAGTCACAAGTCACAAGTCACAAGTCACAAGTCACAAGTCACAAAGCACAAAGCCCAAAGAACAAAAGGCACCAACCCACGAGGCATTCGCACCAAGCACAAGGCACCAAGCACAAGGCACAATAGAGGCGTGACCACAGCGTCGGGTACGCACGGCAGCGCGCGCCGAACGTCGCGCGCGGCCTCTGCGACGGGAGCGCCGACCACGCGCGCGGTGGCACGCGCGTCGCGGGCGAAGTCTTCCGCCCTCGCGCGCGGTACACGGCGGTTCGTGATCCTCACAGGTCTGTCGGGTTCAGGCAAGACACAGGCGATTCGCGCGCTCGAGGATCTCGGGTACTTCTGCATCGACAACCTCCCGACACAGCTGATCCCCACCATCGCGGCGCTGTCGGCGCGGGAGGACACGGGGCTTGGCAAGGTCGCCATTGTCGTCGACGTGCGCGAACGTGGGTTTCTCGCGGAGTTTCCGCGTGTGTACCGCAAGCTGAAGGCCGAGCCGGGCGTCAATCCGAAGCTGATCTTCCTGGAGGCGAGCGATTCCGCGCTCGTGCGGCGGTTCAGCGAGACGCGCCGGCCCCATCCGCTCGCAGCCGATCGGTCGGTGAGCGAGGGGATCGCGGAGGAACGTCGCCGGCTCGACAGCATCCGCGCGATGGCTGACCTGATTCTCGACACGTCGAACATGACCGTGCACGAGCTCCGCGATCGGTTCATGCAGATGTCGCGCGACCGCCGCGCGAGGGCGGAAATCGTGGTCAACCTCGTGAGCTTCGGCTACAAGAACGGTGTGCCGATGGATGCCGATCTGGTGTTCGATGTCCGCTGCCTGCCCAACCCGCACTTCGTCGAGCGCCTGCGGGGCCTGACGGGCCGCGATGCCGCCGTCGTTCGCTACATGCGCCGTAGCCCGGCGACGCGCGAGTTCATCGACCGGCTCGCGTCATTCCTGAAATTTGCGCTGCCGCAGTACGTCCACGAGGGAAAAAGCTATCTGACCGTCGCGATCGGCTGCACCGGAGGGCGACACCGTTCGGTGATGATTGCCGAAACGCTGAGGAAGTCGCTCGCGGGGATCAAGGGTGTCAAACTGCGCGTCCAGCATCGGGATTCGTAGACAAGAAGGGCCCAGGGCTCAGGGCCCAGAGACCGAAGACTAGAGACGACGAGATCGCAACGACCAAGACAGGGGAAATCATGGGAGTCACGCGCGTCGAGAAACCGTGGGGCTACGAGCTCCACTGGGCGAAAACGGAGCGCTACGTCGGGAAGATCCTGCACGTGAACGCAGGACATGCCCTGAGCCTCCAGTACCACAACCGCAAGGACGAGACCATCTACCTGTATTCAGGGCGGATGGTATTCGAGATCGAGCGCGAGGGCAGGCTGACGAAACAGGAAATGCAGCCGGGCGACGTCGTGCATGTCACACCAAAGACGGTCCATCGGATGACCGCGATCGAAGACTGCGATGTGCTCGAAGTGTCGACGCCGGAGCTCGACGACGTGGTGAGGATCGAGGATCGGTACGGACGGGTGGATGACTCCGGGATCCGGGATTCGGGATCCGGGATTCGAAAGGCTTGATGAAGGAACGGATCCCGGATCCCCGATCCCGTCACAGTTCAGAATGGAATATCGTCGTCGGTGATCGGCTCTATCGGCGATTCATCAGGCCCTGCCGGCTGCGAGGCGCCGCGTTCCATGCCTCCGCCGCCGCGTCCGCCGCCGCCAAGCAGCGTCACCCGATCTGCCTTGATTTCCGTCGTGTACCGCTTGTTGCCGTCCTTGTCGTCCCATTGCCGCGTCTGCAGACGGCCTTCGACGTACACCTGCTTGCCCTTCACGAGGTACTCCTGGAGCGTCTCGGCCTGCTTGCCCCAGAGGACCACGCGGTGCCATTCGGTCTTCTCCTGGCGCTGACCCTGCTTGTCGTTCCACACCTCGGTTGTCGCGAGGTTCAATGTGGCGACCGCGGCGCCGCCGGCCGTATAGCGCAGCTCGGCATCGCGCCCCAGGTTCCCGACCAGGATTACTTTGTTGACGCTTCCCATCTCGGAGTGTCTCCCCTGCGCCAGCCTATCGCAGGCGTTGGACAGCGCAGGTCACACGACGCGCTTGTCGTCGTGATGACCTGTCAGCGCGGTTGCGGTTGCGCTCGGCTCAGCCGATCCAGTCCCTGTTTGGCCAGGCGCCCGGGGTCGCTGTCGGGAAACGTCTTTGCGACCGCTTCCCACGATGCGCGCGCCGCGTCGATCTGGCCGAGGCGTTCCTGTGCGAGCCCGCGCTTGTAGTACGCGAGGGGCACGGAGTTGGTGCCTGGGTACGACTGGATGACCTGATTGTATGCGGCAATCGCCTCCGACCACTGGCTCTGCGAAAAATATGTCTCACCGATGGTGAATTGCGCATCATCGGCCTGCTCCGAACGCGGGAATGCGCGGAGGAAAGCCTCGAACCCGCTGATCGCGCTGCTCCACTGGCCGGCGAAATAATCGGCCTGTGCGGTGTCGAAGAGGCGAGTGGGCGACAAGCCGGCGGCGGTGGATGGAGGCGCAGCAGGCGGTATCAGGGGTGCTGGCGGAGGCGCCGCGGCGTTGGGGTCGATCGGTGCGTTTGGATCGACGAGCACCGGAGGCGCAACCGCAACCTGCTGCAGTCCCTGAACGGTTACGCGGAGCGCCTCGAGCTCCTCCTGCAGCGACCCTATCCGTACGCTGGTGTCACCGGCGCGCTCGCGGATCCGGCTCACGTCGCCGGCGACGTTGTCGATGAGCAGCTTCTGGTCTGCGAAGCCTTTACGCATCGTGTTGTTCGTCTCATCCAGCCGGGCGTTCAGCAACTTTAGTGATTCGGCGAGAGCCTGGTTCACCGCGGCAAGCGTGATGGCGAGCTGTTGAGTCTGTTCCTGCAGCATTCGCAGCTCCGCCGCCATCTGCTGGTGCTCGCGGTTCTGAGCGAACGCCGGCGAGGCCAGGCACGTCAGAACGGCAGCGACTGCAAGCGACATCCTCTTGGTCATTTCGATCCTCGGACGGGTGGCCGCCTCCAACGTTTCGGCTGAGCTCGCCGCATCCTGGAGCGCGGAGGCGCCACAAAGGCCATGTTACTTCGATGTGATCACAAAGTGCGCGCGGCGATTTTTGGCCCACGCCGCCTCGTCATGACCGGGATCGAAGGGGAACTCCTTTCCGTAGCTGACCGTTCTGACCCGATCCGGCGCCACGCCCAGCGAAAGGAGGTAGGCCTTGACGGCCACCGCCCGCCGCTCGCCAAGCGCCAGGTTGTACTCGGCGGTGCCGCGCTCGTCGGCGTGGCCCTCGACAGTAATGACCCACGCCGAGTACTTCTTGAGCAGCGCTGCATTCCCGGAGACGACGGCTCGTCCCGGATCGTCGAGATCCGAGCTGTCCAGAGCGAAGAACACCGGCTTGAATGGCGAATCGCGATTCAGATCGTCGAGCGACCGGCCGCCTATGGAATCCTCGGCGACCGGCTCCCCCGGGACGGGCAACGCTTCCTCCACGCGCACGGGCGGCGGCGGGGGAGCGGCGGTTGTCGCGGGCGGCGCCGCAGCTGAAGGCGGAGCGGGCTGGGCAATGGGCGGCTGCCGCCGGGAGCACCCGGCTGCGACCAGAGAGATTGCAATCACGAAAGCAAAGTAAGCGCGCATAGGCATCAGTTGGACCATGAGGGTGTGAAGTTGTTGCCGTCTCGGGTGACCTGGTGAAGTCCGCGACCGTCGCGGCCGACCGTGAAAATCTGCGTGCGTCCGGTGCGCGTCGATGTAAATGCAACGTGCCGCCCGTTCGGGGCATACGCCGGACTCTCGTTGCTTCCCTCCCCGAAGGTGATCTGCCGCGTCACGCCAGTCGCCAGGTCGTAGACCTTGATGTCATAGCCGGGCCCCGTGCGTGCCGCAAACGCAATCTCGTTGAACGGCGCCGGCGACCACGTCGGACGATCGGCGTACGATTCGGCCGTCGTCAGCCGCCGCAGGTTCAGCCCGTCGGCGCCAACGATGTAAATCTGGGGTTGCCCGGCCCTGTCCGACGTAAAGGAGATCTGGGTCCCCGTGGGGGACCATGTCGGCGTGGTATCAATCGCCGGATGGTTCGTCAGGCGTCGAAGACCGGAACCATCCCTGTTGATGATGTACAACTCGGGATTTCCCTCGCGGCTCGACGTGAAGACGATGCGGGTCCCGTCGGGTGAGAACATCGGCAGCCAGTTCTGCGTGCCACCCTTTGTCGGTTCCTGCTGCAGGCCCTGGTAGATCAGCGCGATGAACAAGTCCGGATATCCCCGGCGGTATGACGTGTACGCAATCGAGCGTGCATCGGGCGCCCACACGGGCGTCAGGTTCAACTGTCGATTCGTGGTGATGCGGCGCACGTTCGCGCCGTCGTAATCGGAGATGTAGATCTCCTTGACGTCGCGGTTCTCGACCGAGCCGACGACCCGCTCGCGGTTGCGATCGGACGAGAAGGCGAGCTTGGTCCGGGCGACACCTCGCAGCGCGCGCTGCTGCTGATGAATTTCGTCGGCGACAGTGTGCGCGTAGAGCCGCGGATTGTTGTCGGCGCCGGTGTACTCCTTGGCAAACACCGGCTGTCTGGTCCTGACGTTGAAGAGACGGACCTCGATGCGCACGTTGTTGCCCGTCTTCTGCACCGTCCCGAACACCACCGCGTCGGCGCCGAGCTCGTTCCATGCGTTGAATGCAATCTGTTCCGGCGAGCGGGCGGTCGGGATGCTCGCGTACGTGTCGCGAGGAATAAGGTAGAACTCGCGCTCGAACGTCAGGTCGTCCCACAGCACCTGCGCAACGGTCTTGGCGATCTCCGCGGCGTCAGGCGTCAGAGCCTGGAAGTCGGGGATGGCGTATCGAGGCGGTGTCCCGGGGTCGCCGCTGATCACCACTGCGACCTCGGAGGGCTGTTGAGGGGTGGGCGCGGCAGGTTGTTGGACGGGATTCTGTGCGGCGGCCAGCCCGGAGACCTGAAGGTCTCCGGCTACCAAGGCGGAGACTCCGGAGGCCTGAAGGCCTCCGGCTACCACCCCAGAGAGTACGGCCGCCGACGCCGTTGCAGCGAGTGTAAGTGCGACGAGGTAGCCGGCGACGCGGTAGCCGGAAACCTTTAGGTTTCCGGTCCAGAGTTTCTTCACATTCACCTCTGATACTCAAACGTAATGTGCACGGTCAGTGTCGGGTTCGGAAACGGGACCGGCAGTTCGGGCAATCGGGTTGTCAGCAGGGCGCGTTCGGCCGCGAGATCGAGCGCCAGAAAGCCGCTCGGTCGTTCGACCATGACGCCTTGAATCGAGCCATTCCGGTTGATCGTGAACTTCATGAGCGTCGCCCCTCGCACGCCCTGATTCGCCTGCCAGTTGCGCTGAATCAGCGTCACCATCTGCTCGATGTATTCCGGACAGCAGAAATTGCTCACGTCGAGCTGCACGCCGCTGCCGCCGGAGCCGCCTGTCGCAAGGCCGAAGCCCTGGCCGCGTGCGCCGGTTTCGGTCCGGGTCACGCCTGGCCGGGGCTCTTCAGGCGATGGCTTGGGCTGCGGAGGCGGCCGCCTGACCGGCGCGGTCGGCGTTGCCGCTTCGCGCGGCTTGGGCGGTGGGGGAGGCACCGGCCGCGGAGGCGCCGGTGTCGGCTCGGGAATCGCGCGGCCTCCCATGGGCGTCATGCCACCCGCACGCGGGCCAGGCGCCCCTGCAAGACTGATCGTCATCACCGTCCGTGGCGTCTCATCGGCGGAGACACCCCAGTCGAACGGGCCAAAGATCAAAAAGGCCAGCACGCCAAGATGGGCGGCGATCGACCAGACGACCATCGCGCTGAATGGCTCAGGCTGTTGCCGGCGCGCGACGATCACGTCGGTGACCTCGGTCATGACGCCACGCCGTGTTTCACTGTTCCCCCGGCAGTTTCGAGATAATGCCGACGTTCTGTACGCCGCCTTCCTTCAGCCGATCGAAAACCTCCATGAGCTCCTGGAGGTTCACTTCTCCGTCGCCCCGCAGGTAGACCAGCTTGTCCGTGCGGGCCAGCATCATCTGCTTGACGCGCTCGGCGAGGAAATCGAGACGCACTGCCTCCTTCTCTATGAACACGCGTCGATCCTCGCGATAGGAAATCGGCAGGTCCACGAACAGCCGGTCGCTCGCAATCTCCTGGGAGCGGCTCGCCACAGGCAGATTCACCTCGACGCCGCGCTGCAGCATGGGCGCCGCAACCATGAAGATGATGAGCAGCACGAGCATGACGTCGACCAGCGGAACGACGTTGATTTCCGAGAGCGTGGGCGCGATGCGACGACCCCGCTGATGACGACCGCCGGCGTTCGGCGCCGATGCCATGACCTTGGGCATGAATGCCTACGTGAAATTGCGCTCGGCGATGTTCAGGAACTCGAGCGCGAAGTCGTCCATGGTTGCCGAAAACTCTTTCACGCGGTGCGTGAAGTGGTTGTAGAACACGAGCGCGGGAATCGCCGCGAAGAGCCCGGCCGCCGTCGCAATGAGCGCCTCGCTGATTCCTGGCGCCACGATCGCCAGATTGGTCGAGCCCGTGGCGCCGATGCGCTGGAACGCAATCATGATTCCAACGACGGTGCCGAAGAGCCCGATGAACGGCGTGACGCCCGCCGTGGTCGCAAGAAACGTCATTCGGCGCTCGAGCTTGCTCACCTCATTGGTGGCCGCGCGTATGAGCGCACGGTCCACGCCGTCGAGGCTCTTGAGAGTTGGACGCACCGGAGCGGCCGGCGGATTGGAGGGCTGAGCCGCGTGACCCGGATCGCCCCCGACGCGGAACTGGGCGTTCATTTCCGCATAGCCTGCCTGGAAGACGCCGACCAGCGGCGACGCCGGCAGCGACGAGCACGCGGCCTGCACTTCCGAGAACTTGCTGCTGCGACGGAACACGTCGAGAAAGCGCGCCGTGTCGCGCTGCGCCCGGCGGAACGACCAGAATTTCTGCAGGATGATCGCCCATGACGCGACGGAGAAAAGCACCAGGATGATGAGCACCGCCTGATTGAGCGGTGTCGTGTCGGCGATAAGCGTGATGACATCGCCGCTCCCGGCAGAAGGAATTCCGTCGCCCTGCACTTGCAGCGCGAACAGAAGGGAGCCGAGCGTGCGCAACGAAGGCCTCCGGAACGTCGGACGCGCGCCGCTGGGAAGGCGCAGGAACAGCCAGCCTAACACGCACCCGGAATGCTGTCAAATATATGATACGATGAGGGTTCTGCGCGCATGCTCCGTTTTCTCCGGATCCGCAATCTTGCGGTGATCGAGGCCGTTGACGTCGAGTTCGAGCCCGGCTTCAACGTCCTGACCGGTGAGACGGGCGCGGGAAAGTCCATCGTCGTGGAAGCAGTCGGCCTGCTGCTAGGGGCGCGCGCGTCGGCCGATCTGGTGCGCACCGGCGAGGCGCACGCGACCATCGAAGCGATTTTCGAACAGCGCGGTCAGGACATCATCATCCGCCGCGAGCTCACGAGCCAAGGACGGAGCCGTTCGTTCATCGGCGGCGCCCTGGCAACCGCCGCCGCGCTTCGCGAGCTATCCGCACGCCTGGTCGAACTTCACGGTCAACACGAGCATCAGGCGCTGCTCGACCCGCTCACGCATCTCCCGGTGCTGGATGAGTACGCCGGACTCGGTGAGCTCGTGTCGCGCGTAGCCGAGGCCTGGACCGATGTTCGAACGCTGCGCGAGCAACTCGAACGATCCCGGATGGACGCTCGCGAGAAGGCGGCCCGCCTCGATTTGATCAGCTTTCAGCTCGGCGAGATCGAGAAAGCGGCGCCCGGCGACGACGAAGACGACGCGCTCGGCGCCACCCGCCAGGTTCTCGCGAGCGCCGAGCGTGTGCAGCGACTTTGCGAGGAGAGCTACGCCGCCCTCTACGACAGCGACGGTGCGGTGCTGGCGTCACTCGGCGGCGTCTGGAAGCGCGTGGGGGAACTCGCGGCCATCGATCCGCAGTTTTCGGCGTACGTCGAAGCTCGCGACGGCATCAAGGGGCAGCTCGAGGATCTCGCGTTCTTCCTCCGCAGCTACGGCCAGAGCGTCGATGCATCGCCTGCCCGCCTGCAGGAAGTCGAGGATCGCCTGGCACTATTGGAGCGGCTCAAGCGGAAGTACGGTCCGACGCTCGGAGATGTCATTGCCCGCGGCCGAGCGCTCGCGCGCGAGCGGGAGCTGCTGACGGGAGCAGGAGAGCGCGCCGAGGACCTGCAGAAGGCCCTTGGCGCGGCGAGCGAACGGTACCTCGCGACTGCGCGCGATCTCTCGAGACGCAGGCGCGACGCGGCTGGGCAGTTCGCTCGCAAGGTCGAGGCACTGCTCGCCGAGCTGGCAATGGCGCGCACGCGCTTCGAGGTCCGGTTCAACGCGGCAGAGCTCGGTCCCGACGAGTGGACCGAGGCGGGCATCGATCGCAGTGAATTTTACGTGTCTCCTAACCCGGGTGAGGAGCTGAGACCGCTGGCGCGGATTGTGTCCGGCGGCGAGCTGTCGCGCGTGATGCTGGCGCTGAAGACCATGACTGTCGGGAACGACGCCGGAAAGACGCTCATCTTCGATGAAGTCGATGCTGGCATCGGCGGGCGGGTCGCCGATGTGGTCGGCACGCGGCTGCGGGCGCTCGGTGGCCGGTTCCAGGTCCTCTGCATCACACACCTGCCGCAGATTGCCGCGCAGGGGACAACGCACTTTCGGATCGAGAAGAATGTGCGTGGCGGGCGAACCCTCACGTCCGTCGAACGGCTCGGCGATGTCGCACGCGTTGAGGAAATCGCCCGGATGATCGGCGGGAGCGCGGTGACCGCCCCGGCGCGCGCGGCCGCCCGGGAGCTGCTCGGGGCTGGGGCGAAAGGCGAAAGCGAAAGTCCCGGGCGAAGGCGAAAGTCGGGCGGTGCGTAGAGATGGCCAAGAGATACCTGATCGAGACATTCGGCTGTCAGATGAACGTTCACGACTCCGAGCGCATGGCCGGCCTGCTGGATCAGGCGGGTTACGAGCCCACCGATGACGAGCGCGACGCCGACATCGTCGTCATCAATACCTGCAGCGTTCGCGAACACGCCGAAGAGAAGTTGTACACGCGCCTGGGCGAGCTCCGCGTCCTCGGCGACGAGACCGGGCGCCGTCCGATCGTCGCGGTGACCGGGTGCGTCGCGCAGCAAGAAGGTGCGCGCCTACTCAAGAAGACCAACGGCCATGTGATCGATCTCGTCCTGGGGACGCAGCGGGTGAAGATGCTGCCCGTGCTTGTCGAACGGGCTGCCGAGTCAGCGTTCGCCGCGGTGGACATCAGTCCGATGGATGACGTGAGTTTTCCACTCGGCATCGCCCGGCGGGCGGATCCGGTCAAGGCGTACGTCACGATCATCG
The DNA here is from genome assembly GCA_036507475.1 of Vicinamibacterales bacterium. Taxonomy (GTDB): domain Bacteria; phylum Acidobacteriota; class Vicinamibacteria; order Vicinamibacterales; family UBA2999; genus DATCJA01. The sequence continues at coordinate 82,843 of DATCJA010000089.1, forward strand.
AAGGGTGCAACGATTACTGCGCATTCTGCGTCGTGCCGTACACCCGCGGGCACGAACGGATGCGCGCCAAGGCCGACATCGTCGCGGACGTTCGCCAGGCCGTCGAGACGGGGCACCGGGAAGTTCAGCTGCTCGGCCAGATCGTCAATCACTATCAGGCGCCGGACGACCCGGCGTGCGACTTTGCTCAGCTGCTCGAGGAGGTGCACGACGTGCCGGGGGTCGAACGGATTCGGTTTGCGAGCCCGCACCCGCGTCACACCACCCAGAGGCTCATCGAGATGGTTCGGGATCTGCCGAAGGTCTGCAAGCACATGCATCTGCCGGTGCAGTCGGGGTCGACGCGCATTCTCGCCGCCATGCGGCGGCGGCATTCGCGCGAGCAGTACCTGGACCTGGTACATCGGATTCGCGAAGCCATTCCGGACGTGGCACTATCGACCGATATGATCGTTGGTTTTCCAGGCGAGACGACGGAAGATTATGAACAGACGTTGTCGCTGGTCGAATCGGTGCGGTATCACAGCATGTTCACGTTCAAGTACTCCATGCGCCCGAACACGCTGGCGTCCCAACGGATGCCCGATGATGTCAGCGAGGCCGAAAAGACGGCTCGCATTGTGGCATTGCAGCGGCGGCAGCGTGAGATTCAGATGACGATCCACGAGCGGATGATTGGGGAGAGCGTCGCGGTTCTTGTCGACGCCACCAGCCGCAGGCATGCTGGCGAGGTCGCGGGCCGGACGACAGGCAATACGGTGGTCAATTTTCCCGTTCCGGATCGCGATCTGGTCTCGTGGCTCGGACGGACAGTCCCGGTCGCTATTCGCCGCGCCGGTCCGAACAGTGTGCGGGGGGAGGTCGTCCTGGAATCGGAGGCGCGGCTTTTGCGTAGCGAGGCAAGCCCGATGCGCTCTCAGTCCGGACGAGACAGCGATGCTGATTGAAATGACCATCAAGGGGCTGATGGTGGACCCCATTACGAACATGCCGATCGTCATCCTGAAGGACAAAGGGGGAGACCGCGTGCTCCCGATCTGGGTGGGGATCTTCGAGGCGAACGCCATCGCGCTCCAGATGGAGAACATCGCCACGCCGCGGCCGATGACGCACGACCTGCTGCGGAACGTCATTACCGACCTCGAAGGCAGCGTCGACCGCGTCGTCGTGTCGGACCTCAAGGACAACACGTTTTACGCGATCATCCATCTCACCGTCCGCGGCGAGCGCGTCGTGATTGACGCGCGCCCGAGCGATGCGATTGCGCTGGCGCTGCGCACGCGCTCGCCCATCCTAGTGGAAGAGGCGGTCATCGACAACGCGAAGACGGTGGACTTTGCCTCGGAGCGCGCGGACAGCGACCGGCTGCAGAAGTGGCTGGAGAGCCTCGACCCTGAAGAGCTCGGCAAGTACAAGATGTAAAGGCTAGTTGGTGGTTGGTGGTTGGTAGCGTGAGTTCGTGGTTCTTTGTTGTTGCTACCACTTACCAGCTACCAGCGACTACCGACCACCTACTGATTACGAACCACCAACCACTAACCGGCCCTTGTCGGCCGGCCGACATCGCGCGACCTGACAATCGCAAATCGCCAATCGCGAATCCCACAGGGTGGTCGCCCTATTTGTGTGTTGGGGCATGTGCCCCTCGAGTTGTCACTTGATCTCCCGTAACACTATCCCTAGAATGGGCACGTCAGTCCTCCACAATATATCCGTTCATCGAGATGATCGTCGCCATCGCCAATCAAAAGGGCGGCGTGGGCAAGACCACGACAGCCGTCAATCTTGCCGCCGCGCTGGCGATGCGTGGCGCCAAGACGCTCCTCATCGACCTCGACCCGCAGGCGAACAGCAGCATCTCGTTCCTGGATCACGGCGCCATCGGCCGCAGCACCTACGACGCGATCGCTGAACCGAACTGCCTGCTCGAGGAGGTCGTTCAGCCGACGACGCTCCCCAACCTGTTCATCGCGCCGAGCCGAATCGGCCTGGCGAAGCTGGAAGCGCGGCTGGTGGGGGAGTTGGACGCGCACTTCAAGCTGAAAGACAAGATCGCGCAGCTCAACGGGGCGTACAAGCACATCGTCATCGACTGCCCGCCGGCGCTCGGCCTGCTGACGGTGAACGCGCTTGTGGCCGCCACGCACCTCTTGATTCCGATTCAGTCGTCGTATTTCGCGCTCGAGGGGACCGACGACCTGCTCGAGACGATTGAGAAGGTGCGGCAGCGGCCGAACCCGGCGCTGCGCATCCTGGGCGTCGTGATCACGATGCACGATAAGCGCACGGCGCTGGCGCGCGACATTCGCGAGCAAATTCAGAAGGTGTTCGGCGGAAAGGTCTTCAGGACGGTGATCACCAAGAGCGTGCGGTTGGAGGAGAGCCCGGCGTACAAGGAATCGATCTTCACGTTCGCGCCCGATTCTGCAGGCGCGACGGACTACTACAGCCTGTGCGAGGAGGTCATCGAACGTGTCGAAGCGCGGACTGCCTAACACGCTGCGGATGCGGCATGACGAGCACTATGTCGAGACGCTGGCAGCGTCCGCGGGTGTGCCCGTGGGCCGCATGGTGCCAATCGAGCTGCTCGATCCCAACCCGGATCAGCCACGTCAGGTGATGGGGGATCTCTCGGAGCTGATCGCCTCGATCACGGAGAAGGGGATCATCGAACCACTGATCGTGCGGCAGCGTGGGCCCCGCCTCCAGATCATTGCCGGGGAGCGGCGGTATCACGCGGCGGTTCAAGCCGGCCTCCGCGAGATCCCGATCATCGAGCGGCTCGCCAGCGACGCGGAAGTGGTAGAGCTGGCGCTGATCGAAAACCTGCAGCGGAAGGACCTCACGGCGTTTGAAGAAGCCGAGGCGCTGCAGCAGCTGGCCCAGCGGTGCCACTACACGCATGAAGACATGGCACAGAGGCTCGGCAAGTCGCGCACGTCGATCACCGAGTCGCTCGCACTGAACAACATGCCGAGCGAGGTCCGAAACCTATGTCGGCTGGCCGACATCACGTCGCGGTCCACGCTGCTGCATATCGTCCGGCAGGCCACTCCCGAGAGGATGCTGGCGCTCGTGGAGAAAATGGCCGCGCAGGGATCCGTGACCCGCCAGGACGTGAGGACGGAAACGAGCAAGGCGACACTGGCGCGCCCACGCCCGTTCGTGTACGCCTTCCGCGCGCCCACGAAGACTTTCCGACTTCGAATGAGCTTCAGCAAGAGCAAGGTGGACAAGTCGGAAATCATCGACGCACTCGAGCAGATCATCCGCGAACTGCGAGCATCCCGGTAACAGTTGACGCCTCCTCGTGTCGCAACTAGCGACCCGCGACGCATGTCGGGGCAACGGAAGCGGTGGCTCGGGCCCCCAGGGGGCGGGGCGGCACAGCGAGGACGGGTGGCGCGTGGGGGCCGGAGCCGATTTCTTCAGCAGAATCCATAACGACGCATAATATACGTTATGTTAACTAAATAGACGCTCCGGGTCGCGACCCCTTACGCCGTCCAGCTCCGCACGGGAAATATCGTGGCAGGCACGTCGAACTCAATCGGTCCCTGCCGCGGATGGTGCTCCACTTCCAGCCCGCCACGCGTCACCGCCACGAGAAACGCCAGATGCGTGGGCGCCTCGACGCGCAGACAGCGAAACGGGATCTGCACCTCGAGAATGTCGCCTGCCGCGGCTTCCACGCCGTCGCATCCGCCCGGCTCCCATTGGGCGGCGCGGCGCACGTCCACGCGGGCGTGCGCAGTCGCCGGAGCAAGGTCCCCGGCGCGCGACGCCGCGACCGTCAGCTGCTGCACCACAACCTGAATGCCCGCCGGGGTGAGGAAACGGATTCGGATTTCGAGATCCGGTTCGAGGAGGTCCCGAACCGGGCGCGGACCGTCCAAACGGATGAAGAGTCGGTCGCGATTGAACCCGAACTCGATCAGCCCCACCACGCTCTGGCCGTCGCCCGACCTGTGCATGGTGGTCGCTGCGGCCGACGTATCAACGCAGCCCGCGCCCATCCATTCGAAGTAGTTCGTGACCTCGCCGTCGATCGTCGGATCGATGAAGCCGGTTGCCGGTTCCACCGCAATGGTGGACGGCTGCGTGGTGATGTTGGTGACGAAGAGTTCTTCCGGCACCGGCTGGCCGAGCGCTCGGTAGACGTTCCGGATGTGCCGACGAAACAAGTCGTCGAACTCGCGGTCGTGCTCCGACGAGTGATCGTCGCCGTACCACCAGAACCAGTCGCTCCCTTCGGCGATGAGCATCTCCTCACGGGCGCGTGCCAGCGCTGCCGAGGAGGCCGTCGCGGCCGCACCATCGAGCGCGTGCCGCGCCTCGGCAAGCTGGCTCCATGCGCGGTGGTCGTCCGGGTGGCCTATCCAGATGTAGAAGTCACCGTTGATCCACGACCCGGGGTAAATCGACGCCAGCGTCTGCCTTGGTGCGGCGCACGCTTCCGTCATCGTCACCGTTGCGATTTCTGGATGCGACGCCAGGCGGCCATACAGCGCCCGCAGAAACGGGCGACCCTGGTGGTCGTAGTGCTCCCACGCGTTCTCGCCATCCAGGATGACGAAGACGGTGGCCTCTTCCCCGCCGGTGCGCGCGGCGAACCGCCGACCGGCGCTCACGAGCCGGTACACGAAATCGTCTGCCGCTCCCTCAGGCGACCACGACGCGTATGTGAAGCCGATCAAGTCGGACAAGGCGTGGTCGCGGAACCCGCACGCAACCGACTGTCGGCCTCCCGCCACGGCGTACGGGCGATAGAGTTTCTCGGGTTGATCGACGTGACCGTCGCCCGTGCGGCCGAACGACATTCCAAGCGTCCGCGCCAGAACTTCCTCGTCGGTCGCCATCCACTGGAAGCCCGCGTCTGCGACGAGCGGCAGCATGTCGTCCGACACGGACCCTTCCGACGGCCACAGCCCCCGCGGCCGCTGACCGAATAGCCGCTCGTGCAGTCCGACCGCCCGTGCGAGCTGTTCGGCCGCGTCCTCCGGATGACGAAATCGATCGCGAGGCCTCCGCGAATCGGGATGCGTCCGCAGATACACGTCGGTATCGCACAGCAGCGGCAGGATCGGGTGGTAGAAAGGCGACGTCGACAGTTCGACCTGCCCTCGCGCCGCCGCGGCTGCGTACTCGGGAATGACGTTTCGAAGCAGCTCGAGCTCCACCTGCCTGAGCGTGGCCTTGTCGTCTTCGGTGAATCCGCGCTCCTTGGCCAGGAGCGCCCGGATGCGGGAGTCGTGGTCGTGGTACCACTGATCGATCCAGACGAGCTTGTGCCACACCTGCAGGTCGCGCAGGTCCTCGAGGGCGAACTGCGAGGTTTGCAGCCGCGCGTTGAGCTTTCCCCCGTTGCCGCGGCGGTCCAGCAGCTCGCGGTAGCGCGGGTACGGATCGATCATGCGCGGTCGCTGCGCATGGAAGAAGTTCTCGATGCAGAACGCCCGCTCGTCATGCGTCAGTTGTTCCGCCGGCTTGAGCCCCAGGTCGAGGTGCCGGTCCCGCGCCTCCCCGCGGGCGAACGCTTCGAGCTGTACGAGGAGTGACGGAACGAGGTTGAACGTGGCCTTGGTCGTCGGGAACTCACGCAGCAGCGCCACCATCCCCCAGTAATCCTTCACCGCGTGGAGCCGGACCCACGGCAGGACGTGTTCCCCGGTCAGGAGGTCCTGGTAGAACGGCTGATGCATGTGCCAGAGGAGCGCGACGCGGGTCATAATGGTCAATCGAGACGGGATCCGGGATTCGGGATCCGGGATCCGGCGAAATCAGTGCCGTTCGGATCCCGCGGATCTCGCGGATCCCGGATCCCGAATCCCGGATCCCGGCCTTCATTGAGGATGCGCATCGTCGATCGCTACGTGATTCGTGAGGTGTTGTGGCCCCTGGTGATCGGGCTGCTCGTCTTCACGTTCATGTTAATCATTCCGTTCCTCATCGAGTACGCGGAAAGCTTCATCTCCAAGGGCGTTCCCATACCGGTCGTGCTGCGCGTGATGGCGACCTTGCTGCCAGCCACGCTGTCGCTGACCATCCCCATGTCGCTCTTGTTGGGGTTGCTCGTAGCGTTCGGACGCCTGTCAGCCGACCGCGAGTTCGTCGCGTTGCAGGCGTGTGGCGTGAGCCTGCTGCGCTTGATGCGGCCTGTCGCGCTGCTGTCGGTGCTTGCCTGGATTGCCACGTCCTACATTCTGCTCGTGGGGGTGCCAGACGCGAACCAGCGCTTCCGCGAGATCACGTTCGGCGTCGTTGCGGAGCGAGCCGAGGGCGAGGTGCGTCCGCGGGTGTTCTTCGAAGATTTCCCGGACGTCGTGCTGTACGTGCGCGAGGTGTCTCCGTCGGGCGGCGGCTGGACCGACGTGTTCATGGTCGACAATCGCTCAGCCTCCACGCCGGCGGCGTTCCTGGCGCGGCGCGGCCGCGTCGTCATCGATCGGCAGCAGCGAACCGTCGAGATGGTGTTCGAGGACGGTGCGCGCCACACGGCCGAGAGCGGCGGCAAGTACGAGGTCTTTCGGTTCGAGAGGCTGCTTCTTAGTCTGAATCCAGAAACCGTCTTTCCACGCTCGGGCCCCCCGCTTGGCGCGCGCGAAATGACGATACCGCAGCTCGAGGAGCGTGCCGCAGAGCTCGAGCGGCAAGGCATCTATCCGCACAGTGAGTTGTTCGAAATCCAGAAGAAGTTCTCGATTCCGTTTGCGTGCCTGGTCTTCGGCCTGATAGGTCTGGCGCTCGGCGCCAGCAATCGACGCGACGGCAAGCTCTCCAGCTTCGTTATTGGGATAGGGGTGATCTTTATCTATTACGTCGTGCTCTGGTTCGGCCAGTCGCTCGTGCGGGGGCACATCATTCCGCCGTGGCTTGGCGCATGGGCCCCCAACATCGTCCTGGGCACGGTTGGCGGGCTGCTCTTCCTGTGGCGCGACCGCGGGTTCGACCGGCCGCTGCGGCTGCCGACACTCCCCCGGTTCGGGTCGATCGTGATTCCCCCGCTCAGGCTGCCGATGGTCGGGACGCTCGATCGCTATGTCGCCACGCTGTACGCGCGCATCGCTGCACTGTCGGCAGCGGCCATGGCGGGCGTTTTCTATATCTCGACTTTCCTCGACCTGTCGGACAAGGTGTTCCGCGGACAGGCGACGTGGGACATGCTGTGGTCGTATTTCTGGTTCGTGACGCCGCAGTACATCTATTACATCCTGCCGCTGTCGGTGTTGTTGGCTGCCCTTGTCACCGTTGGACTCCTCACCAAGAACAGCGAGCTCGTGGTGATGAAGGCGTGCGGAATCAGCTTGTACCGCGTGGCGCTCCCGATGCTTGCCGGCGCGGCGATGGCCGGCGGCATTCTCTGGTTTCTCGACGAAAGCGTCCTTGGGCCGTCAAACCGCCGTGCAGAAGCCATCCGCCACGTGATTCGAGGCGGTTCCCCTGAAACGTTCGACGTGCTGTACCGGCAGTGGGTCACGGGCAGCGGAGGCGAAATCTATCACTACGACTACTACGACCCTCGGACGCAGCGGCTCAGCGGCCTGTCGGTCTACGAGTTCGGAGACGGCATGCAAGTGCTGACGCGCCGGACGTACGCCGAGCTGGCCACCTATGCGGCGAACCGAGGACAGAACGGGAACGACGCGTGGACGCTCGAGCGTGGGTGGACACGCGATCTGACGCCGGAAGGCGAGACGCGCGCCTACACGCCGTTTGCCGAATTGGATGCGCGCCTCGAGCCCGCTGCGTACTTTGACACCCAGCAGCCGGACGAACGGTTCATGAGCTACTCCCAGCTCCGTGACTATACGGCGGGGCTGCGCGCAAGCGGCTTCGATGTGAGCGCACAGCTGGTGGCCCTCGAGCGCAAACTCTCGTTCCCCTTCGTCACGATCGTGATGACACTCCTCGCCGTTCCGTTTGCCGTGACGACGGGCCGGCGCGGGGCGATGTACGGCATTGGCGTCGGCATCGTGCTGGCCATCTCCTACTGGGTGGCGATCAGTGTCTTCGCTGCGCTCGGCACCGGCGGCGTGCTGACGCCGCTGCTCGCGGCCTGGGCGCCAAACCTGCTGTTTGGCGCGGGCGCGGGCTATCTGCTGTTGACGGTTCGCACCTGAACGCAGAACGGTGCGACTCGCGTGTACTCGTCGCGTTTTTAGGAGGCTCTTCATGCCCCGCCTGATCCTTGCCGTCGTCGCCCTCGCGCTTGGACTCGCAGCAGCGGTTGCGCAACCGCAGGCGCAAGCGCGACAGACGTCCGCTCCATACTTCCCTCCCCCGCTGGAGTGGGAGCGCCGTATGCCCGCTGAGGTCGGGTTCGACGCGGCGCTGCTGAACGATGCCGTCCGGTTTGCGGTCGACAACGAAACCACGCGCTTCAAGGATCTGCTCCTCGACCAGGCGACAACCTTCGGCGCACGCGAGCCGTTTGATACGCCCATCGGCCCGATGAAGGAGCGCGGGCCCGTGAGCGGGCTCGTCATTCGACGCGGTTACCTCGTGGCGGAATGGGGCGAACCGTCGCGGGTCGACATGACGCACAGCGTCACCAAGACCTTCCTGTCGACCGTCGCGGGACTGGCGTGGCAGAAAGGGCTCATCCGCGACGTCGCCGACCGCGCCCGCGACTACATGCCCGCCGGCGTTGATCTGTTCGAAGCGCCCCACAACCGGATGATCACGTGGGACCATCTCCTGCGACAGTCGAGCGACTGGCAGGGTACGCTCTGGGGCAAACCCGATTGGGCCGACCGGCCTGAAGGGGACCCGCCGATGTGGCCGAACCGGAAGCTGTACGAGCCAGGCACCCGGTACAAGTACAACGACGTCCGCGTGAACGCATTCGCGCTGGCGCTGCTGCACATCTTTCGCCGGCCTCTGCCCGAGGTGCTGCGCGAGGAAATCATGGAACCGATCGGCGCCTCGTCCACGTGGCGCTGGCACGGCTACGAGAACTCGTGGGTCGAGCTCGACGGACGTCGGATTCAGTCCGTGTCGGGCGGCGGTCACTGGGGCGGCGGGATGTTCATCAACGCGTACGACATGGCGCGCTTCGGATACCTGTTTCTGCGCAACGGCAAATGGAAGGACCGACAGCTCGTGTCCGAGCAATGGATCAAGCAGGCGCGCACGCCGGGCACGGCGAACAGCGAGTACGGCTACATGAACTGGTACCTCAACACCGCGCGCAAGCCGATGCCGGCGACACCTGAATCGAGCGTGAGGTTTGTGGGCAACGGTCCCAATATCGTCTATATCGATTGGGAGAACGATCTGATCGTGGTCGTTCGCTGGATTCGCGACAACCAGCTCAACGAGTTTCTCGGGAAAGTACTGAGCGCGCTGCGCGCGCGACCGACGGCGTAAAGTCGTTCGGCTCGTTCGGATCGTTTGAAATCGTTCGGAAGTTCGACGAGCCGAGCGCGAACATCCCGAACGATCCGAACGACGTGAACGATCCGAACGCCCCGAACGATCTATCGCGCATACTTCACATCATCCATCCAGATCCGCCCGCTGCCTCCGAGCGCCGTGTTCACCGTGTCGAGGACGAAGAGGATCGAATCGACGTTGGCGAGCATCGGTTGTGCGCGCGCGGTCGTGAGCGGTCGGAGGTCGCGGAAGTAGACCGTGATGTCTCGCGGCTCGGTGCCGATGAACACCGATCTGTGCCACCGTTCGCCGTTCACGCCACTTGGCTCGCGTAGTTGCACCGACACCCGCGTCGGCCGATCGGCGCGTGCGGTGAATATCAGCCGGTCGTACTCTGCCAGCGCCCTGTCAGCATGCAGGACGAACGCCGCGTACGGGCTGGCCGATGCTGCACCGCCGACGGCATACCGCAGCGCCAGCTGAGTCCCGCGTTCCGCAGGAACCACGTCGAGCGCTGCCTTGGAGGCCGGACTCGTTTCAACCGTCCAGGCAGTGGCGGGACCATCGGCATATCGAACGTCGAACTTCGCAGGCGGGGGTTGCGCCACCGCCGGGACGTTCGTGCGCTCCCCGACATAAATCGGGTTCGAGAGCAACCATGGCACGCCAGGCTGTCCAGGCGCGTCAGGCAGCGAGACTTCGACGCGATACACACCAGGCGTGCCGGGTTCGACGATGTGCTCCAGCAGCGGTCCGGACTCGGCGCGTGCGACGCCGTCTTTGAACAACGCGATGCGCGCGTCTTCGCGGCCCCGCACCTCGGCACGCAGCGTGATCGCCCGTCCAATCGGCATGACGTCGCCCGCTTCAGCACGCATGCCGCCGTCGGTCGCCGTGAACGAGAGGATGCCGGCGTCACCGATCCCGTCGATGGCCGAATAGACATGTCCGTCGCGGATCGCGCCGATGACCTGCTCGGCGTCTGTTTCTGCGTTGCCAGCCAGCGATACTCCTATCAGCACGTTGGAGAATGCGCGGAACACCCGTTCGTACGACGGCACGTGCAGCGACGCGCCGTTGTCGTACGGCTCGCCGAGACTGCGGAAGCCGAGTCGCGCGTGAGCGTCCGCTCCGGCGATGGCGACCACCTGTCGGCCGCGCGCCAGTACGTCCCACTGTTGCAGCACCGAATCCGGACGATCGAGCAGCGTGACGAGCGTCTCAGTCTGACGCGCCGGGTATGTCAGCAGCGCCCTCGTCAACGTCCAGCGCGATTCGTCACGCCATTCGCTGTCGCCGTTCAGCCATTCGAGACCGGCAATTGGCAGCGTCCAATCAGTCCAGCGGAGCTCCGGTTTCGGCGATCCGGGATGGGCGGCAATCGAGAAACCGCCCAGGCGCATGACGTCGTCGATGACGTCGCGCGCTTCGCCGCCGAGCGGATACGGCGACTGCGGGACGCCGAGCGCGACGACATGACCGTCGTCCGTGCTGATCTCGACAGCGTCGATGCAGAGCACTCCCGAACGGTACTGCGGCGGGTCAGGTTTGCGGGTCGCGTCGCCATGATCGGTGAAGACGACGAAGTTGAGCCCCGCGCGCGCCGCCGCCGCCGCAACCTCGTCAACCGTACCCGTGCCGTCCGAACGGTCTGTATGAATGTGGATGGCGCCGCGCACCACCTTCGGGGCTCCCTGTCCGATCGCGATGCCGGATACGGCGCGCGGCGGAAGCGCGAGATACCAGGCGCTGCCGGCACCGGCCAACAGCGCGATCAAGGCGATCTTACGCACGGGGATGGAACTGGTCATAGACGGCCCGCAGCCGCTGCTCGAGGACATGCGTGTAGATCTGTGTCGTGGACAGATCGGCGTGGCCGAGCATCATCTGGATGGCGCGCAGGTCGGCGCCACGCTCCAGCAGATGCGTGGCAAAGGAGTGTCGCAGCATGTGTGGGCTAACCGGTGTCTTCAGGCCCGCCTGAAGCGCATACGCCCTGAGAATCTTCCAGAATCCAACCCGCGTGAGACCCGCACCGCCCCCGCGCGCGTTGACGAACAGACGCGGACTGCTTCGCCGGCCCAGCAGCACGCCGCGCGCCTCGCGTATGTAGCGTCGAACCCACGCCACGGCCTCATCGCCGATTGGCACGATTCGCTGTTTGTCGCCCTTGCCCGTGCATGTGAGGTAGGACGCGTCGAGATTCACGTCGCCGGGACGCAACCCGATCAGCTCGGACACGCGCATGCCCGTGGCGTACAAGAGCTCGATGAGCGCGCGATCGCGCAATCCGCGAGGCGTCGTCACATCAGGCTGTGCGACCAGACGATCGACGTCCTCCACCGACAGGAAGCGCGGCAGCGATTTCCAGGCGCGGGGCGGGCGAAGGTCGTCGGCAGGACTGGCTTTCACGCGGCCATCGAGGATGAGAAACTTGTAGAAGCCGCGGTAACAGGCGACGGCGCGTGCAACCGAACGCGGCGAGCGCCCCCCGGACATCTGGCTGCGGACGAAGCCCTCCAGGTCGGGCCGCGTCAGCCTCTCGATTCGAACCCCGCGTCCCGCGGCAAACTCTGCCAGCAGCGCCAGGTCGCGCGCGTAGCTGTCCACTGAGTTGGTGGCCAGTCGCCGTTCGACGGCGAGGTGCGTGAGGTACGCCTCGACCCTGGATGAAATAACGGTCGCCACGCGCTTTCTTGGACCGCTATACGGCTCCAATCGAGAATTTCGTACTCGTTGTGAAGAGCCGCATAGCGGTCCTAGGCGCGCAGAGCGCGCCAAAGAGACACTGGGTAACCAGCCAAGGGCTTTCACGTCGCCCCTGGATCACTGTATCAAAGGGATATCAAGGGCCGAGCCCTTGGCTGGTTGAATCGGTAGAATTGTACGTGAACCTACAGACCGTGGACGCCCGACAACGATGGTGATGCGTTCGAAATGGCAGTCGCTGCCGACCGAAGCGATCAATCCTTCCAGCCTTGGCATCGACAAGCTCTCGACGGGGGAAATCGTCGACCTGATGGTCAGCGAAGACCGCAAGATGCTTGCGGCCGTGCAGCGCGAGCGCGAGCGGATCGCCGTCGGCATCGAGATGATTGCGTCGGCGCTGCGGAAGGAGGGTCGAGTGGTCTTCGTCGGCGCCGGGACCAGCGGGCGGCTCGGCGTCCTCGAATCGGCAGAGATGCCGCCTACTTTTAGCACCGAACCCTCTCTCGTGCAGGCGATCATGGCCGGTGGACAGGGGGCGACGTTCGCGGCGAAAGAGGGCGTCGAGGACAACTACGAAGAAGGCGCGCGCGCCATCATGAGGTTCCAGCCGACCAAGAAGGACATCGTTGTCGCGGTCTCCGCCAGCGGGATGACACAGTTCGTTCGCGGCGCCCTGACCCGCGCGCGAAAGGTGGGCGCGCGCATCATCTTCGTGACGTGCGACCCGGGCACCGAGCTCCAGACGTTTGTCGACCTCACCATCGCGCCGGCCGTCGGCGCCGAAGTCATTGCCGGCTCCACGAGATTGAAGGCAGGCACCGCAACGAAGCTGGTGCTGAACATGCTGACTACTGGCGCCATGGTGCAGATCGGCAAGACGTACGGCAACTTGATGGTGGACGTGCACACCGGATCGGAAAAGCTCAAGGATCGTGCGCGCCGCATCGTCAACATCGTCACCGGAATGGAATACGACGAAGCCGACAGGCTCCTGAAGAAGGCGCACTGGAACGTGAAGGCTGCAATCGTGATGCAGAAGACCGGGCTGCCCTATCTGAAAGCCATGTCACGGCTGCGCAAGGCGCACGACTCGATGCGCGAGGCAATCGGCGAGGACATCGAACCGCGGCTGCGCGGGATGCTGCAGGGCCATGCCGAGGCCGCCTCGAGCCGAACGCCGACGTAAGTAAATAGGGCGCCTTTTACGGGGCGCCTCTGGTCCGGCGGGCCGTAAAGGCCCGCCCTACGTGAGCAGCACCGCTGCAGCACGGTCGAGGTAGAGCTCGACGGAGCGATGCAGCTGGAGAAACGACGCCGGCAGGCGCGTCGAGACCGGTCCGTGCAGCGCGCGTTCCAGGCAATCCGCCTTGCGCTCTCCTGTAGCAATCAGCACGAGCGCAGCGGCCTTCAGAATCGTTCCCATTCCCATCGAAAGCGCTTCACGAGGGACCCGCGCGATGTCGTCCTCGAACAGCGCGGCGTTGTCGCGGCGCGTCGATTCTTCGAGCCGGACGCGATGCGTGCGCGCCGTCAATGCATTTGCCGGCTCGTTGAACCCGATGTGGCCGTTGCGACCGATGCCGACAAGCTGGAGGTCGATTCCTCCAGCGGCGCGAATCGCTGCTTCGTAACCCTCGCATTCGGCGTCGAGGTCCTTGGCAGAGCCGTCGAGGAAATGAATCTGCGTCGGCGGCAGGTTCACCAGCGCAAACAGGTGACGCTCCATGAACGTCCGAAAGCTGCCAGGATGTGACGGCGCAATACCGGCGAACTCATCGAGGTTGAACGTGACGGCACGGGCGAAATCCACCTCGCCGGCCGCATGCAGCCGGCGCAACTCGGCGTAGGTAGCAATCGGGCTGCGTCCTGTGGGCAGTCCGAGGACCAGCGCCGGGTTTTGCGCAAGTGCATCCGCGATGCGCCGCGCAGCCGCGACGGCGGTGTCGTTCGGATTGTCGAAGATGCGAATGTTCACACTACACGTACGAAGGGACGCTCACCTGACCGCGCGCCGCGGCGAGGGCGAGCCTCACGGCTCCTACGGCGGGCTCTACCTCCAACAGGCGGACGGTGCTGCGTGGAGCGATCTCGGACAGCCGCGTCTCCATGTCGCGGGCCAGCAATGGAACGCCGCGAAAGATTCCCCCAGCCAGGATGGTGGGAAACGCATCGCCGCGCATCCCAAGGCGGGTGATCACCGATGCGGCTGCAGCCGCGAGCTCCGTGCCGGCGCGTCCGAGGATCTGCGCGGCCACGGCATCGCCGTTGGCGGCCGCCTGGTGCACCAGCGCAGCCAGCCCCGCAATTGCCCGGCGATGCAGATCGCGGTAGTAGATTTCGTGTATCAGCTCGGTCGGGCTTGCCAAGCCCATGTGACGAAGGATGAGCTCCGTCAGCTGCGTCGCTGGTCCGCGGCCGTCAAACTGCCGGACAACCGACGCAAGCGCAGAGCGCCCAATCCAGAAGCCCCCGCCTTCATCGCCAATCAAGTAGCCCCATCCACCGGCACGAGCTGCCTGCGCGGATCCGTTTCTGCCGTACGCGATCGATCCCGTGCCCGCAACAATGACAACACCGGGCTGGTCGTTGGCGCCGGCCTCCAGCGCGACCAGCGCGTCGTTGACGACGATCGCGCGCGACTTGTAGCCGATGCGACGCATGATGCTGCGGATCGTCTCGGTGTCCGTCGGTCGATCGACGCCGGCGATGCCAAGGCAAATTGCCGAGGGCGTGACGTTGCGACCCGCTACGGCCGACTCCATGACACCGTGCAGCACTTTCTCGACCTCGAGCTCCCCCACTGATTGGAGGTTCGCGCCTCCACCGCGCGCTTCGGCGATGACCTGGCCCCCCTCGTCCGCCAACAGGCAGACGGTCTTGGTGCCGCCCGCATCGATTCCGAGTACGTGCATGCTCTTTAATGGTACTTAAACCGAGACGGGATCCGGGATCCGGGATCCGGGATCCGGAGGCCGCCCTTGATATGCTCCAGATAGCCCGGGTCCGATGTTCGCCGCCACCGCACGTGTTCTCGCCGAGGCCGTCCAGGCCAGGGCCTTCCCCGCTGCCGTGGTCGAGGTCGGTGACGCCGCGCGGCCGTTGTGGAGCCAGGCGTTTGGAGGGCTGACGTTCGATCACCAGGCGCCGCGTGCGAGGGAGGACACGATCTTCGACCTTGCCTCGTTGACAAAGGTTCTCGCCACTGCCCCAATCGTCATTCAGCAGGTCGAGCGCGGCGCCATCGGGCTGGATGACGGCGTCGACACGCACGTCGATCTGTGGAGAGGGGACGATCGGTCGGGTGTGACCGTCCGAGATCTCCTGGCCCACTGTTCCGGTCTTCCTGGGTGGGCGCCGCTCTTCCGCGAGTGCCGCGGGCGCGAAGAGTTCGAGCGCGCCATCTGCGCCGCCGGCCTGGAATACGTTCCGCGCACGCGGTCGGTGTATAGCGATCTCGGGTTCATGCTCCTCGGATTCATGCTCACCGGCGACACTCCCCTGCAGGCGCGTTTCGACGCGCTGCGGATTCAGATGGGCGTCGTCGAAGACATGCAATTCAATCCACCACGGCTCTGGCTCGATCGAACCGCTCCCACCGAAAACGACCCGTGGCGCGGACGCGTGGTCGTCGGCGAGGTTCACGACGAGAATGCCTACGCGCTGGGCGGCGCCGCGGGCCACGCGGGTCTTTTTGGCACCGCCGCGGCTGTCGGCCAGCATGCGCGTCACCTGCTGCAGATTCTCGACGGCAAGACCGGCGCATTCCGGCGCGAGTCGCTGGAGACGTTCATCACGCGGCGCGCCGACATCCCCGACAGCTCACGCGCGCTCGGCTGGGACACGATGCTCGCGTCCTCCTCGTGTGGCAGCCTGATGTCGCCTCACGCCTTCGGGCACACGGGCTTCACAGGCACTTCTCTTTGGATCGATCCCGATCGTGGCGTGTACGTCGTGCTCCTGACGAACCGCGTACACCCATCACGAGCAAATGAGGCAATCAAACAGGTGCGTCCGGCCCTGCACGACGCGGTGATTGCCGCTCTTGACCCGTGATCTGTGGAGAGTTACAAAGTCACAAGGCACAAGGCACAACACAAACCGGCGGCAAACCACGAAGGTCACGCAGTCACGAACCTGGTTCAAGCTTCCGTGATCTTCGTGTCTCTTCGTGGTTCCGTTCGTTGTGATTTGTGCCTTGTGCCTTGTGACTTGTGCCTGATTAGAGCCGCCCGCGCTGTCCCGTACCGAAAGGCTGAGGAGTGTTGGGTCCGCCAAAGGGCGAGGTGCGTCCCCCACCGGGCGGAACGGGAAATCCTCGATTAGGGATACCCCGGTTTGGTCCGTCCAGTCCGACGCCACGACCACGACCAGGCGCTTGCGGCTGCCCTCCGCGACCGCCGCGCCCTGGAAGCCCAACGCCGGGTGTCTGGGCGCCCGCAGGCGCACCAGCCTGATTGGTGGCGGCCGTGGTCACGAAGAGCCATTCGTTATAGTGGTTGCGACCGTTGTAGAGGCGAAGCGACTGCTGTGTGCTCCGGCTCGACACGCCGATGATCGGGCCGACGCCAGGCGCGCCAGTTTGCCCGAACGCACCTGTTGGTGACTGACCAAAGGCCGAGCCGGCCCCGGGCAGCTGCGCCGCTCGCCCCGCCATGGACGCCGCGGCACCCGTCTGTTGCTGACCCCCGGCGCCAACGAGTGCAGCGCCCCGGCCCGGCTGCTGTGTCGGCTGGCCCGCAGGCGCTGGCACACCGCCGGCTGGAATCTGACCCAGATAGACAGGCTGAAAATCGCCGTTCGTGATGGGGTCGCGGTACAACTTGCGGATGTAGCGACCGTCGCGCAACACGTTCAACGATGTGGGGAAGCCACCATTGCGGCGCGAAAAGAGCCCGATGGCCTGCATGTACTGCTCGCCCCGGAACACGAGCTCGGCCTCTCGCTCGCGCTGCACCATCGTCCGCCATGCGGGCAGCGCCGCGCCGAGCATGATTCCCATCACGCTGAGCGCCACGAGCAGCGCCGCCATGGCGTATCCGCGGTCGTCCACGTTCACACTCATCACGGGAACTTGTCCACGAGCACCTCGGTGCGGCCCGTTGCCGTCCGACCGTCAGGCGTGCGCACGGTGACACTCACGGTGAACCGCTGCTCGGTGGCCTCCGTCTCGTAGACATGCGAAATAATGTTGCCCGACGTCGTCGTGGACTCGCCATCACCGAAATCCCAACTGTACGACTCGACCGCCGCGTCTGACGTGCCCTCTTTAGCCGTCACCGTGAACGTCACAGCCTGCCCCGATGCGGTGGCGGTTGCCTTTGACGCGGAGATCGTCACGTTGAGGGGCGAGCGAGGTATAACGATAACCGTTGTCGAAGCGGACGTCGATTCGCCGTTCACATCCGTAGCCTGAACAGTGGCGGTGTACTGCACCGGGGTCGAGCCGGATGGACCGGTATAAGTGTGTGGAATCGTCACGGTGACTGGAGTCGTTGCCGTGCCGCCGGAAAGGCTACCGAGGCTCTGTGAGGAGCCGTCGCCGAAATCAATCGTCGCGGTTCGCAGCGTGCTGCCGCCGCTCGGCTTCGTCACGGTGAACAGCACGGTGGCGGTGTTGTTGGTTGCGCTGGGCGGCACGGCCGCACAGTTGCCGGTCCCGGATGAAAGCGCACAGGTGATCGAGACGATCGGACCTGGCCGTACAGCGACCGTGACGTTGGAGCTGGTCTTCGTTCCCGCAGTAGCGCTGACGACCGCCTGCTGGCCTGTTGTGAGCTGCGTTCGGGCCTCGCCGTTCGTATCCGTAATCACATTGGTGCTGCTCAGGCTGCCCTGATCGGCGCTGAACGTCACGCCTATCCCCTGGAGCGCTTGCCCGTTCGCGGCCGTTACCGTGGCAATCAAATCCACCGCCCCGCCACTGGGTCCGACACTTCCAGGGTTCGCGCGCAGCGTCACCGTTTCCACCGCGGCCGCGCCAACCGTGATCTCAACCTGATTCGTGTTGCCCTCGCCGCCTGCCGCAGCACCCGAGAGTGCCCGGACGAGCGCCACGCCAGAGCTGTTGCCGGCGAAGAACGTGGTGACAGCCATTCCGTTACGCGTCTGCGATTGCACTGGATCAACGCGCCCTACCGTGGCGCTGAACGTGACGGTAGTCCCGTTCTGTACAGGGGTGCCGGCTTGTTCACTTACGATGGCGGTGATCTCGGTGGTCCCGTTCGGAGGCAACACGAGCGTTCCCGCCGAGATGGTGATACTGGATCTGGTCGGGGCCAGCAGCTGCGCCTTATCGCACCCTGCCACCACGGTGGCCGCAGCCAGGAGCGCGCACGATATCGCCTGCGAAAACGGGAACGACACTGTATTGGTCATTTTCGAATTACCAGTCCGCGTACATCGTGCCGTTCAGCCCCAGACGCTCCGAGCCGCTCTTCACATCGAATACACCGGGCTGCGCGGCAGGATTTAACGGATCGGCCTCCGACATCGTGACCTGCCATGTCGTGTTCGAGCTCGTGAACGGGTCCTCCGGAATGGCGCGCAGGTACTTCTCGCTCACGAGCGCATCGAGCGATGGCGGATAGGCATTCTTGTCCGCATAGTACTGATCGATCGCATCGCGCATCCGGAACAGGTCCTCCTTGAGCACGGCTTCCCTCGCCCGTGTCTGGCTGTTGGTGTGAACGGCCAGACCGATTCCCGCCAGAATCACGATCAGCGACATGACGATCAACAGCTCGATGAGGGTAAACCCCGCCGACTGCCGGAGTCGCTCACCCTTCTGTCTTCTCACTTCTCCCGCCTCCGCAAAGCTACGGCGAGGCTCGCCGAAGCGCAAAGCGCGAAGGCGGCGGTTCGTGTTCACGTTCGCTGGGAACCTGAACACGAACTGAGTACGGAGCACCAAGAAGCGTGAACTGCAGAACTCGCTCATCTACCAGTCCCGATACGTCGAGCCGTCGAGCGCCGTACCGTCGTGCTTGGTGTACACGTCGAACACGTTTTGCCCACCCCAGCTGTCGGATGTAGGCGAGTCCTGATACGAGCGCAGCCCCCACTCGGTCGATCCGGTCATCGGGTCCGGCGGCACGCGCCGCAGGAACTTGAGCTTTCGACCCGACGCATCGTTGGCAGCGGAGATTCCCTCTACGAGCGTTTCGAGATCCGGCGGATATCCTTCGCTTGCGGGCTCCAGCTCGGTGGTGGGAATGCGTCCCTGGTCGACGGCATTCTTGAACTGATCGATTGCGGTGCGCATCTCGCGGAGCGCGCGGCGAAGCTCGGCCTCGCGTTGCCGCTGCGACACGACCTGCGCGAGCGGCATCACCGCCGACGCGAGGATCATCAGAATCGTCACGACGACGAGCAGCTCGATGAACGTGTATCCGCTCTGGGAGCGGCGGAGATGTCGCATCACTTGACCATGACCGGCGTCACAGTCCCGAACTGCAACGACACCGGCGTCCCGCGCGGGCCCGTCGCGGCGCCGGTCACCGTGAGATTCGCCGGACCGCCGCCCACGGCATCGAACACGACGGCACCGAGGAGCCCCGTTCCCGCGACACCCGTCTGATCGCCGGTCCTCACGATGGCAATGTCGATACGACCTGCCGCAGCGTCGACCTGCTGCGTGAACGTCGCCGCGACGCCCCCGGTTCTCATGAAGCTTCCCTCCTGGACCGCGCGCACGCGGAGCGACGAGGGATTGAACGTGATCGTCAGCGTCACGCTCGAGATCTGCGATGCGCCGACGATCGACACAGGTACGGTGTACGGACCGGCGCCCACGAGAAACTCGGGTCCCGGCGGTGACAGGAGAATCTGGCCTCCACTCGGCGTACTCGGAATGGCCACCGGCGGAGCTCCACCGGCCGGCGCTGGCGGGATGCCCGCTGCGGGAGTCGTTGTTGCGGCCGGCGGCACCGATTGGGGCTGGGCCGGCGCAGACGGAACGGTCGTCGTCCCGGGGATCTGCGAACTGCCTGGCGGCACCACGACGACACCGCCGGGGCCGGGGGCGCCCGGCAGGCCCACGTTGGGCGCGCCGGGAATGGGAACGATGCCCGCTGGCGGGGCTGGCGTCGGAGCGGGCGGCGTTCCCGGCAGCGCCGGCGCGGGCTCGGTGCCGGCTGGCGGAGCAATGAGTGGCGGCGGACCTCCCAGGCCGAGACTCTGCTGCGAGCCGATGAAGATCGGACTGACATCCTGCAACGTCAGCTCCTGCGTCCGCACGATGCGCGGCGTCAGCAGCATGACGATGTCGGTCTGCTTGATGTCGGTGTCGTTCGACGCGAGGAGGCTTCGCAGCACGGGCAGGCGGAGCAGACCCGGTATTCCGCGCAGCGACCGCCGCTCTTCCTCGCGCAGGAGACCGGCCAGCAGGTTCGATTCACCGTCGCGCAGCCGCAGTCGCGTTTGAACCTTTCTCGACCCGAACGACGGCAGATTCTGTCCCGCGATGTTGATGTCCTGTCCGAGCGTGCTGTTCTCGACGATCAGGTCGAGGATGATGTCGCCCTCGAACGTGACGCGCGGCGTGACCTGGATGTTGACGCCGACCGGCCGGTAGTTGAACGACGTGAGCGGATTGAAATTCGCGCCGCCCTGCGCCACCGGCGTGAACACCGTTGCCGGCACTGGAATCTCGTCACCAAGATTCAGGGTGATCTGCTGTCCCTCGGCGCCGCGGAGCTGCGGCTTTGCAATCAGTCGCGTTTCGGAGTCCGATTCCAGGAACCGGATCACGGCGGACGGCACCGAGAGATAGAAATCCGCCGTCGAAATTCCCCGCGTAATCGTGTTCAGGTTGAACGGCTGCGGCGACAACGTCGCTGTGCTGTCGTCTGTCGTCCCGCGCGGGTCCGTTTCCGGCGAAAAGACCGCATTGATGGCGAACTGCGACAAATCGATGCCGAACTGCTTTGCGCGCCCGCGATTGACCTCGAGGATCTGGACGTCCAGGACGACTTCGGCTTTCGGGTTGTCGTTCTGCTCGACGACGCGCTGGATGATTTGGACGATGGTGGCGCTGGCGCGAACGGTGATCGTGTTGTTCGTCTTGTTGGCGACAATCTGAGGCGCGACGGCGAGCGCAGGGATTCGGATGACGCCGTTCAGGATTTGAGCCACCTCGGTGGCGTCCGCATGGGAGATGAAGAAGGTGCGGATCACCTGCTCCTCGTACAGCGCACGCTTCTGGGCGTTGTCGGGGATGACCATGATGGTGCGCTCGTTGATGACCTTGTAGAAGAGCTGGTTCGCCGCGAGGATCTGATTGAGCGCCTGTTCGAATGTGACGCCCCGCATCTGGACGGTATAGCTGCGGTCGGCGTAATCGCGCTCGAACGTCACGTTGATGCCCGCCGACATGCCCATCGAGTTCAAGATGTCGCGCAGACTGGCATTGTTGAAGACGATGTCGAGCGGATCGCGCGATGCCGGGTTGAGCAGCGGCTCAGGCGACTGACGCGCGGCTTGCTGGAGCTGTTGAATGGTGGGCTGCGGACGGGACGCTTCGGCCAGGTCGCGCAGCCGGCGCTCCATCTCGAGCACCTTTCCGGCGATTTGCCGGTTCGTCGGATCGTACTCGCTCGCGCGTCGGTACTCGCGCAGGGCGTCTTCGAGTTGTATGCGCGCCTCCAACACCCGCGCCTGATCCAGGTGCCGAATCGACGCGGTGACCATCGCGCGCTCGAGCGCAATCTGGTAATCGATGCGATCAGGATTCTCCTGCACCGCCTGCCGGTAGTGCTCCACGGCAGCATCCCAGTCTCCGGCCCGCGCCGCGCTCTCGCCTCGTCCGAACGCCCGGCCGGCGCCGCAGCCCGCGACGAAGACGACCATGATCAGAACGGCTGTCAGGCTGACAGCGCTTCCGCTACGTAGTCGATGCATCATTGTCCTGACAAGCGAATCGTCTGGCGTCCCCGGCCGTCCACATACGAAAGCTCCACCACTTCAGGGCTGATCTTCAGCATCTTGTACCGGCCTTCGATGGTATCCCCTTCCTTTCCGGAGAAGACGTTCCCCCGGCCGTCGCTCATAATCGCGACGCGGCCGGCCTGGCTGGGCGCGTCGACGAGACCGATGAACCGCAGCGGGATCGGCGGTGGAGGCGGCGGACCCGTCGGCGTGACCACCCGGGGGCTGGGTGGCGCGTTGACAGGCGGACGCGGCGCAGGCGGCGCCTCGGCGGGCGCAGGCTTCGACTCGAATCGGAACGGGTTGCGGTCGGGCTCTTCGAGCGTTGCGGGCGGGCGTCGCAGCAGTTCGAGCTTGACGTCGCTCAACGACGCCTCACGTGAAGCCGTTGCCCGGTTCGACGGACGAGTAGTCGCCCCTGGACGTACTGGCGTCTGCTCGTCGCCCCGGGCGATCAAGACAGCAACAACCAGGGCCGCGCCTACACCGGCGACCGTGAGCGTCACTCCCTGGCCACGAAGGGTCATTGCGCCGTTTCCCGATAGTACGTCGACATGTCGAGTGTCACGACGAGGGAACCGCCATCGGCGCCCTCCGCCAGCTGGAGGTTGTCAATAACGACGAACTCGGGCGACGTTTCCAGTTGATAGATGAACGCGCGCATGTCCGCGTACGCGCCTTCCAGCACCATTTTTATCTGCAGGCGCGTCAGCGTGCTGCCGCTCTCGACGACGGGAGCATACGTGGCGCGGCGGTACTCCAGGTCCGACTCACGGGCCAGCTGCGCAAGCCGCAGGTACGTCAAACGGCGCGCGCCCGCCAGATCCCGCGGCAACACCTCGCTATAGAACGTCGTCAGTTCGACGGAGGCGCGCGACTTTCCCGTCAGCGTGCCGGACGCCTGCGCGTGCTCCACACGCGCGCTCGCGAGCGCCTGCTCTGCCGCCTGTTCACGCTCGGTCACGTTGGCGACGCGCGTGGCGAGCGGATAGACGACCAGCGCGTACACGGTCACGTTGATCACCGCTGCGGCGCCCAATCCGATGACGAGACGGCGGTATTCCACCGCGGAACGGCGGACGAGTGCGAGGCCGTGCGTCGAATCCATCACTGCCCCGCTCCCTGAGCGGGCGCCGCTGGGGGCTGCGCCGGAGGCACGTACGCACCTTCCACGACCGCCTGGATCAATCCTTCGGTGTTTGTCTGTTCCTGTACCGACAACACGTTGTGAAAGGCCCCGCGTCCCTCGAGCGCCTCGATGAACGCATCGAGATCCTCCGAGCGCCGCGATTCGACGGCGATCGCGATGACGAAGCTGTCCTTCTCGAGCCTGGGCTGAACCGCGGTGATTCGCACGTCTGGAGGCAATGTCGCTTCGAACTCCGCCAGCAGGTCGGTCCATGAAAAGGCACGCTGATCGATGATCGCGTTGGCTTCCTGTGCTGCGTCGGCGACGACCTGCAGCTCCTGAGGATCGATCTGTGCGCGGATGCGAGCTGCCTCGGCGCGAAGGCGGGCGGCTTCCTGTTCGGCTTGTGCCGCACGCGCACCAAGCGTGTACTGACTCGCGCCGAGACGCAGAATCTGGGCCACGTTGAAGACCGTCAGACCGAGCACGATGGCGATGGCGGCGCCCAGTACGATCTGCACGGCGCGCACGTTATAGAACGGGCGTGTGGCGAGGTTGGTCCGCAGCATCAGGCGTTCACGACCTCGGCGCGCGTGCGCAAGAGCATGCCCGTCAGCGGCGACAGCACGTCCATCACGTCAGGCGTGGCGGCAATTCGATCGGACAGCATCGCCGCCATCGTCGGGTCGATTGACTCCACCGGCGTGCCGAGGCGCTCCTCGAGGCTCCGTCGCGCTTCGTCAACCGTGCCGGCGGTGCGACTGGTTCCGCCAAGCAGCACACGGGCGAACCCCTGCCCCGTGAGACGATCCTGGTAGTACATCGCCGTCTGGTGGAGCACGTCGGTCAGCGACTCCTCATCCCCGTCGGGACGATTTCGGAAGAAAATCAAATCGCCTCCGCGAACGATCGCAATCGACGTGTACTCGGGGCGTATGTGCACGATCAGCCAGTCGCCCTGAGCTGTGCGCGCGGACGCCAACGCGAGGTTCACCACAGAAAAGGTGGCGATGTCGACAAGCCCGGCATACACCCCGACGTCGGCGCAGACGTCCTCATACCCCTTGATGACGTCCCTTCGCGCCAGAACAACGACGAATTCGCTGCTTCCGTCGGCGCCACGCATGCCCGGCGTGTACGTGACGCACGCGTCGTCAACGGGAAACGGCGCCGTCTTGCGCACCTGCCACTTCACGAGCTGATCGAGGTCGTCACGATTGGCGGGCACGCGCTCGAAGCGAAGGACCGACACCTTGGCGGCCAGGTCCGGGACGATGAGCGCCACACGCGCCGGGCGCGTTCCGAGACGGTCGATGATGGCGCGCAGGCTGGCGGCAACGGCCCCACGGTCGATCACGTTCTGCGACGTGAGCGACGCGGCAACGGCGTTCTCCGGCAGCGCTTCGACCGCATACGTCTGAATCGCCTGTTGGCCTCGGCGCGACGTCATCGTCGCGGCCGACACGCGTGTTGGCGCGATCTCCACGGCAGCGTCGGGTGGCGGGCTGGCCAGCCAGGGAGCAAGCAGGCTCATTCGACGAAGGTGACCTTGTTGATCTCGCGCAAAGTCGTCTGGCCGATCAGCACTTTCTCGACCGCGGACTCGCGGAGGAAGCGCATTCCTTCGTCATGCGCAAGTTTCTTCACTTCCGAGGTGGGTCGCCGCTCAAGAATCATCTCACGGATGCGATCCGAGAGATCGAGCAACTCGCAGATCGCGGTTCGTCCCTTGAATCCGGTTCCGCCACAATCGATGCAGCCGGCGCCTTCGTAGAACTCGCTGGTGTCGGCCAGCCCCGGATCCATCCCGGATTCCTCCAGGGCCTTGCGGTCGACCCGGACGCGCCGCCTGCAGTGCGTGCAGATCAGTCGCACGAGCCGCTGTGCCATCACGCAGTTGAGCGCCGACACGAACTGGTACGGTTCGACGCCCATGTTCAGAAACCGTCCCAGGACGTCGACCACGTTGTTGGCGTGGACGGTGGTGAAGACCAGGTGACCGGTCAGCGCCGACTGGATCGCAATCTGGGCGGTTTCGGGGTCGCGGATCTCCCCAACCATGATCTTGTCGGGGTCGTGTCGCAGGATCGACCGCAGGCCGCGAGCAAACGTCAGCCCCTTCTTCTCGTTGATGGGAATCTGCGTGATGCCCGCCAGCTGGTACTCGACCGGATCCTCGATGGTGATGATCTTGTCTTCGACGGTTCGAATTTCCGACAGCGCCGCGTAGAGCGTCGTCGTCTTTCCCGACCCGGTTGGACCGGTGACAAGCACCATGCCGTAGGGTTCGCGGATGTATTTGCGGAATCGTTTCAGCTCGTCCTCGGGAAATCCGAGGATGTCGAGCTTCAACTCCGTGAACTGCTCGCTGATCGACTCCTTGTCGAGGATGCGGATGACCGCATCCTCTCCATGCACGCTCGGCATGATCGATACGCGGAAGTCGATTGTCTTTCCGGGCATCCGCACCTTGAACCGTCCGTCCTGCGGCACGCGCTTCTCGGCGATGTCCAGCTCCGCCATCACTTTGACACGGGAGATGATCGAACTGTGGAACTGCTTGGCGATGGGCCGCATCGCGGGCTGGAGGACGCCGTCGATGCGGTACTTCACATGGACGGCGTCGTCGCCGGTTTCGATGTGAATGTCGCTCGCGCGCCGCTGAATCGCCGTGTAGATCGTGGAGTCGACGAGCTTGATGATCGGGCTGATGTCGCTTGTAAGCCGTTCGACCGTGAGGTTGTCTTCCGCGGACTCATCGTCCTTCAACACCTGGAGCTGGAAGCCCTCGGTCGCCTCCTCGAGCACACGCTGGGAGCTTTCGCTCTTCTTTAGAATGGACTGGATCGCGGAGGGCGCGCCGACCGTCCTTCTCACGGGCATGCCGAGGATGATGCTCAGTTCATCGATCATCGGGAGGTCGGTCGGGTCGGACACGACGACGACGAGGGACCGTCCGTCGCGACGGTACGGGACGAAGCCGTAGCGCAGCATCAGGTCGGCTGGAATCGTTCGGAACAGCTCTTGATCGATTCTGAAGTCGTCCATGTCGACGAACTCCAGGCGGTACCGCTCTGCCAGCTTGCGGGCGCGAATCACCTCGGCCGAGTAATCCTCGGGTGTCTGGACCAGGTTGGTCGAATCGACGGTCGTCATTTCTCTATCCACCCATTACCGAACTGAGCTCGAAGAGCGGCATGTACAGCGCCAGCACCACGGCCGCGATCACGATGCCCATCACGACAAGAATGACCGGTTCGATCAGCGTAATGAACCGGGCAACCTCTGTCTCGATTTCTTCGTCGTAGAAATCCGCCAGGCTGTTCAGCATGTCCTGCAAGGCGCCGGTCGACTCGCCGACTTCGACCATTTTTACTGCCACGTCAGGGAAAATTCTCCGTGCCAGGAGCGCCGACGCGAAGCTCTCTCCTTCTCGGACTCGCCGCGTCACTTCGTGGATCTCTGCACCGAAGTGGCGATTCGTCATGGCGCCGCCCGCAATCTCGAGGGCATGCACGAGCGGAATGCCGCCACCTATCAGCGTGGCCAGGGTTCGCGCGAGCTGCGACGTCGAGAACTTGCGCACTGTTTCGCCCGCCCACGGCATTTTCAGCAGCATATGGTCGATGCGTTCGCGATGCCCTGGACGCTTGACCCACCACACTGCCGCCGCGATTGCACCGGCAAAGGCGATTGCAATGAGCAAGATGTTCGCGACGAGCGCGTTCGAGACGCCGACAATCACGCGTGTCGAGAGCGGAAGCTCGCGTTCGTAGCTGGCGTAAAAGCTCGAGAACGCCGGCACCACACGAATGACGATGATGCCGATGAGCAGCACCATCATCACGACGAGAATCGACGGGTAGATGAGAGCCGAGATCGTCCGGCGCCTGACGGCGCCGATCACCTTTTCGTACGCGACGTACCTGCGAATGACCGCGTCGAGATTGCCGCTGCGCTCACCCGCCATGAGCGACGCGGAATACACGGCCGGGAACATGCCCTCGTGTCCCGCGAAGGCATCCGACAGCGACGTACCGGCTTTGACCTTCTCGTACACCCCGTCGAGGACGGCCTTGAAGGTGCGGTTGGCAATGCGCTGGCGCAGGATATCGAGCGACTGGACGAGCGGCATTCCCGCTTTGAGGAGTGTGGCCAGCTCTTGGTTGAAGACCAGAAACTCCTGTCGCGACACGCGCTGCGGCCGGCCGCCGCTGAGGGCGAAAACGGGCAAGCCGGCGCGGCGCTGAAGCGAGAGAACGTACAACCCCTTGTCTTCCAGCTCTTTGCGTAGACGCGACTCGCTGTCGGCGACGTAGACGCCCTCGATAATATCGCCCGTGTTCGTCCCGAGCCTACAGCGGAATTCCATGGGTCCAGTGTGGCATATAGCGGCACGGCAGGCCGAAAAAAGTCTCCGCCCGTACGAACATTAGACCGCGGCCGACGGGAGGTTGGACGGAGTCGCGGCCCCGGCCACTGTCGTTCAGCGTGCAGACTTGCGAAAACCGGTTACAGCGGCTCCACGAAGGCCCGGTACACGCGGATGCCCAGCTCGCGCGGATCGGTGCTCTTGAGCGTCGGGATGGCCGCCGGAACAAACGTCTTATCGACCGAAATCGTCATTTCGATGGTATCCGTGGCGCCGAGCTGCTCGGCGGCGATGTCCACCCGGCGCAGCTCGCTTCCGCCGGGCGGCAGCATGAAGCGGTCTACCACCGTCTGGCCGATGCGCGTCTCGACCTGCTGCGGCTCCGTGAACGCCTCCGATACCGGTTGGTCGGTCTGCAGGTATAGGCGCACCGCCTTCTTGGGGTTGCGAAACGACAGCGTCGCATCCTTCCTGGACCACTGCCATTCACGTCCGGCCCCTTCGGCGGCGACTTCGGTCTCATACCATCCGTTGTTGAACACCACCACCAGCGGGTCGCTTTCGAGCCGCATGTCGAAGGTGGCGACACGATACGAGCGCTGCCCTTCGGTGGGCCCGGCAAGTGGGAGGCGATCGCCGCTCGTCGGCGAGTAAATGCCGACCTCGACCGTGGTTTCGCCGACGTACGGGAACTTCGGAATGAACATCGTACGGGCGTACTCGATCGTCGATCCCGGCTTCCACTGGCGCGTCGGCGTCGCCGGTTCGTGATCGTCGGTCCACATCAATGCGCCGTCGCCATCCAGGAAATGAACAAAAACGAGGTAGTCCTCTATCAGCGCCGGGGCGTCTGACGCGACTGCGAAGCGGTATCTCATCTCGATTGGGCTGCCGATAGCCGCCACGGGCTTGCTGAGCATCACGGCTGGCGTGGCGACAGGTATCACCTTCTCAGGGGCGCGTGAACAGGCTGCCGCGGCGCCGGTCACCAGCAGCAGCGCGACCAGCCTTCCGTTGAATGTACTGAACATCGTTTCTGCATAATACCGCGCAAACCGTGCTAGAGTTCGTGCCACATCATGGCGGGAGACGCGCTGGGAATGGTGGAAACGAAAGGGCTGATTGGCTCGATCGAAGCGGCTGACGCGATGGTCAAGGCCGCCAACGTCTCCCTGATCGGCAAGGAATACATCGGCGGCGGGTACGTCACCGTTCTGGTGCGCGGCGACGTCGGCGCGGTGAAGGCCGCAACCGATGCGGGCTCGGCCGCCGCGCGGCGCATAGGCGAGCTGGTCTCGGTCCACGTCATCCCGCGGCCGCACACCGAAGTCGAAAAGATCCTTCCCAAGTCATAGCCGATGGCGGTCGAGAGCGCCGCACCACAAACCGACAGGGACCTCACGTCAATCTCCGAGGCGCGGGCGCTCGCACGCGCGGCTCGTGAGGCCCAGGCCCAGCTTGCCGAGCGGTCCCAGGAGCAGATCGATGCGGTTGTTGCCGCCATGGCCGAGGCGGTCACGCCGCACGCAGAGGCACTCGCGCTGCTGGCTGTGGAAGAAACCGGTTATGGAGTGGTCGCCGACAAGGTCCAGAAGAACCTGTTCGGATCGCGCCGGGTGTACGAGTTCATTCGCCCGATGCGCACCGTCGGCGTGATCAACCGCCTCGAGGACAAGAAAATCGTCGAAATCGCGGAGCCGTTCGGCGTGGTCGCGGCGGTCGTTCCTTCGACCAACCCCACATCGACCGCCATATACAAGGTGCTCATCGCACTGAAGGCGCGATGCGCGATTGTCATCAGTCCTCATCCCGCGGCGGTCCGCTGCATTACGCGAACGGTCGAAATCATGGCCGATGCGGCCCGGCGTGCCGGCGCCCCGGCCGCAAGCATCGGATGGATGAAGACCGTGACACTCGAGGGCACACAGGAACTCATGAAGCACCGTGACGTCGCAGTGATTCTGGCCACGGGCGGCATGGGGCTCGTGCGCGCGGCGTACAGCGCAGGCAAGCCCGCATACGGCGTCGGTCCGGGGAACGCTCCCGCGTACATCGAGCGAAGCGCGGACATCAAGAAAGCGGTCCGGGACATCATCACCGGCAAGACATTCGACAACGGAGTGCTCTGCTCCTCGGAGAACTCTGTGGTCGTCGATGAAGCGATTGCGGAAGAGGTTCGCCGCGAATTCGGCGCGCAGCGCGCGTACTTCATGAATCCGGCAGAAATCGACGCGGTGGGCAAGGCGTTCGTCACGCCACAGCGGCTGCCTAATCCGGCGCTCGTCGGCAAGTCCGCGAGCCTCATCGCGCAGAAGGTCGGCATTCACGTGCCCGACGGCACGAGCGTACTCATAGCGCCACTGGCCGGTGTCGGTCGCGACTATCCCCTCTCCATCGAAAAGCTGGCGCCGATCCTCTCCTGGTACGTCGTCAGGGACTGGCGAGAGGGATGCGAGCGATGCATCCAGATTCTGCGCTACGGCGGCATGGGACACACCATGGCGATCCACTCGAACAACGAGGACGTCATTCTTCAATTTGGATTGAAAAAGCCGGCATTTCGGATTTGCGTCAACACGCCCGCCACGCACGGGTCCATCGGGTTGACGACGGGCCTGGATCCCGCGATGACACTTGGGTGTGGTGGTTGGGGCGGAAACATCACCTCCGACAACATCTCGCCACGTCACCTCCTCAACGTCAAACGCCTCGCATACGAAGTGCGTCCGGCCGTGTCGCCTTCTCTTCCCGGACCCGGGCAGCGGTCGGTCTCGGTAGTCGAATCGCACCGCGCGCTGCCGCAGCCACCCGCCGGCCCGGTCGCCGACGGCATACCGGCGGAGGCGCTGGCAAGTCGAATCGACCGATTCCTCGCGTCGCGGGGATTTGCGCACTCCGCGGTGAAGGAACCACCCGCAAAAGCCGGGCTCCCTGCCTCGCAATCGCCCGTGCAGTTCGTATCCGAGGAGGACGTGCGGGTGGCCATCAAGGCTGGACGAAAACTTCTAATCGACGAAAAGACGATCATCACCCCGTCCGCGCGAGATCTTGGCGAGGCCCAGAAGGTGTTCGTCCAGAGCGGCTGGCCGCGCTGACAAAGCTGTAAGTGCTGAGCCAATTGGACTTATTGTTGACCTTGGATCGAGGGGAATGGTAGAGTAGACGGTCATGCTGAGCCCACGACTCGCCCAGTTTGGGGTCCTCTGCGCCCTCGGGCCGCTGTTTGCGGCCTGCGCGACCAGGGGGGCGACCCCCGCGCCCGCGGTCGTCAGCACGCCGGCGCCGGCCGTTTCCACCCCTGTCCCTGAGCCGGCCCCACAACCGCGGGTCGATCCGGTCCTCGAGCTCATCACGGCGTCGAGGCTCCATTTCGAGGCCGGAGAGCGCGAGTTGAAGCTCGGTCACCTGCAATCTGCCAGGGCAGAGTTCGACCGTGCCCTCGAGTTTCTCCTGGAATCACCGTTTGGCGGTCGCACGGAGCCGCGCATTCGTGACCATTTCGACCTGCTCGTCGAGCGGATCAGCGCGCATGAAGTGACCGCGCTCGCACAGGGTGACGGTTTCGAAGAGCAGCAGCGTTCTGAAACGGCCACGATCGACGAACTGCTGACGATTACCACCTTCGAGACGCCAACCGCCACGGCGGAGACCACCCAGGCGGTCACCGCCGATCTGCAGTCCAGCGTTCACGACATCGACATTCCGCTGAATGCCCGGGTGTTGTCGTACGTGCAGCTTTTTTCCGGCCGGCTGAAGACGTTTCTCGAGGAAGGCCTCAGCCGCAGCGTGCAGTATCTGCCGATGATCCAGAGCATCTTCCGGGCTGAAGGGCTCCCGATGGATCTCGCGTACGTACCGCTTGTCGAAAGCGCATTCAAGCCGACTGCCCTCTCACGCGCGAAAGCCCGCGGCATCTGGCAGTTCATGCGCGGCACGGCGCTCGAAAACGGCCTCGCGCACGACTGGTACATCGACGAGCGCGCCGAACCCGAAAAGGCAACCCGAGCGGCCGCGAAGTACCTGCAAACCCTCAACGAGATGTTCGAGGGCGACTGGCACCTGGCGCTTGCCTCCTACAACGGCGGGCCGGGGCGGGTGCAGCGCGCGATCAAGCGTTCGGGAAGGACGGATTTCTGGAGACTCTCGGCCTCGACGCGCTACCTGCCTCGCGAGACGCGCGACTACGTGCCACTCATCCTGGCGGCGATCATCATTGCCCGCAACCCGGCCCAGTACGGGATGAACATCGACCCCGTCGACCCGGTTCGTTACGAAGCCGTCACGCTTCCGACGGCGGTCGATCTGCGTCGCGTCGCTGAGTGGATCGGGACGCCTATCCAGACGATTCAGGACTTGAATCCCGAACTGCGCCGCTGGACCACGCCGGTCCGCGCCACCGAGTACGAGTTGAGGGTACCGGACGGCACGGGCGACATCCTGAGAGCGCACCTCGCCCAGACCAGCCCCGACGAATTGGCGCCGCTCAACTGGCATACGGTCAGGAAAGGCGAGACGCTGCTTTCGATTGCCAAGAAACTGAAGGTCAGTCGGACCGACCTGGCGGAGGCGAACTACCTGACGTCACGCTCGCGCCTCGCGGCCGGTCAACAGTTGATCATTCCGCGAGCACCGGCGCTGCTTCTGGCATCGCGGCCCGAAAATCCTGCACCCGTCGTCGAGGGACGGCCGGCGGGCGACGTCATCGCGGTGAGTAACCAGGCGCCGGAAGTGGCGGCCACTACTCCTGCATCGTTGAGGTATCAGGTGAAGCGCGGCGACACGCTCTTTTCGATCGCGAAACTGTTTCGCACGACCGTCGCTTCGCTGAAGAGCTGGAACGGCCTGCGAACCAACTCGATCAGAGTTGGTCAGCAACTCACCATCTTCACGAACACTGCTGCCGCAACGAACTAAGAACTCGCGCGCATCTGGCGGATGCTCTGTTCAATTCGTTCGACGAGCTCCCGCTCCTGGTTGAGCATCCGAAGCGTGTTCTGTGCCTCCTGAATGACGAACTGAACGTTCGCGAGTCGCCCGTTCAGCTTATCGACCATGGCCTTCTGCTCGCTGACGGTCTCGAGATTCACGCGTACGCCTTCTAGAAGGTCTGTGAGCGTCGCCTTGGACTGTGCGGCATCTGCGGCGATCTTCTCCTCGGTGACCGCTGCGACGGTCATCAGCTCCTGCACCTCCTGCCGGAGGGCGACCACCTCCTCGTGCCGTTCGGTCACGGCATGCAGGTCGGCGTCGCCGTCCACGCTGATTTGATCCACCTCGTCAGTCTGATGCCTGGGTGCCGACAGCGCGATGTCGCGTTCCGCCAGAGTCCGCAGCTGCCGCTCAATCTCTCTGAACCTTTGAGCGAACTCCGCCATTTTCGCTTCCAAGGACTCCGCCTGCGCAATCGCTTCGCGCTGGTTCGCCTGAACCCGCGACATCTCGCTGATCACCTCGTCCCCGGCCGGACCGGACCGCGCCAGCTCCTCGGCAAGCATGTACATGGCTTTCATCCGCTCTCTCGCCTCATCGGCCAGAGCCTTGCTGGCGTCGGCAAACTCGATCAACCGCGACTCCTGCCTGGCCAGTTCGTCTTCGTCGCGGCGCAGCGTTTCGATATGCTCACCGGTCCTGTCAAGACGGTCTTGCATGACCTCCAGCCGCGTCTCAATCGGCACCACCCTTTCTTCTTGAAGCGCGGCAATCGCCTCCATTCGCTGCTGGCCCTCCACGATTTGCGCCGCGATGGTGTCCCATTGCTCCCTGAGCGTGTCCAGCTCCGCCTGGCGAGCCAACTGGGACGCGAGCCTGTGATCGACGTCTGAGGCCAGACCCTGCAGCGCATTGAGCCGGTCCTCGAGCATGCTGACGAACTGGATGCGTTCGTCCACGCCTGCGAGCTGGTCGTGAATGTCCGCCGCCGCTTTGCTGAGTTGCGCCGCCTGTCGCATCCCCTCTTCGATGAGGCCCATCCTGGCGAGAATCGTCTCCGTGGCTGTTTCCAGCTCGGAAGTTCGCGCCAGGAACGACGACATGCGATCGTCAAATGTTTCCAGCGCGGTGCGGTCGGCGGCCAGCTTGTCGCTCAACTGCGCCGCACCGGTGTAGGCATGGTGGAAGTCCTGAACGTCCTTTTGCAGCGCCTCCAGGTCCGCACGGCTCTGGCGAAAACTTTCTATGTCGGCTGTGGTCCTGACCGACATGTCGTGCACTTGTGCCAGCTGGTCTTGAAGCGTCTCTAGACTTGCCTGCTTCTTGGCGAGCTCCTCGGCCTGGCCGAGCAGTGCCTGGAAGCTCGTGCGGAACTCGTCGCCCACCGTCGTCGCGACGTCGAGCTTGGCGCCGGTTTCCGCTGCCAGCTGGTCGAGCCGCTTGAGCCGTTCTTCGGTGTGCTCGGCCTGCGCCAACCAGTCGTTGAGCTTGGAAATCTGCCCGTCCATACTCCAGACCATCTCGTTGAGGCGGTTGGTTTCGAGGACGGCGCGGTCGATGACGTGTTTCTGGGCATCCAGCGACCGGACTTTCTGATTGACATGTTCGGCGAGCGCGTTGACGGAGGTGAGCTTGCCTTCGATTGTGTCGCTCAGCTCCCGGAGCGCTTCCATCTGTCCGAGCCGCCTCTCCATTTCCTTGACGGCTTCGGCTGCGGAAAAGGCATTGTCGTCGGCCTCACGTGACGCTTCGCGAATAGCGCCCACTTCGTGCGTCAACTGCGCGGCGACGTCTCGCAACTGCTCGAGCTCTTCGCGTACTGCAGCGACGTGGTGGACCGATTCCTTGACGTGCGCGAGCTCGGCAGACGATTGCTGAAGCTGCAGATGAAGCGCCTCGAACGTCGAGCGCTCCCGCATGAGCGCTTCCGCCGTGGCCTCGGCTCCCGCAACCTGTGTCGAAAGCTCGTGCGTCTCGCGACGATGACGCTCCAGCGCTCCGTCGGGCGCCAGCAGTTTTTCCGCCTGGCGCTGGGCGGTGGCCGTAGCGGCGACGAGTGCCTGCACGCGGTCTTCGATTTCACCGAGGGCCGCGGCCTGCTGCTCGACTCGCTGAATCCGCTTTTCGAGCGCATCGATGCTGGCGGTGGCCACGGCGGCTTTCGCATCGATTTGTTCGAGGGCTTCGCCCGTTTGGACGAGCGTGGCGCTTCGCCCCACAAGCTGCTTCAGAATTGCGGTGAGGGCGTCGCGTTCTGCCTGCGCCGTGGTGACAAGAGCTTGGAGATCGTCGTATTCCTTGTGCGCCTTCTTGCCGCCGGCGAGGCCTTTGATGGCATCAAACATCGTGTCCTCAGAGCGCCGCCCCGGCCTCAGCCGGGCGCTGGCAGGCATCCAGCGGACAGTCCCAACACGCAAGCCCACCGGCCCCGACGACGCTGCGGTCTCCGCCGCGCGGGCGCAGAGCGGATGGTGGCGGCGCGGCCGGTCGTGATCCGGGAGGGACGGTCCACCAGAGGTGACAAGAGAATAACCGCCGCGAGACGTAAGCTCAAGTAGAGATTGCAGTTATGAACACGCCGCGCGTCTGCCCAGGTGGCAGTTTCTGCGTACGGCGAACGTAGGTCGACAGAATCTCCCGGCTTTTACACGCCCGCGAGCGCGGAGCATCTTGCACACGCCCGCGTCGTGCTCGCGAGCCTTCAAAGCGCAGCCGTCTTTGGCGTCGATGCCTACTCCGTTCACATCCAGGTCGACGTATCGTTCGGGCTTCCTCACTTTACGATGGTGGGGCTGCCCGATGCGACGGTGCGGGAGAGCCGCGATCGGGTGCGCGCGGCGATCAAGAACTCCGGGTTTCCGTTTCCGCCACATCGCATCACTGTGAACCTGGCGCCGGCAGACGTGCGTAAGGCCGGATCATCGTTCGACTTGCCAATTGCGCTCGGCCTTCTCGCCACGTCTGGCCAGCTGACGCGTCGCGCCATCGACGACACCGTCGTGCTCGGCGAGCTGTCTCTGGACGGCGCCATCAACGGCATTCGCGGTGTGCTGCCGATTGCAATCGCCGCACGTCGCCTCGGCCTGCCCCGCCTCCTGCTTCCGCCGCAGAACGCCGCCGAAGCGAGCGTCGTGAGCGGCCTGGACGTGCGGGTTGCCCGGTCGCTGCCGGAAGCGCTGGACGCCCTGAACAATCCGGAGCGCGCGGAACGTGCGTCGGTGTCACCTTCAGCCACCACGTCGCCTGATTCCGGCGATGGTGACCTTTCGGACGTCAGGGGTCAGGTATTCGCCCGGCGGGCGTTGGAAGTCGCTGCGGCAGGCGGCCACAATCTCCTCCTCTGCGGCCCACCGGGCGCCGGCAAGACCATGCTGGCGCGGCGTCTGAGCGGCATCCTGCCCCCGTTGACGTTCGAGGAAGCGCTCGAATGCACCGTCATTCATTCTGTGGCCGGCACACTGCCCGTCGGCGCGGGTCTGCTGCGTGCCCGCCCCTTCCGCGCGCCTCATCACACCATCTCGAACATCGCGCTCGTAGGCGGAGGGACCATTCCGCGACCAGGCGAAATTTCGCTGGCACACAACGGCGTTCTGTTCCTGGACGAGATGCCGGAGTTCGATCGACGTGTGCTGGAGGTTCTCAGGCAGCCGCTCGAAGAGGGACGCGTCACGATTGCGCGGGTTGCGCGCACGGCGGTGTTCCCCGCGCGGTTTGTGCTCGTTGCCGCAATGAATCCCTGCCCGTGTGGATTCTCCGGCGACGAACGGCGTCGGTGCCGCTGCACTCCCGCACAAATCGATGCGTATCGCGGCCGCATCTCGGGACCCCTTCGCGATCGCCTCGACCTGATCGTGGCGGTTCCAGCCGTGCCCGTTCATGCGATTACCGATGCTCAGCCAGGCGAGTCCACCGCGGTTGTGCGCACACGAGTCGCCGCGGCCCGCAGCGCGCAGCACGCGCGCTACGGCGGCATCACCGCGCGCACCAATGCGGACCTTCGAGGTTCTCTGGTCAACACGATCTGCGCTCCTTCGGCCGAAGGTCGAGCGCTTCTCCGAAAAGCCGTCGACCGGCTTCGACTGACTGCCCGCGGATACGAACGAGTGCTGAAGGTGGCGCGAACGATTGCCGATCTCGCAGAGTCGGACGCAATCGCCGC
Organism: Vicinamibacterales bacterium; assembly: GCA_036507475.1. Lineage (GTDB taxonomy): Bacteria > Acidobacteriota > Vicinamibacteria > Vicinamibacterales > UBA2999 > DATCJA01. The sequence continues at coordinate 119,440 of DATCJA010000089.1, forward strand.
GGAGCATGTGGGTGAGGCGCTGCAGTATCGATTGACGGAGTGAGTGCGAGCCTGGTTGTAGCGGCCGACCTCAAGGTCCGCCCCTCGCGGGCCCAGGGGCAGGCTTGCCAGCATCGTAAACGGCATGCACCGCCGCGGCGGAGACAATGATCGCGCCTCCCGCGATCGTCCAGGTTCCCGGATGTTCGCCGCGGACGAGCCACGTCCAGAGGGGATTGAGCACCGGCTCGATCAACAGCAGCAGCGAAATGTGAAGCGTCGGAAGATGACCGACGGCGCTGGTGAGCAAGAGGTACGCGAGGCCTATCTGGAACACTCCCAGATAGGCGAGCGTGGCCCAATCGAGCGCAGACGCTGCCGGCAATGGCACGAGGAGGGGCACGCCGACGAGAAACGCCATCAGGTTGCCGAACACGACTGCCGAGATTCCATTTCCACGGTGATCGCGCTCGACCCATCGGAGTCCGAGGAGTGTAAACGCCCAGCTCAGACTGCAGAGAACGCCAAGCAGGTTGCCGGTCGCCGGGTCCGGCGCGGTAACCGATGACGCGGTGCGTGCGCCGACGCAGAGGACGAGCCCGACGGCGGCCGCCGCAAGGAACGCAAGATCTCGCGCGCGAAAACGCTCCCCAAGCAGGAGTGGCGCGAGGAGGATGATGTAGAGCGGCGCCGTCGACTGCAGGAAGATGGCGCTTGCAGCGGTGGTCAGCTTCGTCGAGGTCACGAAGAGGACCAGCGTTGCAGCGTAGACGGCGCTCACGAGGATGATCTGCGGCGAGAGTCGCACCCGACCGCGGACCCACAGCAGCAGAGCCATCGCCGCGATCCCGGAACGAATCGACGCGACCTGCAGGCCAGACAAGTCTGCCGTCTTGATCGCGGCGCCACCCGTGGAAAACAGCATCGCCGCAGCGACGACGCAGGCGATCGCTGCAGCTCGGCTTCGCTGGATGATCGCCTTGCCTGCGAATTCTTGTCGAGACATCTGCAACGCTTGTGTTACCCTCAGTCTTCCCGCTCTCCCCTTGGTATCTCGGAGCGGCCATCATTTCATTCTTCTGCTCGCGGTCAATGCCTTCACGGCGTTACACGATTCTTGTGGCCGATCGCACCTCAGGGGTGGTGCGGCGAGTCACTGTTGCGGTGCGTCTCATCGTGCCGCTCGTCTGTGCGCTCCTCGCAACGCCCATCCTGATTGGCTTCGGCGCCGCGTGGAAGGGTCGGAACGAAGTGGCTCAGCTTCGCGAAAGCCACCAGGCTCTTGAACTCGAGAACGCAAACTATCGAGAGGCGACGCACGCGCTCGCCGGGCAGATCGAATCGCTTCAGTCCGCCATCTCCGATCTGAGTTCACGGTCCGCGCTCGATCCAAACCTGGCGAAGGCGATGAGCCGCCTTCCCGCGCTGGTCAAATCGCGCGCGATGGGCGGGACGACTGCCGGGCCGCGCAGGGATCAAGACTTCTCGTACGCCCGAACGCTGTCGGCGCTCGCAGCGCCCGAGGACACGTTCGGACTGTTGCGCACGCTGCTCGAAGGGCTGCAGGACCGTCTCAACGTGCTCGCGCGCAGCGTCGAACGCCGGAACGCGCTCGCCAATGCCACACCATCCATGTGGCCTGCCTACGGGTGGCTTTCTTCAGGGATGGGTCCTCGACGCGATCCCGTGACAGGTGGCGTCGATTACCACGCCGGTCTCGACATTGCTGGTGAACGTGGACAGCCCGTGTATGCCACAGGTTCGGGCACCGTCAGCGAACTGGGTTATCAAGGCGCGTACGGCAACCTCATCGTGATCGATCACGGGTTCGGCCTCCAGACGCGCTACGGGCACCTTTTGAAGTTCCTCGTCAGACCTGGTGCGAAGGTGCAGCGAGGCGACATCATCGGCCAGGTGGGTGCCACCGGACGCGCCACGGGATACCACCTGCACTACGAAGTCACAGCGAACGGCAGGTTGATCAATCCGCTCCAGCTTCTCACGCAGAAGCCGCAAGACCGCTAACTCGCCTACAGTCTTCGGTTTCCTTGCCGATCGCGTGACCGCACGGCTACAATCGGAGGATACACCTCCGTCGGCAGACGGGTAGTGGGTTTGTGGCCAACCACCAACCACCAACTACCAACCAAAGCGACGAATGATCGGTCAACTCCTTGCCAAGGTCATAGGAACGCAGAACGAGCGTGAGCTCAAGCGGCTGACGCCACGCGTGTCGGACATCGGCGCGCTCGAGCCGCAGATGCGGGCGCTCACTGACGAGCAACTCCGAGACAAGACAAACGAGTTCCGCACGCGCGTCGCAGGCGGCGAGACGCTCGATGATTTGCTGGTGGACGCGTTTGCCCTCGTGCGCGAAGCCGGCAGGCGCGTGCTCAACATGCGCCATTTCGACGTTCAGCTGATTGGCGGCATGATCCTCCATGCCGGCAAGATCGCCGAGATGAAGACCGGCGAGGGCAAAACGCTCGTCGCGACCCTCCCCGCCTATCTCAACGCGCTCGCAGGCAAGGGCGTTCACGTGGTGACGGTGAACGATTATCTGGCGCGTCGCGACTCGGAGTGGATGGGGCGCGTCTACCGGTTCCTCGGAATGAGCGTTGGCGTGATCCAGCACGAGCTCACGGACGCGCAGCGTCAGGTCGCGTATGGCGCTGACATCACCTACGGCACGAACAACGAGTTCGGGTTCGACTATCTCCGTGACAACATGAAGTTCGACTTCGCCTCGATGGTGCAGCGCGGGCATCACTACGCCATCGTGGACGAGGTCGACAGCATCCTGATCGACGAGGCCCGCACACCCCTCATCATCTCGGGACCGGCGGAAGAATCCACCGATCTCTATTACGAGGTCGATCGAATCATCCCCAAGCTGAAAAAAGGGGCGGTGACGCAGGGCAACGTCAAGGCCGAGGACCGCGAAAAGCTGGAAGAGACCGGCGATTACCTCGTCGACGAGAAACACAAGACGGTCACGCTCACCGAGAGCGGGATGGCCAAAGCCGAACAGATGCTCGGCCATCGCGTTGTGGCCGGATCCGGCGGCTTGTACGACCCGGTCAACATGCCGCTGCTCCACCACATTCAGCAGGCGCTGCGCGCACACAACCTGTACCACCTCGACGTCGAGTACATGATCAAGGACGGCCAGGTCGTCATCGTGGACGAGTTCACAGGACGCCTGATGCCCGGGCGCCGCTGGAGCGACGGTCTGCACCAGGCCGTGGAAGCCAAGGAGAAGGTGAAGATCGAGCGCGAGAACCAGACGCTCGCCACCATCACTTTCCAGAACTACTTTCGCAAATACGGCAAGCTGTCGGGTATGACCGGCACCGCAGAGACCGAGGCACCGGAGTTCGGCAAGATCTACAATCTCGACGTCAACGTCATTCCGACCAACCGCCCGCTGAAACGAATCGAGGAGCCCGACCTCGTCTATCGCACCGAGCGCGAGAAGTACGACGCGATTGTCGAGGACATCCTGCAGAAGCAGGCGTCAGGGAGGCCGACGCTCGTCGGCACCGTTTCGATCGAGAAATCGGAGCGCCTGTCCGCGCTGCTCCGGAAGCGGGGCATCAAGCACGTCGTGCTGAACGCGAAGTATCACGCCCAGGAGGCCGAAATCGTCGCCCAGGCGGGCCGCAAGGGAAACGTGACGATTGCGACGAACATGGCCGGTCGTGGCACCGACATCCTGCTCGGCGGCAACGCCGAGCACATGGCGCGCCAGCAGGCCATCGCCGAGCAGCTTGCCGAGCGCCTGCCGCGCGGCGAGGAGAAGTTCGTCGACGACGAGGAGTTCGTTTATTTCTTCCACGTCGACGGGTTCTTCAGGGTTCCTCGCCCCGATTGGGAACGCATATTTGGCCACTTCCGGCGGCAGATCGATGCGGAGCACAACGACGTCGTCTCCCTCGCGGGGCTTCACATTCTCGGGACCGAGCGCCACGAGGCGCGCCGCATCGACAACCAGCTTCGCGGCCGCGCAGGACGCCAGGGCGACCCAGGGTCGTCACGCTTCTATCTGTCGCTCGAGGACGATCTGATGCGGATTTTCGGATCCGATCGGATTTCGGGCCTGATGCAGCGGCTCGGCATGGAAGAAGGCGTGCCCATCGAGCACGGCATGGTCACCCGCGCGATCGAGCGGGCCCAAACTCAAGTGGAGGCGCAGAACTTCTCCGTCCGCAAGCACCTTCTCGAGTACGACGACGTGATGAACAAGCAGCGTGAGAGCGTCTACACGCTGCGCCGCGAGATCCTCGAAGGACGGGTCCATTTGACCGAGGAGGAGATCGTCGACACCCGCGAATACATGCTCGCGCTGGCCGAGGAAATCCTCGAGGAGCAGGTCGAACGCTTCGCGGGCAAGCAGCTCGATCCCGCGGAGTGGGACATTGCCGCTCTCGGCCGAGAAGTCTCGCGCGTGTTCGGGCTCGAGGGGCAGCAGCTCGAGCGCTTGGAGCTCGCCGAGAAGAAAAGCGAGGAGATGGTCGATGCAATCTGGGCGCTCGCGAAAGCCGGCTACGAGGAGAAGGAAAAGGTGGTTGGTCCCGAGCTTCTCCGCCGTGTCGAGCGCGACATCATGCTCCAGATCGTCGACACCCAATGGAAGGATCACCTCTACTCGCTCGACCACTTGAAGGAAGGCATCGGCCTTCGCGGGTACGGCCAGCGGGATCCGCTCGTGGAGTACAAGAAGGAGAGCTTTGCGCTGTTTCAGGACATGAAGGGGCGGATCGAGGAGGATATCGTCCGCTATCTCTTCCTGCTCCGGCCCGTGCTGCACGAGGAAGCCGCGGCGCCCGTCGCACGGCCCGCCGCACGCCGGGCGACACCGCTCATGATGAACAACCCCGGCGCCGAGCCTGTTTCGGCTTTCGCGGGCGGCGGTCGCGCTGCAGCCGCGAGCGCGGCGCCGTCGGCCTTTGGTGGAGGCGCGCCGCGGCCTGCGCGCACGGGTGGAGACGACGTCGTGAAGACCGTGCGAAGGGACGAACCAAAAGTTGGCCGCAACGATCCCTGTCCTTGCGGCAGCGGCAAGAAATACAAGAAGTGCCACGGCCAGGCGGCCTGAGATGCAACCACGATGGAACTGAAGATTGACGACCTGACCCTCACGTCCTCCGAGACCGGCATTGCCACCGCTCTCACCTTCGATGACGTGCTGCTCGTCCCGCAGCACTCGACGGTCTTGCCGGCGCAGGTCGATGTCTCGACGCGGCTCACGCGCAACATCCGGCTGAACGTGCCGATCGTCAGCGCCGCAATGGACACCGTCACCGAGTCAGCGATGGCCATTGCCATGGCGCAGCACGGCGGGCTCGGCGTCATCCACAAGAACCTGTCGATCGCCGAACAGGCGTCGGAGGTCGATCGAGTGAAACGGTCCGAAAGCGGCATGATCGTCAATCCGATCACGCTGTCCCCTGCGAACCGAATCTTCGAAGCGCTCGAGATGATGAAGCGGTACCGCATCTCAGGCGTGCCGATCACCGAGGACGGCAGCAAAGAAGGGCGGCTTACCGGCATCCTGACCAACCGCGACCTGAGGTTCGAGACGAACGTCGACCGGCCGATCGATGAGGTGATGACCAAGGCACCGCTCTACACGGTGCCCGTCGGGACCACCCTCGACGAAGCGCGTGAAATTCTTCACCGCCACAAGGTTGAAAAGCTGCTCGTGGTCGACAAGGACTACAAGCTGAAGGGGCTGATTACCGTCAAGGACATCCAGAAACAGATCAAGTATCCAAACGCGTCGAAGGACGCGCTCGGACGACTGCGGTGCGGCGCGGCGATCGGCGTGTCGCGAGACGCCATCGAGCGTGGCCGGGCGCTGGTCGATGCGGGCGTCGATGCGCTGGTCGTCGATACGGCCCACGGCCACTCTCAGGGTGTCATCGACATGGTGGCGCGCATCCGGCGCGAATTTCCCAACACCGATCTCATCGCGGGGAACGTTGCCACTGGTGAAGCGACGAACATGCTCATCAGTGCGGGTGTCGATGCGGTCAAGGTTGGAATTGGTGCCGGGTCCATCTGCACCACACGTGTCGTCGCCGGCATTGGTGTGCCGATGATCAGCGCGATTATGGAGTGCGCGCGTGCGGCCGCGAGCCGCAATGTTCCCATCATTGCCGACGGCGGCATTCGGTACTCGGGTGATGTCGTGAAGGCGCTCGCGGTTGGCGCGCACTGCACGATGATCGGAAATCTGTTTGCGGGCACCGACGAGAGCCCCGGCGAGCTGATCTTGTTCCAGGGCCGCAGCTACAAGGAGTACCGCGGTATGGGATCGATTGGCGCCATGCGCCGGGGAAGCCGCGATCGGTACTTCCAGGACGAGTTCGATCTCGAAGGCGGCCGTGCTGCCGACAAGCTCGTTCCCGAGGGCATCGAAGGGCGCGTCGCCCACAAGGGAAGCGTCGCGGCGATGATCTACCAGCTTGCGGGGGGATTGCGGGCCGGCATGGGCTACTGCGGGAGCGGCACGCTTCAGGAGCTGCAGCGGAAGGCACGGCTGATTCGCGTCACACCGGCGGGCGCGCGGGAAAGCCACGTGCACGACGTGACGATTACCAAGGAAGCGCCCAACTACCGCATGGAATGACGCAGGCCTATCGTTATCCGCCGGGTAGTGTCGTCGCCGACCTCCAGATTCACCGAAATGGCGCCGGGCAGATCGTGTGTCAGCCGGTCCGGCCATTCGATTGCTAGCACGCCATTCGCAACACCCATCTCTTCGAGGCCGAGGTCATCGGCGGCTGTCCTGTCGAGGCGATACAGGTCGGCGTGATAGAGCGTCAATCGCCCTCCGCGGTACTCGTGCACGAGCGTGAACGTCGGACTGCTCACCTCCTCCGGATCGATGCCCAGTCCGACGGCCAGGCCGCGGACGAACGCGGTTTTCCCGGCGCCCAGATTGCCCGAAAGGAGCACGACGTCACCGGCCGTGAGCCACGCAGCGAGCTCGCGCCCAACAGCCAGCGTTTCTTCTTCGGAATGTGTTAGGTGAGTGGCGCTCACCTCAATCCGCGTCCGCGTCTTTGCCCGTCAGGCGACTGAGCGCCTGTGCGAGGTGCGCCATCAGATCCGTGGCGGTCATCGCAACTTGCCCGACGCTGATTTCGGCGAGATCGCCCGCTGCCCCGTGCAGAAAGACGGCCAGGCGGCAGGCCGCCTCCGCGTCGAGAAGCTGGGCGAGCCACGCCGCAATCATGCCCGTGAGCAGATCTCCGGTCCCACCGGTCGCCATTCCGGGATTCCCCGTCGGATTGATGAAGATGTGTCCTTCGGGCGTTGCAATGATCGTCCGATGACCCTTCAGCACGACGTACAGGTGCCGCGTGGCGGCGAACTGCGACGCAACCTCGATGCGATTGGCCTGCACCTCCTCCACCGAGGAGCCGACCAGCCTTGCCATTTCTCCCGGATGCGGCGTGATGATGATGTCGCGCTCTTCCCTTCCCACCAGGCCCGACGGATCGTCGGCGAGCACCGTCAGCGCGTCTGCGTCGAGGACGAGCGGCACTGTGGATCGCTCGAGGAGGATGCGCACGAATTCGGCCACCGCAGCGTCCCGCCCAAGGCCGGGGCCGCAAGCCACGACATCATGATGGAGCTCGAGCACGGCTTCGATTGCCGCGGCCGCGACGGTCCCGTTCTTCGTGTCCGACAGCGCTTCCGTCATGTACTCCGGCGCCATCGCCGCCACAGTTGTGAGGCACGACGCGGGTGTGGCCACGGTGACGAGACCGGCGCCGGACTTGAGCGCGCCCATCGCCGCGAGATGAGCGGCGCCGGTCTTTCCTCGCGAGCCGGCGACGATCGTGACCCGGCCGAAATCGCCCTTATGCGAGTCTGGAGCGCGTGGTTCCACGAGCGGGCGCATTTGTTCGGGCGTCAGGAGCTCGATGTGCGGTCCCTCGAGGCCGTCCAGCACCTCTGAGGGGATGCCGATGTCGGCAATCACGACATCGCCGGCGTGCGTCTCGCCCGGCGGCAGGACGAGCGGCAGCTTTGGCGCGGCGAGCGTCACTGTCATTGACGCGTCGACGCAGTCTCCCACCAACTGCGGCGTATCCGCCGACAGCCCGCTTGGCAGGTCGATCGACACGATTGGAATGCCCGACGCATTGACGTCAGCCACCACCGTTTCCATCATTCCGCCGAGCGCCGCTTTCAGCCCGGTGCCGAAGATGGCATCGACAATCAACGAACACTGGGAGATTTCCGAAAAATGGAGCTCCCAGGTCTGCTCGTCGCCGATCTCGACGACGGTGACGCCGAGGCGTCCGAGAATGTCCAGATTGAGCCGCGCATCACCGCGAACGTCGCTTACCGAGCCGATGATGAACACGACGGTGTCAATGCCCCGCTGTATGAGCGTTCGTGCGACAACGAAGCCGTCTCCGCCGTTGTTGCCCCGGCCGCAGAGTACGGCCACGCGCCCCTCGAGCCGCGATTCGAACGCTGTCTCGATCGCAGAAACGACCTGGCGGCCGGCGTTCTCCATGAGAACGAACGACGGGATGCCAATGTCTTCGATGGTGAAGCGGTCGGCCTCGCGCATCTGCGCGGCGTTGAGAATGCGCATAGGGGATAGTCGAGATCGTTCGGGTCGTTCGGGCGTTCGAGTCGTTCGGATCGTTCGACGGACTGAGTTGCGCGAAGTGTACTACAGAGGATACGCTGGACTCGTTGCACCCATGGCGAACGATCTTGCCTGGTGGCAAGCGTGCGCTGCCTGCTACCGCGTGTGCGCTGACTCCCGTCAATCTCGTCTATGACCGCGACGGTTAATGTGAACGGCCGCATCACGCCCGAGCGCGAGGCGGTCATCTCGGTGTTCGACCACGGATTCCTCTACGGCGAGGGGATCTACGAGACGATGCGGACGTACAACCAGCGTCCGTTTCTGTACGAGCGCCATATGCGCCGGATGCGCAATTCAGCGCGGATGATTGCGCTGGATGTGCCCTTTACAGACGCGGACCTCGCGGCCGAGATTCGCGATACGAGAGCGGCCGCCGACTTGAAGGGCGCAGAGGCGTACATTCGCGTTCTTGTCACGCGCGGCATCGGCGAATTGACGTACGACCCTCACGCCACGCCCACACCATCGGTCGTCATCATCGTCAAACCGCAGGTGGACCCTCCGCCGGAAGCTTATGAACGCGGCGTGCGCGTGGTGATCGTCGACGTCGTGCGGAATCATCCTGACACCGTGAATCCGTTGATCAAGAGCAACAATCTGCTCAACTGCGTGCTCGCGGGTCAGCAGGCGATTCGGCGAGGCGGGTACGAAGGGATCATGCGCAACTATCGTGGGGAACTCAGCGAGTGCACGACCGCGAATCTTTTTGTCGTCAAGGACGGCATAGCGCGTACGCCGCCGCTCGAATCCGGGCTGCTTCTTGGGATTACCCGCGAGTTTCTCTTCGAGGTCGGAAAGGATGTCGGGATTGCGCTTCGGGAGCAGGTGCTGCGCGACGAGGATCTCTTCAGGGCGGACGAGGTGTTTCTCACCAGCACGACTCGCGAGGTGGTGCCGATCGTCAACGTGGATGACCGAACGATCGGAAACGGCCAGCCCGGACCAATCACGAAGAGATTACTCGAAGGATTCCGCCGCCACGCCTGGTCCGCCTGAGGCAGACACTACGTACGAGGCTGCACGCCTGGTCCGCCTGAGGCAGACCCTACGTACGAGGCTGCACGCCGGTCCGCCTGAAGGCGGACGCTACGTACGTTTGTGACAATCGATCGTGGTGTCCCGTTTTTGCCGGACCTCACCCAACAGGCGTTTCGATCGCGGGGCACGAGCAGAACAAATGACGGTCGCCGTACGGGTTGTCGATTCTCCCAACTGGTGGCCAGAACTTCTTCTCCCTGACAAACGGAAGCGGAAAGGCAGCCTGCTCGCGTGAATAAGGGTGCGTCCATTCCGACGCGGATACAGCCTGCGCGGTGTGAGGCGCATTCTTGAGCGGGTTGTCATTCCGGTCAGCACGTCCGCTGACGACCTCGTCTATCTCTCGTCGAATCTGAATCATAGCGTCGCAGAATCGATCGAGCTCGGCCTTGTCCTCGCTCTCAGTCGGTTCCACCATGAGCGTCCCCGCAACCGGAAACGACACCGTCGGGGCGTGGAACCCGTAATCCATCAGTCGCTTCGCCACGTCCATTTCCTCGATGCCGGCGGACTTGAACCGGCGAAGATCGAAGATCAGCTCGTGGGCCACGCGTCCGTTCGCGCGCGCATACAGCACGGAGTAGTACGGCTCCAGGCGTGCCTTGACGTAGTTGGCACCGAGTATGGCGTGTGTGGTTGCACTCGTGATGCCCTCGGCGCCCAGCAGACGGATATACCCGTGAGAGATCAACAGAATGCTGGCGCTGCCCCACGGCGCGGCGGATACCGCGTGGGTTGCGTGGCTTCCTCCAGTGCGGACGAGCGGATGTCCCGGAAGAAACGGCGCGAGATGCGTGGCCGCGCCAATCGGTCCCATCCCTGGGCCCCCGCCCCCATGAGGGATTGCGAAGGTCTTGTGCAGATTCAGGTGGCAGACGTCGGCGCCGATCGACGCCGGACTCGTGAGACCGACCTGTGCGTTCATGTTGGCGCCGTCCATGTACACCTGTCCCCCGTGCTCGTGGACGATGTCGCAAATCGTCCGGATGTCGTCTTCGAAGACACCGTGCGTCGACGGGTAGGTAATCATCAGGCACGCCAACCGGTCGCGGTGCTCGGCGGTGTTCCTTTGGAGATCGGCGACGTCGACGCTGCCATCTGCGGCGGACGCCACGACAACGACGCGCATCCCTGCCATGGCGGCGCTTGCCGGGTTCGTGCCGTGGGCCGACGCGGGAATCAACACCACGTCGCGGTGCTCCTCGCCACACGATCGATGGTAGGCACGAATCACCATCAGCCCCGCGAACTCCCCCTGCGCACCGGAGTTGGGCTGCAGCGACACTGCTGCGAAGCCGGTGATTTCGCAGAGAGCGGCCTCGAGGTCGCGGAAGATCTCGGCGTACCCTTCTGCCTGCTCGACCGGCGCAAAGGGATGCATGCGGCTGAAATGCTCCCACGTGACCGGGAGCATCTCGGTGGCCGAGTTCAACTTCATCGTGCACGATCCCAGCGGAATCATCGACGTGTCGAGACCGAGGTCCTTACGCTCGAGATGGCGGATGTAGCGCATCATCTCGGTTTCGGATCTGTGCGTGCCGAACACGGGGTGTGTCATGAACAGCGTGCTTCGGTGCAGCGACGCGGGAATTCGCCCGATACCGGAGGCCTGAAGGCCTCCGGCTACCGTACCGCGCGCTTCGCCGGAAGCCTGAAGGCTTCCGGCTACCGTTGCCGCCACTACCGTTGCCGCTACCGCGTCGGGCCGGGTGAAATCAATATCTGGCGCTGGTTTTCCGAGCGCCCCGGCAAACACGTTGACGATGTCCTGAATGTCGGTGGTGTCGACCGTTTCGTTCAACGCGATACCGACTGTGCGGTCGTCGATGTAACGGAAGTTGATGCCCGCCTCGAGTGCCTGCTGCCGCAGCGCACCCACGTCGTTCGCCAGCTCCACTTGAAGCGTGTCGAAGTAACAGGCGTTGCGTTGTCTCAGTCCGAGCTTGCCCAGTTCGCGCTCGAGAATGGCGGCCAGCACGTGAATGCGGCCGGCAATGGCGCGAAGACCGTCAGGGCCGTGATAGAGGCCGTACATCGCAGCCATATTGGCCAGGAGCGCCTGTGCGGTACAGATATTCGACGTCGCTCTCTCACGCCGGATATGTTGTTCGCGAGTGGCGAGCGCCATCCGATATGCCGTGTGGCCGTGCGCATCGATCGACACACCGATGATGCGCCCTGGCATCTGACGGACATGCGCGGTTCGGGTGGCGAAAAACGCCGCGTGCGGGCCGCCGTACCCGAGCGGCACGCCGAAGCGCTGCGAGTTTCCAAAGACAACGTCGGCGCCCATCTCGCCTGGAGGCGTCAGAAGTGCCAGCGACAGGAGATCGGTACCGACGGCGACGAGCACGCCCGCCTCATGGGCGCGGTCGATGAAGGGCCGCAGGTCCTGGACGAGGCCCACCTCGTCGGGGTACTGAAGGAGCACGCCGAACGGCGGCGCGCCATCGGCCACATCAAATGTCATGCCATCGATTGGAGCCACCCGGACGTCGATGTCGAGCGGCTCGGCCCGGGCGCGTAATACGTCAATCGTCTGGGGGAACGAGCGATCGCTCACCAGGAATACGCTCGGTGCCGACTCTCCGCTGCGGCCGTTCAACGCAGCCGTGGTTTGTGGCTTGTTCGTCCGCACACGGTGCAGCAGCGTCATCGCCTCGGCGGCTGCGGTGGCTTCATCCAGGAGCGATGCGTTCGCCACTTCCATGCCCGTGAGATCCGACACCATCGTTTGAAAATTCAGGAGCGATTCGAGGCGTCCCTGGGCAATCTCCGCCTGGTACGGCGTGTACGGCGTGTACCAGCCGGGATTTTCGAACACCATCCGCAAGATGACGCTCGGCGTGATCGTGTCGTGATAGCCAAGGCCAATGTACGAGCGGAACGTCTTGTTGCGGCGGGCTACGCGCGTCAGGCGGCGCAAGTACTGGTGTTCGCTTTCCGGCGACGGCAGTGTGAGCGGCCGCGACAACCGGATCGACGCAGGGATCACCTCGTCGATGAGCGCATCGAGCGAAGGTACGCCGATGGTCTCGAGCATCGCCTCGCGCTCATCGGCGGAGCTGCCGACATGCCGGGGCGCGAACCAGTCGTTGGCGTCGAGATAGGACTCAGGCAAGGAGTTTCTGGTACTGCTGGCTGTCGAGGAGCGCCGCCGCTTCGCCAGGATTCGAGACGTCGACCTTGATGATCCACGTGCCATGCGGATCGGCATTCACGGCTTCGGGGTGCTGCCTGACGTGATCGTTCACCTCGGTCACGCGGCCGCTCATTGGCGCAAACAGCTCGGACACCGCCTTGACTGACTCGATTGAGCCAAACGTCTGGCTGGCGGCGACCTGCGCGCCGACGTCCGGCAGTTCCACGTAAACGACGTCTCCGAGCTGTTGCTGTGCGTAGTCGGTAATGCCTATCTCGGCCAGGCTGCCGGACACGCGAACCCATTCATGATCTTTCGTGTACTTCCGGTCATCAGGGTAAGACATCTCGTCCTCGTTTGTAGAACGGCATTGGCACGACGCGGGCCCTGGCAGTGCGGCCGCGGATGTCGATGTCGATTTCGGTCGCCGCACCGGACAGGGCGATTGGCACGTAGGCCATGCCAATGGCTTTCTTCAGATACGGAGTCTGCGTGCCGCTGGTGACGATGCCGACGGCTGTGCCGTCCCTGACGACTTGATGTCCGTGACGCGCGATGCCGCGATCGATCATCTCGAACCCGACCAGCCGGCGGGTAACCCCCTGCGCCTTCTGGACCAGGAGCCTCTCTCGGCCGATGAATCGCTCGTTGCTCCATCCAATAATCCAGCCGAGGCCTGCCTCGAGCACAGTCGTCGACTCGTCGATGTCGTTGCCGAACAGTCGCAGGGATGCCTCGAGGCGAAGCGTGTCACGCGCTCCAAGGCCTCCGGGGATCACGTCGGCCGAACGTCCCGACTCCAGAAGGGCATCCCACACGCGATCGGCGATGTTCGGTGGCACGAAGATCTCGAAGCCGTCTTCGCCCGTGTAGCCCGTGCGCGAGATCGTAGCGCGTGCGCCTGCGACTTCGCCGTGGGCGAACCGGAACGGGTCGATCCCGTCGAGCTCTACGCTCGTGAGCCGCTGTAGCACGTTGGCCGATGCGGGTCCCTGCAAAGCAATGAGCGCATAGCGGCTGCTCGAATCGATCACGGCCGCCTCGCTGACGGCTGCCACCTGCTCCCGAATCCAGGCGTAGTCCTTCGCAATGTTCGACGCGTTCACCACCAGCAGGAAGTGCGCAGGACCCATCCGGTAGATGACGAGGTCATCCAGGAAGGTCCCTTCGGGCGTCAGCAGGCCCGAGTAGTGTGCCTGGCCGACCAGGAGCTGTGCCGGGTCGCTGCATGCGATTCTCTGAACGGCCGTGACGGCGTCCTTGCCGGCAATCTCGATTTCGCCCATGTGACTGACGTCGAAGATGCCAGCCCGGGTGCGAACGGCCATATGCTCGCGTGTGATGCCCGAGTACTCCACAGGCATGTCCCAACCGGCAAAAGGGACCATCCGTGCGTGCAGTGCACGGTGTCGGGCGTAGAGTGGAGTTTTTCGGAGCTCGGCGGTGGCCGTGTCGGTCATTGAACCGTTCGGGTCGTTCGGATCGTTCGGATCGCTCGGGTCGTTCGGGTCGTTCGGGTCGTTGGGACCGTTCACGATTCGCCGCCGAAGCGCAAACACTCAACCGTACTATGCGGGTTGAAGAGGGGTCAAGAATTGCCGGCACGCGGTGTTGCTTCCAAGTGAGTCCGAGATCTTTGGGGGTTACACGAAGGGCTCACGCTGGCCCGGCGTTCGTGCCCAAGCGGGCACACGCTTGCTTGGGGGACGCGAATGGCTGCTGCCGTATCGTAGATAGGCATCGAGTGTGTGGTAGCTGATCTTGAGCAACCGGCTGGCTTGCCGCTTGTTGCGACCGGACCGTTCGAACACGAGCCGCGCGTACCGGCTCGCCCAGGCGCGCATTGAATCACTGGCTGCAAGGGCCGGCGCCAGCACTTCACGATACTGCCCCCGCACCTGAGGCGGCAGGTCGTCCAGCTCGATGCGATTGGAGCGGGCGAGCGCTACGGCCCGTTCGATGAGCCGTTCGAGCTCGCGCACATTGCCCGGCCACTCGTGAAGCCGTAGCGCGTCGATGGCCGCGTCCGACAACGAAAGGTCGCGCGTGGTGCGATGCCGCGCCAGAAAATGGGTGGCCAGTTCAGGGATGTCTTCGCGGCGATCGCGCAGCGGCGGCACCTGGATGTCGACGCCGCTCAGCCGGTAGTACAAGTCTGGCCTGAACAACCCACGCGCAACGAGCTCAGACAGCGGACGGTTGGTGGCGGCAACGATGCGCGTGTTCACCCGTCGTGAGCCGGTGGCTCCTACGCGCTCGACCGCCAGATCTTGAATAGCGCGCAGCAGCTTGGCCTGCGCCGACAGTGCCAGGTCCGAGACTTCGTCGAGAAAGAGTGTGCCGCCATCCGCGTGCTCGAACTTACCTCGACGACCGCGAACGCCCGTTGCCGTCCGCTCCTCGATGCCAAACAGCTCCGCCTCGAGCAGCGTCTCGACGACCGCCGCACAGTTCACCGCGACGAACGGTCCCTTTCGTCGTCGTCCCATCTCGTGAATTTGTCGGGCCACCAGCTCCTTGCCGGTTCCGCTCTCACCTTCGACGAGGACAGTGAAATCGGTGGTTGCTACACGCTCGACTCGCTCCTTGAGGACGGCCATCACTCGACTCGAACCCACCAGTGGGCTGATTGCGCCGGGAAGCGCAGGTTGACCGGCGGGACGGGTTCTGGCCGCCTCCAGCACGAGGCCGCCCAGCTGCGCGGCGGCGGTGAGCAGTTCGAAGTCGCGTTCGGCAAGCGTGCGGCCGCGGTCGAACTTTGCTTCGAGCACCGCTTGCACGTTGGGATCGGAGGTCGGCACACCCACGACGATCGATTCTGCCGTCCGTGTGGGCGTCACGAGTCGGGCCTGGTAGCGGGCCGGAATCTCGCGCAGACGCACCGCCCGCATCGACAGAAGCTGCTGCACCTGCCGCTCGAAGATCGCCGCCAAGTTGTCGTCGGCCGGTGGTTGCGCCAGCGCGGCGCTTACCGCCGCGACGACGTGCCGCAGTTCAGTGGCCTTTTGGGGGGTGGTCACCGCTGTGCGCGACGACTACAAGTGCGGTGCCAACGCGTGCGCTGGTGACTCTTGCGCGAAATCCGCGCGATTTTCAAAGTCTGTCGCTCGTCGTCGACGTGAGAGGGTAACGTGTTCCCGAGTGTCTTTCATTCTGCTCGAATCTGATGGGAACCACCTACCCGCGCAGAGCGCGCTCAGTACACCCACGACCGATCCTCGCTGCCACGTCAGAACGACTCGATCCATAGTCGTGTGCGTGGAACGTAACGTAGAACGCGAGTTCGGGCAGTTGCGCCGGTAATCCGGACGGCAAGCTGCAGACCGTCGCGGCCGCGAACGTAGATCGTGCCTGGGGTTGCGGTTCCCAGAGGCGTAAACGACAGCAAGTCAGTCGGCCCAATCTTCACGGCATCGGCTCCTATCTCGGTTAATGTGCCTATCACGACACCCGGAAACAGGTCTGAGAGCCGGGCGGGCGTGTCGATTGGCCTGTCCACTCGCGATGCGATGTCGAGAGTGCGGACTCCGTTGTAATTGTCGTCGAGGAACATCTGAAACATCACGTCGCCGCGATCGCCGCTGAAACGAAGTGCGACGTTTGCGGAGCGGGTGACCGCGTACGTTCGAGCCATCGCCATGCGCGCAGCCAGATAGCGAGCTGCGGCCCAGGTCCTCTGACGGTCCAGCGCGGCGAGGAACTGCGGAACGGCAATCCCTGCCAGCACGGCAGAGAGAACGATGACGAACAAGATCTCGATGAGCGTGTACCCGCGGGGCCGCGAAGAGAGTGTCTCCTCGCGACCCCGGCGGTTCGTTACTGGGCGGCCGCGCGGTCCGTCCTTGGAGCCGTAACGGTGATCAGCGCCTTCAGCTTCAGGAAGCTGGCCTCGCCGATGCCCCGCACGTTCATCAGTTCCTCGACCTTCTTGAAGCCGCCATTCTGCTGGCGGTACTCCACGATTCGCTGGGCCATGGCTGGCCCGACGCCCGGCAGCGACTCGAGCTGCGCGAGCGTGGCAGTATTCAGGTTCACTGGCGCCGCAACCGCTTCCGGCGCTTTCGGCGCCGGCCGGCTCTCCTGCGCTCCAAGTGTCGTCACGCCCAGACCCAGTACGAGCAACGCTGCAATCATGATCCGCATCGCATTTCCTCCTCGTTGTGTCGATGACCCTTGCCATGTACGCGCCCCGGCAGGGCCCGACGCGGCGCGAGGTCGGACGCCGACAATTCGAACGACCCACCGGGGCGGCTATCCAGCATGGCAAGCGCGACGCCGTCCGGTACGCACCCCACCTGAGACCGTAAGCGAGTGATGCTCAGAGAGTTGGAAGAAAGGACAGAAAGGCGAGGATGGCGGGGCGACCGCGATCGACAACCGGAGTTGCTACGCCACCGTGACGTTGTTCGTGCGTGACCCCGTCGTGGCGCTTCGGACAACCGGCAGATACGTGGCCAGCAACAGAAGACCGGACACACCGTCGTAAATCCCCATCGGAATGAAGCCGTCGCCTTGGCTGAAGAAGAACAGGGCGAACGTGAGACGGATGAAGATCCCCATCCAGTTCGGCCAGCGTTGTGTCAGCGGGTCCCGGTAGCCCGGCAGGTAGAGAAAGTTGATGGCCCACAATTGGGCGCCCCAGTGGCGAGGCCACGTCTTCGGGAACGCCTCCGGCTGCCCCGCAAAGCTCGTAAAGGAGTCAGGCGTCACGAAGATAATGACCCCGACGACGAGGTTCGAGACGATGCTGATGAGCAAGACCAGTCGATAGAGTTTGAGCTTGTTCATAAACTCAGCATGCGTGTCCGGTACTACGCCACGCTGATGGGCGACGCGCGGTACCACTCCACGGTCTTCCTCAGCCCTTCCTCGAACGTGACCTGCGGCTCGTAGCTCAACAGCAGACGTGCCTTGTCGATATCCGCCTGCGAATCGCGAACATCGCCGGCGCGCGACCCGGAGTATACGGGCTCGACATGGGCGCCGACAAGGTCGCGGATGGCGTGAAACAGCGCGTTGATCGAAATTCGTCCGCCAGTGGCGACGTTGATGACTTCTCCGCTCGCCGCGGGCGCCACGGCCGCCCGCAGGACGCCCTCCACGACGTTGGCCACGTAGGTGAAGTCGCGTGTCTGCTCGCCGTCGCCGTAGATCGTCGGCCGTCGTTCCTCGCACAACGCGCTGATGAAGAGCGAGATCACTCCCGAGTACGGCGAGGACGGATCCTGCCGCGGGCCGAAAACGTTGAAGTAGCGAATGGTGACCGTCTCGAGGCCGTAGAGCCGCGTGAACATCTGGCAGTACTGCTCTCCGACCACCTTCTGCAGCGCATATGGCGACAGCGGTGCCGTCGGCATCGTCTCCACCTTGGGCAGCGTCGGCGTGTCGCCGTACGCAGACGACGAGCCTGCGTACACGACCCGTTTCACGCGTGCGTCGCGGGCGGCAATCAGCACGTTCAGCGTGGCGTCGACGTTGGCACGGTGGGATGTCAGCGGATCCTGGACGGAGCGAGGCACGGAAGGAATCGCCGCCTGATGGAGCACAACATCGACCCCATCGACCGCGCGGCGCGCCGTCTCGATATCGGCGAGATCGCCGTTGGCGAACTCCACGCCGCCGATGTGCGCAAGGTTCTGGCGCTTGCCGGTGACGAGGTTGTCGACAACTCGAACGCGCTCGCCGCGGCGGACAAGTTCTTCTGCCAGGTGCGACCCGATGAAGCCGGCGCCGCCGGTTACGAGGTAGAGGGCCATAACGGCGTCGGCTTTAGCAAAAGGACTGCCGCAGTCCGTCCATACACGGACGTCCTGTGACAACAGGAGAAAAGAAGATCGCAGCCACCCTGTAAGCCGACTTCTGTCCGCCTTCGCGGCCTTGCGGCCGCTTCGGCGTGACGACCATTCCTCTAGTCCCGCGGTTACTCGCGGGATCCAGCGACCTACCCGGTGGCTTCGGACGGGCCGTCCTCAGGTGCCACCCTATTTGGTCTTGCTCCGTGCGGGGTTTTGCCTGCCGTCCGTGTTGCCACGAACGCGGTGCGCTCTTACCGCACCTTTTCACCCTTACCCTCCTCCGCTCGCCGCCGCCTTGCGGGACGGCGAGCTACGGCGGGCAAGCCTCGCGGGCCTGCCCGCCGTAGCGCAAAGCGCGAAGTCGGGCGGTATGTTTTCTGTGCCACTATCCGTCAGGTTTCCCTGCCCGGGCGTTACCCGGCGCACTGCCCTTCGGAGGTCGGACTTTCCTCCCGCTTCCGCCGTTGGCCCCGGCGCGGCAAGCTGTGAAGCCTGCCTCGCCGCAACCCGTGCGAATGCCGGCGGTCGTCTGGCTGGCTGCGACCTATTCATTATCACGTACCGTTCACGCTTCTTGGACCGCTATACGGCTCCTTACGAGGATCTTGTACCCGTTGCATGCCTGCACGTCGAGCCGTATAGCGGTCCTAGGCGCGCGGAGCGCGCCAAGAGATGCTGGCCAACCAGCCGAGGGGCGCTGCCGGGATATCGAGGGGCAGAGCCCCTTGGCTGGTCCTCTCTTCTCGGTTCGTGTTCAGGTTCGGTTCACGGTTTGCGAACGTGTGAACACGAACCGAGAAGCGAGCACCGAGAAGTGTGAACAACTACCCGTCTATTTCCTGCTTGATCTCGTACTGTTCGAGCTTCTTGTACAGGTTGCTGCGTGGCGTGTCGATTACCTCGGCTGTTTTCGAGATATTCCAGTTGTTTTCTCTGAGCTTCTGGACGAGGAAGGCGCGTTCCGCCGCATCCTTGAATTCGCGAAGAGTCCCAACCGCCGGTGCCGCCCCCGTCCCTTGTGAAGCGGATGTCGCCGCAGCCGCCGTTTCCGGTACGGCGACTGCCGGGGCATCACCGCGCATGTCCTGCGGAAGGTCCTCGACGCGGACGACGTCGCCGGGCGTCATGATCATCACGCGCTCGACCGTGTTCCGCACCTCGCGGATGTTCCCACGCCATCGATAGCGCTGGAGCGCCTCCATCGCGCGCGGATCGAAGCGCTTTGGCTTCATGTTGTGCTCGTCGCTCATCCGGCGCGCGAAATGTTGTACGAGCAGCGGGATGTCTGTGCGGCGCTCCCGCAGCGGCGGGACGAGAATCGGGATGACATTCAGGCGGAAGTACAGATCCTCGCGGAACTCACCGCGCTGGATCATCTCTTCGAGATTCTTGTTCGTGGCGGCGACGACGCGGACGTCAACCTTGATCGTGCGAGCGGATCCGAGGCGCTCCACCTCCTGCTCCTGCAGGACGCGCAGCACTTTGGCCTGGGTCTTCGCGCTCATGTCGGCGACTTCGTCCAGGAAGATGGTTCCGCGATCGGCCTGCTCGAACTTGCCGATCTGCTTTTCCGTGGCGCCCGTGAACGATCCTTTCTCGTGGCCGAACAGCTCCGATTCGATGAGCTCCTCTGGGATCGCCGCACAATTGACCTGAATGAAGCGTTGGCCCGCGCGTGGGCTGTTCCGGTGGATCGTGCGCGCAACGAGCTCCTTCCCGACACCGCTCTCGCCGAGGAGCAGCACCGTGGCGTTGGTCGGAGCGGCCCGCTTCACCGATTCGAGCACCGTGCGCAGCGCCTGGCTTTCGCCCACGATCTCGTACTTGGCCTCCATTGCGAGCTTCAGGGCGCGGTTTTCCTGGCGCAGCTCGCGCACCTGCAGGCCATTGGTCACGGTGACCAGGACCCGCTCGCTGGTGAACGGCTTTTCGATGAAGTCGAAGGCGCCAAGGCGCGTGGCCTGCATGGCGTCCGTGATCGTGCCGTGCCCGGAGATCATTGCCACGGGAAGCGCCTCGTCCACCTTGCGTATTTCGGCGAGCGTCTCGAGGCCGTTCATTCCGGGCATCTTGATGTCCAGCAGCACCAGATCCGGAGCATCGCGCTTGATGATGCCGAGGCCGTCAGGGCCAGATGCCGCCCCGACGAACTCATAGCTTTCGTACTCCAGAATCATCCGCAGCGAGTCGCGGATCGCGGCCTCGTCATCAATCACGAGGATCCGAGGCTTCATAAATGGAGGGCGAACCCGGAACGGTCGTCGTTAGGCGCGATCAACGTTCGTCGAGCTTGACGGTTTCAAGCGTGCGTTGATTGAGCTCCGGCTTGTAGACGTACATGGTCAAAACGTCCCCCGGCCGGGCGCGTCTGGTCATTCGTCGATAATCGTCGATACCTGCGACGGGCTGACGGTTGATCTCGAGCACGATGTGACCCCGCTCGATATCGGCATCAAAGGCAGGGCTTGTCGGCTCCACGCGCGACACGATCACGCCCCGCATGCCGTTCGGCAGCTTGAACCGGACGGCAGCCTCCTCGTCCACTTCGCGCACGGAAAGGCCAATCGGCGAGCCGCGATACGTGGAGGGCAACGGCCTCGTGGCCTGGTCGGGCTCTTGCTGGTCGCGTTGGGGCCGCTCCGCAAGCTTCAGCGTGAAATTCATGGATCGACCATCACGCAGCACTTGCAGTATCGCCACCGACCCCGGCTCGCGGGCCGCAATCGTCTGGATGAGCGCGTCGTTGCTGTCGACAGGCTGGCCGTCGACGCCGATGATGACGTCGTAGGTGCGAAGCCCCGCGCGCGCTCCGGGAGAGCCAGGCGTGATGTCCTGCACGAGGGCGCCGCGGGCCGACGTCAAGGCCAGTGATCGCTGGAGATCCGGGTCCACGTCCCGCAGCGTCACGCCAATGTAGCCGCGGGACACATGTCCCTTGTCGCGCAGCTGCGGCAGGATGTCTTTGGCCTGGTTGATCGGAACGGCAAACCCGATGCTGGCCGCCCTGGAGCTGATTGCCGAATTGATGCCGATAACCTCTCCCTGCGCGTTGATGAGCGGACCGCCACTGTTGCCGAAATTGATGGCGGCATCGGTCTGAATGTAGCGGTCGAGCGATCGATCGAACAGCTTTCGCCCGATGAAGCTCACCACGCCGACGGTGACCGTGTGCTCGTACGCGAGGGGGTTGCCGATGGCGAGCACCCACTCCCCCACCCGCAGCGTGTCCGAGTCGCCAAGCGGCGCAGACTCGAACGACTGCGACGCATCGACCCTGATGAGGGCGATGTCCGTGTCGGGATCCGAGCCGACACGCTCGGCGCGCAGCTGACGGCCGTCGGTCAGGCGCACCAGGATGCGATCGGCGCCCTCGACGACGTGGTGGTTCGTGAGGATGAACCCTTCGGAGTCGATGATGAAGCCGGTGCCGGCGCCGCGGCGCGGTGCGTCGGGCAGCTCCCGCTGCGGCCGTTCGAACAGGTCTGGAGCATTTGGAAATGGCGAGCGGCGCCGCGGACGACTCTCTCCACCCGCGGTTGCGTCGATGTTGACCACGGCAGGATTGAGGCGTTCGGCGATATCGGCAAAGGAAACGGCGCCGGTCGGAGGTATCGACGCTGCCGACGATCGTACGGCGCGAGTGACGGGCGGCGCGGTTGCCGAGGACGCCGGGGCCGGCGTCATCGTGCCGGCGACCACGAGACCCACGAGGAACGCAACCGTGGCAGAAAGGCATACGCTCACCGCCAGGAACCGCCGAGTCATGACTCTCTTATTATAAGTCGGCAGTATGCAGTAGGCAGTAGGCAGTGGTTCGGTACGGGACTGCTGCCTACCGCCTACTGCCTACTGCCTACTGTTGATGAGCGCGAGGAACGCCGCTTCATCGAGCGTTGCGACACCGAGCTCCTGCGCTTTCTCCGCCTTGCTGCCCGCGTCGGCCCCCATGATCACTGCGGTTGTTTTCTTGCTGACCGAGCCCGTGACTTTCCCACCGAGCCGTTCGATCGCAGCAGTCGCCTGGTCGCGCGTCAGTGCCTGAAGGGTTCCGGTCAGGACGTAGGTCTTGCCCGTGAGCGGCCCTTCGGGTTGACGTGCCCGCGCTTCGGGAGGGACGTCCATCCGCACGCCAGCCGCACGCAGGCGTTCGACGAGCTCGCGGTTGCGAGGCTCGTCGAACCATCTGCGCACCGATCCGGCAAGCACCGGTCCAATCTCCCGGGCCTCCTGGAGTTGTTCTGCAGAAGCTGCGCTGAGCGCGTCGATCGATCCACAAGCGTCGGCAAGCACCTGCGCGGCCCGCTCCCCTACATGCCGTATTCCAAGGCCGTAGATCAGACGCCACAGCTCGTTGGTGCGGCTTCGCTCGACCTGGGCAATCACCTTGGCCGCGTTTTTCTCGCCGAATCGACGCTCGATGGTCTTGCCATCCGCACGAACCGACGTGCTGGTGAGTGAGGCAAGCGTTTCGGCCTTCAGCGCATACACATCGGCGTAGTCGGACACGAGTCCGCCGCCGACGAGCTGGGCGATGAGCGACTCGCCGAGGCCTTCGATGTTCATTGCGGATCGTGACGCAAAGTGTTCGAGACCTCGCTGCAACTTCGCCGGGCACGACGTGTTCTCGCAGCGCCAGACAGCCTCCTCCTCAGCACGATGCAGGGTGGCTCCGCACCTGGGGCAGACGGTCGGCATCTTCCACGGCTGTGCGTCAGGCGGGCGGCGGCCGAGGACCGGCCCAATCACGCGTGGAATGACGTCGCCAGCCTTTTCCACGAGCACCCAGTCGCCTTCGCGGATGTCCTTGCGCCCGATGTCGTCCGCGTTGTGCAGCGTCGCCATCGACACCGTCGAGCCGGAGAGAAACACGGGATCGAGCACCGCGAACGGCGTGACGGCGCCCGTGCGACCCACGTTCACGGCGATCCTCTTCAGCAGCGTCGTCTTCTGTTCCGCGGGAAACTTGAACGCGATCGCCCAGCGAGGAAACTTGCTGGTGGCGCCCAGCAGGCGTCGATCCGCAAGCTGGTCCACCTTGATGACGACGCCGTCCGTGTCGAAATCGAGGGAGCGCCTCCTTTCTTCCCAGTCACGGCAGAAGGCCAGAAGCTCGTCGACCCCTGCACAGAGGGTCCGGTGCGGTTCCACGGGCAAGCCCAGGCGACGCAGGAACTCGAGGGTGTCGAAGTGAGTGTCCAATGACGTCGATCCTGTGGCTGCGCTCACGAACTGGTAAAAGAATGCGCTGAGCCCTCTCGTCGCCACGAGCGCGGGCTCGAGGTTGCGAAGCGTGCCAGCGGCGGCGTTTCTGGGGTTCGCAAACAGCATGTCGCCCGCGGCTTCCCGCTCGGTGTTGATGCGCTCGAACGCCTTTCGGGGCAGAAATATCTCGCCGCGGATTTCAAAGCGGCCACGCAGCGTGGCGTCGCGAAGCCGCAGCGGAATGGCCCGAATCGTTCGAATATTCGGCGTGACGTCCTCGCCGCGGGTCCCGTCACCGCGGGTGGCGCCACGCACGAGAAGGCCGTCCTCGTACGTGAGCGCGACGCTCACGCCGTCGATCTTCAGCTCCGCGACGTAGGTGACGGCCTCGGCGCCTCCAACATCGATACCGAGGCCGCGGCGCACCCGATCGTCGAAGGCGCGCAGCTCATCCTCGGAATATGCGTTGTCGAGGCTCAGCATCGGCTCGACGTGCTCGACGGTTGCGAACCCGGCGGCAACGCGTCCGCCAACGCGGCGGGTCGGTGAATCCCCGGTGACGAGGTCGGGGTTCTCGGACTCGAGACGTTCGAGCTCCTTCATGAGCGCGTCGAACTCGACGTCCGCGATCTGCGGATCGTTCAGGACGTAGTAGCGCTCTTCGTGATGGCGGATGAGAAGGCGGAGCTCGTTGATCCGTTCGGCAGGCGTCACACTCGCTTATCGGTCGCGCGAAAGGACGTAGTCGGGCAGAAACAGCAGCGCGTCGCGGGCGGCGCTCGGCGGAAATGCGCGCAGCGCGCGTTTCGCACGCTCGACGAACTCGACGGCTGTGCTCTGTGCGTAGTCGATCGAACGAGTCTGGGCGAGCAGCATGCGCAGGTCGCGCCAGTCATCGTGCGTCACGTCCTGCTCTCGGACGATCTTGCGCACGAGCGTGTCGGCCCGGCCGTCGCCGCGCGCCAATAGGTGAATGACGGGCAGCGTCATCTTGCCTTCGCGCAGGTCGCCGCCAACCGGCTTTCCGAGCGCCGCCTCGTCGCCCGTGAAGTCCAGCAGGTCGTCGACGAGCTGAAACGCCATGCCGATGTGCAGGCCGTAGTCCCAGAGCGCCTCCTGCTGCTCGGTCGTGATTGGCGCCAGCATTCCGCCAATCCTCGCGCACCCCGCAAAGAGGTACGCCGTCTTCCGCCGGACGATGTCGAGGTGCTCCTCCTCGGAGAGATCGACGACTCCTTTTTTCGTGAGCTGGTAGATCTCACCCTCGACGATGCGCAGTGTCACGTCGCACAGGAGGCGAATGATCTCGAGGTCGTCCTGCGTGAGCGCGAGCCACATCGACTTGAGGTACAGAAAATCGCCGAACAGTACGGCCAGATGGTTGCCCCACCGTGTGTGTGCCGCATCGCGGCCGCGACGCAGCTCGGCTTCATCGATGATGTCATCGTGGACGAGCGTCGCGGTGTGGATGAATTCGAGCACGGAGGCGTACAGCACTGCCCGCTCGCCCGTGTAGCCCGCCATGCGCGCGGCCATGAGCAGCACCGCCGGACGGATGCGCTTGCCGCCCCCGTCTTTGACGTAATTGCCGATCGCCGGAATGACGGCGACTTGCGACTGGACGTGACGCGCGAACTCGCGCTCGACGGCGCGGAGGTCATCGCGAATCGGCTCGAACAGCGTGGCGAGAACGGATGCGGAGGCGTTTTGCGCGGTTGGATTCACGCGGCGTTCATCTCACCATATCCGTACGCGGAGTGTCAACGCGACGACGCCACTAATTGACGGCAGGACTTGCAGTTACGGCTGGAAGAGACGCCCGAAATTCTCCCGCGTCGCTGCCGCGACGGTATCGGGCGTCGTGTTTCGGAGTGCGGCGATCGCTTCGGCGACGTGCACCACACGCGCCGGCTCGTTGCGTGTGCCGCGGTGCGGCACCGGCGCGAGAAAGGGACTGTCGGTTTCAACGAGCAGCCGATCGAGCGGCACCATTCTGGCCACTTCATGCAGCTCCGTTGCACGCGGAAAGGTGACGATTCCGGCGAGCGACAGATGAAAGCCGGCGTCGAGCGCGCGCCGCGCCATGGCACGGTCGCCGGTAAAACAGTGAAACACGCCCCCAACCTCGCCTGCGGCTTCGTCGCCGAGAATGCGAAACGTATCCTCCTCCGCTTCGCGCGTGTGGATGACGATGGGAACCATCCGCCGGCGGGCAAGGCGAATCTGCAGGCGAAACACTTCCTGCTGCACGTCGCGGGGGGCGAAGTCGTAGTGGTAGTCGAGGCCGATTTCCCCGAGCGCGCACGACGGCGGGTGCGCGGACAGCCGTGCTTCAACCAGTTGTGCCGCCCGCGCAGGATCGTCGGCGAACTTGCCGGCCGCGTGCGGGTGCACGCCCGTTGACACCAACGCCTCAGGCCACTCGCCCAGTACGGTTTCCGCCCGGCGCCTCTCCGATGCGTCGTCAGCGGCGACGATGACCAGCGCACGGGTCACGCCCGCTCTCCGCGCCCGTTCCACCACGGCGCCGAGATCGCTCTCGAATTCCTCGCCTGCCAGGTGGCAGTGACTGTCGATTAATTCAAAATGCAAAATTCAAAATGCAACCGTTTTGCGAGTACGTAGTGTCCGGCTTCAGCCGGACCAGACCTTCCAAGGAAAAAGGGCTTATCGCACTCGTGAGCCGGGCGGCACGTCCTGATCAAACCCGACGAGCATGGGCTGGCCGCCGTCCGGACTTCCGGCAAGGACCATCCCGTTCGATTCGATTCCCATGAGCTTTGCGGGCTGCAGGTTGGCGACGACGACGATGGTTCTGCCTACGAGCTGCTCGGGCTGATAGGCCTCGGCGATGCCCGCCACAATGGTCCTCTGATCCTGGCCGGTATCGACTTTCAGCTTGATCAGCTTTTTCGACTTCGGCACCGCTTCGGCCTCCAGCACCTTTGCCACCCGCAAATCGACCTTCATGAACTCGTCGATTGAAATCCGGGCCGCCTCGGTGGGCACGGCGGCCGGCGGCGTGGGCTGCGCCGGCTGCTGCGAGGCGGGAACGGCTGCTTCTCCAACGGGCTTGTCGTCCACCATAAGCTCCTCCCCTCGGCTGGTCCGCTTCGCGGAACCCGCCCCACGTACGTCTTCGTCTACACGAGGCGCCGCAGGTTCACCTTCGACACGGGGCCAGAGCGGCGCCCCTCTTTTGATCTCTCTTGTACCGTCGGCACGCCAGCGTCCGTCCCGGTCGAGGCGCAGCGCATCCGGCGACGTCGTGTCGCCGACCCGATGCAGAATCTCGCTCGTCGCCGACGGCATGATCGGCTCCAACAGGACAGCGGCGATACGCACTGCCTCCGCGACCTCGAACAGTACCGCATCGAGGCGGCTGGCGTCGGCCGCCGACTTGGCAAGTGCCCACGGCGCCGTCGAGGCGATGAACTCGTTGGTCGCGTCGATCAGTTGGAACACCGCCGCCGCGCCGTCATGCAACGCGTATTCATCCATTGACGCGCGATACCGCGTCAGAACGGTATCTGCCACGTTTGCCAGCGCTCCGCCAGTGCCGGATGGCGAGAGGCGGGAGTCTCGGAATTTCTCCGCCATTGCCGCCAGCCGGCTGACGAGATTGCCTAGGTTATTGGCGAGATCGACGTTGTACCGCTCCTCATAGCGCTCCCACGTGAAATCGCCATCGCCGCCGTACGTAATCTCCTTGACGAGATACAGCCGCAGCGGATCGGGCCCGAAGCGCTGCGTCACCGCCGACGGATCGAGACTTGTTCCGAGCGATTTGCTCATCCGCTGGCCACCGAAGTGTACCCACCCGTGGCCGAACACCTGCTTCGGCAGCGCCAGTCCGGCACTCATCAGCATCGCGGGCCAGACGACCGTGTGGAACCGCGTGATGTCCTTTCCCACGATGTGGAGGTCCGCCGGCCACCACTTTGCGAATCGAGCTTGGTCTGTGGCGTACCCGACAGCCGCGGCGTAGTTGATGAGCGCGTCGAACCAGACATAGACGACGTTGTCGGGCGCGAAGGGAAGCGGAATGCCCCAGAGCTGTCCCGCACGGCTGACCGAGATATCCTCCAGCCCACCCTCGATCAGCCGCAGGATCTCGTTGCGGCGAACATCGGGCTGGAGAAAATCGGGATGCGCGTCGAAGTGCGCCAGCAGCGCGTCACGATACTTGGAGAGGCGAAAGAAGTAGTTCTTTTCGCGAATCCATTCAGGCGTCAGCGTGGGGTGCAGCGGACACTTGCCGTCAACCAGGTCCTTTTCCTGCTTGAACGCTTCGCACGACACGCAGTACCACCCTTCGTACTGCCCTTCGTAAATGTCGCCGCGGTCGAAACAGTGCTGCGCAAGCTTCTGCACGGCCGCGCGGTGTCGCGGCTCGGTTGTCCGGATGAAGTCGTCGAAGGAGATGTCGAGCTGCTTCCAGACGGCGCGAAACTCCTCCTCCATCCGATCGCAATAGACCTTGGGGTCCAACCCGCTCTCGAGCGCACGCTTGTAGACGTTCTGCGAATGCTCGTCGTTCCCCATCAGGAAATGCGTCTCGACGCCGCACAGACGCTTGTAACGGGCAATTACGTCGGCGGTGATCTTCTCGTAGGCCGTGCCAAGATGCGGGCGGCTGTTGACGTAGTCGATTGCCGTGGTCAGGTAGAAGCGCATTCAGTGTCGGTCGAGAAACGCCTTGACAGCGGCCGCGTGCACGTCCTTGACGGGTCTGCCGCGCTCGGCGGCAATGCGGGCGCAGTCATCGAATTCCGGCGATGCGTTCAGGATCTCGCCGTTTCGGCGCGCGATCTTGATTGCGACGGGGCCGAATGGCGTATCGACAGTCGTCGTTTCCCGAGCGAGGCACTCGCGCTTCATCTCGATGTAGCGGATACCAATGGTGGTGCTTTCTCGAAAGACGATGGACGTGAGCCGGTCGCGCGCGTCCGGCGCCGCGATGATCGAGAGGAGCGTCCCGGGGCGATTCTTCTTCATCTGGATGGACGTATAGAACACATCGAGTGCGCCCGCCGCCATCAACTGGTCGATCAGGAGACCGAAGATCTGAGGGTTCATGTCATCGATCTCTGTTTCGATGACCACCACGGTCTGTAAGGGCGCTGCGCTGTCTGCCTCGCCAATCAACACCCGAAGCACGTTCGGAGCGTGCGCAAAGTCGCGCGATCCGGCGCCGTAGCCCACCCGTTGCAGTCGCATGGCCGGAACGGTGCCATAGCTGTCGGCAAAACCTGAAACCAGGAGCGCGCCGGTGGGCGTCACGAGCTCCGCCTTTTGCAACCCTGAATACACGGGGGCACCCTTCAGCAAGTAGGCGGTGGCGGGCGCGGGCACCGGGTAGAGCCCGTGAGCCGACGAAATCGAACCGCTCCCTACGTTGAGCGGCGACGCGGTAACCCGCTGTACTCCGAGCGTCTCGAGGGCATAGACGGTTCCGATGATGTCGATAATCGAATCGAGCGCGCCGACTTCGTGCAAATGGACACGGTCGATTGTGGTGCCGTGTATCGCCGCCTCGGCTTCAGCCAGTCTGCCGAAGAGTGCCTTCGCGCGGCTTTTTCCCTCCGGAGACAGAGCCGACTCATCGATCAGCCGTTCGATCTCGGACAGGGTGCGATGGGAATGGAGGTGCGGGTGCGCCGCCGCCGCGTGTCGCTGCGAATGGCTGGACGAACTTACATGCTCGTGGTCGTCCGCCTCGTCGAGCGGCGCGTGTTCGCCGCGCACGTGGAGCTTCGTCGCGGCAATGCCGGCGCGAGTGACCCGCTCGGTCCACACCGTGTCGCGGTCGATCGCGAGGCTGCCGAGCGCGCGGCGGAGCTCTTCGAGGGGAAGGCCCGCATCGAGCAGCGCACCGAGGATCATGTCGCCCGCCGCGCCGGAAAAGCAGTCGAAGTGCAGAATCGTCAAACCGAGACCATCTTATCCCGTTCCTCTCAATCCACGCGGCGCTCGAGGCGGCCCGCTTCGACGACCGAGAAGTAGCGCTGGTCGGCGAGGATCAGATGGTCGATGACATCGATCCCCATGATGCCGCCGGCATTCACCATCCTCGTCGTCAAGACGAGGTCGTCGGGACTCGGCGTCGGATCGCCGGAAGGGTGATTGTGGAACAGCACGATCGCGGCCGCCGATGCCGCCGCGGCTTCCCGAAAGACCTCGCGGGGATGCACGACGGTCGAGTCGAGCGAGCCGACGGAGACAATTCTGATCCTGATGACGCGGTGCTTGGTGTCGAGCATCACGATTCCAAACTGCTCCACGGTTCCGGCACCGTATTGCGGCAGCAGGTACGCGGCCATCTGGCGGGGCGTGACGAATTGGGGACGCTCCGCAACACCTCTGACCAGCGTACGTCGCCCCAACTCGACCGCCGCGATGACGCGAGCGGCACGCGCGGGCCCGACGCCCGATACCAGGCGCAGGTGATCGAGGCCCATGCGCGTCAGCCCGTGCACGCCCCCTGCGTGCTCGATGAGCTGGTTGGCGACGCCGAGTGCGTCGGCACCGCGCGACCCGCTTCCGATCACGAGCGCAAGCAGTTCGTTGTCGCCGAGTCCGCGCGCACCAAGCCGTTCGAGTTTCTCGCGCGGGCGATCGTGTGGTGCCACCTCTTTCATCGACGCTATACTCAACTTCTATGTCCAGGCGCGGAGTTTCCGCATGTTTGTGTGCCCTCACCTGTGCCCTGCTTGCTGCGTGTGCCGAGCCACCGAATAAAGAGATGGATCAGGCGCAGGGCGCCATCGACGCGGCACGCGCGGCGGGCGCCGATCAGTACGCGACGACCGAATACGGCGCGGCGACCACCGCTCTCGCGAGCGCGAACGACGCGGTCGCCGCCGGCGACTACCGGCTCGCATTGAACTACGCCCTCGAAAGTCGCGAACATGCACAGAACGCCGCCCGCGACACCGCCGATACGAAAGCGCGCATGCGGTCGGAGCTGGAGCACGCGCTCGCGGAGATGGACGCCGTCATCGCTCGGGCGCAGGCAGAAATCACCGCGGCCGAGCGCGCACGCGTTCCACAGCAGCGTCTTCGTCAGCCCGCAGCAAATCTGGCCCAAGCAGAAGCCTACCTGCAAGAACCGCGCGAGGCGGTTGCTCGCGGCGACTACCTGCGCGCCGCCAAGGCCTTGGAGGGCGTAAAGGAACGGGTCGAGAAGGTGGCGGCGGAGGTCACCGCTGCGACGACATCGCCGTCTTTGCGCCGTCGTCGCTAGCGGCGTTTGGCAAGAACGTCGTCATCGGGCGCCGCGCGCGGAGCGCGCCGGAAGAAACTGTCAGCCAGGCATGGCCTCTGCGCGATTTCAGGGCAGGGCCGCGACCGGCTACCTGGTCGCGTTGCCGGACCGTGTGGTCAACCCTTTGTAAAGGAAGCGCTGGACGCGATAGCCCTGCGATTCACCCGTGATGATGTTGCCCTGCGGGTCGATTGCGATGCTGTGCAGATGATAGAACTCGCCCGCGCCGCTCCCCGGTCGTCCCACGGCTCCAATCACCTGCAGGGTGGCGCGGTCCATGATCGCCACCCGTTCGTTGGAGCCGTCGGCGACGTAGACGAACCGGTTATCGGGTGACACCACCACACCGAACACCGAACCGGTTCCCTGCGACTCTCTGCGGTTGAAGCCCTCTCGCAGGAACTTGCCCTGAAGAGTGAACGCCTGGATTCGGTTGTTGGCCCGGTCTGCGACGTACACAGTGTCGTCAGGGCCGATGGTGACGCCGTGCACCGTGTTGAACTGCTGCGTGGGCGGTCCGGTGGTCTGTCTGGCGTTTGGCGCCTTGTCGTCGGGGCGGGCGCCGTAGGCGCCCCAGTGACGCTTGTACGCCCCGGTGGTTGCGTCGAACACGATGATTCGGCGATTCCCGTACCCGTCGGCGACGAACACCTCGTTCGTCTTCGGGTGCACGGCCACCGTCGTTGCCTGCGCGACGTTCTGCGTGTCGTTGCTGTCGACCAGATCTTCCGGGTTGCCACCCGGCTTCAGCGGCGGACCGACGCGGCCGCCCTTGCCGATCTGCAGCAGGAACTTTCCCTCCTTCGTGAACTTGAGGATCTGACCATCGCCGGCCCCATTGCCGGTCAGCCAGACGTTGTCCTGGTAGTCGATGTAAATGCCATGCTCGCCGCTGCCGGGACGCCGGTCGCCGTTGCCGCGCACCTGTGTTCCACAGCCCGGGCACTCGGCGAATTTCGAACGGTGCAGCCCGCCGCGGTTGAACCATTCGTATTCCTTCGCCGGGGAGTAACCGCCCCAACCCCGAAGGTACCGGCCGTTGCGATCCCACTGGATGACGGGCGGCGCCGGAGTGTACCCGTTCAGCATCGCATTCGATTCGGGCAGCGTGTGCGGCCTGTGAATGGCCCAGACGTTTCCGGCACGATCGGGGGCCACGCCGCCGACGCCCCCGATCATCATCTTCTCGGGCAATTGCGGGAAGCGCGCGTCTACTTCGAAGACCGGCAGCTGGCCCTGTCCCTGCGCGATCGCCCTGTTCTGGGTTTCGCTCCGAGCCAAGATGAGCGTCAGAGCGACGCCGACCGCTGCCGCGCCGATGAAGCTTCGCCTCGTCATGTCAGACACTCCTTCGTTCTCTCGTAGGGCGTCACATGGTTTGCATTTTGACTCTTGCATTTTGAATTACGCCAGCGCGTCGTTCATCAGCCGGCTAGAAC
This sequence comes from Vicinamibacterales bacterium, assembly GCA_036507475.1. Classification (GTDB taxonomy): domain Bacteria; phylum Acidobacteriota; class Vicinamibacteria; order Vicinamibacterales; family UBA2999; genus DATCJA01. Next base: position 151,982 of record DATCJA010000089.1, read on the forward strand.
TCCCAACCAGCCGCCGCAAACACCTGCTTCGCCGCCGGCGTGGTGATGGCGCCGATGAACGCGCGCGCCTGGATCGGCCCCTGCGCCGCTGCGGTCGCGAGCGTCGACAGCTCGGCAGCAGTGACGGGCACCATGACCGCCGCGAGCAGGAGGGTGCACATGGTGTGTCGCATGGCGCGTACCATATCCGATCTCGTTTGGCCGCGGCCAGCGAACGTTGCGTTCAGTATCTCGATTTGCTAGCATGCCGCCTCTTCCCACGGTCGTCCGGACCAGCAGGTGACACACAGCATGAGCGAGACATCGGACGCTCGAGAGCGGCAGGCCGCGTACCGCTGGATCATTCTTGGGGTCGGCATCCTGGCGTACGGGACCAGCCAGTTCTCGCGCCAGAACTACGCCGGCGTCCAGAAGTTCATCGCCGCGGATCTCAGCCTCGATCGCGGCGCGCTCGGGCTGATGGGTTCGGCTTTCTTCTATGCCTACGCGCTGTGCCAGATGCCGTGGGGCATCGCGTCGGACAAACTCGGCAGTCGCGCCATCATCGGGGCTGGCATCTTGCTGACGGCTGCCACCATGTCGGGTTTTGCCATGGGCGAGTCGACCGGCTCGCTCATGCTGTGGCGCGTTCTGAGCGGCATTGCGGCGGCGGCCGTGTACGTACCGCTGACGGGCGGCATCGCCCGGTGGTTCCCCGAACGGGAGCGCGGCTTCAGCCAGGGGACGCTCGGTGGGGTTGGCGGCGCGCTCGGTGAAGGCGCGGCGTACGCGCTGCTCCCTATTCTTTCGATCTATTTCGCGTCGGGGTGGCGCCAGGGGATGCACATGATTGCGGCAGCCATCGCCGTGGTCGGTGTGATGGCGCTCCTGCTGCTCCGCTCGTCTCCCTCGGGCCACAGCGCGACGACGCGCAAGCCGTTCGAGTGGCGTCTGCTCGGCGACCTCGAAGTGTGGTGCTACGCCTTCCTCTGGTCTGGTTTCGTGATCGGCATTCGAATCGCGCAGATCTGGATCGCCGTGTATGCAGCGGACGTGTACATCAGCGGACAGGGCATGTCGCTCAACGAGGCCGTGGTGAGCGGCGGGTTGCTCGCGCTGTTCGCCTATTCCCTCGTGGGACGGGCGGCCGGCTGCCCGTTGGCGGGCAGGATGTCGGACGTCCTTGCACGCCGGGGCGTCTCGCGCACGGTGGTCCTCATCGGGTGGTTGGTGCTCGCTACCGTATTGTTCCAGTTGCTCTCGACGGGCGTGACGGCCATCTGGGCGTTGGTCGTCATCGCCGTCCTTCTTGGAACGTCGGTCAACCTCTTCGCGCTCATCCCGGCTGCCATCTCCGACACGTTCGGGCGACAACGCACCGCGTCGCTCTCGTCGTTTGCCAACACGATGGCCCAGCTGTCCGGTGCGACCGCCCTGGCGGTCAGCGGCTACGTAGGCATTTCGCTGAGCGCAGCGCCGGGAAACGCGCTCGCCGAGTATCGCGGCATCTGGCTGTCGGCGGTCGTCGGCATGACGGTGATGACCGCTCTATCGGTTGGCTCGTATCTCGCGCTCAGGAACGGCTGGGTGAGCCGGCCGGCTCCTGTTGCGGCCGCGTCGTCTACATCGGTCTAACGCTGGACGCACGGCGGGCCGTAAAGGCCCGCCCTACTTTCAACTCACTTTTCCACTTTTCCACTTTTCCACTTCTTCCACTTCTCTACTTGGTTACGGCGTCTTCGACACCGTCGCGTATCCGGGATTCTGGGGTTTGCCGAGTCCCGTATACCGCAGCCGGAAGTAACGCTGGCCCTCGTTCACCTCGCCGATGTAGAGGTTGCCCTTTGAATCGGGCTGCGAAGAGAGGCTGTGCAAGTGGAAAAACTGACGCGCGTTGTGGCCGCCCTGCCCGCCGAACGAAGAGAGCAACGTCAGCGTCCTGCGTTCCACGACGAGCAGCGCCTTGTTGCTGCCGTCGGCGACGAACAAGTATCGCTGTTGCGGATCTCTCGAGAGCGCAAGGTTGTGAACGGTACCTTCGTTCTGGAGCGTGTCCCTGTTCACGAACACCTCCGTGACAAAGGTTCCGTCGAGCCTGAACACTTGGATGCGGTTGTTGGATCGGTCGCCGACGTACACCATGTCATCGTTCGACACCACCACCGAGTGCACCGGGTTGCCGAACGAAGTCGACGGGGGCCCCACGATGAGTTGCGCCCGAGCGGGAAACTTGTAGCCGTCGTCCGGCGGTTTCCCGTAGGCTCCCCAGTGGCGCTTGTACGCGCCCGTGTCGGCGTCGTAGACGATGACGCGCCGATTGGTATAGCCGTCGGCCAAGAAGAGCTCGTTGGTCTTCGGGTAGACCACCATGCTGGCCACGCCATACACATTCGCGGTGTCATTGCTGCCCTTGCTCTGGTTCCGCTTGCCGATCTGCAGGAGAAACTTGCCCGTATTCGTGAACTTCAGAACCTGGTTATCGCCCTTGCCGTTGCCGGCCACCCAGATATTGCCTTTGTGGTCCGCGTATACGCCGTGCTCGGTGGTCGGCCATTCGTACCCTTCGGCCGGACCGCCAAGCGCCTTCACGAACTTCCCGTTCTGGTCGAATTCGATGATCGGGGGCGCCGGGGTGCAGCACCGCGCCGCAGGCGGGTTGAGCGAAGCGGATCGCTCGCCGGGCGAGACGCTTGCCGGGCGGTGGGCTATCCAGATGTGATCCTGGTTGTCGACGCTGATCCCGCCAACCTGCCCCGTCGTCCATCTGTTCGGCAGGTCCTGAAAGAACAGCGGATCCCAATCGAAATTCGGCACGCCTTCCGCCTGGGCCGTCACCGGGACTCTGCCCGAGGTCAGCCCGACGACGAGCGCGCCCGCCACGATAGTTCCCGTTATCCATGACGCTCGCGTTTTCATAGGGAGCTTCCCTTCACGTCAGCAGTTGAGAGTTGCCACGACTCTGGGTACAGCATCGGCGAAGCGTACACGATCAAGGCAGCGCCAGGGCGACGAGTTCCGGCAGCGCGCCCTGTTCTGGCGGCCCTACGGTGAGCGCAATGTACTGCTTGCCTTCCACCATGTAGGTCATCGGCGTGCCGATGGCAAAGCCAGGCAGATCGGTCGACGCGACTTCTCTGCCGGATCTCTTGTCGTAGGCGACAAGGCGCGGCCCGTTGTTTGTACCGCCGGCCGTGAGCGCGTAGATGAGCAGTGTCTTCGTCAGTAACGGGCCGCTCAGCGTGCTGTCGCCTCCGACAGGCTGCAGGTTGAGCGGCTTGAGCAGCGGAAGGCTCCGCACGGTGTTGCCGTTGCCCGCCGGCACCATCCACGCGTGCGTCCCCACGTTCATGTCGATGGCGGTGATGCGCGAGTAGGGCGGTTTGAACAATGGGAGTCCGCCCGGCATCGGGGGACTGCCGCGCGGCCGCTGAACGTATCGGAGGTTGCTCTTCAGCTCGGGCTCAGGTGGGACGACACGATTGACGCTCCAGCCCTGTCGCGACGGGACGTACAGCATTCCGGTGTCGGGATCGACCGCCGCGCCGGACCAGTTGCCTCCGCCGCCGGTCCCCGGCCGCTGGATCGTCCCTTCCGTTGTCGGCGGCGTGAACAGCGGACCGAGCTTGTATCCTTGTACGGCTTTGACGGCCATAGCGCGAATCTCCGGCGTGAAGTCGACGAGATCGTCGAGCGTCGCGCCCTGGTGTTCGAACGCCGCGGGGCGAGTGGGGAACGGCTGCGTCGGCGCCGCGCGCTCGCCTGGCACATTGGACGGCGGCACCGGCCGCTCCTCGATCGGCCACACCGGAGCGCCGGTCATGCGGTCGAATGTGTACACGAAACCCTGCTTGGTGATCTGCGCGAGGGCCTTGATCCGCTTGCCGTCGATCGTGATGTCGACGAGGTTCGGCGCCGCCGGGTTGTCGTAGTCCCAGAGGCCGTGGTGCACGGTCTGGAAGTGCCAGACACGCCTGCCGGTCGCCAGGTCCAGCGCAAGTACGCTCTCGGCGAACAGGTTGTTGCCGAGCCGATGTCCGCCGTAGTAGTCGGGCGCGATGGTGTTGGTCGGCGCGTAGAGGTGCCCAAGCTCCTCGTCGGCGCTGAACATCGACCATACGGTGACTTTTCCGGAGTACGAGGCCGAGTCGTTCTCCCACGTCTCGCCGCCGAGCTCGCCTGACGACGGAATGGTCTTGAACGTCCATTTCACCTTTCCGGTGCGCGCGTCGAACGCGCGAATCCAGCCGGGAATCTGCTCCTTCCTGCTCACGAGCGATGAGATGGATGCGGGCGTGACAACGATGTCTCCCACGACGAAAGGTGGCGACTGCACGGAATACGTCAGGGCGTTGAGGTAATCGCGGTCGCCGCGTTTCGTACGCGGCAGCCCTTCCATCAAATCGACGCGGCCGTTGACGCCGAATCCCGTCACCGGCAGCCCGGTCTTCGCGTCCACCGCTATCAGATAGCCGTCGGCGGTGCCCCAGTAGATGCGCTCCTCCTTGCCATCGGTCCAGTAGGCCACCCCACGCTGGTTCCACCTCGCGGTCATCGTCGTCGTGCCCGCTTCGTAACTCTTGGGGTTGTAGACCCAGCGTACGGCGCCGTTTTTCGCGTCGTACGCGGCGCCGACGGACGAGGGCGAGTTGAGATAGAGCGTGCCGCCCACCATGAGCGGCGTCGCCTTGAAGTTTCCGACGAACGGCGGCTGGCGATCGCGCCAGCGCTTCGGATCGATCCGATTCAGTTCCGCAAAGATCGCGGCGGAGCTGGCGGTCCATTCCGCTCCGCCGGGGAGCGTCATGCTCAGCACGGCATCTGGCGTCTTCACGCGCCACGCCACTCGGAGCTGGGAGAAGTTGCGAGCGTCGATCTGATCGAGGGGCGAATATTTAGAGCTGGCGAGGTCGCCGCCATATGTTGGCCACTCGCCCTGCGCGGTCGACGGACGATGGCTGCGCTGTGCGGATCCGGCGGTCGCTCCAATCGTGATCACGGCAATGACGACACCGATCAGAAAGCTGCCGCGTGATCTTGTGGCCATAGCTGACCTCACAATAGCGCCCGCCAACGCCGCGAACGGTTCGAGCGATCCGAACGACCCGAACGAATAAGCGGAATTCGAGCAGACGGATTATAGGCGCATCACCGGGTCGCCGGATTTGCCGCTTTCCCCGACGCCGTGCGCTGCAGTTCCTGCGTACTCCACGACCGCATGGTCCGATCTTCCCGGAATGTGCGGGCCGGCACGCGTCGTGCTCCTCCTTCGGGGTCCGTCGCGACGACGATGTAAAATCGGGCAGGAGCCCGGGAAATGAGGTCCCCCAGATGCCCACGGTTGAAGAGCGACTCGCTTCGCTCGAGGCGAAAGTGGAGGCGATAGCCGATCTGCGGAACCTGATCGCGGACTTGCGCGGAGACATGAATGCGCGGTTCACGAGCATCGACGCACGGTTCACGGACATCGACGTGCGGTTGACGAACATCGACGCGCGGTTCACCACCATCGACGCGCGGTTTACCACCATCGACGCGCGGTTCACCACCATCGACGCACGGTTCACGGAGGTGAACGGGCGGATCGGCTCGCTCGAGGCGAAGGTCGATCGGCACTTTGTGTGGCTCATGGGCATGATGGTCACCGGCTTCATCAGCGTCATTGGCGCGCTGGTGGGGGTCGTCTACAGGTAGAGCCGACAACGGCGTGGCGCCTTCCGTGTCTTCGACCATCAGAAACCGCCGACCATCGGGCGAGACGTCATACATGGGGATGGTGCCCGACGTCCACAAGTAGTGCTCTTCAAAGAGGACCACGGGCGTCCCGGCCGAAAATGTGGGTTGCGTCATGATCTCCACGGCCATCATCTTGTCGGCGCTCCGATAGAACAGCTCTCGTCCGTCCGGATTCTACGCAGGCTCCGTGCCTCCGCCCGTGGAGATCAGCCAGCCTCGCTGGATGGGAGCTATCGTTCGAGCCGATTTGTGTGATCCTGAGAAGACGCTCACCGTTTCGGGTCAGGCGCTGAGAACTGCCCACGGCGGTTCGAACAGGACCCACAGGCGAACTGACAGGGCTGTCAAACGCGCGACGGTCCGGCAGCGGTCCGGCTAAAGCCGGACACTACGTACTTGGTGTCAGTGGCGACGTGTCGACCGATTCGCTTATGGTGCCTGACGCAGGAAATCGAAATCGCATCCCCATTCTGCCCCGAGGACCGATTCTGCGTACAAGCGGGCGTAACCGCGGGAGGGTGCAGGGCGGACGGCGCCGGGCCCCCTGTCCTGGAGCTCGCTGTCAGACAGCAGCACGTCGACGCGGCGCTCTTTGACGCTCACCTGGATGCGGTCGCCGGATCGCACCAGGCCGAGGGGGCCGCCGATGGCGCACTCGGGGGACGCGTGAAGAATCACGGTCCCGAACGCCGTCCCGCTCATCCGCGCGTCAGAGATGCGCACCATGTCCTTGACGCCGGCTCGCGCGAGCTTCGCAGGAATCGGCAGGTATCCCGCCTCGGGCATGCCGGCTCCGATCGGCCCTGCATTCTGGAGCACGAGCACGTCGTCTGCCACAACATCCAGCGCCGGGTCGTCGATGCGCGCGGCGAGATCGTCGAGGTTCTCGAAGACGACGGCGCGGCCGACGTGTTCGAACAGGCGCTCGTCGGCCGCCGCACACTTGAGGATGGCGCCGTTCGGCGCGATGTTGCCGAACATCGCCAGCAGCCCGCCGGTGCGCTGGAAGGGCTCGTCCATCGACCGAATGACGGCGCGGTCGACGAACGCCGGTCGGTGCTGCAGCCGCTCGCCGAGTGTCTCTCCTGTTACCGACAGGCACTCGAGGTTCAGCAGTGGTTTCAGCTCGTGCAGCACGGCGCCCATGCCTCCCGCAGCATGGAAGTCTTCCATGTAATGCGGTCCGACAGGTTTCAGGTTCACCAGCACCGGCGTGGACTCGCTGAGCGCATTGAAGTGGTGCAAGTCGACAGAGAGGCCGACGCGTCCAGCAATGGCAGCGAGGTGGATGACGGCGTTTGTCGATCCGCCAATTGCCACCAGCACCCGCAGCGCGTTCTCTATCGACTCGCGAGTCACAATCTGTTCCGGCGGAGGGCCGGACGCCGCAAGGCGAACGGCCTGCGCGCCGGTCGCTTCGGCAATGCGCAGGCGGTCGGCGTGGACGGCAGGAACGGCGGCGCTGCCCGGCAAGCCCATGCCCAGCGCCTCCGACAGGCACGCCATCGTGCTTGCCGTTCCCATGACCGCGCAGGTCCCGGCCGTGACGGCGAGGTTGTCCTCGACCTGGGCGATCTCCGACAAGCTGACCTCTCCCGAGCGGTATCGCGCCCAGAACCGCCGGCAATCGGTGCACGCACCGAGACGCTCACCGTGATGCCGGCCCGTCATCATCGGTCCGACAACGAGCTGGATGGCGGGAACGCCAGCCGAGATGGCGCCCATGAGCTGCCCGGGCACGGTCTTGTCGCAGCCGCCAACCAGCACGGCGGCGCTCATCGGCTGCGCGCGGATCATCTCCTCGACATCCATTGCCATCAGATTGCGGAAGACGAGGCTCGTTGGATTGAGGAAGACCTCGCCCAGCGAAATCGTGGGGAACTCCAGCGGCAGGCCGCCGGCGGCCAGGACGCCTCGCTTCACCGCATCCACCAGCTCCGGCGTCAGACGATGACAGTTGTTGAAGCCACTTGCCGCCGTGGCAATGCCGACGATCGGTCGCTTGAGCATCTCGCCCGAATAGCCCATCGACTTGGCAAACGATCGGCGGAGGTACGCGGAAAACTCCGTATCGCCGTAGTTGGTGAGCCCCTGCTCCAGACCCTGCTTCCGGCTCATTCAGCAGCGTCCTTTTCGAGATAGGCAAGCAGGCGCAGCAGCCGTTCGCTGGCGCGGCGCTGTACGGCAGCCCCGTCGCGATTTCGCCAGTCGTAGAAACCTTGACCGCTGCGGACGCCGACGTCCCCGCGCGCCACCATGTCCTGAAGGTACGCGTTCGGCACCCCGGTGTGAGACAGCGTGGGCACGATGGATCGCTGGGCCTGCGCGTGCATTTCGAGCCCTGCGAGATCCTTCTGCTCGAGCAACCCTGTAATGCACATGCGCGGGCCAAGCAGCCGCTTGGCCACGTTATCAATCATCTCAGCCGTTGCGATTCCCGACTCCAACAGGTGATAGGCCTCGTGCAGAATCGAGTGCTGGAGCCGGTTGATCAGATAGCCATTCACCGGCCGCTGCAAAAGGATCGGATCGCGTTTCGCCTGCTTCACCGCTGCCACCGCCATCGACACTGCCGAGTCCTCCGTGCGTGCTGCACGCACCACCTCGATCATCGGAAACACATCGGCCGGCTGAAAGAAGTGCATGGCCAGAAAGCGGCCGGGATACCGCAGCGGCGCCGCCAGCTCTTCGAGCGGCAGTCCTGACGTGTTGGTGGCAAGGGCCGGCCGGCCGCCGTAGGCTGCCTCGATTTCTGCGTACACCGACTGCTTTACGCTGCGCTCCTCGAAAACCGCTTCTATCACCAGGTCGGGCACCATCTCTCGTGGCACCTGGCGCGACGTCTTCACACCGGGGTGCGAGAACGCGACCTCGTGAGTGTCGGCCAACGTGACTCGGATACCGGCGTTCGCGAACAGCCGGGCAATGCCCTGGCCCATCACTCCCGCACCCATCACGAGCAACGACGTGCAGACTGGCGTGTCGGACGAACGATCGGTTGAAGCAACAGACGTCATGTGTCCCTCAGTTCACGCTTCTCGGTTCTTGGCTTCTCCGTTCGTGTTCACGTTCGGTTCATGCTTCGTGGTTCGAGTTCAGGAACCCGGAACCGAACCTGAACACGAACCGAGAACATAGAAGCGTGAACGACTGGTCTCAGTCTACAGTCCAGGCGCGTGGCAGCCACTCGCCCTCCAACACGATGTCGGCCCACCCGGTTAGATACACGCCGTCGGCCAGCCACTCTACGCGCTGCGTGCCGCCGGGTGCGACGATGTCGACCTCGCGCGAGGCGCCACCGTGAGCGGCCGCCGCCACAGCCGATGCGCACGCGCCGGTGCCAGACGATGTGGTCGGTCCCACGCCACGTTCCCAGATCAGGATTTGCACTCGATCAGGCGCCTCGACGTGAGCGAATTCCACGTTGGTTCCGGCCGGGAACATCGCGTGCGTGGAGAGCGACGGACCGAGCCGCTGAAATCGGTCCATCTCCGGTAACGGTCCGAGCACCACACACTGTGGATTGCCCATGCGCAGCGCCGTTGCCATGACCGACTCATTGCCCACCGGAATCGTGACCTGCCGAATATCTTCCGGCTGTCCGAGCGCCGCTCGAAATGTGTAACGCTCCTGGTGGCGAGCCAGGAGATCGAGACGCTTGGAGCCCGCATCGGTCTCTACCGTCACGGTGGCGCCCGGCCGCAGGTCCTGCGCCCGCGCGACGACCGCCGCCAGGCACCGAACGCCGTTGCCCGACAGCTCGGAGGCGCTGCCGTCCGCATTGAACAGCCGCATCGACGCGCCCCGGTCGCGAAGATCGTAGAGGATCAGCCCATCTCCGCCGATCCCTCGATGGCGATCGCACAGCGCGCGAGCAAGAGCTGAAAAATCGTTCGCGCCCGTAGACGACCGGATCGCGCTGTCGCGGACGAGGAGGAAATCGTTGCCATACGCGTGGGACTTGACGACCGGGAGCCTGGAGGTCATCGCTACTGAGGGGCGGGCCTTTACGGTGTGCTGCTAAGCGTTCGCATCAGGGGAGCTGGAATGCATTGAACACGTAGGTAAACCCCGTCGTTACGCCCCAGCCAGGGTCGCCCGACAGTACCCCTATCAGCAACCCGGCATCGGCTCGGATCGGACCCGTGGTGTATCGACCTCCGAGGCGAAGAATGCTGCGTGAATCGGTCCCCGGGGGCGGGTCGCCCTCGCGCGTGCTGATGTGGCCGTTGATTTCCCCAACCACTTCGGCACGCTGGGTGAGAGCCCGGGCGAAGGACAGGCCATACGTCAACACGTCGTTCTGTCGATCTCCGCGCGTGGGGTCGCCAAGGATGCCCAACCCGACGTTGCCGACGACGCGCACCGACCGGGTGGTTTTGGCGATCAGCAGCGACGAATAGAAGTCCATCGTATCGAGCCCGAGTCCGCCTTCATTGGACGCCATTGGAAGTCTCGTCGCAGATCGCAGCGCGATGGACGGGCGCGAGGCGCCTTCGGAGACGAGGCGGACCTTCGTGCCGATCACAACGTCCTCGACGTCCGACGTCGTGTCCCCCGACCGATCGAGCATGAACGCGAGCGGTGCAGGTTGACGCTCCGTGATCGAGAGGTGATTGTAGAGACCTCCGTCGATCTGAACTTCGCCGATTGGGCCGATGCCAAGGCTGACGCCGATCAACGGAAAGCGGCGCAGATGCCCGCGGAGTCCAGACACCGGGTACTCGACATCACGCGTATAGTCGAATCCGGCCTCGACGAGCATGCGTCCGGCCCCGATCGTTTCCGGATCCTCCGTGACGAGCGGACGCTGCTGCGCGAACGAGAGGACCGGCGCGACACACAGAAGCACGACGAGCCACGAATGGGTGACGTACGTGGGCCGGGTCCCGCGGTGGACATGATCGGACCGTCGCGGACCCGGCGTCGAAGAGTTCCTCCGCGGCTCCGTGTCTCCGAGGCTTGTAGGTGCGAAGGTGTCCGTCATCGTGGAGATTCAAAACTGCCGCTTGCTGTCGATGAGGATGGTCACAGGTCCATCGTTGACCAGCTCGACGTGCATCATGGCCTGGAATTCGCCGGTGGCCACCGGCAGTGATGCCGCCCGCAATTCTCTCACGAGATCTTCGTACAACGGACGAGCCACGTCCGGCGAGGCAGCGGCATCAAACGCCGGACGCCGCCCTTTTCGAGTGTCGCCGTACAACGTGAACTGCGGCACGACGAGCACAGCGCCGCCAATCTCCAGAACGGACCGGTCCATCGGTTTGCTGTTTTCGCCCTCGAACAGGCGCGCGTCGCGAATCTTGGCTGCCACGTATCGCACATCGTCAGGACCGTCGTCGCGACCGATGCCGAGCAGGACGAGCAGACCGCGCCCGATCTGGCCGACGATGCGGTCGGCCACGCGGACGCGCGCCTCGCTCACGCGCTGGAGCACGGCCCTCATGAGACCAGCATTGACGGATTTACGGATTTGATTGTCGAATTGACAACCACGCCAATTCGTAAATTCGTAGATTCGTAAATTCGTAAATACCCTGACGCATCTACTGGCGAATTGAAATGAGGTTTGGGGTCTGGCCTTCGTCGTCCAGTCGTAGCGCCACGCTGTCGCGAAGTTCGCCGCTTGGATTCAGGCGGGTGTCGAG
>DATCJA010000090.1:0-30334 GCA_036507475.1 Vicinamibacterales bacterium
CGAGGGGGATGAAATCATGCTCGATCGCATTGAGATGGAGGTGCCGTGATGTGTGAGACGTGTGGGTGCGGCGACGCGAGCATCGTGCCGGTGGACGTGCACGACACGATCCTCGCCGCCAACGATCGCACGGCGGCGCACAATCGCGAGCACTTCCGCGAGCGCGGTGTTATGGCGGTCAATCTCATGGGATCCCCTGGCGCCGGCAAGACGGCGGTGCTCGAAGCAACCGCGCACCGACTGTCCGGCCGCAAGCGTCTGGGCGCACTGGCCGGCGATCTTGCCACTGAGCGAGACGCCGAACGGCTGCTCGCTGCAGGCATCACGGCGAAATCAATCACGACCGGCTCGGCCTGTCATCTTGACGCCGAGATGGTGCACCAGGGCTTGCACCACTTCCCGTGGCGTGAGCTGGATTACCTGTTTATCGAGAATGTGGGGAACCTCGTGTGCCCGGCAATTTACGACCTCGGTCAAGCCGCCAACGTGGTTGCCCTTGCGGTTACGGAGGGAGAGGACAAGCCGCTCAAGTATCCCGTCATGTTCCGGAAGGCGGACCTGGTGCTCATCACGAAGATCGACTTGCTCCCGCATCTGCCGGACGTGCGCCTCGAGATCATCGCGGACGCGCTGGCGCGCGTCATGCCGCGGCCGCAGTATCTTCCTGTATCGGCCAGGACGGGCGAAGGGATGGATCGGTGGCTCGAGTGGCTCGAGGAGGTAAGGCGCAGTCAACGGGTTGATCTGAACGTCAACGCGTAATTCAAAATGCAAGATGATGCAAGATGCAAAATGCAAACAACGTGCTTTGGGGCGAAAATCCGGAATTTGCATTTTGCATTTTGACTTTTGCATTACGTGGTGCGTCATCGCCGCGTCGCGCCAGCAGCCGTATGCCGCCGGGCGATGAGGCGTTTGATCAGGAGATGCTCCTCGCGCTCGCGTTCGTTCAGCGTGCGGCGGATCTCGGCGAGATCGGCGACGAGCCTGACGGCAATACGCTGCTCCAGCGTGTTGACCAGCCGGGTCGTCCGCGACAAGGCGTGGCCCAGACGTCGCATCGCGTGCTCCTGCGGCGCGGCGTTCAGTAATTGCTCCAGCAGCGTTTCGAACTCGCGCGCCGCGTCTTGGCTGGCGGCCTCGCCCGGGCCAGGAAGCACACGTCGTGCGGCGAGGCTTCGCACCATGGCCGGCCGATTCACCAGCTCCATTGCCCGGATGTCCCAGAGCTCGACGGCCCTCAGCTCCACGTCAACTTCTCGTGTGGGCCATCCAAGCGGCGTCAAACCGTCGCTTCCACTCGAGGAGAGCGCCAGCCACACCGACCGCCATGCGCGACGCGCTTGCGCATCAATCGCCTCCCGGGACGTCACTGCCGTTTTGGCGCGCGCGAACAGCTCCTCGACCAAGGACTGGCGCTTGCGCTTCAAGAGCGCAGCGCCTCTGCGGACCTGGTCCAGGCGGCGCGTATGTCGCAGCAGGCTCGAGCGCGTGGCCGGAGCCCGCGTCGCCCATGTCACGAGGTTGCCTCCCTGGCCTCACGGCGTTGGTGCTGGCGCCCGGCAAGCAGTTCGGTGTTCAGCTTGAGCAAATCGTCGGCGGGCAGCCGATCGAGCAACCGCCATCCCTCTTCGATTGTTTCGGCCAGGGTGCGCCGTGTGGTCCCCTGGCCCACGAACGTGCGCTCGAAGTCCTCTGCAAAAGCCAGTGCGCGCCGATCAGCGGGCGGCAGCCCTGCCTCACCGACGATGGCCACCATCAGGCGCGCATCGCGGCCACGCGCATAGATGGCATAGAGCTGGTCGGCCCACTTTCGATGCTCGGGCACCGTGTGCGTGGCGCCGATGCCCGCGTTCATCAGCCGTGACAGCGACGGCAGGACGTCGATCGGAGGAAATACACCCCGCCGCTGCAACTCGCGGCTGAGCACGAGCTGTCCTTCGGTGATGTAGCCGGTCAGGTCCGGAATCGGATGCGTGATGTCGCCGTCGGGCATGGTGAGAATCGGCAGTTGCGTGACGCTCCCTGCAGACCCTTCGATCACACCCGCTCGCTCGAAGATCGATGCGAGGTCCGTGTACATGTATCCGGGATACCCTCGACGCCCTGGCACTTCTTCCCGTGCCGCCGCCACTTCACGCAGGGCCTCGCAGTAATGCGTGATGTCCGCCATGACGACCAGCACGTGCAGTCCGTGCACGTACGCCAGGTGCTCGGCGCACGCGAGTGCGGCGCGTGGTGCCAGCAATCGTTCGATGGTTGGATCCTCCGCCTGGTTCAGATAGAGCACGCTTCGCTCGAGCGCGCCACTCTGCTCGAACCGCTCGAGGAACGCGCGTGTCTCGCGCGCGGTGATCCCGATGGCGGCGAAGATGACGGCGAACGGCTCGTCGCGTGGCGCACGCGCGTGTTCGACAATCGTCGCGGCCAGATCGAGCGCCGGGAGACCGGGACTCGAAAACACCGGCAGCTTCTGACCGCGCACGAGCGTGTTCAAGCCATCGATCGCGGAGATACCGGTTTCGATGAAATCACCGGGTGGAACGCGTCGGGTTGGGTTGAGTGGTGCGCCCCAGAGCGGCCGCTGCGCTTCGCCAATGGGACGAGGGAGTCCGTCCCTCGGATCGCCGATCCCGCTCAGGGCGCGGCCCAGCAGATCGCGTCCGACGACCACACGTGCGAGATCCCCCGTCAATGTGATGCGCACCGAGGCAGGCGACAGTCCGAGCGTCTCCTCGAGCACTTGCACCACGGTCACGTCATGACCTGCATCGATCACCTGGCCGCGCACGTCGGGCTGACCGTGTGATTGCACCGTCACCCATTCGCCAAGCGCGACGCGTTGCGCACCGCTCAGGTACAGCAGGGGGCCCGCGGCCGCACGCGCGCCGCGGTACGTCCGCGCGACACTCACAGGTGCCCTCCACTTGCGGCGCCCGTTGGCGGCGTGGCTGCCAGTGCGCCAATCGCTTCGTCGGCGCGTTGGCGCGCACGCTCGCTGTCGGCCGTGGCCGCGTCGCGCAGGTTCGCGAGGGCGCGACGAACGCCGTCGAACGGCACATCGGCGAAGCTGGCTCCGCGGGTGAGTGTGTCACCTCCGCTGTCGAAGGCGCGAATGGCCGCGTCGGCGAGTGCGAACGTCTTGGAGGGCGGCGAGAAGGCGTCGTTCGGATCGAACGCGCTTTGCCCGAGCACGAATTCGCGCAGAGCAGCCGCAGCGGCAAGCAACAGGCGGTCCTTGTCTTCGAGTGCCTCGGGCCCGACGACGCTCGCGACCTCGCGCAGCTCCCCGTCGCGTTGCAGCAGGTCGAGCACGCGAGCACGAGTGGAGGACCAGCGTCGATCGACCGACGTGTCGAAGTAGCGAGCCATCGCGTCGGCATACAGGCTGTAGCTGGTCTCCAAGTCCACTGCAGGGAACTGTCGCTGATGCGCCAGCGCAGGGTCGAGCGCCCAGAGCGCACCCGCCACGTGGAGGCATGCCTGGGTGACCGGCTCCGAAAAGTCGCCGCCCGGTGGGGAGACGGCGCTGATGAGTGTCACGCTGCCGTTCCGTTCGGGGCGGCCCAGACACCGCATCCGGCCCGCGCGCTCGTGGAGCTTCGCCGTTCGGCTGGCAAGCGAAGTCGGATAGCCTTCTTCGCCGGGCATTTCCTGCAGGCGCGACCCCACCTCACGCAGCGCTTCTGCCCACCGCGACAGGCTGTCGGCCATCACCGCCACCCGGTACCCCATGTCGCGGAAGTACTCCGCGATTGTGAGCCCGACGTACACCGACGACTCGCGAGCGGCCACCGGCATGTTGCTGGTGTTGACGACGAGCACCGTTCGATCCATCAGAGGCCGTCCGCTTTGCGAATCGGTGAGGGTTGAGAAGTCGTGAAGCACTTCGGCCATTTCGTTACCGCGTTCGCCACAGCCGATGTACACGACCACATCCGCTTCGCCATGTTTCGCGAGCGCCTGTTCGAGCACGGTCTTGCCCGTGCCGAAGCCACCTGGCATGGCCACCGCCCCGCCTTCGGCGACGGGGAAGAGAAAGTCGAGAACCCGCTGACCGGTGAGAAACGGACGTGTGGCCTCAACGCGCGAGGCCACGGGCCGCGGGCGGCGAACGGGCCACTTCTGCATCGCCGTGATCGGCTCGCCTGAATCCAGCACGACGATGGCGTCGGCCACCGTGACCTTGCCCTGATGCACCCTGCGCACGAACCCAGACCGTCCGTATGGCGTCAACACCCTCAGGACAAAGCCGCCGCGTTCCTCGATTGTCCCCAAAACGTCGCCCGATTCGACCCGATCGCCGATGGCACAGGACGGCGTGAACTCGAAGCGGCGTGTACGATCGATCGTGGGTGCCGTCGTGCCCGCCTGGATGAAGTGACCCGTGAGCTCGGCGATCCGGCCAAGAGGACGGCCGATGCCGTCGATCACGCCGCCGAGAAGTCCCGGACCAAGCTCGATCGTGAGCGGGAGGCCCTCTCGCACGACGGGCTCTCCCACACGCATGCCGGCGGTTTCCTCGAAGACCTGAAGTGTCGCCACATCTCCGGTGACGCGGAGCACCTCGGCCAGCAATTGCCGATTCCCAACCCGCACGAGCTCGTTCAGCGCGATGCTGGCGAGGCCCTCGACCTCGGCCAGCGCGCCGACCACGCGTGTGACCCTTCCTGCCTGTGTCACCGCGGCCTCACACGATAGCCAATGGCCTGCCGGAGGATTTCCAGGATGTACGCTTCGGCTTCGCTCTGCTCGTCCCACTGAGGGACGGGGACCGGCGCGATGATGGGCAACGCCTGCCGGTCCAGCCGCGTCAGAAGATCTCGTGGCAGCGCACGATAGAGGGCCTCGTCTACGAGGACGATCCCCATCTCCCCGTCCGCAGCCCATCGCCTGACCGCCTCCGCGGCGGTGGCGCCATCGTCTGCACGAGTCACTGCCAGTCCCGCCAGCTCAAAGCCGGCCGCAAGCACACGTCGACTCACCACGCGAACCCTCACGTCGGTGTCACCAGCTGTTGCTTGCGGAGCGACGCTGGCGTGCCGAAAACGGCACCCCATGCCAGGGTGCGCACATCGCGACTCTGCGCTTCGATCAGGAGCAGCACCCGCAGGAGAGGCGCGGTGCTCAGCGGATCGAGGCGTGCGGCGCGCGCGAGTCTTTCCAGCGCAGCAGTGAGAAATGCGCGATCCAGATGGGCGACATCGCTCGCCACAACCGGCAGCAACGAGGCGAGTGGTGACTTCGCGAGTGCCGTCGCAAGCGTTCTCAATGCCGGCTGTTGCGAGCCGGCACCTGCGGCGGCCACAAACGCGATCGCTGTCAACCATCGTCCGCCCGGCACGAAGGTGTTTGTTGGATCGATGTCGCGAGGTCCGCTGGCTATCAGAAGCGCGGTCTGCGCGTTGCCGATGTCGATGAGCGTGCTGACGAATTCGCGCAGCGCCTCATCCGAGTCATCGGCCACTCGGGTTGCCCGTTCCGCAAACCCCAAGAGCAAGGTGACGTCCACGGCAAGCAGATCCGGCTGCGATTTCTGAACGAGTGGCCGCAGACGCGGAGCATCAGGGTGGGCCAATAGCGTGAGTTGCCCCACCACCTGTGCTGGTGATGGCTGATGTGCCAGCTCGGTCAGGGCGCGCTGTGGCAATAAGGGGGTGGGCAGCAGCCCATCGAGACGCGTCTCCGACGGCGCCCCCTGGGCCGCGCCTCGCAGAAGCGCTCTGAGACTGCGCCGGTCCTGATGCGCGGCGAACACGTCGAGCACGCCTCGCGTCCGCTCCTGCCACCGGTATAGCGTTCGCAGATGTCGGTTCGCCGTTCGTCCAACGGCGCGTTCGATCGCAAACACGTCGGAAGGCTCGCCGATCGGATCGATCGCCGCGCCAAGACGTGAGAGGCGACGGGTGAAAGCTGGGAGGTCGTCAGTCTCCGCCAGCGTCTCCAGCGTCTCGCGCGCAAGGAGATGCCTGCTCAGGCCCCGCGCGCGCGCGATGAGTGCGATCTCACGTGTGGGCATCGCCCAGCTTTCTCAGCAGCTCAATGGCCACGCGGGCTTCGGCCCGCGCGAGCCGGGCTGCGAGCGTGTTGTCCACGACGACCGAGCCATCCGCGACTTCCGCCACGACGCCCGGTCCGACGGACTCGTCGATCACGAGTTCTGCACCGCTGTGTTGGGCCACCGTTGCCCGCAGCATCGTGGCGAAATCAGCGCGGCACCTTACGCGAGGCTGCAAACCCTCGAGAAATGACAACGCTTCTTCGAGGTGTGAAGGCAAGGCGTCGCCATAGGATGCTGAGGCAGCCACTTCGGGCACGAGTGTGCGCGCCCGCTCCAGAATGCGGGCGAGCTGTGCATGCCGCGCCTCGAGCTCACGGGCACGGGCGTGTCGGCGGGCAAGAGCGAGCTTTCGTTGCTGGACGACCTGCCGCCCGGCGCGTTCGCGCTCGAGGTGACGAGTCGTCATCTCGCTGATGGCCCGCTCGGTGTCGGCTGCTATCGCGCGCACCTCAGCCTCGGCCTCCCGTTGGATCGCCTGCACCTGGCTCTGCGCCTCCTGCTCGAGGCGTGAGATAAGGTCTGACAGCGCCATGGGGTCGCTGCCGTCCCTAGCCGCCCGCGCGGAGCAGAATCAAGACCGCGACCACGAAGCCGAGGATGACCATCGTTTCAGGAATGGCAATGAGAATGACGGCGGTCGTCGACAATTCCGGCTTTTCCGCGAGAGTCGCGGCGGCGGCTGGTCCGATGCGGCCTTGCGCCCACGCGGTCGCAAGTGCTGGCAGACCGATAGCCAGCGCCGCAGCAAATCCCAGTAGTGCTATCTCCATAAGCAGTTTTCCTCAACGAGCCTCACGGCAACGGATGCCAGTGCCCAAGCGGACGGTACTCGGCGCCGCCGGGACTGAAGAACTGACCGAAGAACTCCACGTAGTGCAACCGCAGTGCATGGATGGTTGGGCTGAAGAGTCCGATGGCGAAGTTCACAAGGTGAAACAGCAGCGCGAAAATCGCACCGACCAGAACGCTCCCCATGGCGCCAACCATCTCGTTGGCCACGACCGCCAGCATCAGTGATGCGGTCCCGAGCGCCATGATGCGCGCGTAGGACAGAATGTGCCCAACTGTCGAAAGCAATTCGATCACCGCGACGATGCCCTCGAGCGCGACGAGCACAGTAAATGCCACGAGGATCGCGACAACCAGTGGCGTGAACAGTCCTGCAGGCAGCACCTCGAAGGCGGCGAGGAGTGACAGCGCGGTCAAGATCAACATGCCCAGGGCAACACTGCGCCCCACGGCTTCGCGCCGGTGGCCGCGGCGCCATGCACTCACGCCAGCCAATACCAGACCCAGCGCGATGTGCACGCCGCCAAGCGCGACTGAGAGACCCAGGAAAGGGATGGTTGCCTGTTCGCGGTTGAAAAACGGCTGCAACCCAATCGCGGGACCAAGCGAGCCGAAGAACTCGCCGAAGAAGACACCAAAGGCGATGGTGCTCGACGAGCACGCCAGGGCAACGGTCGACACCGACCGGAGTGTGGTGTCGGGTTCCGATTTCAAACGGAGGAGCCCTGCAAGTCCGGCCAGCAGAAGCCCGTGCCCGACGTCGCCAACAATCAGCCCGAAGAAGGCAGGAAAGAAGATGGCGACAAACGGCGTGGGATCGATCGTGCCGTACTTGGGCAGCGGCAATATCCGCGTGAGGACCTCGAACGGTCGGAACAGTGGTGGATTGTGCAACGCCACAGGGGCCGCCTCAGCGGTCCAGTCTTCGGCGCCTATGGTCGACACCACGACTTCTGGTCCAAGCGTCGTCTGCATGCGCTGCTGCAGGTCGACCAGACGAGGGACAGGTAGCCAGCCCTCGATGACGAACAGGTAATCCGCGGCAAAAACGCGAGTACGTGCATCGAACCGCAAGAGCTGGTCGCGCAGGAACACGCGAAGACCGGACAGCCACGCTCCCTCCGTCTGCGCGAGCGCTCGGCGCTGTGCATCGACGGCGTGCAGGGACTCCGGAATCTCTCCAAGCCTTGCCTTGATCGCGGGCAATGCCCGCAACACATTCTTTTCCGCAATTCCCGCCGGCGCCGGCAGTTCCTCGACGCGTGATGCCGACAGCAGGGCGGACACCTTCGGGGCGGCGCGCGACGACGCCAGAATCAGGACGGCCCACTCGCCGCTGGAAAGCTCTTGGTGCAGCAACACGACCTCGCCGTGGAGCGCGTCCTCGAGCCGTCGCCTGAGCTCACCGACCGCGCTGCCGGCGCCTGCCCGCAGCACGACATAAAACGCCTGCCCGTCGGGCCACGTCAGCTCGTGGCCGACAAGCGCCTCGAAAGCCTGGAAGAACTCGCGATAGCGGACCAGGAGGCTGCGTTCGTCTTCGAGTGCTGACGTGGCCAGCGCCAGCGTCTCGGCGCGCCGGCGCACGCGGCGGGCGCGACGTGCGGCCTGTGGCGCTGACAGCGGGCGCTCTGCCGGCGCTCCGGGGTCGGCCGGCAGGCGCAACCGATTCAGCGCCATTTCGACATCGGACAGGCAACGCTCAACATGGCGCCGTTCGCGCATGACGATTCTGTCTGGTGCACGTCCGTCGGGAACCGGCGGGCGATCGACGTGCAACACGCCGAGGTCCTGCAGAACCGTCAGCGTTCGATCGAGGAGCGAACGAGGGCCGGCGATTCGCACGCGCATCATCCGGACGATCACGCCGGTTCTCCCGTGCCTGCGATTGCTCGAGCGAGCGCCCAACGGGCCATTTCGTCCACGCGTCTGTCCGAAAGGTTCGTGATCGCGGCGAGCGCAGCCTGATGGGCGGTATCAATCGCCGAGAGCGCCTCCTCGTGAACGGCGCGGTCTGATCGAGCCTGCGCGGCGTCGGCGCGCTCCGCCGCTTCGCGGGCCGCCACCAGGCGGTGGTCGCTGGCTGCACGCGCTGCGGCGATCGTCCGTGCGGCATCTTCTTTCGCCGCTCGAACGAGATCCTGCAATCGGTGCTCGACTGCGAGCAGCTCGCGCAGCCGCTCATCATCTTGCTCGTCCGGAATTCCGCCATCAACGCCGCGCATGATTTTTCAAGACTGTAGGCTGCATGGTTGCGCGTCTGCGGTTAGAACACACTCGGCGCGAAGGCGTTTCCAATGATTGCGGCCACCACGAGTGAGAGCGTCCATCCCACCACGCATACGCCAACCGCGCGGGCGGTGCTGTTGTAGTCGAGGGCCTGGCGTACTGCGACGATCATCGCGAGCAACATCCAGAGTGACGCGATCACGTAGATTGACGGGCCCAGGAAGGGAACCACACCGAGCACACGCAGGAGACCTGGAGCAGAGGCGAAGGCGATGGTTCGCAGTAGCTCGCCGGCATCTGCCTTGGTTTGCGGTTCGGGCAGGAGTCGCGTGCCGATCAGGTAAGTAAGAATCGCCCAGGCTATCCAGCCGACCAGAGATCCGATGATGACGGCAACCAGAGACTGTGGATTGGACCCGCCCAGGCCAGGCAACCCGATCCCGCCCGCGACGCTGGCCAACAGGACGACGCCAACCGCCTGGCTGCTCGCCCGGCGGTCTGCTTCGACTTCTTCGTAGATGCGTGTATCCAGGATGGCCGCTCTCAAGACGCGCCGCGCAAATGTGGCCATGACCGTTCGATCACCCCAGGACCTTGAGCCGGAAAGACATCGGCGACCTCCAATTTCTGCAGCCGTGCATGCTGGGGTCGATCCCCTCGCGTGGTCACGAAGCATAGAACGGACCAGATGGAGTCCCGGGGCGCGTGGCCGCAACTGCCGGATGGTCGTCATGCGCCCCATGCTGAGCCCTCGAAATGTTCCGAGACAGCGCGGAATATTTCGCGCTTCGAACGGTGTGGGACCGCAGGAGCTACCAGCGCGGTGGCCGCAGAACGGCGGTATCCGAATTGCTCGTCTTACGGTGGCGTACAGAAGAAGAGACGTTGCGACGTTGGAGCAAGTGCAGGGATAGGGCAACGAATGATCACCGAAGATCAGACCGCCGTCGTCGACTTCCTGGCATCCTCGGCAACACACGGCGGTGCAACGGTCGAGCGAATCGACACCCACAGCGCGTTCGTGTTTCTCGCAGGAACCCGCGCGTGGAAGCTGAAACGTGCGGTTTGGTACGACTACCTCGACTTTTCCACGCGGGAACGACGACGAGCGGCTTGTGAAGCCGAAGTGCGCATCAACCGCCGCGCGGCGCCGACGCTCTATCGCGGCGTGGTGGCGGTCACACGAGAGGCGGACGGATCCCTTGCGCTTGGTGGCGCCGGGACGCCCATCGACTGGCTCGTCGACATGAATCGTTTCGAGCAAGAGTGTCTCTTCGATGGCCTTGCAGCACGGGGTGCCCTGGATTTGGAGCTGATGAAGCCCCTTGCGGTGGCGATTGCACAGTTCCACGCGGGAGCCGAACCACGGCCGGATCACGGTGGCAAGGCGGGAATGGCTTGGGTTGTCGATGGCAATGCGGCCGGTTTCGCGGCATTTGGAGCCGATCTGTTCGACGCGGAGGCGTGCAGGCGTGTGACCCGCGATGCGGGCACAGAGATTGATCGCCATTCGGCACTGCTCGAGTCGCGTCGCGCCGCGGGGCTGGTCCGCCAGTGTCACGGCGATCTCCATCTTCGCAACATCGTCCTGCTCAACGGTCGCCCGACGCTCTTTGACGCCATCGAGTTCAACGACGAGATCGCCTGCACCGACGTGCTGTACGATCTCGCGTTCCTGTTGATGGACCTTTGGCGACGTCGGCTACCACGGCACGCCAATGCAGTGCTGAACGCCTATTTGTCCGAGAGCAGGGATTACAGCGGCGTGTGCCTCCTGCCGCTGTTTCTTTCGTGCCGCGCAGGCGTAAGAGCCAAGACGAGCGCGACGTCTGCTGGCCTTCAGACAGATCCACAACGAAGAGGTGCGCTCGAAACCACGGCACGGGAGTACCTCGCAATGGCCGAGCGCCTGCTTCATCCGCAGCCCCCGTGCCTCATCGCGATCGGCGGCTTCTCTGGATCAGGAAAGTCGACCTTGGCTCTGTCACTCGCACCTGCGGTCGGCGCCGTCCCCGGCGCTGTTGTGCTCCGCAGCGACGAGATCCGCAAGAGGCTGTGCGGCGTATCGCCCTTCGAGCGTCTTGGACCTGAAGGATACACATCAGAAGTTTCGAGATGCGTGTACGCAACCGCTGCTGAACAGGCGGGGGCGGTCGTCCGTGCTGGCCACGCCGCCGTCGTCGATGCCGTGTATGCGAGACAGTCGGATAGAGAGGCTATCGAGCACACTGCGATTGCGGCGTCGGTGCCGTTCGTCGGACTCTGGTTGGACGCCCCCGAGGCTGTCCTCATCGAGCGTTCAGAACAGCGGCGGCATGACTCGTCCGACGCGAACGCAGACGTGATTCGACTGCAGCGTGCTCAGGACGCGGGAGCGATTCGCTGGCATCGTCTTGACGGCGTATCGCCAGCCGAGGTCGTGTCGGAGCGTGCGACGACCTTGCTGAACGACGAGTTGAAGGATCGCATCGGCCCCCAAGTTCAGGCTCGATGACGCCCTGTTCAGAACTTCCGGCCTGAGGCTCAATCCGCGTAGAATTTTCGGGGCCCCTGTTTTTCGTGGCGCCGCAACATCTTCACCAGCTCGGCGCCCGGAATCGGACGACTGAAGTAGGAACCTTGCGCACGGTCGCAATGCTGCTGCCGCAGATAGGCGAGCTGCGCGGCCGTCTCGACGCCTTCGGCCGTCACGCTGAGTCCCAGCGCGTGGCCCATGCGGATGATCGCTGCCACGAGGGCCTGATTGGTCTGGTCCGTCGCACAGTTCCGGACAAACGATCGGTCGATCTTGAGCGCGTGCAGTGGAAACCGTTTCATCAAGCCGAGACACGAATATCCGGTTCCGAAGTCGTCTACGGCGACCTGAATGCCGAGACGGCGGAATTCTTTGAGGTGGCGTAACACTCGTTTCGGGTGATGCATCAGTCCCCGTTCGGTGAGCTCGAGCTCCAGGAACCGCGGGTCGTACCCGACCGTGCGCGTAATGTCCCTGAGCTCGCTCAGGAGCTCAGGATGATCGAAGTGTCTGCTGGAGAGATTAATCGCCAGCTTCAGCTCGTGGCCGCGCTCGTACACGAGCGCTTCGCTCATCGCCGACCGGAGGACCCATCGTTCGATCGACAAGATCAGCCCGCTCTCTTCCGCGACCGGGATGAAGTCCCCGGGTGGAATAAGACCCATGCTGGGATGCTGCCACCGCACCAGGGCTTCCAAGCCATCGATCCGCCCGGTCCGTAGATCGACGAGCGGCTGGAAGTGCAACAGAAGCTCGCCTCGGTCGAGCGCGCGGCGAAGTTCGCTGGTGAACGCCAGCTTGGAGGAGGGTTCGTCTTGCACCCGCGCGGTATAGAAGCGATAGGTGTCGCGTCCTTCTGCCTTCGCGCGGTACATCGCGCGGTCGGCGTTTCGAAGCAGCCTCTGTGGATCGGTCCCGTCGGTCGGGTACGAGCTGACGCCGATGCTCGCCGTCACGAAGAGCTCCCGACCCGACACCATGAATGGCGCCTTCAGCTGTGCCGCAAGTTTTTCGGCAACCGGCAGCAGGCCGGCGCGGCGCTTCACCTCGACCACGGCGATGAATTCGTCGCCGCTCAAACGTGCGAGCGTGTCATTGTTCCTGAGTGAGCGGCGGAGCCGTTCTCCCAGTTGCCGCAGGACGTCGTCACCCGCCTGATGCCCGAAGGTGTCGTTGATCTGCTTGAAGTGATCGATATCGACGAAGAAGAGCCCTGCGACGTGCCGATCCCGGTGAGCCCGTTTCAGCGCCGCATCGAGATGCTCCATCAGCATCGTGCGATTCGGCAGCTGCGTGAGGCTGTCACGGTACGCCATGCGCTTGATCTGAAGCTCGGAGTGCTTCCGTTCGATCGCATACCTGATGCTCCGCGCGAGCACTTCTCCCGTCGTGTGGCCTTTTGACAAGTAGTCCTGCGCGCCTGCTTTGACCGCGCGAAGTGCCAGCGCCTCGTCTTCGGCGCCGCTCAGGATGACAACCGGAATGTCAGGAACGACGCCGACGACCGTCGTCAGGGCGTCGAGATCGGCGGCGTCGGGAAGGCCGAGATCGAGTAGCACGAGATCGTAGGCCGCGTCCGAGAGCCGCTCGACCGCGGCCCCGATGGAGGTGACATGATCGTAGTGAAAATGCGCGGATACGACGCTCATCAAAGTTGCGCCTATGAAGCTCGCGTATCTCCCATCGTCTTCGACGAGCAGAAGGCGCAGGTCAATATCGGTCGTCGATATGGCGCGAGCCGTCATCGTGTCCTCCTGTTGACGGTCGTTGTGCAACGACGTGCAACAACTGTTGGCAATTCAGACGGTTTTGGAGGGCAAACACGCTGAAAGGCACGGCTCGTGCCATGGACGCGGCTTCGAGACGATGACGAAGCGCTCAGGGTAGCGAGACGATCCGACGGGCCGATGTGTGCGGCAGGCGCACGTTATTGCGCGAGGCACGACGTGGGGGCGGCGCCATCCTCACGTGTGGGAGAGATGGTATCGTATCGGCGCGTCGCACCAACGGATCGCCCGACGGAGAATCATACAGATTCGGCTCCTCAATGCGGACAGATCGCTCACGGCAGCATCGGTCTTCATGCATGAAGAGAAGCTGTACATCGCGGAAGGCACAGTTCCCGACGGATATCCGGAACCGGGCTTGTTCTATCAGTCGCTCGGATGGTTGGACGAGAACGGCAACGGGATTCGGTACGGGGAGTTCTACCGCAACGGATATCCCAAACCGCCCCTTCAGGGCGGCGGAGGAGGCGCTGCGCCCGCAGGCGGCGCACGAGGTCAGGGAGGACATGGCCAGCGTGCAGGCGGTGCCGGCGCCGGTCGCGGCAACTGAGGCATCGCGCTGGTCCGGCTAAAGCCGGACACTACGTCCGTGCGCGCAATCGATCCCGCGTCCTGAACGATGCCTGTCACCGGATTGTCGAATCCGTAATTCCGGGCCGAGCCCCGCACCGTTTGCCATCGGCCGACCACAGGCACGAGGCTTGCCAGGGCGGAGCGCATGTCCACGCGATCGGCATGTGTCGCGCTCTGCCTGGTTGTTGCAACCACCGGCATCCACGCGCAATCCACCGTACTCGAACTGAACGAGGCCGGCTGGAAGATGCTCCAGAACGGCGAGGGTGCGCGGGCCGCCAGGCTTTTTGCGGAAGCGCTCACGATCAAACCGAACGATCCGGTCCTGCTGTTCGGCGCGGGAGCTGCCGCTCACCTCGACGGACGACCCAAAGAAGCGATTGCGCGCCTGCGGCGTGCGCTGGATCTCAGTCCAAGGCTCACCGGAGCGTCGCACCTGCTCGGCCTGATCGCGTACGCAGAAGGTGACGTCGCGCTGGCGATCGCAGTCTATGAGAAGGCGCTGACGTACGCGCCTAACGACCCGCAGCTCACGTCCCGTCTCGCGTCGTGGCGAAAAGAGGCCGACACGCATCGAGATTTCGAGGAGCGCCAGTTCGATCGCTTCAGGGTGATGTTCCAGGGCCGCGCCGACGCGCCGCTGGCCCTGCAGGCAACCGAGGTGCTCACCGCAGCGTTCTGGCAGATCGGCGCGGCGCTCGGCGCCTATCCATCCGACACGGTCGTGGTGACGCTCTATACGGAACAGCAGTTCCGCGACATTACGCAGGCGCCGGAGTGGGCAGGGGGCCTGTACGACGGTCGCATTCGGGTCCCCGCCGCGGGAGCGGCACGGACACCGCAGTCATTCGAGCGCGTGCTCGTCCACGAACTGACGCACGCGATGGTGGCACACCTGGCGCCGCGAGGAATCCCTGCATGGCTGCACGAGGGTCTGGCGCAGCATTTCGAGGGCGACGATCCGAAAGCGGCGCAGCGCCGACTCAAAGCCGGCGGCCGCACGCTTTCGCTCCGCAGCCTCGAGGGGAGTTTCAGTCGGCTCGGTGCGGCGGACGCGCACGTTGCGTACGACGAAAGCCTCGTGGCAGTCGATCGCATCTTTCAGCGCCCCGGCTTCAACTGGCCCAGCCTCTTTCGTGCGCTCGCCGAAAACGATCGGACGGAACACACGTTCGATAACTTCGGGTTCCGATACTCGGATCTGGAAGCCGAGTTCGGGCGGTACTAACAGCAGTTTTCAGTTGTGAGTAGTGAGTTCTGAGTTTCGGACCGCATCTGACGGCTCGGGACTCATGACTCACGACTCAAAACTACGCTACGCGAACCAACATCGATCGCGCGATCACGGTCCGCAGCGTTCCCGCAGCTCGCGCAGCCCCCGGATGATGAGATCGGGGCAGACCGCGCACGGGGCCGGCAGCCCCGCTCCGGTTGCGTCGACCCAGATGCCGGTTACGCCGAGCTTCTGTGGCTGCCCGACGTCCCACTCCAGATTGTCTCCAATCATCCAGGTGTCTCGCGGCGCCGCCGCCAGCTCGGTGAGCGCCATCCGGTAGATTCGCTCGTCGGGCTTTCCGAAGCCCAACTCGCCTTCGACCAGGATCACGTCGAATAACGGCTCCAATTGGAATCGGGCAATCTTCTGACGCTGAGCGTCGCCGGCGCCGTTGGTGATCAGCGCCAGTCGGCACCCGCTCTCGCGCAACCACGTCAGGGCTTCAATCGCGCCCGGAAAAAGGGCCGTCCGCGCGTCGCGGCAGCGGTCGTATCGCTCGGCGATCCGAGCTGCCAGCGTGTCATCGTCGCACCCGATACTGACGAGCGCCGTTCTCGCGATCTGCCGTCGAGCAGCCCCAAGGTCGAGGCGGCCCTGACGGTGCCGCGTCGGGTCAGACCAGAACCAGTCGCGAAGTCGGAGGATCTCCGCCAGAACGGTTCGGGGATCCAGGACGGGCGCGCAACATGCGCAGGCGTCCTCCCAGCAGTCGACGACGGCGCTGCCGTCGACTATCGTGTCGTCGAGGTCGACCAGAACAGCATGTGGCAAGGGGCGGTTCGGCGCGCGGACTTTCGCAGGGGGCTCGATCACGACGTAACATTAGACCCGTTTCCACACGCACGGGCCACAGAGACGCAGAGACACAGAGGCTCTCGAGCCAATCTTTCTCTGTGTCTCTGTGTCTCTGTGTCTCTGTGGCACGTTGCCCCAGTGTTGGCATTCAGCGAGGTCCGTGGCAAAGTGACGAGTCACATGTCTTCCAAGATGGCATCCGTGCTGCAGCACGCATCAGCAGTGGATTCTGCCTGGAGGCTGGTTCGCGCGGCGAGCGCACTGGCCGACGGGCTCGACAGGAGCGGGCGGTTCGAAGTGTTCGGAGACGACGGTTCCGATGGCTTGCGGCCGTTGCCGGCCGACGGCTCCGGCGCTGTGCTCGCATGGCATCCCGGCGCCGGGTGGGAGTCGCGTCTGCCAGCGAACGATGCGCGATCGGAGCTGCTGAACTTGTACCTGCCTATCTGCAGCGCGACGTCCGCGCGTCCGTTGACGGTGGGCCACCTCGGCCAGAGCCTCGATGGATTCATCGCCACGCCGTCTGGCGACTCGCAGACCGTCACCGGCGGCGACAACATCGTGCACCTGCACCGCATGCGCGCGTTGTGCGACGCGGTGGTCGTCGGCGCCGGCACCGTCGCCGCCGACGATCCGCAGCTCACCACACGCCACGTGCCTGGACCGAACCCGCTCCGGGTCGTGTTCGACCCGGGGCGACGGTTGATGCCGACGTTCCGCCTATTCACGGATCGCGCCGCCCCTGTGTTGTACATCTGCGCGCGATCGCGCCTGTCGTCGGGCGAGAACCATATGGGCAGCGCGACGATTGCCGCCATCGACAGTGACGTGCCAGGGGATGAGGCGGCGCAGGCACTGCGCCTTCTGCACGCGCGCGGGTGCGCGCGCGTGTTCGTCGAAGGGGGCGGCGTGACGGTGTCGCGGTTTCTCGAGGCCAACCTTCTCGACCGGCTGCAGATCGCCATCGCGCCGGTCCTGATCGGTGAGGGGCGTCCCGCGGTTCGGCTCACGCCGCAGGTCCGCCTGCGCGACTGCCGCCGGCCCAGTTACCGGGTGTTCCGTATGGGCGGCGATGTGCTGTTCGATTGCGATCTGAGCCGCCAGGCCGATGCCGCTCAGAGTGTCGTTCCGGGGATGGTCAACCGAGTCATCTAACCAGCCAAGGGGCCTGCCCTTGATATCCGTGGCAGCGCCCCTCGGCTGGTTAGGCAGTATCTCTTGGCGCGCTCCGCGCGCCTAGGACCGCTATGCGGCTCGACGTACGGGACGCAACGGGTACAAGATCCTCTCAGGAGCCGTATAGCGGTCCAAGGTCGCCAATCATGCGCAGATTCGCCCTCGCGCTTGTCGTCGTTTCGGTGGTCCTGGCCGGTACGTCAGGGCGTCGTGCCTCGTCCGCATCGGACACGGTCACGAGATTTCGCGTCGCCACGTTCAACATTCACAAAGGAGCGAATCGGCAGGGGCGCTACGACCTCGAGCGCACGGTCGAGGCGATCCAGCACCTCGACGCAGACCTCGTTGGCGTGCAGGAGGTGATGCGAAATCATCCGGACTTCCACTGCGACGATCAGCCGGCGCTGATTGCGGAGGGGTTGCGACGGCGGAGCGGACGCCCGTGGACACACGCCCATGCGAAGGGGTGGATCACCGAAGACCGGCAGTGTCTGGCCGCCGGCCGAGGTTCGGACGTCGCCACGGAAGGCCTTGCGATTTTTGCTGCGAGCCCTATTCTCGCCTCGAGCTCCGTGCGCCTGTCGGAGGGACGCGTGGGACTGGCCGTGCGCGTCGCGGCCGCGCCGGACGTACCCCTCGTCGTGACGCACCTTGCCGCGAACCGAGAGAACCAGCGCGATCGCATCCATGAAATCGGGGTACTACTGCCGTGGGCAGCGCGGCAGGGTCCCGGCCTGCTGATTGGCGACTTCAACGCTCAGCCGGACTCCAGCGAGCTCGGTCCGGTTATGGCGCGATATCGCGATGCGTGGGCGGAAGCGGCCGCACGCGGCCGCGTCGGCGGTGTCGTTTCGGGGTCGACGCGGCCGAGCCGACGCGTGTCGCGCATCGACTTCGTCCTCTATCAGCCGGACGTCGGCGTGACGCTGGAGTCGGTGGACGTGGTCGACTTTTCCACCGTGCCTGAATTCGGCGAAGTCTCGGACCATCACCCTGTCGTGGCGACGTTTCGGCGCAGTCCTCCGCGCCTTCCCTGACCCGGGATCCCCTGTAAAACGTGTCGTTCACGCTTTTTGGTTCTGGTCTTCTCGGTTCGTGTTCATGTTCGGTTCGCCGTTCGTGGTTCGCAGGTCGCATCTCTCATGTTGCTTGGCTAAGCCGGCCACGGCGAACCGCACAACGAACGTGAACGCGAACGGAGAACCGCGAAGGCAGAAGTGTGAACGACAGTTCGCCTGGCAAACTCAAGCGACTTCCCGTTCGATCACGTCCACCTCGCGGTTCCCCAATTGGATATCGAGCTTTAGTAGGCGGAAGCGCCCTGCAGGAGTGCCTGGCCCGCGGATGGATTGGCTATGACCTTGCTGTATTCAAGCGGCACGGGTAAACGGTCGACTGCGCCAGGGCCGGCGTGCACACGGCCAGCAGGAGAAGGCTGGCGGTCGCTGCAGTGCGTCGGAGCGGCATGTGCGTACAGTATCGCATCGCGACGCCCCGCCCCAAGGCGGACACGATGTGCGCGTACGGAATCTCCGGCCGCCGCTGGACCGGACTCTCCGAAGGATGGAATTATCTGCTGGCCACGCCGCCGATCGTGCCTGGGGTGAGATCGTTCCGATGGATCTCTCCACCCTTCATCACGAACTTCACGCGTTGCGTTTCGGAGATGTCGGCCAGGGGGTCGCCGGATACGGCAACGATGTCGGCGAATTCGCCCTTCGTGATCGACCCGACGGAGTCCTGCCATTGCAGTAATTCGGCGCCGTTGATGGTTCCAGCCTGCAGGGCCGCGGCGGGCGTCATGCCGCCTTGCTTCACGAGGGCGACGAACTCGAGCCCCTGCGTTCCATGGGCATACGTTGCCGCTTCGGCCCCGGTGCCGAGCACGGTCTTGACTCCCTTGGTGGCAATGCACATCCGCGCATTTCGCTCGAAAATGGGAATCATCCGGAACTTGCCGCCGGTGTTCTTGTCATCGTTGTCGTTCATGTACGGCTCGGTGTACCGCACGAGCGTCGGATCGTAGTACAGCCCCTTCTGCGCCATCATGGTGCAGAGCTCCTGGGTCAAGTTGTAGCCATGCTCGATGCTGTCGCAGCCATAGAGGACGGAGTCTCTGAGCCCATCGCCGCCAAAGCTGTGACAGCCGGTTCGCTTGCCGAGGCGATGGGCTTCGTCGATCATCGCTTTCAGCACCTCCGGCCTGTGCGTTGCCGAGTACTGGGGCACACCCTGCTGGTCGAACTTGTAACCGGATGTTGGACGTAGCTTGATGTGCTCCGCGCCGGCCGCGACTATTTGACGTATCGCGGCGACCGCTTCCTCCACCGTCTGAACCCGGATGCTCGCCAACCCCTTCTCGAAGTCGAGGTACGGGTCCCCAGGCACGGCAGCCCCTCCGGTGACCGACCGGCCCGAGACCAACATCCTGGGCCCGTCGACGGCCCCCCGATTAATGGCATTCTTCAGCGCGACGTCCAGGTAGCCGTTGGCGTGGCTGTCCATATCGCGCAGCGTCGTGAAGCCCGCGAGCAGGTTGCTTCGCGCGTTCTCCGCGGCGAGGAGCGTCGACTCGACTCCAGTGAATCCTTCCTTGTCCCTGGCTGCATCGCGTGTGTTGAACACATGCGTATGCGTGTCGACGAAACCGGGCAGAACGGTCGCGTTGCTCAGATCGATGACTCGGGTGCCGGCTGGAATGCTGACCGTCCCTTCCGGCCCGACCTCCGCGATCTTCTGCCCTTGCACGAGGATGACCTGTTTCGTCAGCATCCGGCCGCCGATGCTGTCGAACAGTCGTCCAGCGCGAATCGCGACCGTTGTCGGAGGCGGGGGACATTCATAGATGTGCCGCCACGGGCCGACACACGGCACATTGCCCGCCATCCGCCAGGCCCCCGGTCTGACCGCAGGCGGCGGCTCTTCCGGCGGCACGGGACGCTGCCCATGTACCCACGAGGGTGACAGCCACAACGTTGTGAGAACCGCACCCCACACGAGCGCCGGCATTCGACGAGTCATACTCTGCCTCTCCCCATCGACGTGTTGTCGGACACTGCGAGACCTGCGGTCGTCAGTTCGGCGGCCTGGCGCCGAAATACAGCTCGAGATGATTGGTGAGATCCGTGCCGGGCCACCGCAGGACGTTCCCCTCGTGACAC
Source organism: Vicinamibacterales bacterium (assembly GCA_036507475.1). Lineage (GTDB taxonomy): Bacteria > Acidobacteriota > Vicinamibacteria > Vicinamibacterales > UBA2999 > DATCJA01. The sequence goes on from DATCJA010000090.1 coordinate 20,363, forward strand.
GCGTTCTCCCACATCTCGAATGCCGGATCCGCGTTGCGCCGGAGCCCGAACGCCATCGTCCATGGCCGCGTGTACACCTTCGGGTCATCGATGCGGGCCTCGAAGTGGATCGCGTCGGGACCGATCATCGTCCAGCGTTCGACGACGTGCGCCGCATCGCTGAAGAAGTTCCCCACGTGGTCGAACCAGGTCTTGGCATTCTGATTCGTCACGTCCACGACCAGCGTGTTGCCCTCCCATCGGCCCCGCGAGGTCCCCATGAAGAACCGGACGTGTGATCCGAGACGCGGACGAACGTCGGTGGGGATCACGCGATAGGCGTGCGTGTAGTCGTTGAGGAATATGACCGAGTCGGGCGTCTGCAGTATCTGATTGACCCCCGCGGTATACAGTTGTTTCGGCGATCCGGGGAGATAACACAGTGCCGCCGGATCCATATGGGTATCCTCGTACCCCGCTTTAGCCGCGGCCGCCCACGGTTGGTACGGAATCCTGCCATCCGCCGGGTCTACCACCAGACTTGTTCCGCCCGGGTCGCCAAGCCCTGGACCATGTTCCTCGATGTTGTCGGTGCCGAAGACTCCGGCTCGACTCCAATGACCCCGAAAGTCGGGTTTGCCATCAGGCGTTCGCGGCGGATTGAATTCCTTCGCCTTCGTCCTCGCACACTGGTGAAACTGCTGGGGCTCGTCCGAACAACCTGCCAACTCGCCGTATTTCTGACCGGCGACCGGAACCGAGAGCCCCCCGACAAGTGCAACCCCCAGCACCACGCCATGCCACTTCATTTCTGCCACTCTGCCTCGAATTTATACGCAAAGCATTCGTATTCGAGGAGCTCCGAGTGCGGATCCTTGCGGCGATAGAGCGTCATGCTCATCTTCCAGGGTCTCGTGAACACCTGCGGGTCTTCGATCGCGACTTCGTAATTGATGTGGTCGGGACCTGCCGGCGTATAGCGCTCGATCACGTGCAAGGCCTCACTGTGGTGATTCCCCGCGCGGTCAAACCAGGTCTCCGCGTTGAAATGGATCACATCGACCACGAGCGTATCGCCTTCCCAACGCCCGCGAGAGTCTCCCATCCACCACTCGATGGGCCCTGCCGGATGCTCGCCGTTCAGAAAGATGTGGCGAACGGCATGAACGTACTCGTAGAGGATCGTGACCTGGTTGCGACTCTGCACGATCTGAAACGGGAACGGCATGTACGTGATGCGCGGGACGCCTGGCAGAAAACACCTGGTCTCTGGATCCAAGGTCTGACGGTTCGCGAAGTTCTCGTGTTTCTTGTTCAGCGCGGCTGGCAGATACGGAATCTCGTTGCCTTCGACGACCCCCGTGCCTGCGGGGACACCCAATTGCGCATGATGATCCTGGATATCCCACGCAGCGGTGTTCAACACCTGCCACACCCCCTGCAAGTCGGGCTGACCGTCCGGCGTACGAGGGGCCACATAGGTTCCGGTCTGCCCTTCTGCGCGCACTGGCGCGAGCGCGGAGAAGGACACGACGAGCGACAGAATCAGCAGCGAGATCGGCCGTGTTCCCACCGAACATCGGGCGACCACGCTAGAAGATGATCTGCGCCGTGAACCGCAGAAGACGTCCCTGCAGGACCCGTTGCGCCTGTCCCAGCGCCGACCCGAAGTTCTGATTCTGCACGAGCACGGCGTTGCTGTTAAAGACGTTGTAGAGATCCACTCCCGGCTCGATCCGCGTGTTTCCGACGCTGAATACTCTTTTGATCTGCATGTCGAGCTGGTTCCAGCGTTCCAGGTACTGGCTGCCCGGTGGGATCAGTCGCACGTTGACCGGCCGTGTCCGGCCGCCCGGAAACAGGTTCGCCGGAACGGCCCAGTTCACCGTCAACGATCCGTCAATCACGTTATTGCCGAGAATGTGACCGGCGTTGCTGACCACCGACGCACCGAACACCACGCCAAGAGGGAGCGGATAGCTGCCGGAGAACTTGAAACTGTGCCGGTAGGGGATGCCGAGCTCGCTGTGGTCGCAGTAGCGCAATGTATTCGGATCCGAAAAGTCGGCACACGCGACCGTGATCGCCTGCCCGCCGGACCACCCGCCGTACATGCTGGCGCCATTGGGCAGCCGCGCCCTCAACGTCAGTTCGACGCCGGTGAAGGAGAAGCGGGCTGCCGAACGATCGGCTGTGGTGTCGAGCAGGTCCACCAACCCCTGCTTGGCCGGACTCAGGTTGTAGATGGTGACGGCGTCGCCGTTCAACGGACTGGCCACGGTAAACGGGCTGTAGTCGGACGCGTCGACCAGCCGATTGATCGTCTGTTCCAAGTCGTACGAGTCCCGCCGAAACCAGGTGGCCGCTACCGCCACGCCAGACATCACCTCACGCTCGACGCCGAGGGTGTACTCGATGTCGTACGGTCGTTTGCTGTTTGGATCAAAATGCCGGTTCGGCGCCGCACCGAACGTCCTGTTGTTGCTCGGCCCGATCTCGTTGTCCTGGGCGATGTCGTCGCGGTTGGTCGGCAAGGCCAGGCCGGAGCACCGCGATGTGCCAGGGACGTAATCACAGTCCGACCAGTTGCGGGTGTCGCTCTGCAGAAACAGCGGATCGTACCGGGCCGCCAGGTCCGTCGTGAAATTCCTGTTGTATCGATTGACGGTGCCTTTCAGCGCAGTTCTCGTGTCGCCAGTCAAGTCGTACGCCACGCCGAATCTCGGCGCCAGATTGAACCAGTTGGGCAGGTCCGGCACGGCGGGGAACTGGCGGGCAGGCACGAAACGGCCAGCCGGGGCGGCGAAGGCCTCGATCGACGAGTTGAGATACTCGAAACGCAGACCCGGGCTGAGCGTCAGACGGTTGGTGACGTGCCACGAATCCTGCACGTAGACCCCGAGGTCGGCATTCATCGAGTTTCGCGAGGCCGTTGGCGTGTTATAGACGATGACCGAGTCCGGGACGCCGTCTCGATAGCGCTGGGCGAGATCGGCGTTGTTGCCTCGCCAGTCCCAGTTATCGTGCCCGAACCCCCACTGCACGCCCGACTTGAGCTCGTGCGAGCCGGTGACGTACGTCACGGACGAGGCGAAGAGGTACGCGTGAACGTAATTCGTCCGCTGTTGTATGGTGGGCGACGTGGTCGTCGTGCCGCGATTCAGGTCGATGCGCGATGCGTTCGCGTACCACTCAGGCGTGCCGGGAACCTTGGCGATTCCAGGCTGATACGTGCGACCCTGGGTATTCGCGGTCCCGAGGAAGCCGGTCTCGAGCAGGAGATTATTGCTGACCGTCGAGGTCCACTTGACGGTGTAGGTGTACTTCTGCTTCGGCGGCCGGATTGTCGAGGCTGTCGCGACGTCGACGCCGGAGACGAAGTCGTGGCCCAGGTATTTCTTGGCATAGTCATCGAGGACGGACAACTTGTTCTTCTGGGAGATCTGCCACGTCAGCCGGGCCGTGTAGTTCCTGACGCGCTGGTCGTAAATGCCCGGCCGGCCGTCCGGATAGAAGCTGTTGCTGACGATGTTGTTGTTGCCGTTGTCTCCATACCCCCCGAAGAACCAGAGCTTGTCGCGGAGGATCGGCCCGCCGACGGCCACGTTCGCGTAGTAGAGACTGTCGACTGCATCGGGCGCGCGCAGACCGCGGCTGAGCAGGTCGCCCAGGTTGTCGCTCTGCATCGAGCCGTTGGTATACCCGAAGTACGTCCGTCCGCTGAAGGTGTTGCCACCTTCGCGGGGGATGAGATTGACGTGCGGGCCGCCGCGCGCCACCTCGGCGCTCAGGCCGCTGGTCTGCACGGTAAATTCGGCGGTCATCCCATCGTTGTGATCGGCCTGGTCGTCTCCGCCATCCGACGTCGAATTCGCCTTCATCCCGTCGACGGCGATCGTCGTGTCCTTTGGCAAGCTCCCGTAGGCCGTCAATCGCTGGTTGAGCGCGCTTCGCGCGCCCCCGACGTTCACTTCGCTGACCCTGATCCCCACGACGAGCGCGCCGATCGCCTGGAACGTCCGGCCCGTCGGAATCGAATCGACCAGCTCTCGCTCCAGCACGGTGGTCCGCTCCGTACTCTGCACGTCAACGACGGGCGCCGCCCCGGAGACGGTCACTGTCTCTTCGAGAGTTCCAACCCTCAATTCAGCATTGACCGTGGCGGTGAAATCGGCCGGTAGAATCATGGCGTCACGAACGAAGGGTGAGAACCCTGGCAGCGTGAAGCTGACGCCATAGGTCCCGGGACGAAGGTTCACGATCGCGTATCGTCCTTCCGCGTCCGTAACAGAGGTGCGCACCTTCTCGATGAGCGCCGGGCTGGCCGCTTCCACCGTGACCCCGGGCAGCACCGCCCCGCTCGAGTCCGTCACAACACCGGCGATTGCGCTCTGGGCGGCGGCGGCGGCAGGCAGCAAGCAGCAGGCCAAACACACCGCGGCCATTGCGTGCGGGAATGGGCGAGATATCACGGTTCCTCCTTTTCTGTGGCGACGACCGGGCAACCGAGACCCATGACGACGACGACGGAGGATGACGGCGTGACGGAGAGAATTGGGGGGCGACTATACCGGGATTTCCAATTTGGACGTCCCGAATGGGCGGCATGCTATACCCGCGGCGAGGGTTTGTCCACGTTTTCGTCGTGCTTCGTTCACCGCCTTGAAAACGGCCGTCGTGACCCGTTCCAACGCGAAATTGGCGGGAACAGCCTCAGTTCCGTGGCATTTCTCGGACACCTTTCCAGCCTTGCTCCGTTTCTTCGCCAGATTCCCACCGTCAGCCGTCGTCGGTTACCCCGCCGGGACCGGCAGGGCCCAGATCCGCTGCAACATCGCCCCGAACAAGCGTCGGGTCAGATGGCCCTCGGCCAGCAGCAGCCAGTAGTACCTGGCATGTTTCACCAAGCGCCCGCCGGTCTTGACGAGGCGCTGCTGCACGCTGGTCAACGACCAGCGGTCGATGCGCTTCGGCAGCACCAGGCGCCGCCACAGGTTGCCCAGGTTGTAGGCGAGCACGCTCAGCTGCAAGCGGACCTCGTTCGCCCGGAACCGGTGACACGAGAGCCGCGTCCAATCCGCTGCCTGCTTGCCCTCCTTGATCCATTGCTCGGCCGTGCCTCGCTTGTTGTAAAACCGCGATCGACGAGGTGCGGCATGGTTCCGGCGACAGACAACGACTGCGCCAGTTCGGCGATTCGGTCGTCGACATAGTGAAGGGCCCCCAGCCGTGTGTCGACTCCCGGGCCCCAGACGGCGCGATGGATGGCGCCAGCGCGACCGCCCTGCCCGAACCTGATGAACGAAGGCGTGTGACGGTCGTAGTAGTCGCGAATGTCCGCGACGTCGAAACGGGCCATTGGACCGCTATACGGCTCCAAACGAGAATTCTTACCCAGTTGTGAAGAACCGTATAGCGGTCCTAGGCGCGCGGAGCGCGCCAGGAAGATGCTGTCAACCAGCCAAGGGCGTCTCATCGGGATATCAAGGGCAGGCCCTTGGCTGGTTAGAAACACAAGAGCTCGCCAACGGCGCAAGTCATGCAAAAAAAGAAAACAGCGTACCGCGGAAGACCACTCGTGAGGGGTTATGAGCCAGGAAGTCAGCGTCTGGATCGACCACAAGAGGGCAGTCATCGTATCTGCGTCAGCGGGGCGCGTCACGACCAAGACCGTGGAATCTGAAGTCGGAGCGCATCCTCATTATTCCGGCCAGTAGGACGGCGGAGGCGAGAAGAAATACGAGGAACGGCACGGTCACCATCTTGACGAGTACTACGATGGGGTCATCGCTCAACAAAACCTGCGCACCACGGTCTCGGGAACACTCAATGAAAAGCAGTCAGGGCTGCGCCGGTGGTCGCAACGCGAAGAGGCACGCGGATTGCCCTTGTTGCCGTGAAGGCCTCCGCCGATGCAGTCCCGGGTAGCCAACGCGATCGTCCCGCCCGTCGCGGAAGTCCTGCTCACAAACGAAACATGGTCGGGTGCCTCAAACAGTACATCGCGAACCGCTCTCGGGCGTTAGGGTTTGAAGGAAGGTGCAACGTGAAACTCATCATTGCGACGGCGTTGGCGACGACGATGGCGCTGACACCGCTGCGCGCGGCTGATAGTGAACCGGCACAGCGACTGGACGAGGCGGCGGCCGTATTTTCGGAGATCATGGCGACGCCGGACAAGGGCATTCCTCAAGAGCTCCTCGAGAAGGCCCATTGCATCGTCATCGTCCCGGAGCTCAAGACAGCGGCGTTCGTCTTCGGCGGGAAATACGGCAAGGGGTACCTGTCCTGCCGAAACAAGAGCGGCGCGGGCTGGTCTGCGCCAGGCGCGATGCGCATCGAGGGCGGGAGCGTGGGCTTCCAGATTGGCGCTTCGTCGACGGACCTGATCATGTTGGTCATGAATGAACGGGGAGCGGACAAGCTGCTGTCGAGCAGGTTCACGCTTGGCGCGGAAGCCTCCGTGGCGGCAGGCCCCGTAGGACGCACGGCCGCGGCCCAAACGGACCCGCAGATGCGCGCGGACATCCTGTCGTGGTCGCGATCGCAAGGGTTGTTTGCCGGTGTCGCCTTGGAAGGAGCCACGCTGCGCCAAGACCTGGATGACAACGCCACGCTCTACGGCAAGGAACTGGAAAACCGCGACATCGTGACGAAGGGAGTGCGCGTGCCACAAGCCGCGGCTAAGCTAATCGGTCTGCTGAACCGGTACTCGGCCAAGGAACGGACGACTCGATAGCCTTGTCAGATGGAGGACCCGCCGATGCGCGCCGCTGCCGTGCTGCTCTTGCTGCTCACATCGGGCTGCGCCCGCGTCAAGCCTGACACGCCGGTCCCGGAGCCCCAGATCGTTGCGGCGCAGCCAGGCACGCCGCAGCCTGCCGCCAAGCCAGCAGCGCCGGCGACGCCGCAACCCAAACCTGCAGCGGCACCTGCACCGAGTGCACGAACCCCGGCGACGCAGGCCGCGAGCAAGGCCGCCCCGCCCGTTGCGAAGACGCCCGCCGCGGCCCCGGCGCTGGACTTGAAGACGCTGGAGGAGCAGCTCAAAGACACCAAGGCCATCGGCTTCTTCACCAAGATCACGCTCAAGAACCAGGTCGACGATCTGCTGGATCAGTTCCGCGAGTACTACAAGGGAAAGACGAAGCTCACCATGACGGATCTACGCCGGTCGTACGACCTGTTGATGATGAAGGTGCTATCGCTGCTGCAGGACGAGGACCAGAAGCTCGCGTCCGCCATCGTCTCCTCGCGCGAGGCGATCTGGAGCCTGCTCGCGGATCCGGAGAAGTTCGCAACCCTCCAAGTCTGAATGCGGGAGAACCCATGAACGCACTCACTGTGGCATTGGCCCAATCGCTTGTCGTGGCGGCGTTCTTCGCTGTGCCGTCGTTTGCCGGCGACGAGGAGACGCTCAAGAAGGACCTGACGGCGGTGATCGCGCTCCACGGATTGCCGTGCGGCCAGGTCGTCGCCGTTACGGAGCTGGCCGAGAGCGACTACACCGCGTTGTGCAAGGACGGGAACAAGTATCGCGTGTACCTGAATGCTGCGGGGCGGGTGGTTGTCGAGACGCAGAAGTAACCGTTAGCGCGTCGTGTCCTAGACATCGGGCTCGTGAGTGGTGCCATCGCTCTGGTGGCTGCGGTGCTCCGTTCCCCGGGCGCCGGTCACGCCGGTCGGGAGGGACAGGAGCATCGGCCTCATGCTTACAGCGACCGCGCAGCATGAGGGATGACGGCATGACTGAGGCGTTCCGGCGCACGAGGACGCCATCGCGGCGACGGTTTCTCGCACGTTGCATGGCTGCCGGGCCGCCGTCCCAACGTTGGACGCCTGCTCTACAGGTGAGTCGCCGTCGTACGAGCGGTGGCCGTGCGACCATCTCATTGCGCACCATCAGCGTGAAGCGCTCAAGCGGATCTGCCCACCACGTCGCCCCTGGGGGCATGGACCGTTCAGCGTCGTCATACGCTCGTAGTTCGGCCTCCACCTCGGCCAGGCGCGTCGTAGCGATCAGCGCCAGCACATGGGCGATCCGCATCTCGAATCGGCCGTAGCCGCCATCTGGGACAGGACGGGACAGTATTTCGTTCCAGAGGCCAAATCGCATCAGGACGAAGAGATTGTCATTTGCGGCCCGCGCCACGGCGGACTGGCCGGTGAAGCTCGCGGCCGCGGCCAGGAATTCGCTTGTGTGCGCCTGCAAAGCCGCATCGGTACTGGCCTTGTCATGTGCCGGATGCGTCTGGTCCGAAGCGAACGCTCATGGTTGACCGCGACCGCACGGCGATAGTCGCCCAGACGCAGGTAAATGTGCGAAGGCATGTGGAGGAGATGCCCCGCATCGGGCACGAGCATCTCCAATCGCTCAGCGCTCGCCAACGCCCGCGCTGGCGCGGGTGGGTTCTCGAGAAGATGCACATGCAGGTGGTTCGCGCATACGCGCGGGGCATGCGATCCCCCATATCGGGGCTATTCAGGCTGGGACCGAGCGGCAGGGCAATGCCCCAGTGCGGACGTGAACTCGCAGGGGCGAGCCGGGCGGCCTGCTCAAAGGACGCGATCGCGCGCTCGTAGTGATAACCGAAGTACAGATCACAAGGCCCCGCTGAAACGAGTGTTGAGCTTCACCAGTCAGACTTGATCTGTGGCAAGCAGCACAGGAAATGAGAATGACGAGCGATAAGACAACAGAACGCATCACATCCCCTCGTCGCTCCGCGTGCGTGTTGGAGCGGGTACCCGCTGCGCCGCACGAGAGATGTTCTTAAACAGACACTGAGACGGTCGAACCGCAGGCTCGTGTTAGCGACGGTCATCTTCATGCTGTTCGGGTTCATGCTGCTCGAGAGCGACACAGCGAAAAGGCCGCGCGCGCGTGTGCATAGCTGAGTGCTGAGTATTCCGGCCTCTGCGACGCACCGGGGAGGGGCCATCGCGTGCTGCCTTGGGCGGAACTGGCTGTCACGTTTTGAACAGCTCAATTCCGTCGATGCGCGTAGCGTACTGAGAGAGACGAGACGTCAGCTCGAGATCGTCCGAGGAATCTTCGCCGCGCGCATCTGTTTGGCGGCGCACGAGGAAAGCTCCGCCGCATCGTTCAATTGATCGGAATTGTCCGATCACATCGGCCGCGTCGCGCCGTGATCAGTCGAGGCCAGCGCGTGCATGTCGCAGAGGATAAAGTCCCCTGAGAGATTGCCCGTGGACGCCGGGAACTCGCCGTTCAGGCGTGAAGCAGCTCCCCCGTTGCACTATCGACGCCGCGGGGGGAACGCTCAGCACACACGAACTTGTCGCGCCGCGGGCCTCCAGATTTCAGCTGGTCCGATCCTTGAATCAAGAGGGGCGCAAAGGAGCTGCGAATGAAGAGTTTCTGGACGGCTGCGGCACTGCTCGGCCTGCTGGCTTCGGTGGCCTGCGGTGGCCGCGACGACAACGAGCCCCGGGAAGCCGAGGAAACCGCAGCGCCGGCGCTTGGAGCGCCCGCCGCACCCGCTGCGCCAGCAGAGCCGTCCGCAACGGTTCGTTCCACGACGCGGCAGCCAAACCGTCCGGCGCCCGCGGTCTCGTCCCAGGCGGAGCCGCCGGCGACGGCACCGTCCGGTGCCGCTCCGACCGCCCCCGCGCGCCCCGCGGCGGAATGGCGAGAAGTGATCGTGCCTCAGGGTACAGCCATTCCGCTGGAGCTGGAGACACCTCTCTCGTCGGAAACCACGCAGGTGGAGGCGCCCGTGCGCGCGCGAGTGCGTCAGGCCGTCATCGTGGACGGCGTCGTCGCCATTCCAACCGGGGCCACGCTGTCAGGGATGGTCACCCACGTCGAACGCGCCGGACGCGTGCAGGGGCGGGCGCAGCTGGCGTTCGTCTTCAACCGGCTGGAGGCCGACAATGTGCGCGAGGACGTGAACACGACGCCTGTCGCGTACGTTGCGGAGTCCACGAAAGGCGAGGATGCGGCGAAAATCGGCGTGGGCGCCGTCGGCG
>DATCJA010000091.1:0-3600 GCA_036507475.1 Vicinamibacterales bacterium
TGGACACCCTCATGGCCGCCCATGCGCTGTCGCGGCGGCTGACGTTCGTCACGAACAATACGCGGCACTTCGCCCGTGTTGCGGGGCTCGCGACCGAGAACTGGGTCTGATCCCGTGGGCCGCCCAACAGCAGGCTTGAGCCGACCGGCTGCGCCGGCCGCTCATCCTGATCGTTCGGCGGCATGCGATCACGGTGAGGTGGTCTCGTGCGAAGACGGAGGAGGACCCTGGCGCGCCAATTGATCGGCCTCTTGTTGATCGTCCTCGTGGCCGCGTGCAGTGGCTTCACGATCCCACGGAGCGATCCCCTGAGCAAGCTCGCAGGGGACTGGGGCCTGACCGTGTTCGTATTCGGTGGCGGCCAGTTCGGAGGTCCCAGGTGTGGGAAGACCGACCGACCAGGGTCTTCGCCCGTCTCCATCGCGTCACCCGGTGACGGCGGGGTGTCACTCGCTGTTGCCTGTAACGACGGGAGCGACTATGCGTTTCGGCTCAAACGCGACGCTACGGCGCACGCCTACCTCATGACGGTAAAAAGCAAACAGGGGATCAGTGTCGACGACTGTCCAGTCGCATACGTCGAGGGCCAAGGCTGGAAGGGAGCACGCGCGCAGCTGGTGGAGGGTAAGGAGGTGTCGATCACGGCGACCGTTGCACCCATCGAGGGGCAGAACTGGTATGGCTGGATGATGGCCGTGCTCCCCACGGCGGACATCAACCGGAGGCTCGATGATATCCAGAGGCCCTACTTTAGGGCGGACCTCACGCGCCGGAAATAGGAACGCTGAGGGACCTCCGTCATGGGCCGCCGAACAAGAGGTTTGAGCGGGCCAGCTGCGCCGGCTGCCCAGCCTGATCGTTCGGCTGCACACGATGGGGTGGCCCCGACCAACAATGGAGGAGACACATGGCGCGTCAATGGGTCGTCCTCTTGCTCGCCGTCCTCGTCACCTCTGCCTGCAGCAGCTTCACGATCCCCAGGTACGGTCTCTCGGCCGAGAACGTCACGGGCCTCCGAAAGGTAAGCCAGAAAGTCAGCGTTGGCAGGTTCACTGCGACCCCTTCTGGCCGGACGGAGATAAGCTGCCGCTCCAGGGGGCCTGTAAGGACGCCTGACGGCCGGCCGTTTGAGGACTACATCCAGCGGGCATTGACCGAAGAGCTCAAGGTTGCGGACATGCTGTCGGATGTGGCGCCAGTCACCCTCACGGGCAATCTCGACAAGATCGATTTCAGCTCGATGAAAGGCGAGTGGACGATGGACCTGACCTTCGCGTCATCGAACGGCCGCTCCTTGACCGTCTCGAGCACATACGACTTCAAGACTGGCCCCGCATACGTGTTCGCCCCCTGGGGTGGGGGCCAAGCGGCCGCGGACGAGCGAGCCTGCACTGAGACGGCCCAGGCGTTCGCGCCGGCGGTGCAGGTGCTGATCGGCAAGCTTGTGCACCATGCCGAGTTTGCCGCGCTGCTCAAGTAGGTGAACAGTGTTACTCCGCCAGTTTGTCCTGGCCTCGGTAGCGACGGCGGTGCTCGCGGTCGCGCTGACCGGGTGTGCGCGCTACTACTGGTCGAAACCGGGAGCCCTGGCCGAGCAGTTCGACCGGGACAACACGGAGTGCGCCCGCGAGACGAGCACGAACCCAACGGAAGCCGCCCACGGCATGGTGAACACGAACCTCTACCGCGCGTGTCTTGAGGCGCGCAATTGGGTGCGGAAGAAGGAGGTCGACCCTCCGCCGCCCGGCTCCTACCGGGGTTTTGAGTGACCCGGAGTCGATGGGTCTCGACACCCAGGGCGGTCAGAATGGAATACGGTCGACGTCATGCCGAACCTCACGTTGCACCGAACCGCTTCCTCGCGATGCTTGGTCCCGGGCGGTGAACGTGCCCGTTCGGCAAACGGTCGAACGGGAGGTCAGGGAATGAGGACCCATGAGACGCGGGGCCTCGATGTACCGGGCACAATGCCGCGGAGCCACACGCTCGCACTGGCCGCCCTCGTCGGAATCAGCACTTTGATCGGCGGGTGTGTGGCCGGCTCGCCTCCGGGAACGGGCGCGGGACCCACCCAGGGCGCAGACCTCGTCTACAACGCGTGCCTGGACATGCACGCCGGCAGGATCGGGGCCCAGATGCTTCCGATCGCCTGCCGGGTAATGGCAGATGACTGCAAGCGGAACCCTGGCGGCGATGGCTGCAAGGCTAACCTTCGCGCGTTTGATGAGAAGATGAAGCCGCGTGGCACGTCGATGTTATTCACCGCCGCACACGCAGGCCGCACCAATATCGTGAAGACGATGCTCGGCGCTGGCAGTGATCCCAATGCACCGGTGGCAACGGGCTGGACGCCGTTGCTCATTGCCGCGGCCGAAGGGCACGAAGGCGTCGTGGCTGCATTGCTTGAGGGGGGCACTGCTCCGAATGCAAAGAACCAACTCGGTCGTACCCCGCTGATGTATGCCTCATCGAAAGGTGTCACCGCCATCGTACGGGATCTCTTGGCTCGAGGAGTCGACCCGAACGTTGCGCCAACCGACGCTCAGGGCTGGACGGCCCTGATGGTCGCGGCCCGCACAGGCCAGGTCGAGACGGTCCGGGTCCTCTTGAGCGGCGGCGCTGACCCAGCGGCCAAAGATAAGAGTGGGTCAACGGCGCTCACTCTTGCCGAGGTCAGGGTCATTCCGCCGTGGTGCGCGTCTTAGTGGACCATACTCGTGGGCGATGACGAGGATCACAGCGTTGCCGAACCCCCTCGGTGCAGCGGCCCGGGCGCTCGCGCTGCCCGCCCCCGGCCGCTGGCCGCGAGCGATGGCGCGGACGCTTCGCGCCGCCCCCGTTCGGCAGACTGACCGTCTATCCCCGTCGGGCCGTATACTATCGCAGTGCCGTTCGAATGGGATCCGGCGAAGGCAGCGGCGAACCTCAAGAGGCACGGTGTCAGCTTTCACGAGGCCGCTGCGGTATTGGCCGATCCACTCTCGACCACGTTTCCAGACGAGGTGCACTCTGAAGACGAGGCCCGTTTCCTGACAATCGGCGCATCCACGCGGGGCAACATCTCGGTTGTGGCGCACACCGACCGAAACGATACTATCCGCATCATCAGCGCCCGTCGAGCGACGAGGCAGGAGCGAGAATTCTATGGGCAAGGCTAGTCGGCACGAGGATGACGATCTGCGACCGGAGTACGACTTTGCGTCGATGAAGGGCGGCGTCCGCGGCAAGTACGTTGCACGACTGCGCAAGGGGAGCAACTTGGTCTTGCTAGAGCCCGAAGTCGCAGCCGCTTTCCCTTCGGACGACGCTGTCAACGAAGCGCTTCGCGGGGTTCTCAACACGACGAGGGCAGTCCGCGGAAAGGGAGGGCTGCCTAACAGCGCACTCCAGCCGACGAGTCGCGCTACACCCCGTGCGAAGAAGGCAAGGCGAGCGGGCGCGGCTCGCGGCTGACTGCGGCGTTATGCCAGCAGAGCCGATTCCCAAGAGCGAGACGGCATTCGTTGGTAGAATCGATCCGTGCCATCGATATCAGTCTTCTTCGGGATCATCATCCGGATGTTCTACAACGACCACGAACCACCACACTTTCACGCCGAG
>DATCJA010000092.1:0-64577 GCA_036507475.1 Vicinamibacterales bacterium
GATTGAAGATGCTGCAGAATCTCGTCACAGGGGTTGGCCTCCACGGTGATGTGATGAAGTTTGGTCACTGCATCAGCATCATACGCGGCGCGCTCAACCCCTGTTTTGTGTACGGCTAATTTGGACAAGAGTGATGCAAAATGCAAACACAGTGTTTGCATTTTGAATTTTGCATTTTGCATTTCGCGTGCTGGGACTTGGGGAAACGCGCAGTATTCTATCGTCACCTGAGGAGCAATCAATGAACCGCTTTGCGAAGATCCAGCGTCACGCTGTGCTGGCCGCGATTGCTTTTGCCCTGAGCGGCCCGGTCCTGGCTCAGGATGGACGAGCGACTATTCTTCCGGAAGAGGTCCCTTGGCCCTCGGCTCGCGCCGGTGGAGCGGGCACGTCGGGCGCGGGCGGCATCGAGACCGTCGTGTTGAAAGGCGATCCGGCAAAGGCCGGACTGTACACCCTCATGCTGCGGGTTGCGCCCAACGTCAGGATCCAGGCGCATTCACACCGCGACGACCGTGTCGCGACGATTGTCAAGGGTACGTGGTACTTCGCCTACGGCGAGAAGTTCGACGAAGCGTCGCTCAAGGCGCTCGGGCCGGGGAGCTTCTACACCGAGCCGCCCAACGTCGCGCACTTCGCGATGACGAAGGAGGAGGTCGTCCTGCAGATCACCGGCACGGGCCCTTCGTCGACGACATACGTCGATCCAGTCAACGATCCGACGAGACGCTGAACGAGCTGCGTCGGACCCTGCCCTCGTCGGGCGTCCGGCTCCGCCCGGCGGGAAATCGCCCGGCGCTCATCTTCTGTCGCTGTCACCGCGAGTAGTGCTTGATTCCAACGCCCGTCGGCGTGGCATGCACCACCTGAACAATGTGGAGATTCCGATCGTGAGGTCACGCGGCAGGAACTCGCGGTGAGGAATCGCGCCGCGCGATTTCCGGCTACGCACTGCAGTCGCCGGGCTCCGAACGGCCGCCCGATGAGGGCAAGGTCCGCCGCCAGGAACTGCGGTCACCGAGTGTCGCTTGCTGGCGCCTGCGCCAGGCCGAGCGCACCGCGAAGCCGGAAACGAGCCGAGCGAGCGCACGCGTCGACTTCCGTCCGCGCGTTCTGGTTGCTTCGAGGCACCACCAACGTTTTTAGCCGCGTAACGGATGTCGCTGCGAATGAGCTGCTAGTCGACGCGTCGGCGGCAGGGTATGAGCGGAGGTTCGTTTCCCGGCCGCAGCGCCGGCGCCAGCAGGCGGCACCCGGTGACCGCAACCCCGGCGCTTGCACCTATCGAACGTGCATCTCGCAGGCCAGCACCACGCGCAACAGCGCCTCCGTCTCGAAACGCCGACCGACCAACTGCAAGCCGCACGGCAGCCCCTGGGACGTCGACCCGCACGGCATCGACAACGCCGGGTGGCCGGTCACGTTGAAGAGCTGCGTGCACCGCAGCATCAGGGCGCGAACGGGCTCGCTGGCTCCGTTGACGACCACGGATTCCGCGCCGATCGGAGGGGCCGGAATCGGCAATGTCGGAAGGATGAGCGCGTCGCGATCGCTGATTGCACGATCGACTTCGCGCCGCAGCGCCTCGCGCGCGTTCTGTGCCCGGATGTAGTCCTCGGCCAGGATGTACCGTCCCATCTCGAGGCGAAGGCGCACGGTGGGTGTATAGCGATCGCCGGCCGCGTCGAGCATCGTGGCGTGATACTCCGACCCTTCGGCGGCGTGAACGTGCGTATACACCGCAGGTGTGCGTGCGGCGTGCGGAATGTCGATTTCCTCGACCCGTGCCCCCGCCTGCTGCAGGCGCGCCACTGATTCCTCGAAGCGCGCGCGCACCTCGTCGTCCAGCAGATCGCAGAAGTAGCCGCGCGGCAAGCCAAGTCGCAAACCGCTCATCGGCGCGGCGTGCGGCGTTGAATGTTCCGTCGCGCCGATGAGCGCGCGGTAGACGAGCCATGCGTCCGTAACGCTGCGCGCGAATGGCCCCACGTGATCCAGGCTGCGTGACAGCGGCACGATGCCGTCCACCGGCACCTCGCCATACGTCGGCTTCAACCCGGTGGTGCCGCACGCGGCCGCCGGAATTCTGATGGAACCGCCGGTATCCGTGCCAAGCGCCGCGAGCGCCATGCCGGCGGCGACCGCGACGGCGGAGCCGCCGCTCGAACCGCCGGGCGATCGCGATGGATCGTGCGGGTTGCGCACAGGACCAAATGCCGAGTCCTCACTCGTGGTGCCGTACGCGAACTCGTGCAGATTTGTCTTGCCAATCAGAATTGCGCCGGCTCGTCGAAGGCGCGCGACGACGGGTGCGTCCGCAGCAGCAACATGGCCTTCGCGCACGCGGGACGCGGCGGTCGTCGGCAGGCCCTCGATGTCGATGAGATCCTTGACGGCAACCGGAACACCCTGGAGTGGACCACGGTCACGGCCGCTCGCGAGCTCACGGTCTGCCTCGGCGGCCTGTCGTCGCGCCTCGTCCTTCATCACGCAGATGAAGGCGTTCAGCTTCGGATCGTCCGCCTCCACGCGGCGAAGACACGCCTCGACGACCTCGACAACGCTGAGCTCACCGGCCCGTAGCCTTTGCCCGAACGCTTCGATGGTCAGAGCGCGCACTACTCGCGAAATATGTCAGGGGGAAGGGGGAAGGGGGAAGGGAGAAGGGGCGTGTTGCTAACCCAAACCCCTTCCCCCTGACCCCTACTCGATCTCAGAACGCGAAGCGGAAGCCGAGCTGCACGATGCGCGGCTGGTACGCGACGTTTGCGTTGAACGACGGCTGCCCGTAGCGCACATTGCTCACGGCGGTCGTGTACGAGCCGTAGTTGGCATGGTTGAAGATGTTGAATACCTCAGCCATGCCATCGGCGGTCATTCTGCCGCCAAGCCGGAAGCGCTTCTGGATCCGCATATCTACGCGGTGAATCGGATCCCCCACCAGATCGTTGCGCGGGACGATGGCGCCGTCCGGACGCAGCCGGCCCGCGCCCCAGTTGCCCTGGTTGGCGGTCGTCCCGAGGTTGCGCAAGTCGCCGCCCCAGTTAGTGGCGAACCGCTGACCCGATCCGAAGAAGTACAGACCGCTCAGCTGGACACCGTACGCGACGTCCCAGATGCCGTTGAAGGTCGCCCGGTGGCGCTGGTCGGTGACCGCGAACGAATAATCGTCGCCAAGATCCGGCACCACGCGGAACGCCAGGGGACTCCACATGACGCCGCCGCGGCCATCCGGCTGCACGAACACCGGCTCGCCGGGTGAGTCGGAGAAGCCGGAGAGCGAATACGTCGCGTTCGCTTGCCAGCGGCTGCTCATCCGCTTGGTGAAGTTCATCTCCATCCCGTGGTAGTTGGTCCGCCCGACCATGAACTCACCGAGGACGGTGCCCCATTCCGGAAACGGCAGCAGCGCGCGGTTGCTGAACGGGTTGTTCGCCAGCGTGGCGGCGTTGTAGGAGAGATTCATGTTGCGGGCAACTTCCTCGTGGCGCCCGCCGGTAAACACGTAGTTGACCTCGATCGCCGACACGGTGCCGATCTGGCGCTGCACTCCAATCGACCCCTGGTGGCTGAAGCCCACCTCGTGCAGCGTGTCGATTCCTTTCTCGCTGGGCCCCGGGATTTCGATGGTGACCGACCGACGGAAGCAGCCCGCTCGATTGTTGGTCTTGTCACACGAATTCGCCAGGATCTGATCGTAGGTCGGCTTCGGCCCGTTGAACGGGTTGACAGCGAAGTCGGCCCGGCCGTCGTTCAGGATCTGAGGAATCGTCGTCCGCGACCATAGCTCCGACTGGTGGGCCGCGTCGCTCTCGAGCTGCGTGTAGAACAGCCCGTAGCCGCCGCGCACCACCGTCCGCTCGTTGAGCTGCAGCGCAAACCCGAGCCGCGGCGCGATGTTGTTGATGTCGTGCGGCCGATTGCCCGACAGGAATGGCGCAAACGCGACGTCCTCGCCGAGCACGCCCAGGTCGAGGTCGTACCGGACGCCGAGGTTCAGCGTCAGGCGGCTCGTCGGGGCCCAGTCGTCCTGGACCCAGAACGCGAAGACTTCACGGGTGCGCTCCATGCTGTGGTCGCCGAACTACTCCTCGTAGCGGGTAACGAGCGGCGAGAGCGGGGCCAGGTTCCAGGTCGAGGCGTCGTTATAGACCGGGAAGAGCGCCTCGACGTTGGCCGGCGGACGCGAATTGGTCACATACACCCCGGTGCAGCGGTTGCACCAGTGTCCCCAGTTGCCATACCAGTGCAGGTACTCGGCGCCGGTCTTCATGTCGTGCCGGCCCAGCGCCGTATAGGAGAGCGTGAAGTCGTCACGGATCGAGAAGATGCGCTCGTAGATGTCCTGCGGCGAGTTGGTGGGCGTGCCGATCGTGTAGCCGGTGAAGCCGATATTCACCGAGCCGCCTTCCATGCCCTTGGAGTTCGGGAACGGCCCTCCCGCCCACTTGGTGTCCGGCAGCAGCGCCCAGTGGAAGTTGGAGAACCCGCCCTTGAGCTGATTCAGGCTGCGGTCGTTGAGCACCCACGCCTGCTGCAGCCAGATCTGATCGCTCTCGCGCCGGATGCTCTGCGATGAAGAGGGATGGAGGGCGGCGCCGCCAGTGTTCTGCCTAGGAAGCAGCTGGTAGTACTTCGAGTACCGCAACGTCACATGCGACTGCGGCGTAAACTGCGCGTCGCCCCGCACGCCGCCCGTGTGCTGCGTGCGCGTGCCCGGCAGGTCGATGTTGAAGGCCGGGTACGGGCTGTTGAACGTGACCGTCAGCGGCTCGCGCTCGTACTCGTAGTTGCCGAAGAAGTGGATCCGATCGCGCCTGATGGGCCCGCCGAACGTGCCGCTGAGCTGCTGATCCGCGTACGGAAGCACGCGGCGTTGGATGAAATCCTCGGCGTTGAACTTGTCGTCGCGGAAGTAGCCCGAGAACGTCCCCGCCGGCGTGTTGGTGCCCGACTTGGTGATGGCATTCACCACCATGCCCTGCGACCTGCCCTGCGTGGCGTCGAACCGGTTGGTGATGAGCTCGAACTCCGCGATGGCGTCGCGGCTGTAGCGCGGCTGCTGCTGCGAGCAGCAAATCAACTGCGTAATCTGCTGGCCGTCCATGTTCACCTGGAAGAAGCCCTGACGATCTTGCGGCACCTCGGACGCCGCGTTTGACCGGCTCCCCGGGGCCAGCAGGCTCAGGTCCATCCAGTTCCGGCCGTTCACCGGCAGTTCCTGCATCTGCCGGGGGTCGATATTGCCGCTGACCGTGGAGGAGGTAGTCTCGATGAGCGGCGCTTCGCCGGTGACCGTCACCGTCTCCTGCACCCCCGAGAGGGTCATGTCGAGGTTCAGTGACACCTCTCGGCCCAGCAGCAACTCGATACCGGGCCTCACCACAGTGGTGAACCCCGGAAGTTCGGCCGCGATCCGATAGACCCCAGCGCGGACCAGAATGCGGTACGCACCGCCTGCGTCGGTGACCCCCACGAACGTGGTGCCCGCTGCCTCGTGCGTCGCGGTCACCGTGACGCCGGGCAGCACGCCGCCCGTGTTGTCCCTGACAGTTCCGGTCAGCGTCGCATCCTGTGCGTACGCGGCCAGCGGCAGCGCGAACAACGCGCCGACGAGGGTCAGCCAAACAAATCGTCCGAGTTTCATGTTCAGGCTCCTTGTATAACTCGCAGCTCCGAGACCTGACGTGCCCAATTGCGGGCAGGTCGAGACACAAAAGCACTGCCATACGCAAGAGAGACGTGGGGAACTGACGCCTTCCGGGGGCGTCCGACGCGCTAAAGCCCGAAAAACGCGGACATTATATACACACAGACCGTTTCTCGACCGGAGCGACGCGGCAGATCCAGTGGCGCCGGATCCAAGAATGCTCAGGCCGTGGATCCAAGAAATCGTAGAGGGGAGCGTCAAGGCGCCGCACCTCGCTTCAACACGTCGCGATTCACCACGTAGGCCGGAGTTTCACCTCGGGCAACGGCAACGACCGAGCGAAACGCGCTCTCGGCGTTCTTCCGGAAGAATTCATCGGTCCAGCAAATCGAGTGCGGCGTCAGGATGACGTTGTCGAGATTCACGAACGGATGATCGGCCCCAATCGGCTCCTGCTCGAAGACGTCGAAAGCGGCGCCCGCAATGCGACGCTCGGCCAGCGCCGAGTACGCCGCCTTCTCGTCGACGATGGGGCCGCGGGCAGTGTTGATCAGGTACGCCGTCGGCTTCATCAGCGAGAACTCCCGCGCGCCGATCATGTGCCGGGTCTCCGGTGTGAGCGGAGTGTTGATGCAGACGAAGTCCGATTCGCGCAGCACCGTCTCCTTGTCCGTCAGCCGCACTCGGAGCTTCGCCGCATCCTCCGCCTTCGCGTACGGGTCGTATGCAAGATGAACCATGTCGAGCGGCGTAAGAAGACGGAACAGCTCGCTGCCGATGTTGCCGACGCCCATCGATCCTACTGTCTTGCCGCTCAGACCGACGCCCATGTGCATCGTCGTTTCGGCCCAGCGTCCTGCGCGCGTGATGCTGTCCTTCGTCAGCAGCTTGTGCGACAGCGCGAGGACGAGCAGCAGGATGCTCGTGGCCACAGGACGGCGGACGCCATCGGGCGTGTTGGTGAGGATGACGCCGCTGGCCGTGCACGCGGCGACATCGATGCTGTCGTAGCCCACGCCCATTCGCGCGACGATCTTCACCCGCCGATCCGGTCCCGACACTGTGGCGGCGGTGACGCGCGGATTCAACACGCACAAGGCGTCGTACAGGGCGGCGTGCGCCGCCGTCAGCTCACGCACATCGTCGCGAACGAATTCCCACTGGAGGTTCGCCTTGGCGAAGATCTCGAATGCCAGCGGATCGAAGATCGGCGTCCCATCCGCGCGCAGCGTGTCGCGCGTGATGCCGACACGAAAATCAGACATTTGTGATTGATTGGTGATCAGTGATCGGGGTTCTGATTTCAGATCGCAAATCACTCATCATCATCATCATCAATCAGACATCCGAGATGCCGCTCGGCGGGGGCGGTCAGCCACTGCGGCGTTGCCTCGATATAGCGCTTGAAGTGCGGAGTCTCGCGATGAGTGGCGAGCGCGGCGTCGTCTCGATACACCTCGTAGAACCTGAAACAGCTCGGGTCGTCGCGATCCTGGATGATGTCGAATTGCACACAGCCCGGCTCATCCGCGGTCGCGCGTTCGGCGTTGTATCGCGCGACCTCTAGAAATTCAGACAGATGTTCGCGTTTCACGCGAAGAGTTACATGCAACACAACCATGGCGGATCTATTTCATCGGTCCGACGAATTTCTCGGGCGCCTTCGAGTACCAGTCGTAGATCTCTTTGCCGTTCCAGATCAGCACGCCCTTGAACTTGGCGATGTGCTGGTAAATCGCTTCCAGATGCTTGATGGCGTGTGGCTGTCCTGCCGCGTAGGGATGGACGGCGATGGAAAAGAACTTCGGCCGTTTGGCGCTTTCTTCGTACAGCCGCTCGAACGCATCGATGCACTTGCGGGCGAAATACTGCGCCTCCTGCGTCTGCACCGCCAGCGTCGTCACGTCCTGACATTCGATCGGGTACGGCAGCGTGACGAGCGGTCCGTGCTTCGTGGCGATGCGGGTTGGTTCGTCGTCGTACGGCCACTCGGCGATGTACTTGATGCCCGCGCCAGCCAGATGGTCGGGAGTATCGAACGTCTCCCCGAAACCTGGGCTCAGCCAGCCGATCGGGCGCTGTCCCGTGTGCTTTTCGAGCGTGTCGAGCGTCCGTACGATCATCGTTTCGGGATCGACCTCGGCGTGTATGGGCATCTGCTCGTAGCTGTGCCCCATCATTTCCCAGCCGGCCTTCGTCACCGCCTCCACGATTCTCGGATAGTCGACGCACACGCGCCCGTTGATCGACAACGTCGGACGGATGCCGAGACGCTCGTACAACTCGACAAACCGCCAGAAGCCCACTCGGTTCCCGTACTCGTGCCACGCCCAATTTGCCACATCGGGAAAGCGGACCTGTCCCTGCGGCGGAACCAGGAGAACGCGCGGCATCGGCCGCGAAATGTCCCATACCTCCACGTTGACGATGGTCCAGAAGACGATGCGGTTGCCACCAGGCAGCAGTGGCAGTGGCGGGCGATCGACGATCGCTGAATAGGGGGTCCGGTCGCGGGGAAGGGGCATGGGGTGGTTGGTGGTTAGTGGTCGGTCGAGGTCAGACACGGTCGCCGGAGGCCTTCGGGCCTCCAGCTGCCAACCACCAACTACCAACCACCAACTGGATCAGAAGTCCTGCGGGATCGGGGTGTTCTGGCCCCCGTCCCAGTCCTTGACCGAGCCGTCGGCGGCCTTCAGGAACCCGAGCAGGCAGCCCCGGGAGCCGTCTCGCAGCACGTGGCACCGCACCTTGATCGTGTCGCCGGGCTTGATGTACTCGCGCGTCACGCCAAGTCGTTCGAGCCCGCCACGACCGGTCGCTTCGAGGGCCCAGATCTGCGGCTGCCCCTTGTCGTCCTTCACCTCCATATAGACCCAGGAATGCGGGACGACCAGGTGCACCTCCTTCACAACGCCGGCAATGTCGGTGAAGGTGTCCACGTAGTTGCCGTGAGAATGATGCGCCCCTGCGGGCACGACGAATGACACTGCACAAATGATCGCCAGTCCCAATGTCGAACGCATGACGTGCCTCCTATATATGGAAGTCGATGAACGCGAATCGCATCAGCGCGGCTGTCCGCCCTGCGCTGGCGCCGGACCATCCTGGGCCGCGGGCGCGCCCGGAGCGTTGATGCGACCGAAACCTCCCTGCCCTCCCCTGGAATTGACAGGAGGAGGTGGAGCTCCGTGGAGATAAATCGCCTGGTACCTGATGCCGTTGCCGGCTTCATCGAGCCAACCGAGCGACTGCTGGAACAACCCCGGCTCCGGATAGCCATCCGGGACCGTGCCCTCCATGATGTAAAGCCTGTTCTCGTGCATGTAGATCGACGCGAACGTGCGCGAACGGTCGGGATTGGTAAGCTGCAGCTGGTGTCCGTTGACCAGGTCCATGAAATTCCACATCAAGTGTGTCGTTTGCACTCCGGGACGGCTCATCAACTTCCAGGTGCCGTACACGAGCGCACCCTGGAGGTCGACCTTCCAGTAGCCGAGGCCGGTCGCACCGCCGCCGCGGCACGTCTCCGCACCCACCGGACAGGACTTGGATCGCTCGGTGAGGATTTTTTCGAGATCCCGGTAGTCCGCGACCATCATCGAAAAACGGCTCTGGCCCAGTTCGGCGCTGTATACGCGCGCAGGCAAGACGGCGCCATATTCCGACGTCCAGGTTGCTTGGGTCACCTTCGGCTGGCTCGGGAAATTGCACGAAAAGCGATCTTCCCGGCTGGCGAATTCAATCCACTCTTGGCCGAAGGCAGTCGCCGCCACCGAGAGGTACACGGCTGTCGTAAGAATTGGAATCAGGCGCATGACACAAGCCTCCGACGCTCGCCGCGTCGACGTAACGCTGCCACAAGTCAACCCCGGTGCGCAACATGCGCGTCGGTCGTGTTCCTCGACCGAGTAACCGGCCGCCGACACCACCGATACCGGAGGAGGCGCCATCCAGAGATGCGCCCGGTTCGAAGGGAAAATTGCCAGTTGCACCGACGCTTTTTCTGGCACATATTTACCCCTAGCAGGGGGGCTGTGCTTTTGGGTTACCCTGCCGTCAGGTACCAGGAGGCTTGAGCATGCGGTTCAGAGTAGCTTTTGGCGTGATTTGTGCGGTTGCTCTCGCGGCGCTGCCAGCGTGGGCACACCATTCCCATGGCAACTATGTGGACACCTTCACCGACATTAGCGGCGTCGTGAAGGAAGTGCACCTCGTCGTCCCGCACTCCTGGGTCTATATGGAGGTCAAGGACGACAAGGGACAGCCGCAGCTCTGGGCGCTCGAAGCGACCGGCCGTGCCGGACTCGAGCGACTCGGCGTGACGCGCGAGTACATCAAGCCCGGCGACACGATCAAGGTACGGTGCCACGTGCTCCGCGACGGGTCCCGCGGCTGCCTGCTCGGGTTCCTGAAGGCCGCCGACGGATCGGTCAAGGATTGGGACGGCGGCCAGAACACACCGATCCCGCAGGACTTCTGAGCCGGTTGGTGGTTGGTAGTCGGAGGCCTTAAGGCCTCCGGCTGCCTTATCTGACCACCGCGAACCACGAAGCACGAACTACCAACCACGAACCACCAACCACCGCCTAGCCACTCATGCACAATTCGCGTGCCCTCCTGCTGGTCGCGACAGCGATCGCAGCCACCGGCATTCTCGTGTCGGCCGCCGATCCGCCGTCATGGGCGTATCCGCGCGTTCCGCCCGAAACCCGCGTCGATCCTGACGACGGCAAGCCGCGCGCGGTACCAGGCGGCGCCCGCATGTACACGCTGACGCAGATCCGCGACTTCTTCAGTCCCCCTGATTGGCACGACGACCATCCACCGATGCCGGGTATCGTCGGCAAGGGCCGGCCTCCAAAGCTGTACGCATGCGGCTACTGCCATCTGCCGAACGGCGTTGGCAAGCCGGAGAACGCACGGGTCGCAGGCCTCCCCTTCGCGTACATCAAGCAGCAGGTCGCCGATTTCAAGAGCGGAGCACGCAAAGGCTCGGTGCCCGGACTGCTTCCGCATGTGTGGATGGTGGAGGCGTCGCAAGAGGCGAGCGACGCAGAAGTGGACGAAGCGGCGAAGTACTTTGCGGCGTTGCCCCAGCCAAAAGGCTGGTACAAAGTGGTCGAAACCGAGACGGTGCCGAAGACCCGCGTCGCCGGATGGATCCTTATTCCTGACGGCAGCGGCCAGATGGAACCCCTCGGGCAGCGCATCGTCGAGACGGCGGCCGATCTTGCGCGCACAGGATTGCGCGATTTTCACTCCGGGTACGTGACCTACGTCCCGATGGGCAGCGTCAAGAAAGGTGAAGCGCTCGTCACGAGCGGCGGCGGCAGAACCATGCAGTGCAGCGTCTGCCACGGCCCCGACCTGAAGGGAATAGAGAACGTGCCGCGCATCGCCGGCGTCTCCGCCATCTACACCGTCCGGCAGCTGTTCGACTTCCAGTCAGGCGCACGCAATGGAAGCGCCGCGGCGTTGATGAAGCCCGTGGTTGCCAAGCTGAGCGAAGCGGACATGGTGTCCATTGCGGCGTACCTCACGTCGCTCGAGCCGTGATCCGGGCCTATCCCATATACAACCCGCCGTTGGCGTGAATCGTCTGGCCGGTGATGTAGCGCGCGCCTGGACCGCACAGGAATCGGACCAGCGCGGCGATCTCCTCGGGCCTCCCCCTGCGTCCTGCAGGTGAGACGAGCGATTGATGGTGAGCGGGCTCAGGACCGGAGCGCGCGGTATCAATCAGGCCGGGGGCGACACAGTTCACCGTGATGCCGTGCGGCGCCAGGTCGTGCGCCAACGCCCGAGTGAGACCGACGAGTCCGGCTTTGGCCGCAATCACGTGCGCCCGGCGGGTCGCCCCTGTGTGAGATGACAAGCCCCCCATGTTTACAACGGCGCCGCGGCCGGACGCAATGAGATGCGGCAACGCGGCACGGCTGCAGAGATAGGCGCCGTCGAGCGTCGTCGCCAGAATGCTGCGCCACTCCTGATAGTCGAGGCTCGCAAAATCGGCCTCACGCCGCACGCTCGCGTTGTTGACGAGAATGTCGAGCCGGCCGAAGCGCTCGACGGTGGCGCCCACGAGCCTTGCCGCAGCGTCGGGATCGCCGACGTCGGCCGTCACAGCGGCTGCAGCGCCGCCGGCGTGTTCGATTTCTCGAACGACCGCCTCCGCGTCGGACATGGCCTGGCGCGTGTTCACCATGACGCTGGCCCCTGCGTCTGCAAGTGTCAGTGCGATGGCGCGGCCGATGTTGCGCGAACTGCCGGTGACGAGCGCGACGCGGCCTGCAAGCTCGTGGGTAGCGGTATCCATCTTCGATAGTCCACGTAGCGCGCAGGCTTAAGCCTGCGCGCTACAAAGTTGATTACTCTCCGTGTCTGTGTTTCCGCGGTTCGTGATCATGCACGGAACTCCTCGAGCACCTCGAGCGTCCGCATCGTGAACAGAGTTCGCGACGCCAGCAGCAACCGCTTGGCTCGTTCCGTCGACCAGCCTCCGTACGCCGCGTTGTCCATGAACTTGGTCTCCAGCTCGGTCACAGGCAGCGGCTCCTCCGCGCCGCCGCGCATGTGTAGTTGTCGGTATTCTCGTTCGGTGCCGTCATGCATCGTGGCGCGAAGATGGCCGGTGAACTTGCGCGGGTATTCATCGCCTGGGTTGATCGTGTAGCGGATCTTTGCAGTAAGCGCGAGTACCTCCGAATCGTGGATGCGTGACTCGCTGAACTGCGCCAATCCGGCCTTGCCGTCCAGGAAGCCGACGGCCATGCAAAACGGCGTGCTGAACTTGGCGGCATACGGGGTCGGCGGCCGATGCTTCGACGCGAGCGGCTCCCAGAGGCGAGGCACGGTGCCTTCCGCCACTTCGCACACGATTTCCTTCACGTCCGCGGCGCGTACGCCGTCGGCAGCCAGCTTCCTCGCGCAGTCGATGAACGGCTGCGTCATCGTGCCGCAGGCGTACGGCTTGAACGCAACGGACGGCATCACCCAGCGGCGACCAAGGTCGTCCAGCAGAGGAGCGAAATCGGGTCCCACGGACGGCGCGAACGCGCGATACACACTATTCGGTCCGTCGAGCACCGTCCGCGGCCCGATGAAGCCTGCCCGGGCCATCAGCGCCGCGCGAACTCCCGATTGGGCCGCCCAGCCGGCGTGCATGCGCTTGGTCCACGTGCCCTCGGTCAAGTACTCGATGATTCCCGACGCCATGCTCCCGGCAATGCCGAGCGCAGAGGCAACCGCAGACGCCGGCAGGCGCAAAACCGCACCCACCGCTCCGGCCGCCGCGAGCGCGCCAAATACTGCCGTTGGATGAAACCCCGCGTTGTGCGTGGCCATCGGCGCCACCAGGCTGAGACGGCACATCAACTCCACTCCCGAGACCACACCAACGAGCAGCCGGTTGCCGCCGAGCCCCTCGCGCTCGCATGCCGCAAGTACCGCCGGAACGATGACGGCTCCTGAATGCACGGGGCCGCCCTCGAAGGTATCGTCGTAATCCTCGCCGTGCGCCGCTGTTCCGTTTACGAGCGCCGCGCCGAACGCGTCGAACGCACCGGGATGCCCGAGCGCGGTGCAGACGCCGCTATCGAGAGTGCTGAGTGTGGCGCCGACATACGCCTCGCGTCGCGCCGCGATGCACAGGCCGGCCACATCCAGAAAGAGCCGGCGCGCCGTCTCCTCCGTTTCGCCGGGCAGGCTGTCTGCTTGCAATGATGCAAGCCACTTCGCAACTGCTTCGGCGACGATCATGCGCTCGCGGTTGCCCGCCCTCCGCGGGGGGCGGCGAGGTGACGCATCACGGAGCCGATCATGAACACCACCGCCAATCCAAGGAGCGTGGCGGAGATCGGATCCTGAAGGAACGTCATGTGATTGCCGCCCGATAGAACGAGGGCGCGCCGGTAATTGGATTCCACCATGAATCCGAGCACGACCCCGAGCACCATCGGCAGGAACGGTACCTTGAAATAGCGCATCGCGTATCCGATGACACCGAACAGGAGCGCAACGCCGACGTGAAACAGGCTCGATTCGATGGCGTAGACCCCCGACATCACAAAGGCGTAGATGAATCCCATCAGATAGGGCTTGGGACGACTGACCAGCCACAAACACGGAATCATGATCAAGTAGCCGAGGATGAGCATCGCGATATTCGCGACGAACAGACCCGAGTACAAGCCGGTGACGACGTCGGAATTCTTGGCAAAGAGCATCGGACCTGGGATCAGGCCGTGAATGAGGAAGCCGCCGAGCAGCACGGCTGAGGAGTTGGAGCTCGGAATCCCAAGGCTCAACATCGGTACGAGCGCGGTGCATGCCACCGTGTTGTTGGCGGCCTCCGGCGCAGCGATCCCCTCCGGCGAGCCTTTCCCGAATTCCTCCTTGCGCGGTGACCAGCGCCGCGCCTCGTTGTACGCGAGGAACGCGGAAATCGTACCGCCGCCACCCGGCATGATCCCCTCGAAGGTGCCCATGATCGAGCCGATGACCTGCGGCCGCGCAATCCGCCGCCACATGGCCGGGCGAGGAAATCGGACACGCGCCTCCTTGGCCGATGCCTTTTCCCAGCCGGGCTCACCGCTCTGTGCCAGCAGCTCGCCAACCGCGAACAGGCCGACCATCACGAGGATCGGCGGGATACCCGACAACAGGTCCGGGCTTCCGAAGGTGAAACGGTTGACGCCGGTGACAGGGTCGGTCCCGATCGCGGAAATCATGAGGCCGAGCAGCGCGGCCATCAACCCCTTCACAAGCGAGTCACCCGACACAGAGCCAATGACGCTGAGACCGAGGACGCCGAGCGCGAAATAGGAAGTGGGCGTAAACGCGAGCGCGACCTCCGACAAGGGCTGTGCCAGCAGGACGAGCACGGCAAGACCGAACATCCCGCCGACAAATCCTGAATAGAGTGAGATTCCCAGCGCCTCGCCCGCCCTCCCCTGCTCTTTCATCGCGTAGCCGTCGATCACCGTGGCCGCGGCGGCGTTGGTGCCGGGGGTGCGAATCAGGATCGCGGGAATCGATCCACCGTACTCGGCGCCGACATAGGTCGAAGCGAGCAGGACGACCGCGAGCGTCGGATCCATTCCGTAGGTGAATGGCAGCAGCAGCGCCATCGTGATTGACGGTGAAATCCCCGGCAGCGCGCCGCCCAGAATTCCCCACGCGACGCCGGCGAACGCGGCGAGACCGATGCCAGGAGTCAACACGAGAAGCGAGGCCGAATCACAGCGGCAACCCTTATGGCTGGGAGATGCCCATCATCACCACGAACAGCAGCCAGAAAAAGACGCCGCCGCAGAACGCCACGACCGCGCTCTGACGAGTGAGGGAACCACCCTGGTAGTAGGTGGTCGCGAAGACCAGTCCGGATATCGACAGAAGATAGCCAAACCAGGGAGCGAGCACGATGTAGGCGACGCCAATGAGGAGCATGCCGATTGCTCTAAATGACCGGGATCCGGGATCCGGGATCCGGGATCCGCGGGATCCGGATCCCCCCGGATCCCCGATCCCGGATCCCGGATCCCGAAGACCTCTGGTAATCAAAATCAGCGAAAGCGCCGACAGGATCACCGCATAGACCTTCGGCAACCCCTGTGGGCCAACTGCGTCAGCAAGCTGACTGGTTGGAATGGCGTCGGCCATCCTGTAGAAAATGACGCTGACCGCGAGCGTGCCGGTGCCGAAGACCAGGTCCCGACGCATCACTCGATGACGCCGGCGCTCTGAAGGAAGGCTGCCGTCTCTTTCCCGAACGTGTCCATGAACGCGACGTACTCGTCGTGCGCCATGAAGCCCGGCTGGAGGCTGTTCTCCGTGTACAGCTTCCGGTAGGCAGGGTCCTCGAGCAGCCTCGGGATCGCCGCTTCCCACGCAGCGACCACTTCCGGCGCGATCCCGATCGGTCCGGCCAGCCCGCGGAACTTCCGGACCGCCAGATCGATGCCCTGCTCTCTGACGGTCGCGACGTCCGGAAATGACGGCAACCGCGAGTCGCCCACGACCGCCAGCAGCCGCAGACGCCCGGCGTCGAGCTGCGGGCGGATTTCCTGCAGCTCGCCAACTCCCATGTCGAGCGTATGGTTCAGCACGTTCAGCAGCATGTCACCGCCGCCCTCGAAGGTCGTGATGGCGGGACTGCTGCCCGTCTTCTGTTTCAGTTGCTCCATCACCTGCCGCTCCAGCGAGGCAGGGTTTGCGGCGCCCCACTTGCCGGCGCCCGTCCGCGCGTGATCGAGCACGTCGCGAAGCGATGCGAATCGCGAGTCGGCCGCCGTGTAGAGCACCTCCGGGTCGAAGAACAGATTCACCAGAGGCTCGAGGTCCGTGTACCGCGCCGCGGGACGGCTGAGCAACGACGTATAGATGAACGTCGGCGTCGTCGCATAGAAAAGGCGTCCATCCGGCTTTGCCTTCGCGACGGTAGCCATGGCCTTCGCGCCGCTGCCGCCCTGGATGTTCTGGACAATGAAGGTGACGCCCATGATGCGGGAGAGGTGCGGAATCATCTCGCGCAGGAAGACGTCGCTGCCGCCTCCGGGGCTCGAGTGGGTGACCAGCGTGACGACACCCGTCGTGCGGGTGTTCTGCATGCAGGCCGCAGCGATGATTCCCGTCGTGACGATCAGTGCCGCGATGAGACCGTTCCGGGGCGTGCCCAGTTGCACAATGACGATTCTATCCGGGAACGGCGTGTCACCTTCCTTCTCGACGATGCTCGTGGATGCCCGTGAGGCCGGCGTCCTTGGCGCGTCTGCCCCCAAGGATGATCTCTTCTACGTCGCGCTCACCCTCGTGACGGGAGTCTTCAAATGTCTCGTAACCTGCTTGTTTGTTGCGATTGATGGTGAACGCCATCTTCCAGGGCCGGGTAAAGACCTTCGGATCTTCGAGCGTCGCCTCGTAATCGATGCGATCGGCGCTGACCAGCGTCCAACGTTCCACGACGTGCAACGCGTCGCTGTGGAAGCTTCCATGAGAATCAATCCAGGTCTTCTCGTTGAAGTTGGTGACGTCGACGACCAGCGTGTTGCCCTCCCAGCGTCCGCGGGAGTCCCCCATCCACAACTTCACCTCTGGGCCAACGTGCGGGCGGCCGTCCAAGGGGATGGCGCGATAGGCGTGGTTCGACTCGTAGAGAATCAACACGTATCCCGGACGCTGCATGAACTGGATCCCGCCCGGGACGTAATTGTTGCGCGGCACCCCGTCGAGGAACGCGCGGACATGGGGGTCGACATGCTCCAGTTCCGTCGGCGTGAAGATGTCCCTCAGGAGCTGCGCTCTCCTGGCTACCGCCGCCGGCTGATAGGGAATTCGCCGATCGGGGGGGTCGACGATCACGATCGGATTCCGTTCTCCGACCCTGGACTGAATGACGTCGTCGGACGGATCTCTTCCATCCTCGACGCTGTGCGCCGCCCCGACCGCGTTACTGATCCAGTGACCCTGCATGTCCGGCTGGCCATCGGCGAGACGAGCGGGGGTCCAGCGGGCTGGCGCGGATGCCTGTCCGGCGGCGGGAACGGGCACGAGCGAAACCATGGCTGCGACGAATGCGATGACTGAACCAACCAGCCGAGGGGCTCTGCCCCTTGATATCCTCGGCAGCGCCCCTCGGCTGGTTGGCCAGCATCTCTTGGCGCGCTCCGCGCGCCAAGGACCGCTATACGGCTCGACGGATACGCTCGCAACGGGCACAAAATCCTCGTAAGGAGCCGTATGGCGGTCCAAGGGGCCACTGAAGAGTTCGCGTTTGGAGCCGTATAGCGGTCCGAGCACTCGAAGGGTCATGTGACGCCTCCTTTGAAGAGCGAGCGCTGACGCACGCCGAGGTTTGATATCCTCCCTGGTCGCCGCGAGGATAGCACCGTTTGCCGACAAGGACGTCCCGTTGACAAATCATCGCGCATCGACCATCGATGGCGAGGACTTCATCGCCAGCATCGCGGATGCACTGCAGCACATTTCGTACTTCCATCCGCCCGACTACGTGCGCGCCCTCGCCGACGCGTATCGCCGCGAGGAATCGCCGTCCGCACGTGATGCAATTGGTCAGCTGCTGACGAATTCCCGAATGTGCGCCGAAGGACGCCGCCCGATCTGTCAGGACACCGGCATCGTTGTCGTGTTCCTCACAGTCGGTATGGACGTCCGGTGGGACGCCGATCTGAGCCTAGAGGAGATGGTGAACGAGGGCGTGCGCCGTGCGTACCTGAATCCGGAGAACCCTCTGCGGGCGTCGATCGTCGCCGATCCGGCCGGCGCCAGAACGAATACGCGCGACAACACTCCCGCCATCGTCCACACACGCATCGTTCCGGGCAATACGGTGGAAGTGAAAGTGGCGGCCAAAGGAGGCGGCTCGGAGCACAAGGCGGCGTTCGCCACGTTGAACCCGTCCGACGACATCGTCGAATGGATTGTGGGGGCGGTGCCGGCGATGGGTGCAGGTTGGTGCCCGCCCGGCATCCTCGGCATCGGCATCGGCGGCGCCGCGGAAAAGGCGATGCTGCTCGCAAAGGAATCGCTGCTGGATCCGATCGACATGCACGAGCTGAAGGCGCGCGGCCCGAACGGCAAGCTCGAAGAACTGCGCATCGAGATTCACGACAAGGTCAATGCGCTGGGCATCGGCGCCCAGGGGCTCGGCGGGCTGACGACGGTGCTCGACGTCAAGATTCGCGATTACCCATCCCACGCCGCGTCGCTGCCCGTTGCCGTCATTCCGAACTGCGCGGCCACGCGCCACGCGCGATTCGTGCTCGATGGGAGCGGCCCGGCGACGCTCCCGATGCCCGATCCCGCCGACTGGCCGGACGTGCCCTGGACGCCGGCATCGAATGCCCGTCGCGTAAACCTGGATGCGATCACGCGCGCAGAGATCCTCGACTGGAAGTCGGGCGACACCCTGGTTCTCTCAGGCAAGCTGCTGACCGGCCGCGACGCCGCGCATCGACGCGTCGCCGAACTGTTGACCAAGGGCGGGACGCTGCCGTCAGGCCTTGATTTCACGAATCGGTTTCTGTACTACGTCGGCCCGGTGGATCCGGTTCGAGACGAAGCGGTCGGTCCTGCCGGGCCGACAACGGCCACGCGGATGGACAAGTTCACCGACATGATGCTCGCACGCACGGGCCTCCTCGGCATGATCGGAAAGGGCGAGCGTGGACCTGAAGCGATCGACAGCATCAAGCGGCACGAGGGCGTCTATCTGACGGCGGTGGGGGGCGCCGGGTACCTGGTATCAAAGGCCATCCGTTCCGCGCGCGTCGTGGCCTTTCCGGAGCTCGGCATGGAGGCGGTCTACGAATTCGTCGTCGAGAACATGCCGGTGACGGTCGCCGTCGACTCGCTGGGGCGCTCGATTCACAGCATCGGGCCTGCCGAGTGGCGCCGCCGAATCGCGCTTCTGCATGATCCGAGGGTGTAAATAGAGCCACGGCCATGTCGTCGATGCCCGGTCGGCTCCGCACGGCGGGAAATCGGCCCGCGCTCATACCCTTGCCGGAGCGCCGCGAGTAGTGCCCAACTCGGCGGATGTTCGACGTGGCATGCATCGCAGAGCTGATTCGACGCTTTTCGGATCATGAGATCACGCCGTGGATGGCCCCTAGCGGCGCGAGATCCTTCTCGATCTCCCGCAGCAGCCGGCCGTGCTCATCCAGTTTCCCACCATGGTGCGCCTGCACTTCTGCGATGGTCCGAATCTGACTGTCATGGTGCTCGTACAAAACCCGGAGCCCTCGCACGTCGCCTTTCAACTCGCGCACATCGTCCTTTAGGACGCGCACGTCATCGTTCAGAACGCGCACGTCCTCGCCCATTGCGTCGAGCCGCTTCCCGAACGCCGTCATTCTGCCGTCGTGCTCAGTCATCGACCCTCCTCGATCGACGACGAGCGGATCCCGTGCCGCGCAGTTGTGGCCCGGATTTGCCCGATTTCGCCGTGAACGCAGCAATTTCTGCCACGTTCCTTTGCTCCAGGCGATGCAATTCCTGCCGACGCTGCGAAAGCGACGGCCGAAGGCGCAATGGCTCCAGTCCCAAGTCGGACAATCCCCGTTGCTTGGTCGTGTGCCCGACTCGCTCCACCATGCATCCACTTTCCAATGCCGACGACGGTGCCATCGTCGAAGGACGAAGTCAATCCTCTCAAAGCCTCCTACGCCACGCCGCCGCCGCGTCGCTGCTCTTGTCCGGCGGCCGTTCGGAGCCCGGCGAACTCGAAGCGAAGCCGGAAATTGGGCGTCGCGATTCGTCGCCGCGAGTTCGTTCTGCGTGATCGCTCGATCTGAGCGTATGAAGAACTCCGGAGATTCATGCCACGACGGCAGGCGCGGGAGTTGGCCACTACTCGCGGCGGGACCGAGAGAGCGTGAGCGCCGGCCGATTTCCCGCCGGGCGGAGCCGGACGCCGGACGAGGGCAGCGACGCGGCGGAGCGTTGAGTTGCGGAGCTCTACCAGAGTCCCAAGAGCCTCCACCACGCGGCGCCGATACCGACCCAGATGGCGATGTTGACGACGCTGACGATCGCGCCGACTTTCCACCAGGCGCCGAGCGAAACGTTTCCGCTGCCGAACAGGATCGGGGCCGGTGCGGTGCCATAGTGCGTCAAGCTTGCGAACAGGTTGCTCGAGAATCCAAGCGCGAGCGCCGCTAGAAGCGGCGGCGTGCCGAGCGCGAGCGCGACCGCCAGGAACGGCGCGTACATCGCGCTGACGTGCGCCGTATTGCTCGCGAAGAAATAATGACTGTAGAAGTAGACGAAGACGACGCCAAGGAATCCGGCTATCCACCCGATCCCGCCGACGACGGACCGGACCTCGTTCGTGAACCATGCCGTGAGCCCGAACTGGCCGAGGTATGTCGCCATGGTGACGAGGGACGCGAACCACACAAACGTATTCCACGCTTCCTGATCGCGCGTGAGATCGTCCCAGCTCAATACTCCGGCGACGAGCAACGCCGCCACGGCGATCAGCGCGGCCGCTGTCGTGTCGATGCCGATGGAGGATCCAGCAATCCAGGCGCCGAGGAGCACAACTGAAACCGCGGCCACGAGCCGCTCTGTGCGCTTGACAGGCCCAAGCTGCGCGAGCGCGACCGCTGCGGCGTGCGGCGCGTCGCCTGTCGCGTCGGAGCCTGTCGCGCACAACCAGTAGATCACAACCGGGACGACGGCCAGGCTGACCGCTCCTGGCACCGCCGCGGCGAGCGCCCACTGGCCCCACGTAATCGGAACACCTTGATCCGCAGCCAGCCGGACGACAAGTGGGTTGGCGACCATGGCGGTGATGAACATGGCGCTGGTGATGACCGTGCCGTTGTAGGCGGCCAGCGTCAGAAATGCGCGCGTCCGGGCGCATCCCTCGGATTCCGCGCCGAACACCACCCTGGAGAGCGACTGCAGTACTGGAAAGATCACCCCGCCGGCACGCGCGGTGTTGCTGGGGATCAGCGGTGCCAGCACGAAGTCGGCGGCGACGAGGCTGTATCCGAGACCGATCGTGCTGCGCCCGAATGCTGTGACAAGGACGTAGGCGATGCGCGCGCCCAGACCCGTCTTGATAAAGCCCGCCGCCAGAAAGAAGGCGGCGACGACCAGCCAGACGGTGGCGTTCGCAAAGCCGCTGAGCGCCTCGCCAATCGTCAGCGTGCGTGTGGCCACCGTGGCGGCAATGCCCACCACCGCCATCGCGCCCATCGGCAGCGGCTTCACAATCACGCCAAGGACTGTGGCGACGAAAATGGCAAGCAGCCGCCACGCACGTGGATCGACCCCATCAGGCTGCGGCAGCAGCCAGATGAGAACACCGACGCCGGCCACGAGGGTGAGACGGCCGAAACGTGGCGTCATGGATGCAAATCACAAGTCACAAGTCACAGGTCACAAGTCACAAACGTGGGCGGTGTCGGTTGTGAGTTGTGACTTGTGACTTGAGCCTTGTGACTTGTTACTGCCAGGCCGAATACACCGGTTTGCCGATCAGATACGCGGGATTGGCGCCCTGCCGCGGGCGGAACTTCTGAAATCGACCCGCGTCCACTTCCGCGACGTAGAGATTTCCTTCCTGATCCGTGCTGATGCCGTGCACCCCCCAGAGCGTACCGGGGAAATCGCCCACAGTGCCCCACGAGTACAACAGGCGGCCGTCGAGGTCGTACTTCAGCATCTTGTGCGTGTTGCGATCGAAGGCGACGAGTGTTCGATCCTGCCCGATTTGGATCAGGTGAAGGCTCGACGGCCTCACCGCAATTTTCCACTCGGAAAGGTACTTCCCGTTCTCGTCGAAGATCTGGACGCGGTGATTGGCGCGATCGTTGACGAAGACGCGCCGCGTTTCCACGTCGACGGCCACTCCATGCACGTTGTTCATGTAACCGGGCCGTGATTCCTCACCTTCGTCGCCGGACCCGCTGCCTCTCTCGCCGAACCCCAGGAGGAACTTGCCGTCCTTGTCGAATTTCGCCACGCGCGTGCCGTTGTAGCCGTCGGCCACGTAGAAGCTGCCATCCGGCATCCAGGCCATGAACGTCGGTCGATTGAAGTGGGTTGCATCCGCACCCGGCACCTCCGGCGTCCCGATCGTCTGCAGGAGCTGTTTGCCGTCGTTGGTGAACTTGTAGATCACGTGCATGTGATCGTCGACGAGCCACACGTGTTTCTCTGCGTCGTACGGGCTCACATAGACGGAGTGCGGACGCTTCATCATCTTGTCCCACTGCGTCCACTCCTCGATGATGTTGCCCTGCGCGTCGACCACGGTCAGACAGTGTTCCCAACGCGCGTCGACACCGACCTCACGATACGGCGACTGCGCGCCCCGCCAGATCTCCATACCCTTGGCGGGATCCTGCCCCGTCCCTCCGGCGCCGGGAAGCGCGGTCGCCGTCGCGCTGCGCCATGGCACTCCGCCAATCGGGAACTGAATGCTCGGACCGACTTCTGGAAATCGCCTGACCTGCGGTCGCGGGAGGTTCGGCAGCTCACCGCGGGAGACGAGGTACACCCGGTTCGGGTTCTCGGCGAAGATGCCTTGCCCCGCTCCCCACGTCCACTTCTCGTGTCCGGCGAGGGTACTGATGTCCTTTGGCCAACCCTCGACCACTTCGTACGGACCCATGTGGTCCTCGGTGCCAACTGCGTCGGGTACGGCCGCGAATCCGGGGGCCGCCGCTGACGCCTCCTGTTCCGCGGTCGCCGGCATCAGGCGGCTGCCGAGCGGAATGCCGGCAGCCAGTCCCACTGCCAGCGCCAATACCACCATCACTCCTCTATTCATGGCTCTCCTCCGGTGACCACGAAGTTCATGAAGCTGGCGAAGGTCATGCTGACTTTCGGAATTCTATTCGTGCCCTTCGTGACCTTCGTGGTGCCGTTGTGACTTGTGCCTTGTGCCTTGTGACTTGTTACTGCCACACCGCCTTGACGGGTTTGCTGATCAGATACGCCGGATTGGCGCCCGGACGCGGCACGAACTTCTGGAAGCGCCCGGAGTCGACTTCCGCCACGTACAGGTTCCCTTCTTGATCGGTGCTCATGCCGTGCACACCCCAGACGGTGCCCGGGAAATTGCCAATCGTGCCCCATGAGTAAATCAGGCTGCCGTTGAGATCGTACTTCAGCATTTTGTGCGTGTTGCGATCGAAAGTCGCCAGCGTGCGATCCGCCCCGATTTCGACCATGTGCAGGCTCGACGGACTGACACCAATC
This sequence comes from Vicinamibacterales bacterium, assembly GCA_036507475.1. Classification (GTDB taxonomy): domain Bacteria; phylum Acidobacteriota; class Vicinamibacteria; order Vicinamibacterales; family UBA2999; genus DATCJA01. Next base: position 23,384 of record DATCJA010000092.1, read on the forward strand.
TTCCATTCGGACAGGTACGTGCCATTCTCGTCGAAGATCTGAACGCGGTGATTGTCGCGATCGTTGACGAACACACGCCGCGTCTCCAGATCGACCGCGACGCCGTGCACGTTGTTCATGTAGCCCGGCCGCGTTTCCTTGCCCGATTCGCCGCGCATCCCGAAATCCATCAGGAACTTGCCGCTCGCGTCGAACTTGGCCACTCGCGTGCCGTTATATCCGTCCGACACGTAGAAGCTGCCGTCGGGCATCCACGCCATGAACGTTGGCCGATTGAAGTGCGTGCCGTCGGCGCCGGAAACGTTCGGCGTGCCAATCGTCTGCACGAGCTGCGTGCCATCGTTCGTGAACTTGTAGATGGCGTGCGTGTGGTCGTCGACTACCCACACATGCTTGTCCGGATCGTACGGGCTGACGTACACGGCGTGCGGGCGCTTGAACATCTTGTCCCACTGCGTCCACTCTTCAATGATGTCGCCCTGCGCGTTGACGACGACCAGTGTGTGTTCCCAGCGGGAGTCCACGCCAAGCTCACGATAGGGCGGTGCGTTGCCCCTCCACAAGTCCATCCCCTTCGCGGGATCCTGCCCCGAGCCGCCGGCGCCGGGCGGCGCCGCCTGGTTGGCATTGCGCCACGGGAGCCCACCCACCGGGAATTGCACGTTCGGGCCGACGTCGGGATACCGCTTGGCCTGCGGACGCTTCAGATTCGGCAACTCGCCGCCGCCGAGCAGATACACGCGGTTTGGGCTCTCGGCGAAGATGCCGCGCGCACCCCCGTAGGTCCATTTCTCATGATTGGGGAGCGTCGCGAGATCCTTGGGCCAGCCTTCTTGCACCTCGTACGGGCCAGAGATATCTTCGGCGCCGATCGCGGTCGCCACCGCCGCCGCAGAATTCGTCGCCGTGGACTCGGCCTCCGCGCTTGGCGACATCAGTCGTCCACCGAGCGGAATCCCGGCGGCCACACCAACCGCCAGGGTCAGCAGCATCGTCATTGTCTTGTTCATGGCACTCCTCCGCGCGGGCCGACTATACAAGGCACAAGTCACAAGGCACAAGGCACAAAGCACAACACCGACTCTGGCTCTGGGCTCTGGGCTCTGGGCTTTGGGCTCTGGGGTTGCACCGACGGGCGCTCCTACTTCGGCTGATTTCTTTCGCGCGCGCGCCGCCGACGTTCTTCTTCAACCGCGTCAAGGCGCTGAGCGTTCCCGGGCAGCAGTTCCGTGCCGTCAGCGCGGACCAGCTTGCGGAAGAACATTCTCTGGGAACCGGTGTGGGTCGGGTTGCCGGTGACTGTGATCCGCTCACCCGCTTTGATGGAATCGGCTGTCCAGCCGAATTCGGAGAGATTCAGCCTGCCGGCGAACTCGACGACCCATGGTGCCACCTTCCCGGCGTCGTCGGCGACGTCCATGAGCAGCATCGCGTGCGGGTTCACGAATCTGAATTCCGTGACGACGCCCGCAACCGTGATCAGTCGCTTTTCGTCGTAGACGGGCGAGAACGCATGATGCGGATGGGCGTCTGCCGCAGTCAGCGCCAGCACCGGCAACACGAACAACGACAGGTGCCATCCTCTCAAGGCTTCACCCCTTTCTTGAATTCCGTCGGGCGCTCGCAGTTTTCGTACGGGGTGATCTGCTGTTTCGGCGCCCAGCGCCAGATCTTTTTCAGCACCAGCGGATCCCGCAGGCTCGGGGAGTCCTCCAGCGTCGCCGTGAGCAGCAGGGTGTCTCCATCCTTCGATCGCGAGTAGCGCTCCACGACGCGCAGCTGGTCGCTGTGCTCGCCCATTGCCGACAAATCCGGCAGCATGATGATGTTCGCTGCGACGGCCGAGGTTTCGACCACCAAGGTCTCGCCGTCCCAGTGGCCCACTGAATGTCCCATGGGGGTCAGCCCCTGGTTGGCCGGGCGCCGGCGACCGTCGAGATAGATCGTCCGCCGGCCGTCCCATTCGCCGTACCGCAGCTCGATGCGATCGGCGCCGCGCTGCCGTATCTCGAGCTGGTGGGGCGCAAAGATCTGCCGAGCGACTCCCCAAGGCTCACACCGGAGAAATCCGGGATCGTCCGCGGGATCGAAGGGGTATCTCTTCAGTGCCGCAGGCGTGAGCCGGGAACGGATGTACTCCCGCTCGTACTGTTTGGCCTCAGCCTGGAGCTCCTGGAATGGACGGGCGTCGTTGACCGGATTGTCGAGCAGCCCGTTCAGGCGCGCCATGCCCGTGTCTGTGCACGCAAAGAAGCAGAAGAGGCCCTCTGAGGTGGCAGGCGGGTCGCTCCACATGCCTTCGAGGCGTGACGCCGGTGATTGGGCATCAGCCGCTCCTGGCGCACATGTCAGCAGGATGAGAACCAGCAGGCCTGATCTCCATCTTCCGACGGGTTTCACGTCCATGGCATGACTCCGATCTCTGGAGAGTCCGGCGGGGATTATACGGCGGGAACGGCGGGCAGACGACCGACGGATTCGAACGGTCCGAACGCGAGAACGATCCGAACGACCCGAACGATCCGAACGATCGCAAGTGAGCAACGTCTGGCGTGGCCTGCAGGGCCTACAGGGATTCCTTCAAGAACGTCGAATACGTCCGGCGGAAGCCGTGACCGACCCGTTCGCGCCGCTCGCGGCGCGTCTGCTGCACATCGTCACCTCGAAGCAGGCCGCGGGCCGGCTAAAAGATCAGTTGTTCCTCGCCACCCACCAGGACGCGCTCGAGCAATTGCTGAAAAAGCCGGAGCGCAACTGAGTCGGATTCTGCGCCTTCGGTTTTCGGCTTTCGGCTTTGGGCCCGGGTGGCAGAAACGGCGGCGGTCGCCTCGGTGAGGACGCGGCAATTTCTGCGATCTCGTCAGTGGCGTCTGCTCCGTTTGGCGGGAAATCTCTGATGGCAAGCCCCATGCTCCGGACTTGAGCCTCTGCATCGGCCACGCGCGCGATTGGGTGTCGGTGACGATGTAGAATCGGGCCGGGGCCCGGGAAAGAGTGGCTGCCGACGTGCCGACGGTTGACGAACGACTAGCTTCCCTCGAGGCGAGGGTAGACGGTATGAACGACCTGCGAACGCTGATCACGGAACTGCGCGGGGACATGAACCGCCAATTCACGGAACTCCGTGGGGACATGAACCGCCAGTTCACGGAAGTGCGGGAGGACATGACTCGCCGGTTTACGGAGGTACGAGAGGACATGAACAAGATCGATCAGAAGATCAACGGGATCGATCAGAAGGCCGATCGTCACTTCCTCTACGTCGATCAGAAGACCGATCGGCAATTCACATGGCTCGTCGGCACCCAGTTGGCGTTGCTGCTGGCGGTCGTTGGCGCGCTCGTGGGCGCGTACTATCGCTGACGACTATTCACGTCACAGGTCACAAGTCACAACGACCCGAACGATTCGAACGGATCGAACGATCCGAACGATCCGATCTGAATCTGGTTACCGCGCAGGCGGTGCCGCGACTTCGACGCCAACAATGTTGGCTTTGTCGAGCGACGCCTTCACGAATCCTGACGCGCGCACGTCGGCGAGGAATCGGTTCACCGCGTCGAGCTGCGGCCGCCTGCCTTTTGTCACGACAATCGACTGCAGCGTCGCGGTGAAATCATCCGACAGCACACGCAGCCCCGGGACTTCGCGCACCATTTCTTCCATACGGGTCCGATTGGCCGCGAAAGCATCGAACTTGCCGTCGAGCAGCATCTTTCCGATTGCCGCGTTCGGCGGCACCGAAGACAACGCCTCGACGCGCGCGTTCTTCGCGTGCTCGCGGACGTATACCTCCGGGCTCTGACCGGCGATCGCGCCGATGGTGACGCCGGCCCGATCGACGTCAGCGGACGTCTTGAAGGTGGAGTTCGCGCGCACGGCATAGGTGCTGCCGGAGCTCGAATACGGATCGGAGAAGTCCACCTGCGCCGCTCTCGCGGCCTCGTACGCGAGAAAGCCGATATCCACCTTGCCGCTTCTGACGCTCTCGAGCACCGCGCCCGCCGACGGCAGCGGTGTGACCTCGTACTTCACACCCAAGCGCCGCGCCAGCTCACGCACCAAGTCGGCTGCGGGGCCGGTGATCGCGCCCGTCTTCGCATCGACACGACCCTGCACCGGATTGTTCTCGATGAACGATGCCCGCAGCGTCCCTGTTGGCGCCAGATCGGACCGCTGAAGCGGGAATGCCAGAACGAGCGTGAGCACAACGAGAGCGAGCGGCATTCTGTACTCCTTCTGTTCTCTTTCGTCGGGCGCGGCTTTACGCTGCGCCACCCCTCGACGTTGCTCGGGGTGCCCTCAGCATTGCCGAAGGGCAGCCGGGCCGTAAAGGCCCGCCCTACGGTTATGAAACTCTGTGTCTCCGTGGCTCGTGAGTGCTATCGACTGCTGGTCGTCGCGCCCCGCGGAACAGGTCGCCCGTACACCTGGAACTGACTGACGTGGATGTATCCGCCCGTGCCGTGTCCGCTGCCCGGCATCAAGTCGACGAAACCGACTTCATCGACGCGGGCGAGGTCCGGAGTCAGCCAGACTTCATTGAACGATCCTCCGGTGCCGCCCATCGTGACCACGCGCTTCGGATCGAGCTTTACCCACCGTATCGCAGCCGGGACGAATTCGCTCACGACGAGCATCGGCACCGACGCCGATGCGTAGTCACCGACGAACATGCTGCCGTCGGCCAGCTTGACGACCGGGCGGACCACGTGGAAGCCGGAGGTCTTGACGGCCCAGCGAATCCTGGCCGTGCCGGTCAAATCCACGTAGTTCGACGTGTGCCTGAAGAGCGTCGCGAACGGGTCTTCGCACTCACCGGACCACACGCTGAACGGTGTCGTCTCGCTGCCAGGGTTGCCCGACGTCAGAAGACAACTTTCGTGCAGGCCGTACTGCTTGAGCTCGACGTTCACGTCGCCGATGTTCTCCTGTACCACCTTGGTCTGTCCGGTCTGACTGGCCGGACGCACCCAATTCACGTCGAAGAACAGCGCCGCTGCCGACGCACGCGCCGCGCCAGTGCCACCGCCGCCGCGACCGCCACCCCCTTGTCTACCCTGCGCCGGCGCCGCCTGCTGCGCCGAAAGGCTGCAGATCATGCCGACTCCGACGATGACACTCGCGATCGAGAAATGACGACGCATGGAGCCCTCCTGAAGGCAGCGATCCCGAAAAACGGCCAGGAACGACGGGGTGAGTCTACGCCAGTACCTCGCTAGCTGGTAGTTGGTAGTTGGTGGTGCTATCAGCTACCGGCTACCAGCTACGCGCTAGTCCCGAGCGTGCTATCGTCTTGCCTGCCACGCCGAAGCCACATTGTGGCGAAGGCGGGCCTGCCACGCCGAAGCCGCGTGTTGGCGAAGGCGGGGCCTGGACTCGCATATGCGCAACCCAGCACTCCCGTTGCTGTTGGCGGTCGCGGCGATTCTCGGTTTCTCCGTAGCAGCATCTGCGCAGACGCCCGACGTGTCGGCCAACTGGATACGCGGGGGGCGCATCGTGTTCGGCCTGTGGGATTTCACCGACGAAGGGCGACGCAGGTTCGAGGCGTACGACTTCAAGACGGATGACCCCTCCTTGAAATGCATCGGGTCGAGCTGGACGCGCATCTGGCTCAACCCGAACGTTCTCGTCAAAATCACTCAGGCCGAAAACCATGTGCGGCTCCAGTACGAATGGATGGACATCGATCGCCTGGTACCGCTGGCCAAGCCGACCGACGTGAACCCGAAACGCGTCAACATCGAGGGAATGCCGGCGCTCGGCCGTTCCGTCGCGTGGTATGAGGGGGATGCGCTCGTCATCGACACGATCGATTTCGCGCCAGGTTACGTCTCGACCATGGAAGAGTGGGCAGGGATGCCGCAGAGCACACGGATGCACACCGTCGAGAGGATCCGCCGCGCAGGGGACGTTCTGACCGTCGAAACAACGCACGTGGACCCGGCGTATTACCGCAAGCCGCTCGTGGTGTCGATCGAGTACCGGAAGACCGATTGGGATCTGATGGAATACGGCTGCAACCCCGACGACGCGGGAGTCGTCGCGCCGAATTGAGCGTTCGACCTTCGGCTCTGGGCTTTAGGCTTTGGGCTTTGTGACTTGTGACGTGTGACTTGTGACTTGTGACTTGTGACTTATGTCTCGGAGGGCCCCATGCGTCCCACAGTTCTTCTCATCGCGCTGGCGCTCGTGACGCTCGGATCCGGTCAGCGGTTGGGGGCCCATCACTCCGTTCCGGTGAACTTCGACACATCGAAGGAAATCACGGTGGACGGCGTCATCACGGAAGTAGTCTGGCGAAACCCGCACTCCCGGTTCAGGATCGATGCAAAAGGCACAGATGGCTCGACTGTCGAATGGCTGGTGGAGATGGGCGCGAGCAACACGATGAAACGCGCCGGGTTTCCCATGGAGCGGTTCATGGTGGGCGATCAGCTGACGATCACCGGATGGCCCGGCCGCCGGGACAGGACGATATTTCTGCGCGAGACCGTGCTGAAGGACGGCACACATCTCGATCCCGAGATGCGGCGTGCCGCGCAGGTGCAGCCATGAGGTGGTGGCTCGTGGCAGGCGGCGCGCTGCTGGCAATGACCGGCGCCGCGCAGGCGCACCACTCGATCGCCGGCTTCTACGACAGCTCGCGGGAGATGACGGTCGAAGGAATTGTGTCGCAGTTCAGATTCGTCCAACCGCACCCGTTCGTCCTCGTCAACGTTCTGCGCAGCGGAACCGGCGAGCAGTGGCACCTCGAGCTCGACAACCGGTGGGAGCTGGTCGAGATCGGGTTTACGGAGACGACCTTGAAGCCGGGCGATCGAGTGGTCGTCACCGGCAGCCCGGCGCGCCGCGAGCCGCAACGTCTGTACGTGCGGCGGCTCGACCGCCCCGCTGACGGATTTGGCTACGAGCAGGTGGGTACACGCCCTCGTCTTCGAAAATCCGCGCGCTAGATCGGATTCGCTGTTACATGCATGCGGCATGATCATCTACTCTCACTCGCAAAGGAGTCGCTATGAGCGGTCGGTCGATCCGTAAGACCTTCACAGGTGCCATCTTTCTCTTGAGCGTCCTGACATTGACATCCGATGCGGCGCTCGCACAATGCGTCGACGTGCCTGCTCACGCCGCGCTGACGGCCGCACTGGACGGAGTCGTCACCCCGGGAGCGGGAGGCAACGGCGGACTTGGTAATGAGATGTGGGCAACGGTCGTGAACCGCGACGGCATCGTCTGCGCCGTCACCTTCAGCGGCGGGGACCGTGACGATCAATGGCCGGGCAGCCGCGTCATTTCGGCGCAGAAGGCGAACACCGCAAATGCGTTCAGTCTCGTCGCGTTCGCGCTGTCCACGGCGAATCTCTATTCGGCGGTTCAGCCGGGAGGCAGCCTCTTTGGCTTACAGGAAAGCAATCCGGTCAACGTCGACGTGGCATATGCGGGCGCCCCGGCCGCATACGGAACCGCTGCGGACCCGATGGTCAACGGGAAGATCGGCGGCGTGAACGTTTTTGGCGGTGGCCTCGGGCTCTACAATGCCGCGGGGCAGCTCGTTGGCTCGGTCGGCGTCAGTGGTGATACGTCCTGCACCGATCACATCGTCGCCTGGAAGGTCCGTCATGCCCTGAACCTCGACAATGTCCCCGGAGGTGTCGCGGGCGGGACGGACAACATGATTTTCGACATCACGGGAAGCCAGGGTAATTTCAGCAGTAAGGGTGGATTCGGACACCCGGAGTGCGGATTTGGAGAAAGGCCGATCGCCGAGGCGCTTCCGGGTACGCATCCCATCGGAGCGGCGCCCTAAACCGGACCGGAGTTCGGTTTGCGAAAGGCAGCGCCGGCGTGAGAGCAGGTGTCCCGCGAATCGAGCCGTCGCCGTCGCCAGAGAACGGCTGTGTCGAATCAGAGCATAAGGTCGCGCCTCCGGGTAGGTGTGCCGCGCGGCGAGCGGAGTCGAGATACTGCTCTCGCACCGGCATCACCAACCCAACTGAGATCCGGGGTTACGAAACGCGTCTTTGAATTTGGAGGGTTGCCATGTCGAAAGCGGGCCGAGTCGGATGTGCAATGGCGGCGGCTGCTGCAATTGTCGTGCTGTCCCAGGCTGTCTACGCGCAGCGCAGCTCCTATCAAACCATCGAGAACTTCTTCAAGATGCCCGACGGCAGGAAGGTCGGATCGACCGCGAGCATCACGATCGATCCCGACGGCACCAGCGTGTGGGCGTTCGAGCGGTGCGGCGGACAGAACTGTCTGGGCTCGAACGTCGCACCCATTCTGAAGTTCGATGCCTCGGGGCGGGTGGTGAAAAGCCTGGGCGCAGGAATGTTCGTCCGCCCCCACGGGATTCATATCGACCGGGCAGGCAACATCTGGGTGACCGACGGAGAAGGGCCGGATGGCAAGGATCCCCGCAGAAACGGAAAGGGTCACCAGGTGCTCAAGTTCAATCCCGACGGCAAGGTCGTGATGACGCTCGGCAAGGCCGGAGTCGCCGGAGAAGGCCCGGACACGTTCAACATGCCGTCGGCTGTCCTGGTCGCACCGAACGGCGACATTTTCATCGGCGACGGCCACGGCGGGAATTCGAACGCCCGAATGCTGAAATTTTCGAAAGACGGCAAGTTGATCAAGACGTGGGGGAAGAAGGGGACCGGCCCCGGCGACTTCGAGACGCCTCACACGCTGGCGATGGATTCACGCGGCCGGCTGTTCGTCGGTGATCGAGGAAACAACCGGATCCAGATCTTCGACCAGGATGGAAAGTTCCTCGAAGAGTGGAAGCAGTTCGGCCGGCCGAGCGGGATATTCATCGACCAGAACGACACGCTCTATGTGGCCGATCATCAGTCGGATCCGAAGACGAACCCTGGCTTCAGCAAAGGCATCACGATCGGGAGCGCCAAAGACGGCAAGGTTACCGCGCGCATTCCCGATCCCGACCCTGAGGGATCGCAGGAAGGCGTTGCGGCCGACGCCAAGGGCAACATCTACGGATCGCTGACGGGCGGGATGGCGCTGAAGAAATACGTGAAGAATTAACCAGATCAGGTTCGCCGGGTCCGCGGCGAGATGACACTGCCGCGGCACCCGGCCCACGTACGTGGGGCGGGTCCCGCGACCTGTCCGCCATAGCTCTGGCGAAGGCGGAAGCGGACCCGCCGCTGCAACTCAGAACTCGTGCACGGCAGCCGCTGCTGGCGCCCGGCCCCTCAGCGCGAGATAGATGCCCGTGCCGATCATGGTGGCCAGCGTCACCATCAGCACGCCCGACAGCCAGATGCCTCGATACTCGGCCAGCCCGTCGGTCTGGCCGCCCCCCATGAAGACGCCAAGATAGCCGCTGCCGGCTAGCGCGGTCGCGCCGGCAAGCTGCGCCACCATGTTGACGAAGCCGGTGATGGCAGCGGTCTTCTGCGGCCCGTACGTATCCGCCACCGACGCGGTGATGAGCGTGAAACAGTTCACGGCGATACCGATGAGGACTGCCACAATGGCGAGCAGCCACAACGCGGTGACGCGCATCGAGAGCAGTTGAAACAGCGTAATCGACATCAGCAGCCAGCCAATGACGACGGCAGTTCGAGAGACGCCCCTCTGCACCAGCGCATCGGACAACCTGCCGGCGAGAGGCAGGCCAAGGCCGCGTCCGACGAACGAAAAAGCGACCGTGGCGAACACGCCGCCGGCAACGACCGCTGCGTTCGTCTCGAACCCGTGCGCGGCGGCATAGACGTCGGCGAGATAGGTCGATATCCACGCCTGCGAGAGACGCGTGCCGATGATGAAACCCGAAAAGAGCGCGGCAAAGCACCAGAGTTGCGGGTCCGACAGCATCCGCCACGCGAACGGCGCCCGCGTGGTCGCGGCATGTCCCGGCGGAGCCGATCGCAGAAACGCGAGACACAGCACCCCGACCACGGCAATACCGATGGCCACCGCGTTGGTGGCGTCCCGCCAGCCGGCGGCGAACGAAATCGCTAGCACCGGCAGCAGGAAGAAGGCCGCACCCTCGCCGACGGCTCCGCCCATTCCTCCAAACGCAGCCTGGCTGAATCCTCGCTCGTTCTGCGGAAACCAGCGAGCGATGCCGCCGGCAATCGAGACGTATGCCGCCGCACCTGCGATGCCGGCAGCCGCACGCCAGAAGAGCAGCGCCTCTTCGGACCGGCTCGTCGCAAAGCCCACCATCGTCGCCGCGGTCAACAGCATGCCGAACGTTGCCATGGCACGGCTGCCAAACTTGTCGGCAGCAATCCCCCAGGGCATCTGGAAGATCGCGTACGCGTAGAAGAACGAAGCGCCAAGCAGGCCGATAGCGCCGCGATCGAGCTGAAAGTCTGCCTGGATGAATTTCTGAATGCCCGTGTAGTTCTGCCGCGAGAAGTGACTCGTCGCGTACGCAAGGATGCCGAAGAACAGGATGACCCAGCGGTACGCAGTTCCGCTCATGACACGTGACTCGCTGCCGCCGACAACACAGCCGTCAGTGCAGAGACGTCGGTCGTCGTGTCGATCCGGGTGAGCAGCGTCCACGCCGTGTCCGCGACGCGGGGAGACAAGCTGCGGCGTGCGCAATCGGCGAATTTGCCTGCGAGCTGGTCGTCGCTCGCCGGCCGTCCCGGATATCCGCGGGCGCCGTCCGCAGACTTCGTCAGCACGCGTCCGTCACGGAGACGCAGCGTGACGCGGCTTTGCGAGAGCGGCGGCTTCGAGTCGAACGCCGGGTTCACGCGCATCGTCACCTTCGGCAGCAGCACCTGAATGACCTCCGCCCGGATGCGCTCGACTTCGAACGTTCCGATGCCCACCTCGCCATAGGCGATCGCGGCTGCAGCGCAGAACGGCATGCTGAACTTTCCCTCGAGGCCTGTGGCCGGGCGATCGTAGATCAGCAGGCGAGGGGTCATTGAATCGACCTCTACGTCGACCGATTCCACATCGTCGGCCGTGATCTGTCCCTCGTGACGGAGTTCGAGCAACACGTCGAGCGTCGGATGCGTCGCGGCGCATGACGGATACAGCTTCACCGTAATTCCCGTCGTCAGAATTTCCCAGTGGCTGTCGAGTTCGGTCACCGCCCTGTCAAGGTCGAGATGTTGTGCGTCCATGGCGGCCAGAAATCCCTGCGGTCCATCGAGGGATCGATCGCTGGCGAGGTACGCGCGCTGCGCGAGAAGTGCAGCCATGATTCCGTTCCGCGCGGCCATGCCTGCATGGAGCGGCTTTACCATGCTTCCGAGGTTTTCCTTCAGTCCACCGGCCGATGACGCCGCGATACCGAGCGCGTGCGCGGTCTCGGCGGGCGTCAGGCGGAAGACTCGTGCGGCGGCGGCCGCCGCACCAATCGTTCCAATCGTCGACGTGCAGTGCCAGCCGCGTTCGTGATAGTGGCGTGGATTCATCACCTTGCCGAGCCGGCACTCGAGCTCGAACCCGACCACGTATCCTTCGAGCAGCGCGCGACCGGATGCGTGCGAGAGTTCGCACGCGGCCAGCGCCGCCGGAAACAGCGCGCAGCTCGGATGCGCAAGTGACACGAAGCACATGTCGTCGAAATCGAGCGCATGCGCCGCGACGCCGTTGGCGAGCGCAGCCCAGCTCGCACCGGTTCTGGCGCCGGTCCCAAGAATCGAACATCGACCGTGTCCCTCGTCTCTCGCGAGCGACTGAATGATGCGGGCGGCAGGTTCAACGGCACCCGCAAGCGTGACGCCTGCAGTATCGCGAACCGCTGTCGCTGCGCGCCGAAGCGCGGGCTCCGGTGGCGAGGCACGAGCCACGAATTCCGCGAGCAGCTGGGCGTTGCGTGTCATCAGTAGGATCTCGGCAAACCCAGGACGTGCTCGGCGACGTAGCTGAGAATCAGGTTCGTGGAAACGGGCGCCACCTGGTACAACCGCGTCTCCCTGAATTTGCGCTCGACGTCGTATTCCTCCGCAAACCCGAAGCCGCCGTATGTCTGAACCGTCACATTAGCGGCCTCCCACGACGCATCCGCCGCGAGCAGCTTTGCCATGTTCGCCTCGGCGCCACAAGGCTCCCCACGATCGAAGAGCGTGGCGGCGCGAATGCGCATCAGATCTGCCGCTTCCACATTGACGTGGGCGCGAGCGATCGGAAACTGGACCCCCTGGTTCTGGCCGATGGGCCGTCCAAACACCATGCGTTCCTTCGCGTATCGTGTCGCCCGTTCGATGAACCATCGGCCGTCTCCGATGCACTCGGCCGCAATGAGGATGCGCTCCGCGTTCAAGCCGTCGAGCAGGTAGCGAAACCCTTTGCCTTCTTCCCCGATGAGATTCTCGACGGGCACTTTGAGTCCGTCGAAGAACAACTCGGTGGTCGCGTGGTTCATCATCGTCCGTATCGGACGAATCGTGAGGCCATGGCCGACCGCCGTACGCATGTCGACCAGCAGCATCGACAGCCCGTCCGTTCGTTTTGCCACCTGTTCGAGCGGCGTCGTCCGCACCATGAGCAGCATCAGGTCGGAGTGCTCGGCGCGCGAGATCCACACCTTCTGACCGTGCACGAGGTACGAATCACCCTGGCGCACCGCCATCGTCTTGAGCTGCGTGGTGTCCGAGCCGGTCGTGGGTTCGGACACGCCGAAGGCCTGCAGGCGCAGCGATCCGCCCGCGATGCCGGGCAGATACGCGCGCTTCTGTGCGTCGCTGCCATGGCGAAGCAGCGAGCCCATGATGTACATCTGCGCGTGGCACGCTCCCGCGTTGGCGCCGCATCGGTTGATCTCCTCGAGGATGATGGCGGCCTCGGAGACGCCGAGCCCTGCGCCGCCGTACTCCGCCGGGATGAGCGCGGCAAGATATCCGGCTTCCGTGAGCGCGCGCACGAAGCCCTCAGGATATGCGCGCTCCACGTCGAGCGACCGCCAGTACGCGTCTGGAAAGCGCTCGCATATCTCGCGGACGCTCTGCCGCAGATGGCGATGAAGCTCGGCCGTCTCGGCCGCCGAGCGCGGCTCGTGTGTCTGGCTGAGGTCCCTGGTCACTCGAACGCCTTGGCCCCGAGCAGCGCCTCGCGAAACCGCGCTTTGAGGTACGCGCCGTCCCGGACTGGCACCTGAACCGGGGGTTGGTCCGCCACCACCTTGACGACACCCAGCACCGGTCCCGGGCCAACGTATACGGTTGGAATCCACGCCTCCAGTTCCTCGCGCGTATGAATAGTCGTCGTCGAGCGAAAGCGTGCCGCCGCCGCGATCGCGGCAAGGTCCACTCCGCGCGCGGTGTGCGACGTCTGCATCCCTGTCTCGCCGTACCGTTCGTTGTCGAGCACCACGATCGACAGGTTGGGCGTCCCGTCCACGCCGATCGTGGCGAGACTTCCCAATCCCATCAATAGTTCGCCGTCGCCTGTTATGACGACGACGCGCCGCCGAGGCTGCGACACCGCCAGCCCAAGTCCGACCATCGCGGCGCCGCCCATGGCGCCCCACAGATAGAAATTGAGTCGAGAGTCGCCGGCTGCCGCCGCGTCCCAGGTTGGCGACCCGAGACCGGTCACGACGAGCGCGTCGCCGCGTTCCCGCAGAATCGTCGCGACCGCGTCGCGGCGCTCGAGCACCTACCCGAACCTCTTGGCGCCAATCATGCGCTGGCCGATGAGCAGCGCAACGGCACGACTGGAAAGGAACGCCATGTCGGCGGCAGCGCTGACGCCTGGCGCCAAATCAGCTACCGAGTCGGCCCGCTGCACGATGACGCCGGATCGTTCCAGTACGGCAGCCGTGTTCTGCCCCATGGGCACCTGCCAGGGATTCGTCTCACCCCACTCCCCACGCATCGTCACGAGCATCAACAATGGAAATCGGCACTCCTCAATCAGAGACAGCATGTTGACGCAGTTGCCGACGCCGCTCGACTGCATGAGTAGAGCCCCATGCGTTCCGCCCAGCCATGCTCCGGCCAGCATCGCGACCCCTTCTTCCTCCGTGGTCAACGACACCGTGCGCAAGTCGTTGTCCGCGTGACACAGCCGTATCAGCTCTTGGTGTCCGGCGTCCGGCACATACGCCACCTGACCGATGCTGGCTTCTTTGAACGCGCGATAGATGTATTCAGCCCAGATCGACTGGGATACCGACTCGTCAGGCATTGGGAGAATGATACGTGTAGGGCGGGTCCGTCCGCCTTCGCCAAGGTACGGCGGACCGCCGAAGCTTTAGCGAAGGCTGGTTCGGACCCGCCGAGGCAGCCTGGCCCAAAAGGACCCGGCCTACCCTCAGCGCGGATATCGAATCAGTCCGCGCCACAGGCCTTGACCTCGCTTCGAGTCTGCGGGGACGATAACCATTGTGACCTGTGATTAGCGATTTGTGACTTGTGACTTGTGACTTGTGACTTGTGACTTGTGACTTGATAAGCCCTGATGTCGATCCATACGTCGTTGTCCGGTGATCGTCCAACCGGACGGATCTACGGGACGCGCTCGCCCGTCCTCGCGCAGAACGGCCTCATCGCCACCAGCCAGCCGCTCGCCTCCGCTGCCGGATTGCAGGTGCTGCAGGAGGGCGGCAACGCGATCGACGCGGCGGTGACGGCCGCCGCCGTGCTTGCCGTGGTGGAACCAACAATGACAGGAGTCGGAGGCGACCTCTTTGCCCTCGTGTTCGACGGCAGGACGAATACGCTGAAGGGGCTGAACTCGAGCGGGCGGGCGGGCGCTGGCGCCGATCGAGAAGCCCTGTTGGCGCGGGACACGGAAGTGCCGGCCCACGGGCCCTGTTCGGTCACCGTCCCAGGATCGGTAGCCGGATGGTCCGAGCTGCTGATGTCATACGGGACGATTCCATTAAGCCGCGCCCTGGCGCCTGCGATTCGCTACGCGCGTGACGGCTTCGCGGTGCCGGAGATCGTGGCCGGCCAATGGAGCGGGGTGGCGCCGCGGCTGGCCGCCGATCCCGAAGCCGCTCGTGTGCTCCTCCCGAACGGACGCCCGCCGCAGGCCGGCGAGATCTTCCGCAATCCCGACCTCGCCATCACGCTCGAGCAGGTTGCGAACGTCGGCGCCGCAGCCGTGTACGGCGGGGCAATCGGGGCCGCCATCTCAGACTTTATGACCGCGCGCGGTGGGTTCCTGACGACATCTGACTTTGCGGCACACACGTCAGACTGGGTGGAACCCATTTCCACGACGTATCGCGGCTATGCGGTCTATGAAATGCCACCCAATACGCAGGGACTCGTCGCGTTGGAGATGCTCAACATCCTCGAGGGCTACGACGTGCGGAGGATGGGACACAACAGCGCCGATTACCTGCACGTGTACACCGAGGCCAAGCGGATTGCATTTGCCGATCGCGCAGCGTATCTGGCGGATTCGCGTCACGTACCTTCGGAACTGCTTGCAACGCTCATCTCGAAGTCCTATGCCGCCGACCGTCGGAAGCAGATCGACATGCAGCGCGCGGCATTGGCGTACGAGCCGGCCGCGCCGCCGGGTCCGTACGTGGGGCGGGTGCCGCGAAGCCGACCCGGCGGGCTGAGCGGACCCGCCAAAGCCGGTGGGAGGGTCAGACCCGCCGGGACCGACCACCGTGGCGACACCGTGTACCTGGCGGCCGCCGACCGCTTCGGCAACGTCGTTTCGCTGATTAATTCCCTGTTCGACAGCTTCGGGTCGGGGATTGTCGTCCCCGGAACGGGAATCGTGCTGCACTCACGCGGCAGCGCGTTTACGTTAGACGCCGATCATCCCAACAGCCTGGCGCCCGGCAAGCGCCCGTTCCACACGCTCGTGCCCGCTGTTCTGATGAATGACGGACGGCCTGTCATGGCCTTCGGCGTGATGGGCGCCGACAACCAGGCCCAGGCACACGCGCAAATCGTTTCCAACATCGTTGATTTCGGGATGAACGTGCAGGAGGCGGGAGACGTTGCACGCGTCCGGCACTTCGAAGACGGCCTCGCGGTTGAGTCCGGGGTTCCCGAACCGGTCCGCGCCACGCTCCGCGCGCGCGGGCACGTGATCCACGACGGCCGCGGCATGATGGGCGGCTATCAGGCCGTCCGCATCGATCCGGACACCGGCGTGCTTCAGGGCGGATCCGATCATCGCAAAGACGGGATGGCGGTGGGGTGGTAGACGTCTTTGCAGATTTCAGATTGGCGATTGAAGAGTGTTGCAGATTGCCGACTGACGATTCTTCGAACGCATGACGATCTAATCGATCGATCTCAATTCAGCTCACCAATCGACAATCATCATTCGGCAACACTCTTCAATCGGTCGATCTGCAATCTGCATTACTCGAGGGTCTGGATGAGCGCCGCGAGATCCCTGTTGGCGTCGCCGCGAGCCATCATCTCGTCGATATGTTTCCGGACGACTGTCGCCGCGGGCAACCGTTGGCCGGCCTCACGAGCAAGGTCGAGCACGATGTTCAGATCCTTGTCATACAGCCGGGTCGGCATGCCCGGAGTGAACTGCCGCTCCGCCATGCGCTCGCCAAACACCTCGAGCACGCGGCTGGCGGCGATGCCGCCAAGAAGCGCCTGCCGGAGCGTGTGGGGATCGAGGCCATAGCGCGCGCCAAGCGCCAGCGCCTCCGCCACCCCTTCAGCGTTGACGAGCAACGCAAGCTGGTTGCACGCCTTCGCGATCTGGCCCGCCCCATGGCTGCCCATGTAGACAATCTGCCGGCCGAGACGCTCGAGAACAGGACGCACCTCATCGAGCACTGAGGGATCGCCGCCCACCATGATCGTGAGCGTCGCGGCCTCTGCTCCTGCGGGCCCGCCCGTCACCGGCGCGTCCAGCATCCGTACCTGCTTCGCGGCAAGCGCTGCGGCCATGCGCTCGGTCGCCTGCGGCGCGATCGTGCTCATGTCGATGACCGTTGACCCCGGCTTCGCACCGGTGAGCACGCCGTTGTTGCCAAGCAGCACCTCTTCGACGTCAGCGGTTGCGGTCACCATCGTGATGACAACGTCGGATTGCGAGGCGAGCTCGGCTGGTGTGGAAGAAAATGAGGCGCCGGCCGTGACCAGTGGCGCCGCGCTGTCGGGACGCCTTGCGTACACGCCGAGCCTGTAGCCGGCCTCGAGCAGATGGAGCGCCATCGGACGCCCCATCACGCCGAGACCGATGAATCCAATATTCATTTACGAAATGACGAATTGACGAATTGACGAATTGAGGGATTGAGGGATTTGCTGTCGATTGCGTCAATCACATTCGTAAATTCGTAAATCCGTAAATTCGTCAATGCCTTACGCTGGCGCCGCGCCCTGCGTGTTGAAGTGGACTGCGTACAACGACTGGCTCGCCACCATGAAGAGGCGGTTGCGCTTCGGACCGCCAAACGACACGTTCGCGCACACCTCAGGAAGACGAATGCGGCCGATGAGCACCCCGTTGGGGTTCCACACGGTGACGCCGTTGTAGCCAACGGCGCGGCCCGCGTTACTCGAGCACCAGACGTTGCCATCGACGTCACATCGGGCGCCATCGGGACCGCACGTGACACCATCCACCATGAAGTTCGTGAACAGCCGCCGGTTTGCTACGCGCGTGGTCGCAACCTCGAACGAGTACATCTCGCGCGTCCCGCCGGGTCCGGTGTCTCCGGGTCCACGGCCGGTGCTGATGACGTACAACCGCTTGTAATCGGGCGAAAAGACGAGTCCATTCGGATCCGCCAGCTGATCCTCGCCAACGACGAGATCCACTTTCCCACTCGGGTCGACACGGTAGACGCCTGTCGGCAGCTCGCGCCTGAACGTGCCGAGCTCCGGCGGGAGCCCGAGCCGAGGATTCAATCGCCCGCTCGGATTGGTCGGACCGCCGGCCGCGTCCGGCTGCCCTTCGAACAGACCGCCGCCGTACGGTGGATCCGTAAACCAGTAGCTGCCGTCGGGGTGTGGCACGACGTCGTTCGGCGAATTGAGCCGCTTGCCGCCGTAGTTGTCGGCGATGATCGTCACCGATCCGTCGTGCTCGTAGCGCACGACACGGCGCATGAGGTGTTCGCAGGAAAGCTGCCTGCCCTGGAAGTCGAACATGTTGCCGTTGCTGTTGTTCGCCGGAGAGCGGAACACGCTCACCCGCCCGTCGTCCTCACTCCACCGCATCTGACGGTTGTTCGGGATGTCGCTGAACACCAGGTATTTGCCCACGCCGCTCCACGCCGGGCCCTCCAGCCATAGCCCTCCGGTCCAGAGGCGGCGGATCGCGTTCTGTGGCTGGACGTAGGTGTTGAACGACGGATCGACAGTCAGGATATCCGGGTCCGTGAAGTAGGTCGTCGGCTCGTCAAAGTCGCGCGGCGGATTTGTAATGGTGGTGGGTGGCTCAGCGCGCTGCTGCGCTTCGAGATCGCTGGCGGCAAACGCGGCGCCCGCAACCGCGCCAAGAACTTTGACGACGCCTCGGCGCGAGATCCCCTTGCCTGCTCGATCGTGCACACCTTCCATCACTGGACCTCCAAATCGAGTCGTAATCTTAATGCAGTCTGCCGGCCACAGAGACACAGCGACACGGTGAAGGCCCTTCGCGACCGGAGGAATTTCACCGCCGTACAAAGGCGAGGCACCGACGAAGGCGACCTTTCATTGTTGGCGTATGATGGCCAGTTGTGTGCGGAGGGAATACAGGAATGAGGACGATTTTCCGTTCATCACTCGGCGTGCTGACCGTGGCCGGCGTGATCGTGGTGGCGATGCTGGTTGTCACAAGCGCACGGCAGCAAGGCAACGAAGCCATTGCTGTCGACAGCGATGACATTGGCGGGGTCGTCATCGGCGCGAACGGGCCGGAAGCCGGCGTCTGGGTGATTGCGGAAACGACCGGCCTGCCGACACGATTCGCAAAGATCGTCGTGACCGACGATCGCGGCCGCTATCTGGTGCCCGATCTTCCAAAAACGAACTACAGCGTGTGGGTTCGCGGTTATGGACTGGTCGATTCGCAGAAGGTCCAGGCCGCGCCCGGCAGGCTCCTGAACCTGACCGCCGTTGCTGCCCCTAATCCGCGCACGGCCGCACAGTACTACCCGGCAGGATACTGGGCGTCGCTGCTCCAGGTACCCGAGAAGAGCGAGTTTCCCGGCACCGGCCCGCAGGGCAACGGCATCGCGCCTGACATGCGGATGCAGGCCCAGTGGCTGGCGTGGCTGAAAAACGGGAGCTGCTATACGTGCCATCAGCTCGGAAACAAAGCGACGCGAGAGGTCCCGAAGGAGCTTGGCGGGTTCGCATCGTCCCGAGAAGCGTGGACGCGCCGCATCCAATCGGGACAGGCAGGTCCCGACATGACCAGGGAGCTCGGGCTCTTCGGTGCGCCGCGCGCGCTCGCAATGTTCGCCGATTGGTCGGACCGCATCGCGAAGGGCGAAGTGCCGCCCGCGCCACCCCGCCCGCAGGGACTGGAGAGGAACATCGTCATCACGCAGTGGTACTGGGCGGATCCGAAGGTGTACATGCACGACCAGGTGTCGACCGACAGACGCAGGCCCACGGTCAATGCCAACGGCCCGATCTACGGTGCGCCGGAGCTCAGCGCCGACTACATCCCGGTGCTCGATCCCATGCGGCACACGCCCAGCAGGATTGCCGTATCGCCGCGCGATCCAAAAACACCTGTGGCGCCGAACAAGGTGCTGCAGCCGTCGCCCTATTGGGGCAGCGAAGCCATCTGGACCAGCCGGATGGACATTCACAATCCGATGATTGACGGTCAGGGACGCGTGTGGATGACAGCGCGAGTCCGTCCGCCGGAGAACCCGGACTTCTGCAAGAAAGGATCGACACACCCGTCGGCGAGGCTGTTCCCCATCGAAAGCGCCGTGCGCCAGGCGGCGGTGTACGACCCGAAGACGAAAAAGCTGACGCAGATAAGCACCTGCTTCGATACACACCACCTGATGTTCGCCGAGGATGCCAACAATACGCTCTGGTTCAACGGCTACGGCAGTGCGTACCTCGGTTGGGTCAATACGAAGGTCTTCGACGAAACGGGCGACGAAGTGAAGTCGCAAGGGTGGACGCCGCTCGTCCTGGACACGAACGGCAACGGCAGACGCGACGCCTTCGTAGAGGCGGATCAGCCGATCGATCCCGCCAGGGACAAACGCATTGGCGATGCGCTGTACACGGTCAACCCGGCGCCCGATGGCTCGGTGTGGGGATCGGTCCTCGGCTTCCCTGGCGCGATCATCCGCGTCGTGCCCGGTGCAAATCCCACAGAGACCGCGCTGGCGGAACGCTACGAACTTCCGTGGCTCAATCCGAATGCGCCTATCCAGGGCTACTCACCGCGCGGCATGGACGTGGATCGCAATGGCGTCGCCTGGGTCGCACTGGGCAGCGGCCACCTTGCCAGCTTCGACCGCCGCAAGTGCAGCAGCCCGCTCAACGGACCGAAGGCAACGGGACAACACTGCCCGGAGGCATGGACGCTGTATCCGCAGCCGCTGCCGCAGTTCAAGAACGTGCAGGACAACGGGAGCGCCGAAGGCAGCTACTTTGCCTGGGTCGATCAGTTCGACACGCTCGGCCTTGGGGCGAATACGCCGATCGCAACCGGCAACCAGTCTGACGCGTTTCTCGCGTTGAAGGACGGAAAGTGGGTGGTGCTCCGAGTTCCCTATCCGATGGGGTTCTACACCAAGTGGATGGACGGCCGCATCGACAATCCGAGCGGCGGGTGGAAAGGACGCGGGCTCTGGTCAACGGTCAGCAGCCGCGTGCCGTTCCATATGGAAACGGGCAAGGGGACGCCGCCGGTTGCCATGCACTTCCAGGTGCGGCCGGATCCGCTGGCGAAATAAGAAAAGTCACAAGTCACAAGTCACAAGGCTCAAGTCACAAGGCTCAAAGGATTTCGAGAACGAACCTTGATTTGTGACTTGTGCCTTGTGACTTGTTCTTAGTTCGAGCCCCGCGCGGGCCGCGAACGACCGAACAGCTCGCCGCCGTCGAGCACCGTCGCCGACGTGGGTCCGTACCCTGAAATCGCGACCCATACCTCTTCATCGAGGGCGCCGTCGTAGTGAGATCCGCCGGCCGGATGCCGCATGTATTCGCCCGGCTTCATCGGGATGGTCTTGTCGGGCCTGAACTCCATTCCTTCGTCCGTGTACCAGGTCCCCTTGATCACCATGATGTTCCGCTCGTCCGGGTGATAGTGCGGCCGGCTCATCACGCCGGGAGGGAACCTGTTGATGGTGAGATAGAAGCCCGGTTTCGAGGGATCTCCCTCGAGAACCGCCGTCTGCACGCCAAGCGTGTTGCCTTCGGTCGCACGCCACTGAAACTGCTCGAGCCTCAGGCGAACGAACTCACGATCGGGAAAGCGCCCGAACTCCGCCTGCCGATTGGCCGGCGTGGCTGCTGCGCTCGGCGCCACCTCGTCCGTCGCTGGGGCTGCCGGCTGCGATGGTTGAGCCGTGCATCCGATCGCGATCAGCGCGAGCGCGCAACCTGTCCACAATGGAAACCTAGAACTCATTAACAGTCTCCCTTGCCGGGTGCGCTCCGCGCCACCCGTCCTCCGCCTGGAAAACCCTCATGCTATCAAGGTTCGGCAAACGCGTGCATGGGCGTGTCGAGCGTCTTTCCACGAATGATCTGCGGCTTGATCACGACCTTGATCGCACCATCGATTCTGTCCCGCGCATAACGGAGCCCTGTCGGCAGCTCGTCGAGCGCGAAGGTATGCGTGTGCACGGGCGATGCATCGATCTTCCGCTGCGCCATCAGAGAAGCGGCCCTGCGCACGGCGCTCTTCCCTTCGCCGCGAATGCCGAACAAATAGATGTTGTTGGCCACCACGTACTCGATGTCCACGAGAACGGGCTCGTGCGCAAAAGCGCCGAGGCACACCCGCCCGCCTCGCTTGACCATCCTGATCGCGTCGTTGACGGCGTTTGGCGCGCCGGAGCACTCGAACACATAGTCCACGCCGCGGTTGCCGCCGGCGAGCCGCACGGCCTCTATCGCCGGTTCCTTGGAAGCGTTTATCAGCACGTCGGCGCCCATGTGGCGTCCGATGGCCAGACGATCGTCTCGAATGTCGGTGAGCATCACCGGCGCTCCACCGAGCGCCTTGGCGACCGCGACGACCATGAGGCCGATGGGCCCTGCACCGGTGACCACCAGGCTCTGTCCCGCGATGAGTCCGCCGAGCACGTCGAGCCCATAGATCGCCGTGCCGGCGGTCACAATCAGTGTGGCCAGTTCGTCGCTCACGTCGTCTGGAACACGCACCAGCGTGTTGATGTGATTGACCGCATATTGCGCGAAGCCGCCATCGCTCGTGAAGCCGTTGGCACGGTGCCCCTTGCTGCGCTCTCCGTAGTTGAGGCACGACGTGTACATGCCTTGCCGGCACCGCTCGCAGCGTCCGCAGCCGGCATGAATCTCCACTGCGACACGCTCGCCGATTCCAAACTCGTCCACCGTCGGTCCAACGGCGACGATGGTGCCCATGTACTCGTGCCCGGGCGTGAAGTGTTTGTTGAACGGCAGGCCGCCCTCGATCAGCGCAGGGCGACCGTGACCGATCACTTCGAGATCCGTCGCGCAAATGGCGCACGCGTCGATTCGGACCAGCACCTCCGCGGGTCCTGGTTGGGGCACAGGCTTATCGGCGAGCGCCAATTGCCCCGGGTCACCAAGGACCCAGGCCTTCATGGAGTCGGGTATTCGAACCGCGGTGGAAGGCACGCCGAGGACCCCCTTACCGGCCGGGTGGCTGATACGTGGCGGTCTGTTTCGTCGCCTGATCGATCTCCTCGGGTGTGAGCAGCACGACGGTCTGTGTGTGAACCGCACCGCTGGCGTTGATTGCCATCGAGGCCGATGCGACGGACGCGTTATCGGGCGCATCGATGATCACAACGGCGTCGTGGTTGCCGAAGGCAAAGTAGAAGGCTTCCATCTTGCCGCCGACACTCCTGATGGCGGCTTCAGCGGCTTGTCGCCGCTTCGTCCCCCCGTCCTTGAGCAGGCCTTTGACACCTTCCGCAGTGTACGAAGCTGTGATCAAATACTTTGGCATCTGCGTCCTCCCTTCTTGAAGACGCCCACTATACCCCGTGGCTTTTGTCGCGCGCATCCGTAATTCGGGCGCAAAAAGAAAAGGCCAGGAAGCCTCTCAGCATCCTGGCCTTTTCTTCTTCTTCCTGGGCTCGGGCGGCTCAGGGCGCAGGCGGCGTGACGGTTATCTGGATGCGCTTCCGAAACTTGACGGGCGTGCCGTTCATCATGGCCGGTTGGTACTGCCATCTGGTGGCGGCTGTCACCACCATCCTGTCGTACGAGGAGTTGACCGGAACGATCATCGCCGCAGACTCGACCGCACCGCCTTCGTTGATCACGACCTCGACGACCCCCGTCACGCCTCGCGGTGGCACCGCACCGGGGAACTTCGGCAGCGCCTGGACGAGGGTCTGTGGCGGCACGACGTTCCGCTCCTCACCCGTATAGATCCTGGGCGGCAGGCTCACCTGGACCGAGGGCGGTGGCGGCGCGACCGGTTGGGGTGGTGGCGGAGGAGGAATGGCTTTGACGCTGAGATCGTGAAAGCCGGCAGCCAATGTACGCAGGTCCGCAAGGGGCGGCTGCTTGGCAGCATGGCCCATGTCGGGGTCGTTCAGCGCCTCGACAACTCGTTTGAACCCGGACGCTGCCGCCTCGAACTCCTTTCGCTCGAACGCGCCCTTCGCCTCGGCATATTGCTGCTGCACGATCGCGGGTAGCATGCGCTTCTTGGCGTCGCTGAATGCGCTGCGCATGCGCGGCGAAAGGTCGTCGGTAGGCTGGTACAGCGGATCGCGCCCGATGATCGTCTCAATGGAGCGCTCGGCATCCTGCTGCCGCCCGACCGCCAGCAGGCAGAGCGAGCGGTACAGCTCGATCGACTGCTGCTCGTCGCCCGAGGACGCTCCAGCCGACAAACGATCGAGCAGCTTGAGGGCGTTGTCGTACTCCGCCGACGCGTACAGGTCGCGCGCTGCCGCCAGCGTATCCTGGGCGTGCAGCCGCGCGGCGGTCAGCAGCAGAATGACGAGGCAAGTAACAGCGACTCTCGTGATCCCCATGATCATCTCTTCCTCATGTCGACGCTCACGCGTGTGGACTCGCCCGCCGTAACAGTCGCCCGAACCACCTGTTCACCGAGCTGTGGGTGCCGGAAGACGACTTCGTGAGGCCCGATGGGCACGGCAACGTTGCCGATGGGCGTTTCTCCGACCCGCTCGCCGTCGATCCAGACGTCGGCCCACGGCTGCGCGTTGAGCGCCATCGAGCCTTTCGGCCACTCCAGCCTGAGTGCCGACACCTGTCCAGGTGAAACGGTGACGACGCGGGTCGCTCGGAAGCCAAGCGATTCGTTCACGATGTCGAGCTCGTGTCGTCCCGCCGACACCATGATGCGATCGCTGCGGCTGGTGCCGATGAGCCGCGTATCTTCGTAGACCTGCACTTCGGCGGGCGCCGACACCGAGATCCATCCGGAGACCGGCACTCCCTGCGGTGACGCCGACATCGGCACGATGAGCGATGCCGTGGCGCCGGCTTCGACGCTGACCGAGTGCGTCACCGAGCTCAGATCGTTTGCGAGCACCACCGTGTGATCGCCGGGCGTAAGTCCGTCGAGCGTCAGTGGCGCTTGACCGCGGGGCATGCCGTCAACGGTGACGCGCGCGCCGGACGGCTCGCTCCGCACCATGAGCTGTCCCGTGTGCGGGCCGGCCTTCGGCAATTCGAGCGACTGCGAGACCGTGCCGCCCGCGGTAATCGTCAGCGGAATGATGCGTGGGTCGCCACTGGTCGCGAGCCTGAGCTCATGGGCGCCAGGCGCTAACTCCAGCGTCAGCGGCGTCACGCCACGCGGCTGGCCGTCGATAACCACAGGCACGCCAGCAGGGTTCGTATTGACGACAAGGGTACCCGGGGCTTCGGCAGCGGCGGACGGCAGGTACGAGCGGGTGACGAACGCACCCCCGCACGCGAGGGCAAGGAGCACTCCGGCGGCGGCAGCGACGCGGCGTTGGCGCCACCAGGGAGCGTCATTCTTCGGCGGGAGTGCAGCCTGGGCAGACGCGTGCGCTGCCGCTGTCGTGCGCAACCTTTCGGTCATCGAGGCAGCCGGCGGAGGCGCCGGAGCAGCCGCTGGCGGCGGCGCAGGCGGTCGCGGCGCGGCAGGCGTCGGAACTGTCGCAGGTGCGGACGAGACAACTGGCAGTCTCGGGGTGGCGAAGATCGTCGCCGGCGCATCGGCGGACGAGACAACTGGCGGTCTTGGCGTGGCGAAGATCGTCGCCGGCGCATCGACGGTTACAGGAGCAGGCGCGACCGGTCTGCTGGCGGCAACGACGGGCGACGGCGGCGGCTGCTGAGCACGCGGCGGTGTCTGCCCCGGAACGGGCGGCGCCGTAGCGGCCGGAACGACCGGCGCCGGCGCGGCAGCCGGGGCGCCTGGAGTCGGCGCAAGCGAAGCAACGACACGAGTCGGCGAAAAGGGAGGGCCGATAGCAGGCGTTGGCGGGCCCGCTGTCGGCGAAGCGCCTGACGGCGCAGGCGTCGCCACGCTCGCTGGGGCACCCGACGCCGTGTACCTGGCGTACTCTGCCATGAACGACTTCAGCGCGCCGAACGACGCCACGTAATCGCTGGCGCCGAGCACGCGTTCGAGCTCGGACCACGCGTCCACCGCAGTGGCGAACGATTGCCGTCCGTCGAGCTGGAGCATCCGCGCGAGCCACGTGCGAAGTTCGGTGGGCAGCGGCTCGACGCCGCCGGTGGCTGTCAGTCCCCACGCGCCTTCGGCGAGGGCGGCGATTTGACCTGGATAGTCGTCGCCGTCGAGCGGGCGGCCAAGGATCAACGCGAGCGCCACCATCCCGACCTGCATCACATCGGCGCGGTGATCGAATGTCGGCTGTGCGGCCGTCGGCAGCGGAATGCGCAGCTCCTTCCAATATCTGTCGTGCGTGTAGCGGAGCTGTTCCACCGTTCCGCCCAGCATGTGGTCGACCACCACCAGGCGCGCGTTCGGCGTAATGACGATTCGCTCCGGCGACAGCGCGCCGTGCCCGAGGGACGGCATCTTGTCGTGCAACGCAGCCATCGCCGGCACGAGCTGACGGATCAAACAGAGCGCGGCGTTGATTTCGAGCGGCAGAAGCTGCTGCTTGGCGACCGCGAGCACCGTCGACAGCCGGGCGCCAGGCACACGGTCCGAGATGACCACGAGCTTGGAGGCGTTCTGCCCGAGGCGCTGCACGCTGCGGACGCGCGCGAAACAGGTGTTCTGGAAGCCGACGAGCGCGTTTACGCGTTCGCGAAGTGCCAACTCGAACGACGGGTCTGCCGTGAGCTCGTCTTTGAATTCGAGCACTTCGAGCGGCTCGCCGCCGGGGCCGACGGCGTGGTGCCGTTTGCCGAATCCATCCTCGAACACCGAGCGGCGCGGCGCGGGGGTGTGGGAGCTGCCAGTATCCATAGGCGTCTGGCGTGCGCCTGTCCAAGTTCTGTACCTGATGCGATCCCGCTCGCCCGATGTCGTCCAAGTGCTTTGAAGTCCGGCGCTTGCCGGGGCACATAGGTGACATCCGCTGCACGGATGGCGCCCCGTTCTTACAGAACCGGCAACGGGTGGCGATTTTTGTCAGCGGATGATCCGCGTCAGCCTGGGGGCGGACGAAATTGAGGGCGCTACTGCTGTTGCTGTTGTTGCTGCTCCTGCGAATCGGCAAGCGTCATCGGCGCGGCGGCCTCGCGCGACATCCATGGCGTGAACGGCACGACGTCGGCTGCCGGCGACGTGCCGCTCTACTACGATCGCGACCAGGATGGTCTTCCCCGCGACTGGATTGCGCGCGTCAAGCGCGCCATTCGCACGCTCGGGTGGCGATTCGGCGCCGACCGGATGGTGATGGACTACGTCCTGAAGACGTACATTCCAGCCGCAGGCGGCACCAGCAGCGAAGTGGGTTATGTCTCAGGTTGGTGGCCCTGAAAGCTAAATCAGAGAGGACGGCGGGTGGAGCCCCGGCGGTCATCCGCCGTCGTCGCGTTCTCAATCGAACAGATCCCAGAAGCGGCCGAGATCGAAGAACCACGTCTCGCCCGACCAGTCGTCGACCCCGTCGTTGTCGGTCACCACGTAGGCGCGGCCATCGGAAGTGACCGCGACGCCTTCGGGCTTGTCTGTGATCCAGCCGCTGGTCGCGAGCAGATTCGGCAGCAGATCGTACGTCGCCTTCTCGCTCTGGCTGATGAGGTCGTCGGCGGCCGCATTGCCGTTCACCTTTACGAGCGTCTTGAGCTCGCCGAAATCACCCGTCCGGTTGTCTCGCTCGATCAGGATGAGATCTCCGCCCGGCACGAACGTAATCTCCGAGAGCCCGACCCACGCCGCGTTGGCCGGTTTTGGCGCCAACTCCCAGAAGACCCGATCCCATGTACCGGCCGTCGGATCGTAGATCCAGATGCGCGTCCAGTTCGGCTCACCAAGGGCATTCAACCCGCCGCCATCATCATCGAGCGCCTCGCACCCGGCGGTCGTGTAGTTCCACCCACGCTGCTGCGCCAGGGCCAGGCGGTACTGACCGTTGTCGCCGGGCAGCACTGCGACGCCCTCGAATCCGGAACCAAGCGTTCTGCGTGGCGCGGCTCCCGTCGTCGCCGCGCGGCAGGCAATGATCTCGGCGGGCAGACCGATCTCCTGAAGCACGTTGCCGCTCGCATCAAGATGCAGCAGACGGTTCGGGAGGCTGTCGGACGCATTGCCCTCGCTGGCCACCCAGAGAGTGTCATCGGGTGCGATCGCAATACCCTCCGGGTCGTAGTCGCCGCTACCGCCGGTGATCGTGAGCGCGTCGGTGATGAGGGCCGGTGCTTCCGACACGTCGATGCGGAAGATGTTGCTGACGGCGTAGAAACCGTCCCAGACGCCGAGGAGGGCGGGTTGGGACGGAATCGCCACCAGGCCGGACAGCGCGGACCACGGGATCGGCGAGCGCCCGCTGTCGTCGGAGAGGATCTGCGGGTACGTGGGCGTCCCTTCGCTGAGCTGGTAAATCATGACCGACGATCGCACGCCGAAGTCGCCGGCGTCCTCCTCACCGGATGCGATCAGGAGATTGCGCTGCGGAATCGCCAGCAAGCCCTCGGGCCCCGAGGGTCCGGGCAGCAGCTGCCTGAAAGTCGGGGTCCCGCTCTGGTCGAGGGTGTATACCGCGATGAAGCTGCTTCGCTCGGTGCCGACGAACAGGTAGCCGCCACCAAGAGCAAATTGCGCATAGAGGATCGATTCGGGCTCTGCTCCTTTGGCGTCGGACCGACCATCGGGGTAATGGCCGTGTTGGACCGCGAGCTCGTCGAGCTCATTCCGACTGTCGAAGGCCACGCTGCCGTTGCGCCTGAAGATGGAGAAGCCTCGGCTCCCACCAAAGAGGTCGCCCTCGTTCGCGGTGGCAATTCGGGATCCTCCTGGCTCCCACACCCACGTCACCGCGTCGGGCTCCCGTGGGACTTGCGACAGGCTTTCGGTCAGCGAAATGACGCCGTCGTCCGTAGCATCGATACCGGTCAGCGTGACCGCACCCGCGTTGAAGTGATCTGTTACCGTGAGCGTCGGCAGGTCGACGATGACAATGTGGTTGTTCTCCTGAAGCGTCACCACAGCCTCGTTGTTCTGATTGATGTCGACGAATTCCGGCTCTGGGTCTTCCGGCGCGTAACTGGCGAGCCCCTGGAGGTTGACGTCCTGACGCACCCATCCCGCGGGAGGGCCAGTCAGGGCGATGACCACGAGGAACCCTGCCGGAGCTTGAGGCAGCACACCGACCGCGCCCCCGCCCGCGATGCAGTCCTCTTCATCCGCCTCGATCCCGTCGTCGGTGCCGCCAACGCACAGGTCCTCGTTCCGCTGGTTTTCGATAGCGATCGCCACGAACGACTCGTCGGGGCTGATCTTCACTGAGTCAGGCTGGCCGCCGAGATCGATGGGCCCTCCGACGAAGAAGGGCGCTGCGGGATTCGAGACGTCCACTACGCGCAGGTATCCGCTCGGGGTGTCGAATTCGCCGGTTGTCGTGTCCACGGCGACGAGCGCGTACTGATTCCCGAGCACATCGACCGACGTCGGGCTATGCTCGATGTCGTCCGCCAGATTGGGGTCGAGCACGAGGGTGCCCAGCGGAAGCGGACTGGACGGGTTGGTGATGTTGATGAAGCCGATCGTGCCTCTGACGGCGTCCGTGTAAACCAGCGTATTGCCGTTTGCCGTCGCGGCAATGATCTCCGACACCGTCTCCTCGCCGGCATCGGCTCCGTTGTTCAGATAATTGCCGAGCGTCGCCACGCGTTTGAAGCTTGGGTTCGTGGAGAGAAAATTGGCAGGCTTCGGACGCTGGTGCCAGAAAAACAGCTGGCCTGCGGCCTGAAGCACGTCCACCGTTACGCCGGCGGCGAGCCCCGCCAGCACCAGTCCGATCGTCAGTCGCTTCATCGTCGTTCGTCCTCCTCGGGTCGCCCCCCGCAGGCTCGTGGCGCGGCGCATGCCACGACATGCCAAGCGGGTCAACCGACCTGCGACGTTAGTCGATTGATGTATCCGGCGAGTTGCGAGGACGTGACAACGGCGTGACGCGCCGATGCGCTATCGAATCGGCAAGCCTGCGTGCGGATGCGTGGCGTTCCAGTCGACGCCCATCCACGAAGCCACAGTCGCGGCGATCTGGCTGGTGGACAGCGGCGCGTGATTGCGCCAGGGACCGCGCTGTGACATGCGCGGCGACACAAACGCGATCCACACCTCGTCTGCCCCGGTCACGGTGGTGCCATGATTGCGCCAGCCTTCAGAGAATCTGGACATCCCGAACATGAACATCATGTCGAGCGCATTCGGCCGAATCACCGGCACGCAGACGGTCGATCAGGCCGGGCCGCGCACGATTCAGTTGTCGCTGCGATATTCGTTCTGACGCGTATCGCTCAGCCACGTACGACCCAACTTCACCGCGCGCGTAGTACGCTCAGCGGCAACCCTGCTTGTGATGCGACTGTCCGCCCGCTTTCTAGTTGTCTCGGTTGTCTTGCTGTGCAGCGTGCCCTCGATTCGCGCGTGGGCGGTCGATCTGCAGGAGCATACGAGGCTGGCATTCGATCGCTACGCCGAGGAAGCCACTGAGAATTTCTTGAAGCGCGTTCGCGCTGATGCTGGCACGTCGGTGGATGGCGCGCAGTCGAGCCGCGCGCGCCGGCTGCGCGACGGTGCGATCGTGGCACGTGCCGGCGGCCAGGACGGCATCATCGGCGTTTCCGACGGGCTCGTCCACCACTGGTTCGCCGCGAGCTTCATCGACGGCGTGACGCTCGCCGACGCATTGAACGTCTCGTTTGCATATGCTGACTATCATGCCTTCTACCGGCCGATCCTCGCCTCGCGGCTGCTCGCGCACGACGGCAATACCTATCGCGCGTTGCTTCGCCTCAGGGAATCGGCCGGCGGCATGACAGCGATACTGGACGTCACGACCCGCGTTGAGTACTTCCATCCCGATCCACGCACCGCCTACACCATCTCGACGTCCGAGGACATACGCGAGGTGAAGGACGCCGGGAGCCCGCGCGAACAGCACCTACCCGCCGGGCGCGATAGCGGATACCTGTGGCGGGCGGTGACCTTGAGTCGCCTGATCGAGCGCGACGCTGGTGTGCTGATCGAAATGGAGACGCTGGGGCTGAGCCGAAGCTTTCCGCCGTTCCTCGGATGGATCATCGAACCGATCGCACGCCGGATCGGCAGGAAGAGCGTGGAGCTTTCGCTGCAGGAGTTCCGCACCGCCGTTCGCGCCCGCACACAGCGATGAGGGTCACAAATCAGAGCTCAGCGCCTGCCTCGCCGAGGCGAGCTCGTACCAGCGTGGATCGTAGGGCGGGCCTTCACGGCCCGCCTGGTACCGCGGTTGGCGCCGAGGTAGTGCGTAAGGTACAGTAGCGCGGCCTTCAAATAGTGTCCGTCGATCAGGAGTCTCGAAATGAGTGCTATCAAAACATTGCGATTCACGATGCTCATCGCCGCCCTCGGCGCGATGCCGTCTCTGTCAGGCGCACAAACGACAGAAGACCGGACCCAGGACAGGGTGGCGTTTCCGGCTCACAAGATCATGGGGAACCTCTATTACGTGGGAACCGGGA
Source organism: Vicinamibacterales bacterium (assembly GCA_036507475.1). Lineage (GTDB taxonomy): Bacteria > Acidobacteriota > Vicinamibacteria > Vicinamibacterales > UBA2999 > DATCJA01. The sequence goes on from DATCJA010000092.1 coordinate 54,568, forward strand.
CGCTCAACTCGTACCTGATCACCACGCCGGAAGGCAGCATTCTGATCAACACCAACTTCGAAGAGACGGTGCCACTGCTCCGGGAGGCGGTCGAGAAGCTCGGCTTCAAGATGGCCGACATCAAGATCATCCTTGGCAGCCACGCTCACGGCGATCACATGCAGGCCGACGCCATCGTCAAGGAGCTGACCGGCGGCGCAACGGTGATGGCCATGGAGCAGGACGTGCCCGCGCTCAAGGGGATGAAGGCGCCGAGCGGAAAGCCGCATCCGATTGACCGGGTCCTCAAAGACGGTGAACAGGTGACGCTCGGCGGCGCCAGGCTGACGGCCCATCTGACACCAGGGCATACGCGGGGCTGCACGACGTGGACCTTTACCGTCCAGGACGGCGGCAAGCCTTACAACGTGCTTATTGCGTGCGGTGGTCTCCAGGAAGACGCCCGTCTCGTGAACAACAAGAACTACCCCGAGATTGCGACCGACTTCGGGCGGAGCATCCAGAAGTACAAGACACTGCAGGCCGACGTGTTCCTCGCCGCGCACAGCTGGTTCTTCGACCTGGCCGGCAAGTACAAGAGGCTGGGGAGTGCCACGAATCCGTACGTCGATCCGGCCGGTTTCAAGGCGTGGCTCGCTAACATGGAGAAGAACTACAACACGCTGCTCACTGAGCAGAAGAAGAACCCGCCGACGAACTAGTGCTTAGTGTGCTTAGTCATTGGTGCTTGGCGCTTGGTGCCTGGTGCTCGGTGACGCGGCCGAAGCACCAAGCACCTTAAGCACCAAGCACGAACCAGATTCAAGGCGTAATGTCCCAGGGCCGCTCCCAGGGCTTCAGGGCACGATGTCGCGCAAGAAGCGGAAGATCCTGGCGCTGAAGCTCGATGAGAATTCGAAATTTTTCTCGAAGCGGAAGCCTAGCCTGTTCCTGATGCCAGGCGCGTTTCCGCTCGACACAGCGACTCCACTTGAGATGTGCGAAGGTCAGACATCGTCGGGTATGTCGCCGGGTACACCGTGTTTGTCGAGAATGGCACGCACGCGCTGACGGTTCACGCCTCCCGATTGCAGCAACTGCCACGCACGCTCCCGCCGCGCGGCGCCGCCGGCCTGCAACGCCATCGCGATCAGGTGCTCCGGATCGACGACGCGCACCGGGACGCCCTCGTAATCGTGCATGCGCGCCTGCTCGATGGCTTCCTTGGGCAACGCATACGATTTCGTCAGGCGTTGGGTCGTGCCAGTGCCGTCGGCCGATTGCAAAAACACGCCGGGCGAGCCGTTCTGCACCGAATAGAACGCGATGCGGTCGCTTCCGGGAATCCACACGGGATTACTCGCACCAACTGTCACACGCGAAAGTGTTTCCCGCCTGAAATCCCAGGTCCAGATGTCACTGGTCTCGTTGCGAATGTCGACGACGGCCGTTTCTCCGTCAGGTGACAAACGCATACCCCCATACGAACGTGGGGGGCATTCGTCGGAGTCTCCTTCCCCCTGCGATCGACCCAGACAAGCGATCGCGATGCATCAACCGCGATATCTTCTGCTGCCGTGCCAGGGACATAGGTGAGTGTCCCGTTTCTCGACACGGCGAAACCTGCGATAGGGGCGCCCACATCGAGCGCGACTGGATCACCGATTGTGTTCAATCGCTCGGGATCAAAGCGTACGGCCTGCAAGGTTTGTCCAGCGACATACACGAGGTGGCCAGTGTCGACGTACTCCGCAAGAATCCCGTTCGTGATCAACGTTCGACGACGGCCAGAATTCATTTCGAAAACGTCGACGCGGTGGTCCGAATTTCCCTGAATCGTGATGGGGTGCACCGTAAGGAGCATTGCGCGCCCAAACGGAAATTCCGCAGGAAATGTAAAGGCCTGTTCGCTGTGCAGTATCCGGCATGGCAACCGTTCGCGGTTCGCCGCCCGCACCGAGACGCGTCCGGTCTCCATGTCCACTTCCACCTCGGCGAAGCTCGCGCCCCAGCTTTCGGCTGAGGGATTCCAGACGTAGAAGCCGAGCCCCACCAAGCCACCCTCAGCGACGATTGTTCGCGCGAGGGCCTCCGTCTGCTCGTGGAGCCGTGCCGGCGGATTCTTGACGACCTGCCCGGTGTTTTCGTCGAGGTACGGATTGATATCCGTTTTCGCATCGAAGTACGGCGTGAAATCGGTGCGTGGCCCGTTGCGGCCCGTGCGACGCGCGTCCAACTGCCGCCTGAGGTCGATCGCCGCGTTGTACATCGCCTTCCCATGACAATGCACCGCCCGGCTCGCATCGCTGACGAAGTCCCATGCGCACGTGGCGCTGTCGCCCCATGTGCAGTCGAGATCTTCCACCGGCACGTCGAGCGCGTTGGCAACGATGAGCGCGATGCCCGTGTGCGCGTTGGTGCCGAGATTGCCGGAGCCAATCGGCACGTGGATCGTGCCCGAGGCGTCCATCCATACGAGACCGTTGGACGCGTTTCGACCACTGTGTTCCTGGCTGAACCGCACCCCGATGCCCCGTCGGATAACGCCCGATTTTGTCTGGTGACGCTGCCAGCCGCTCCAACCGATGGCTTCGGCGCCGGCGCGCAGACACTGCTCGGCTCCGATACTCATGAGCGGCACGTTGGGGATCACGTCGGTGTCGATCAAGTCACCGGCGTGCAGGCTGTTTCGGCGTCTGAACTCGAGTGGATCCATGCCGATGGCGTCGGCCACTTCGTCCATGTGCGTTTCGCGCGCGAACACCGCCTGCGGATGCCCGAAGCCGCGCATCTCGCCACCAACTGGCGAACTCGTGTAGACGCAATAGCCGTGGTACCAGTAGTGCGGAATTCGGTACGTGGCGACCATCCCCTGACCCGCCACGCTGACGACAGCAGGACCGCTCGACGCATATCCTCCGGTCCGAGCACGACCATCGTGTTGCCCCAGTGGTACAGACGTGCACCGGCCTCGTGCTTCAACACGCGGACGTTCGAGGGGAGCTTTGCGGCCGGCTCGTTCGAGATGGAGTGGCCGAACGATCTGCGTACCAGATGAACGGAAACGAGGACTCCTACCAGAGCAATCAACAGCCACGCGCCGGTGGAGAGGAGTTGCTGAGCTGCGGCGTCGGTGTAGTAATCGCGCCCGTAGCGGAACACCGGCATCGCGGGCGAGCATTGTACAAAGTTCCCAGTAGGCAGTAGGCAGTAGGCCCCCCGACTTACAGATTTCAGATCGCGATTCCAGCTTCGGGCTATGGTCGAATCGCCGGGGGCGCGTCGAGTGGCGCGAGCGGCGCGCCTATGTGCCACTGTTGCAGCAGGTTGCCGGCCCGTCTTCACCTTCCATCGGTCCCGGTCCCGGTATTGCCCCCGCTCACACCTTCCTCGTACTTCGTCTCTCGGTAGGTTTACCCGGAGGAATGCCCGATGCTGGAATCCAATAGCCCCACTCTGCCTGCGTTTCTCGCCACCGACGATTACGTGCCGGGCGCCTTTCGCGACCTGCTGAGCGAGGCGGACGGCTGCCTGCAGAAAGGGTTCCTGACCGGCGGAACCGCCTGCGCGCGCCGGGCGCTGGACCTGCTGCTGGCCGTCGCAAAGACGGAAGGCGGCGCGTATGAAGACCGCCTGCAATCGCTCGGTGAGAAGCACGGCATCTCCAAGATGCTCACCAGCATTCTGGTGCAGTGTGGCGGCGCAAGCGCCAGGGACAACGCGACGTTGAGCGTCGAGGTGCTGCAGCTCTTCATCGTGACGATGAAGGCCGTCGTCTACGAGCTGTATGTCGTGGGGCCGGAGCGTACGCTCCGCCTGCAGTATGTGAGCGGCCTCGTGACGTCCGTTGGACGCAAGCCTGCAGCCGAAGGCGTCGGCACCGACGACGGCACGGGGACAAGCAGACACAATGCGGTCTCGATGACTCCGGGCGGAGACATGGCGGAGAGCCCGACGAACGGCTCCAGCATCTCGACTGAGGCGCCCGCTGAGCGAAGCAGAAGTTTTCGACGCATGTCGGCTATGTCATCGACGGGCAGGTAACCCTCACGCCATTCCCTGCCATGAGATGAGATCCCGTCGCCGCCGGACGCTTGGCCAATTGGCGTAATTCACAATGCAAAAGGACGCAAAAGCCAAAATGCAAGCATGTGAAATGTTCAGTAATCCCGGCGTTTGCATTTTGCATTGTGCATCATTTTGCATCTTGAATTCAGGTTGCTGACTCTTTCCGCAACCTGTTGATGCCGCCGTCTCGCACGACCCGAACATGTCCGCGCCGCTGATACTCGCGATTCAACCCGACCGGCGCCAGCAGTCACAGCTGGCATCGATCGCACGCCGGATCTCCGCCGAGCTGCTGCTGACCGAATCTGCGGAGCGCGCCATGGCCGTGCTCGGCGAGCGACTGCCCGACCTGATCCTGACGCCCGCCCTCCTCTCGCACAGGGACGAGATGGCGCTCACCGAACGTTTGCGCCAGTTCGGGGATGCTGCCGCCCACATCCAGACCCTCACGATTCCGATTCTCGAGACCGCTGCGTCGCCGTCGCGCAAGGGTGTGCTGTCGGCATTGCGGAAGCAAAAACGCAAGGGCAAAGCGGGCGCGGCAGAGACTGTCGGATGCACGGCCGACACGTTTGCTGAACAGATCTCCATCTATCTGACCCGTGCCACTGAAGCACGCCGGATAAATCTGAAGCTTCAGGTACAGGCCGCCGCCACGGCAGAGGCGCCACCACCAGAACCGCAATTGGACCCTGAGCTCGGTCGGGTTGAGGCTGACGGTGGCGCGGACCTTGTCCCGGCGAAGCTCGACTCACGACAGTCGCAGCACCACGGGATTCCGGAGCCAGAAAATGTCAGCCAGCCTGACGGCCGTCCACGGAAGATCGACGAGCTACCTTCGATCGAGGAGCTGTCCGCAAAAACGCCCGCTGTGCCCGAGCCTGACAGGTCGGTGGAAACGCGCATCGATCCGATCGCGGTGACCGCGCACGGCCTCTCCGCGATGCCGGCGCCACCTGCCGCATCGGTCGAGACGAGCATGGAAGCGGTCGCTGCGATGGTGCCTGATGTCGACGCCCGAGCAGTCAGCCTTCCCGTGCCGACGCCGGTCGTCATGCCACAGGTCGCCGAGCTTGCGATGGAGCTGCCAGCCGCCGAAATGGCAGCCTCCGGAGAAGCGCTCGCTGCTGTGCCGGCAATTCCTGCCGCCTCGGTCGAAACGAGCATGGAAGCAGTCGCGGCGATGGTGCCTGGTATCGATGCAAGAGCCGTCAGCCCTGCTGTGCCAATGCCGGCCGTCATGCCACGCGTCGCCGAGCTTGCGATGGAGCTCAACTCTGTGGACATGGCGGCATCGGTTCGGGAAGTCTCCGCCATGCCGCCGCTGGCTGCCACCCCCGTCGAAACGAGCATGGAAGCAGTCGCGGCGATGGTGCCAATCGGGACTGCTGTGAACGACCGCCCCGTGCCGACACCGGCCCTGATGCCGCGCGTCGCCGAACTGCCGATCGAGCTGCCAGCCGCGGAAACCGCACCGTTCGTGGACGAACCTGTGACGGCCGTGCCGGTATTTGCGGGTTCGGTCGACGCGTGCATGGAAGCAATCGCGGCGATGGCGCCGGTCACCGGCGCCGCGGCAGGCGACCGTCCCGTGCCGATGCCGGCGGTGATGCTGCCGGTGGCGCAGCTGCCGATACGGCTGCTGGCAACGGACATGGTGGCGTCGGTGCACACAGTCGGACTCGCTGTGCCGCAGCCTGCAGGGTTGGTCGAAATGAGCATGCAGGCCGTCGCGGGGATCGTCCCCCTCGTCAGCGATCAGGCAGACAACCGGCTGGCGATGCCGGCGGTGATGTCACGTGTCGCGGAGCTGTCGATGGAATTGTCGCCATCGGAAATAGCCGCATCCGCCAATGAGCGTGTCCTCGTCATGCCGGAACTTCCCGCCGGTCCGATGGAAACGAGCATGGAAGCGGTGGCGGCGATTCTGCCTCTCGCCAGCGCCGAAGCTCACAGCCGCCTCGTACCGATGCCGGTGGTGATGCCGCACGTTGCGGCGCTTCCGATCGAACTGCCATCAATGGCGGCGTCGCCATCAGCGGACCCTGCCGTCCTGGTTGTACCCGGCCATCCTGCCGACCCTGCGAGAACGAGCATGGAAACGGTGGCCGCGATGGTGGACGGCCTCCGAGCTCCTGCAGACGAAGGACGAGCGCCGACAACATCGCCCGCCGCGACACTGCCCGTTCGCAAGAAGACCAAGAAGAAGGTGACGCTGAAAGCCCGCAAGGCGGCCAGGAAGAACGGTAAGCAACACACAGACGCACTCGACACTTCGAGCCTGTTCGATCCGGACGAATGTCGGTTCTCCGCGCTCCTGGCCAAGCTCGATGAGGTGGCCTCTCCGACCGACGAATCGCATCCCTCAGCAAGCGATGCCGGGCGGCAGGCACGACGAAAGCCGGGAAGACCCGCAAAACAGGCCTGAATACACCCTAGTCTTGAACGGGTTCATAACCTCGACGCGACGAGGCCGGCATGTCGCTCCGCAAAACCGGCTCCGCTCGTCGTGCGTTCGTGTCGTTCCACACAATCGGGCTCGCTTCGCACTTACGCTGACTACGGTCTTGCTCCGGACATGCCCGCCTCGCCTTATGCCCGTGGGTTATGAAACCGTTTTGCGACTTGAGCCTTGTGCCTTGAGCCTTGTGCCTTGATCAAGTCACCCGCCGATGCGCGGCTCGAAACGTGCCAGTCGCGCGCCTGTTGAATCGAACAACTCCAGGCTGTCGCCCAGAATCCGCCACCTGCTTTTCCTCTCCTCCAGCACCGAGCAACCGCAACGTCTCCCCATCCCGTATGGCGAACATCAACGGCGCTTCGCGCCCGCCTTTTAGTAGGAGAATCCTGCCGTCGGAGGACAGGACCAGCGTCCGATGTCGTCGACGGTGACATTCCGGTCCTGATACGTCATTCGCAGGAAGAACGCACGATCGGAGAATAGGTTCAGTTGATAGCGGACGGCGGGACAATCGGCACATGGCAGAGTGCCCGCGAACGTGGCTGGCAGCGGATCGAGAGTGGGGATCGCGCCCTGAGCAACTTCAGACGCCGTCTGACCCGAATCCGCACGGCGCATCATCACGGAAACCGTGTTGCCGTTGCCGCGAGTCAGCACTGGATAGAACGTGTCACTGACGAACATCGCCCTCTCGTCGACCAGAATCCGAGCGCGAACGACGTACGCGTGATTGCTCTGAATCCGCGCGCGATCGTAGCGGAACTCGAATCGGATCGGAGGATTGGGTGGATTCGCCATTCGCGTGCGCGCAATCACCTCGGCCGCCACGTCGGCTCGCGACACATCCTCCAGCATCGCTTCGAAGACCGCCGTGGGAGACCACGCCATACGCTCGGGATACGTAGCGGTTCCCTGGATGGATTGCGCCGCGGCACCACATGCCGCGGCCGCGACGATGAAGAAAACGGCGCACCTGAATCGCATGTCTTCTGTTTCTCCAGCCGAGCCCTCGGAATCGCCGAGCCTCCAATCGTCTCACGCAACAGTCACAACACTTCACTTGCGAGCGGCGTGCCGAGCTCACGCCTCCATCACATGTCCGAGCGTCTAAAGAAATGAAAGGGAGGGAGTCGCCAGTCGAGTCTCGATGCTCCCTCGGAGGGTCGTCATCATGTTTCGGAACGTCGTCGCAAGCGTGTGGCTTCTCGCATTCCCGGCCATCGTCATGGCGGACACACGAGTTGACATAAATCGCCAGAAGGATTTCAGCCAATACAAGACATTCACTGTGGAGGTGTCCGCACCGATTCGCGACGGCCAAGTGGATGAGGACAACACGATCGCAGAGAACCGTCTGCGCCAGGCAACCACCTACGCGCTTCGGGCGCGCGGGCTCACGGCGATGGGTGCCGGAGCGGACCTTACGGTTCGCGTCGCGAGCCGCGAGACCGAGCGAACGGAGCTGGTGAGTTCCGGGCCAGCGTATCCGTATGGTTGGTACGGGCCGTGGGGCTATGGATACGGAGGGTACTGGTCTCCACCGGGGTATTGGGGTGGCAACGTGTGGACGTATCGTTACGTCGAAGGGACCACGACAATTGACGTCATCGAGCGCGCCACCGGCGACCTGGTGTACCGGGCCGAGGTCACTGGCAAGGTTGACGACGACGAAGAAGACCTCGACGACGACGCGATGAAGACCGCTCACAAGGCGTTCAAGAAGTTCCCGGCCAGGGGAATTTTCGTCGATTGATCGCTGCGGACGGCGGGTGCGGCCAGGGACCCCCGCACCTCACCGTTCGCAGCGCGGCGACGCCGATCGTCGTCAGGGAAATTGAAATCCGCGACTACGACTCCGACGCGGAAGCGCGACGGGTTCCAGAGAGATGTTCGGTTCGGCTCAGACGGGTCGCCGGCGTCGCGTACCAGTTTTGGCGTGCCACGATCTTCGGCTCGAGCGGGTCGCCCTCGTAAGCCGGCGTCATGATCTGGATGCCGTATTCGTTGAACACGTCCAGAATGTGACGATGCAGCTCGGTGTAGAGCTGGCCCATCGCCTGAACGTCGCCACAGCAGGCGTTCAGCTCGTAGGTCACCGCGAAGTCTCCCAGCTTCTTCAGCCTCACGAATGGCCGAGGGTCGGCGAGCAACCCGGGCGTCTGCTCGGCGGCCATGAGCAGCATGGCGTCCACCTGCCGCCACGGCGTGTCGTAGCCAATCCCGACCTCCGTGTGCAAGATGAGGCCCTCCGTCCGTGCGATGGAGCTGTAGTTGAGAACCTCGCTCGTCAGGATCTGAGAGTTGGGGATGACGAGCTCTTCGTTCTTGAACGAGCGGAGATGCGTGACTTGAAGGCGCGTCTCGATGACGTCGCCGACGGCCTCGCCAATCTTGACCCGATCTCCCACCTTGAAGGCGCGGCGATACGTCATCATGTAGCCGGCAATGACGTTGGAAATTGTCGACGAGGATCCAAGAGACAGGACGACACCAAGGAACAGAGAGACGCCCTTGAACGCATCCGATTGGGATCCGGGAATATAGGGGTAGGCCACGATGAGGGCGAACGCGATGACCGCCACTCGAACGATCTTGTAGGTCGGCTGCGCCCACTCGCGGTCGAAGCCTGTGAGTGTGACCGAACCCTGGCTCACCGCATTGAAGAAGAGGCGGATCAGCCTGAGCGCCAGGCGAAAGACGTAGAAGAGGACCGCGAGGAAGATCAGGCCCGGAATACTGTCGATGATCCCGCTGCCGATCACATGCAGAGGTTTGAGCACGAATGCAACTAGGTTCCCCGACAGTCCTCGAGTCCACGGGAACTGGGCGAAAACGAAGCCCAGGTACACCAGAGTGATTGCCAGAAGGACGATCGCCCGAAGAGCGCCGAGGCCGCTTCGCAGCGTGCCTGCGATCCGCTCGGCACCCATCAGCGTGAACGACTGAAGCCCGATCGCATGGATGCGCGGCTGCAGTCGGTGCATGAGGACGTGGTGAGCGCGTCGCCAGACCCACGCAACCACGACGATCGCCACGGCGTATGCGAGCGTCGCGACCAGTGTCTTGAGCGCTGCGCGCTTCAGCGCGGCGGGCGAACGCACGTTGCGATATGAAGTAATCGCCTCTCGAATGCGCGCCAGATGGAGGGTCGCGAGCTCCACCAGCTGGATCTCCTCTAGGTGCGCGTCCTCTTCGACGAGCGTCACGAGCCGCTGATCGCCCGCGACAATCTGTGCGACGCCTTCGCGCTCGACAATCCGAAGCGAGTCGAGCGAGATGGTGGGGTCGGCCGTCACGGCTTCGAGGCGTTCCCGGATGAGACGCGCGCGCGTTTCAGCGGGGTACGACGAGACTCCGCGCACGTCGAACAGCACGACGCCGTCCATCTCGACCGGAGCGGTGGGGATTTCGACTTCGACGGCCGAATCCTGCGCCTTCAGGCCACTCGTCGCGAGACCCGCCACCAGAATCACGTGCAGGAGCGCGCTCCGAGCCCTTGGCT
>DATCJA010000093.1:0-18462 GCA_036507475.1 Vicinamibacterales bacterium
TGGCAGCACATACGCTCATTCGAAGCCTACGGGCCGCTTGTGGTACCCAGCCGAGTCTACCTCGCGGAGAGCGGGTACGGGTGTCTGAACGACGACCAGCGGCGGGCGCTCGAGCGGTTCCGGTCGATCGGAATCGTGCGATCCCTTGGGAGCCGCCCCCGGACGCTCCGTGTCCACTACCCCGACGACTTCCCGGCCGAGAAGCGGGCGCTCGACGGCGTCGTCGTCTCCGTTCTGGTGGTGCAGCCCCTCGTGACTCCTGTCGCCGTGGTGATCGAACGGGAGGTCCTGGCGGGCAATCTCGCAGCCGCTCGCGAGCTGGAAGCTCGCTACACGCAGTTCATGCACGACCTCTGGCGCTACGGTGTCTCTCACCTGGACTTCTCCATCCTCAACGTCGGTATCACCGGCTCCGGAGAGGCCGAACGGTTCAAGATCTTCGACCCGCACATGGGCGTGATCGAAGTCGTGGATGGCGGTCGGGAGGTTCAGGATCCCCTGACAGCGCACCCGCCGGGGCGGCGATCGGTCGAGGACCTTTTGCGGGCGGCACGGGACGGCACGCGGTGGGCATTGTGGCGCATTCAGGAAGACGCCATCGCCTCCCCCGACGTTTCACAAGAGCGCGCCGCCGGAGCCGCCGAGGTCGCGCGAGAGTTCCACGCCGCCTCGGGCGGGATCGAGCAGGGACATGGGGCCTTCAGTCTCGACCGCTTCGACCGTACGTGGCGGCAACGAGGCGCCCGCGGCATCAATACTGTCCTTCATGCGGAACTCTGGACACTTCTCCAGCACCCGCTCTGCCGGTTGCTCCATTCCATCCTCGCAGCACCGGCGCCCGACGCGGTCTACGACCGCGCCCTTTTCGTGTTGGGGATGGACGACGAGCGTCCCCTCGGGCAGTTTCGCGCAGGCTTGAAGGTTTATCGGGATCGGCCACTCCTCCTGATCACGAATATTGCAGACGAGGCGCCGAGACTGGTGAAGCAGTGGGGCCGGCTGCGCCTCCCGCCGGAAGTGGACGTGCAGGACGACCCGGCCATCCACTACCACCTCCGCGATCTCTTGACCGGGGAGACGTACGTCCGTTCCGGCGAGGACCTCACTCGCCGTGGCTTCGTCTTCGCCCTCGCTCCGTACGAGCTCCACGTCCTGCACGTGGAGGACGTCGTCGTGGAAGATCTGGTCGTCGAGAGGGCTCTCGCCGCACATCGTGACGTCTCGGAGTTTCTCAGGGACTGCACGAAGAGGATGGGCGTGGTCGGGGATGTTCACGGCGAGCTCCAGGCGCTGAAGGGGGTTCTGCGCGCGCTCGGCTTCATCGACTCGTCCGACCAGTGGTTCGCGCGCGAGGGGACTCTCGTGTTCACTGGAGACGTGGGCCATGGAAGACATCTGCAGGAGGTGTTCGACTTCATCCACCACCTCGCCGAGCAGGCGCACAGGCTCGGGGGGAAGATCGTGTGGACGTTGGGCAACCACGATCTTTACATGGACCGGGAAGGCGGTCAGGGCGGAGAGGAGTCCCTCGGGTACCGACTCTGGCCGACAATCAGAGAGGCGGCGCTGCACCCCGAGCGACACCCCGGGTTGGTCGTGAGCGCGGCGTATTTCGACCACGGAAAGCTGTTCGTCCACGGAGGCATCCTTCCGAACGTCATCGACATCGCAATGCGCGAACAGGGGGTGCGCGGAGCCGAGGAGATCGCCTCCTACGTGAACGAGGTGTTTCGCCGCGCGCTCGTGGAGCGAGAGCGGATCGCGGCGCGCGACCTGCCGCATGAGATTTTCCGCATCGGGACGAGCCATGCGAGGGAGCAACGTCTGCCCGGCGAAATCGGGTACGAGCCCGCTGGCATTTTCACGCCCGACCTCCGCGAGATGGACCACTACCGGTACCACGATACGCTCCTGCCGCAGATCATCGGTCATACGGCGAGTAAGAACGGCGAGATCCGGTACGCCCCGGGCTCGTGGCTCCGACGGGACTACATCGCGATCGACGTCGGCCGGCAGCACGGCACCGGCAACGGAGGCCTCCTCCTGACCGACTTCGGCTGGGTGGCGGTCACGCCCGGCGGACCCGCGCGGCTCGTCGAGGTGGGACCGCTGTTTGTCAGGCTGGCGCACGAGTCGGTGGGCGAAGCGTGGCCGGAAGAACAAGGAGAGGCACACGTCAGGCACATGCTCACGGCGTATTTTCGAGCGGCAAAGTCCCAGAGGAGATCGCGCGGGGAGATGCAGGAGGCGCTCGTGGATCTGTCCCCGGCGCAGGTCGTCGCGCTGGAGCAATTCCTCGTCACGATCCGGCAGACGGGCCGGTGCGTCGTCGTCACCGACCTGGACGAGATGCTCACGGCGTTCTCCGGGGGGGACCTCGAGCACAGCACGATCGAGGTGCTCGCGGACTATCTCGCCGCGGGCGGCGTCCTCGTGTTCAACACGGGAGCATCCTTCGACTGGTTCTATTACCGCCTCCTGAGGCCTCTCATCGTCGAGCTCGGACCTCGTTCGCGCGCGCTGGCCAACGTGCTGCTGGTGCTCTCCGGCGGCAACGAGATCTACGTCTTCCAGGACGGGGCGTATCGGCTGGTGTCCCGGAGCACCGGCAAAGATAAGTCCGAGGGCTTCGATGCGTTGGTGAGACTCTCAAGAGAGAGACGCTACCCTTCGGTTCCGGAGCTCGATCCCGAAAAGGTGGTCTACATCGGACGTTCCTCGGCTCCGGCCGGGATCGACCCCGCGATGGCCGCCAGAGTGGGCATTGTCATCAACGTCGGCGACGCGATGCTCGAGAGGCCGGGGCAGTCCATCATCAACCTGCATCGCGGGTACCTGCGAACGATCGACTTGATCGTTGCGGCGAGCGCGGCCTTGAACGAGTCCGGACGAGCGAAGGTTCCGGAGTCCCCGCCCGATGTCGGCGACACCGTTCTCTGGACCTTCGAGCGGAAGCACTTCCCTCCGAACCGCCGCCTTCGCGTCCGTGTGGGTGCCAGCGGCTACGCCCACGCCGGCCTAGCGCGCGCGGACGGGAGCTGGGACCCGGTCTACAACGTGCCGCTCATGCCGTTGACGGGCGGAGGCTACGAGGCTGTTCTTCCGGCCGGAGTCGATCGGTTCACGTTCTTCTGGACGGAGGCGCCGTGGATCCCCGATCACCCGGGACACTGGGAGCGCGGGCCGAGTGGGGTCAGCGTGTTCCAGGCGGGAGTGGCGCCAGCGGGGAGTTGATGCGTGAAGACTCCACCGGAGCACACGTGCGTGGTCGGTGTCGAGATACCGCCGCACGAATCGATCATATCGGGTGAACCGCTGCATCGAATCGCGTGCTGATAACAGCTACGTGTGCGCCAAGGTCAACGCCACATCGCGAACACGTCGTCTCGCCAGACTGATGACGGCGCCTTGCGGGTACAGCGCGTCGAGCTCGCGCGACAGCAGGCAGAGGGCATCCTGCAGGCGGTGAGTCTCTCGTTGCGCCTTCCTGACGTCCGCCATCCTTTGGAATACGCGTTCACGTCCGACTGTGCGCGGCCCGATCCACCGGATCAGATGCTCAATCGAGTCGAGCCACGCTCCTGACACTTCATTTGTCTGGCACTCGTGCGACTGCGAAATCATCTCATCCCTCCTGAGGTCAAGGATGGGTTCACAATGCCGACAACCAATCACGCCGACTGCTCCCGCAACACCGGGGCCATTCCCAAGACGCTTGAATGCTTAGAGACCACCTGAGCTGTGGTGGCTCTGAAGTGGCTCTTATCTGACTTTATTGTTGAGACGTGGCTCATTTCGGCACATCGGTTGCACTGATGTACTAAAGGGCAGCCGACCGTCAATGCCCAGCATGAGACTGGTGAAGTTCACCAGGGTGTGAGGACATATGGCCAAAGAGGATCGCGGGTTTGCGTCGATGGACCGGACCAAGCAGCGTGAGATCGCCAGCAAGGGGGGCAAAGCGGCGCACCTCAAGGGCACCGCTCACGAATGGAGCAGCGAGGAAGCGCGTGAAGCCGGCAGAAAAGGCGGCATGGCGAGCCACCGAAAGCATCAACAAGAGATTGCGCAGGAGTCAGTGCCGGAGAATCAAGGCGTCGAGCGGATGAATCCCGACATCCCGCCACGTCAGGATTGGCCGTCTGATTTCTGATCGATCGCGACCGACAATGTTTCTCTCAAGACCATAGCCAAGAAAGCTGCCGCTGCAGGCCTTTCGAACCGAGCGTCTGGCCGGCCGATCGTCCGCGTCAAGACCAAAGACCAAAGACCAAAGACAAGAGACCTTCCAGAGATCCCCCCAGACTGGCGAACCTCGCGAGACGCGATGTATAGTACTCAGTCTTTCTCGCCACGTTTCTGCGCATACGTCAGCTCGCTCAGGTCCGGCCAAAGCCGGACACTACATACGGTTGACAGAGCCGGACACTCGTACGATGGCATTGTGAAAAAGCGGAAGGTATTTCGTCCAGATGGAGTAGCAGTTCAATGAGCATGGTTGTTGATCCGAAAGCAAAGAGCAACGGAATGGACCTGAGCTGGCTGGGGAAGCCGCACGAATACGATCCCAGGCGTCTGTACAGCCAGACGGGCGCCGATTGGCAGTACCGCGTCGATTTCGACAGGCTGCGGAAGGAGCGCCTCGTCAAGCTCCAGGCCGAGATGAAGGCCGAGGACATTGGCGCACTGGTGCTGTTCGCAGGGGCGAATATCCGCTACGCAACGGCGTCGTACCAGGGGAACTGGAAGTACAACATCAATATCCGCTACGCGGTGGTTCCAGCCGAGGGAACGCCAACGCTATTTGAAACAGCCGGCTCCGACCTGCAGTGCGCCAAGATCGACCTCCCCTGGATGGAAGGCCGCATCCGTCCCGCCATCACCTGGCAGTGGGCCGAGGGCGCCGTTCCGTACATGGCTGGCCGCATGGCCGACAGCGTCGTCGAGGTGCTGAAAGAGCACGGTGTCCTGAAGGAGAAGATCGGCATCGACAACCTGGACATGCCCGCGTTCGAAGCGTTTCAGAAGGTCGGGCTGAAGATCGTCAACGGGTGGCCGGCGGTGTCGCGGGCGCGCACCGTCAAGACGCGCGACGAGATCGAGCTGTTGAAGCAGGCCTCGAGCATCGGCGACGCGGCGATGTGGAAGATCAAGTACGAGTGGCTGAAGCCCGGCGTCCGCGAGCGCGAGATCGAAGCCAAGGTGCACGAGTTCATGCTCGAGCGCGGCTGCGAGATCATCTACGACATCATTGTGGCCTCATGCGGTAACACGAGCCCGTACCGGCGGTGGGCCACCGACAAGCTCATCCGTCAGGGCGACCTCGTGATCGTCGACATCAACGCCGTCGGTCCCTCCGGCTACTTCATCGACTTCGTGCGCTGCTTCAAGTGCGGCGGACCCTACGGCACGAAGATGACCGGTAAAGAGATCGACCTGTATCGCGAGGTGTACGATTCCATGTACGCAGGCCTCGCCCAGTTGAAGCCCGGCAACACCAGCGCCGACGTCGCCTCCCAGTTCCCGACATACGACGACGATACCTACGGAACGGTCACGCTGCAGCAGTTCGCGCACAGCATCGGGATCACGCTGTACGAGGGCATGTGGATCTCGCGTGCGTACTCGATGAAGTACCCTGCCGAGATCAAGGAGAACATGTACTTCGCCATCGAGACGTTCGCCGGGCACCAGGGTCTCGAGCAGACCTGCCGCCTCGAGGAGAACGTGCTCGTGAGCGCGGACGGCCCCGTCGTCTTCACGCGCATGGAGCACATGGAAGAGGCGATGGCGCGGTAGTAGGCAGCCGGCAGTAGGCGGTAGGCAGCAGGTGCTGTCTGCGCTTTTCTGCCTACTGCTTACTGCCTACTGCCTACTTCGCGTATGTCATATCAGGTCGCCGTCGCGGACTCCGTTTTCCCTAATCTCGATCCGGCCCGCGAGGTGCTCTCGCGGGTCGGTGGCCAGTTGCAGCTCGCGTCGGCGCCGACGCCCGAGGCCATCATGGCGGTCGCTAAGGATGCGGACGCCATTCTGGTGACCTACGCGAAGATCACCGCGGACATGATCCGGCAGTTGACGAAATGCCGGATCGTCTCCCGCTTCGGTATCGGCGTGGACAATGTCGATATCCCGGAGGCCACGAAGAAGGGCATCGTGGTGACCAAGGTGCCCGACTACTGCATCGACGAAGTGTCGGACCACACGATGGCGCTGCTCCTGGCGGTCGTGCGCAAGATCCCGTTCATCAACGCGCAGGTGCATGGTGGCACGTGGAAGATGCCGGCCGTCGTGCCGATCCATCGCTTGCGCGGCACGGTGCTCGGGCTCGTCGGGTTCGGCCGCATTCCGCAGCTCGTCGTGCCCAAGGCAAAGGCGTTCGGCATGAAGGTCGTTGCCTACGATCCGTACGTGCCGAAGGAGGTGTTCACGGGCGCCGGCGTGGAGGGCGTGGATTTCGCCACGCTGCTGAAGACGTCGGATTACGTCTCGATTCACAGTCCGCTCGTGCCCGAGACGAAGAATCTGTTCAACGCCGACGCCTTCAGGCAGATGAAGCCGACCGCATATCTGGTGAATACCGCACGAGGACCGATCATCGATGAGGCGGCGCTCGCGCAGGCGCTCGACGCCAGACAGATCGCGGGTGCGGCGCTCGACGTGATGGTTCAGGAGCCGCCGGCGGCCAACTCGCCGCTTTTCGGCCGCGACAACGTCGTCATCACGCCGCACACCAGCTTCTATTCCGAGGAATCACTCGTCGAGCTCCAGACGAAGGCCGCGCAGGAAGTAGTGGCGGTGCTCCAGGGACGGGCGCCACGGAACCCGGTCAATCCTGAGGTCCTCCAAGTGGAAAAGTAGAGAAGTGGAAAAGTGGAAAAGTAAGTTACAAGTGCCGCGGCGACAATCGGCGCACGCCTGCAGCAATGCGAGATATCCATGCCAACGTGTCCGAGTTGGCCGATCGCACTTGCGTACTTACTTTTCCACTTCTTCCACTTTTTCCACTTTTCCACTTGGCTTGGTTGTTCCATGAAAGCGATGGTTCTCACCGCCCCGGGTGAGCTTGTGCAGGAGGAGGTTGCACGTCCTGCTCCGGCCGCGAGCGATGTTCTGGTCCGCGTCACGCACAGCGGCATCTGCGGCACCGACTACAAGATCTTCAACGGATCGATTCCCGTCCGCTATCCGCGCATCATGGGGCACGAGATGGCGGGGGAGGTCGTCGACGCGGGCAACGCGCCGTTCCGCGTGGGCGACAAGGTCATCGTCGATCCCGAGCTCTACTGTGGCGCCTGTTTCCATTGCCGGATTGGCCAGACGCACCTGTGCCCGAACGGCTTGCTCCTCGGGCGCGACGCCAACGGCGGCTTTGCGGAATACCTCGCGGCGCCGGCGACGCACGTCTTCAAGCTTCCCGACGGTATCGACCGGCGTGCCGCGCCGATGATTCAGGTGCTGACGACGTGCCTTCACGCGCAGCGCCAGATCGACATCTTCCCAGGGGAATACGTCGTCGTGCTCGGGCTTGGGGTGACCGGGCAGCTGCACGTCCAACTGGCGAAGGCGCGCGGCGCGACCGTGATTGGCGTGACCCGGAGCGCCGACAAGCGAGCGCTCGCAGAAACGCTGGGCGCCGACACGACGTCTCCGAGTGGCGCCGATGCGGTCGAGAAGGTGCGCGAAGCAACCGAAGGCCGAGGGCCGGATGTGGTAATCGAGACGACGGGCGTGGTGCAGCAGCTGGCAGCGGCGGTCAACATGACCCGGTCGGGCGGCCGTATCCTGATGTTCGGCATCATTACCGCCAAGGAAGGAGCCCTGCCGTTTTACGACCTCTACTACAAGGAGCTTTCGCTCATCAACGCGCGTGTGGCCAAGAGTGAAGACTACCCTGGCGCGATCGGGCTCGTGCAGCGGGGCCAGGTTCGGCTCGAGCCGCTCATCAGCGACGTGATGCCTCTCGCAGATCTCAAGGCCGCCATCGGCATGCTCGGTTCGGACGGCGGCGGTCAGCGCATGAAGATCGTTCTGGAACATGGAATCAATTGATGAGTCCGTCTTTACCTCCACGTACCACCGAGGCACCGAGACACTGAGGAATTCCGTCCAATGTGGCCTCGGTGCCTCTGTGCCTCGGTGTTCCGTGAAGGTGAGGATCGGCGAGTGAGGGATAAACCATGATGCATACACTTCGATTCCTCGGAATGGGCCTGGCAATCCTGGCCGCTGCGTGTCTGGCGCCGGCCCCGGCGGCAGCGCAGGGTACGACGCCGATGCCGCTTGCGAAGGCTGTCGTCTCGAACGAGGTTGCAAGCCGGACGCTGTTCAAGTACCAGATCAACGCGAGCGTGGCGCGACAGATCGTCGATGCGTGCGTCGAGTTCGCGAACAAGCAGCAGGGCGCTCCCGGCAATTACGCCATCTTCATCCTCGCGCCCAACGGCGACATCATCGATGCGCACGTGATGGACGGTGTTGTGCCGATTGGCGTCGAGACCGGGTTGATGAAGGCGAGAACGGCGCTCTACGCGCGCACACCCTCGAGGGCTGTGGCCGACCGCTTTCCGACCGTCGAAGGCCGCTTGATTCGTACGGATCTGGGACGTGACTCAGGGCTGTCGTACTACTTCGTGCCCGGCGGCGTGCCGATCGTGCTCGAGAATCAGCTCATCGGCGCGATCGGAATCGGCGGCGGCAACATGGACGAGCCGTGCGCCTTCTATGCGCTTGGCAAGGTCCTCGGCATTCAGCCACCGCCTCCGCCTCCGGCGGGCGAGGGACGCGGTGCCGCACCCGGCGGAGCGCCCGCAGGCGGCGGCCGCGGCGGACGGGGTGGACAATAACTAGTTCACAGTAGGCAGTAGGCAGTCGGCAGTCGGCAGTCGGCAGTAAAGGGCCGGCCCCGCAAGGTCGGCCCTTCTTGGCGCTACCGAACCGCTGCTTACCGCCTACTGCCTACTGCTTACTGCCTACTGCTTACTGCCTACTGTCCATGACGTACCTCCTCACCCAGACCCTCAACGGTCTGTTCTCCGCGGCGCTGCTGTTTCTCATTGCCAGCGGTCTCACGCTTGCGTTCGGCGTGATGAAGATCGTCAACATCGCGCACGGCTCCTTCTACATGCTCGGGGTGTACGTCGCGTACACCGTCATTTTGCGCACCGGGAGCCTGCTGCTTGGGGCCATCGCCGCGATTGTCGTCGTCGGGGCGATCGGCTTCGTGATGCAGCGCTTCTTTCTGCGGCGTTTCGGGTCGGACCCTCTGGCGCAGATGATGATGACGATGGGGTTTGCGTTGTTGTTCAGGGATGCGGCGCTCATGATCTGGGGAGGCGATCCATTCACGCTTCAGTACCCGGCCTGGCTGAGTGGATCGATGGAGGCAGGAGACGTTGTCTTTCCGTACTACCGGCTGTTCGTGATCGTCGTGGCCGCGCTCGTCGGCGTGGCGCTGTGGCTCGTGAACGAGAAGACGCTCATCGGCGCCAGGCTGCGCGCCACCGTCGACGATCCGGAGATGGCCTCGGCCACTGGCATCAACGTTGCGCGGCTTTCGGGCGTCGTATTCGCGGTGGGCGCAGCGCTCGCCGCATTCGGTGGAGTCATGGGAGGGCCGATTCTCGGAGGCTACGCCGGAATCGACTTCGACTTGCTTCCGCTCGCCTTCGTGGTGGTCATCGTCGGCGGGATGGGCAGCCTGAAAGGCGCGCTCGTCGGCAGCATTGTGGTGGGGATGATCGACAACTTCGGCAAGGCGCTCGTCCCAGAACTGTCGTACTTCACGCTCTTCGCGCCCATGGTGCTCGTGCTCGCCTTCAAGCCGACGGGCCTGTATGGACGCGCTTAAGGGGTGGAGGCTGCCGGTTCTCGCAATCGCCGCCATCCTGATGGTGACAGGCCCTCTATTCCTGAGCTCCTACTGGGTTGGCCTTCTGACGCAGGTTGCAATCCTCGCGATTCTGGCCATGAGCCTCGACGTGCTGCTCGGATACACGGGGCTGCCTTCGCTCGGTCACGCCGCATTCTTCGGCGTGGCGGCGTATGCCGTCGCTGTCCTGTCCACCACCTATCGCGCCGATTTCTGGGTCTGCATCCTTGCCGCAATCTTCATTGGAACCGCACTCGCCGCGGCGTTCGGCTTGATCGTGTCGCATGTTCGAGATGTGTACTTCCTGATGATCACGCTCGCGCTGGGTATGGTCCTCTGGGGATTGAGCTATCGCTGGATTCCGATGACCGGCGGCGACAACGGGATCTCGGGCATTCCGAACCTGCTCGTTCATGCCGGCAGTCCATTTGCCGGCGCAGTCGCCTTCTACTATGTGACGGTGCTCGTGCTGCTCGCCTGTGCGGCGTTGATGGCCCTGCTCGTCCGGTCGCCGTTCGGGCTCACATTGCGCGGGATCCGCGAGAACGAAGGGCGGATGAAGAGCCTTGGCTTCAACACATGGCTTCACTGCTACATGAGCTATGTCATTGCGGGGGCGTTCGCGAGCGTGGCGGGCGTGATGTGGGCGTATTTCAACGGCTTCGTGAGCCCCACGTATCTCGACTTGACGGCCTCGTCTGAACTGTTTCTGATGGTGACGCTCGGTGGTCCGGCGACGCTGGTTGGTCCGGTGCTCGGAGCGGGAATTATCGTCCTGCTGAAGAACGTGATGAGCGCCTACACGGCGCGCTGGCTCTTGATCCTGGGGATCGTGTATATCGTGGCGATTCTCGTGGCGCCGAAGGGTCTATGGAATCTAGGACGTCGTCGGTCCGCCTGAAGGCGGACACTACGTACGTAAATCCTCGTACGTAGTGTCCGGCTTTAGCCGGACCTGGGTCGGGGCCGCTTTAGCCGGACTCGGTACGCACATGAAACACATTCGACTCACGCTCGTCGTCCTGGCGCTGATCCTCGCAGCCGTCATCCTCCGCGGCCAGGCGCCTGCCGGTCCCATCAAGATCGGGTTCATCGTGCCGCTGTCCGGCCCGTTCGCGCAGAACGGCCGCGACATCCTCAATGGCTTCCTGCTCCTGCTCGACGAGGTCGGCTACCGCGCCGGCGGCCGGCAGATTCAGCTCATCATCGAAGACGACGAGGCTATTCCGGCTGTGACGCTGACGAAAGCGCGGAAGCTGGTCGAGTCCGATCGCGTGCATTTGATGGCGGGGACGCTGCTCGCGTCGAGCGGGTACGCGCTCGCCCCGTACGTCGACGCGCAGCAGATTCCGACGGTGTACCCGGTCGTGTCGTCTGACGATCTCACGCAGCGCCGCCGCAGCCAGTGGATCGTCCGCACCGGTTGGACCAGCAGCCAGCCGAACCACGCGTTCGGCGAGTACGCGTACCGGACCCTTGGCTACCGGACGGTCGCCACGATTGCCCTCGACTATGCGTTCGGCTGGGAGTCGGTCGGCGGTTTTCAGCGCACCTTCGAGGCCGAGGGCGGCCGCATCGTCCAGAAGATGTGGACGCCGGTCTCGGTGCACGATTTCGCGCCGTACCTGGCGCAGATCTCGCGCGACGTCGACGCCGTGTACGCGCTCTTCCTCGGCCGTACCGCGCTGCAGTTCATGCGGCAGTACGCGGAATACGGGTTGAAGGGACGCGTCCCCCTCATCGGTTCCGGTACCACGACGGACGAGCACGTGCTGCCGTTCATGGGCGACGAGGCGCTCGGCGTAGTCACGTCCCTGCAGTACAGCGCGGCCCTGGACACGCCGGACAACCGCCGGTTCACCGGCGCGTATCGACGCCGGTACAACAAGGTGGCGAGCTACTACGCCGAGAGCATGTATACGGGCGGCAAGTGGGTTCTGGCGGCGATCGAGGCACTCGGCGGCCGCGTCGAGGATCGGACGAAGCTGCTCGAGGCGCTGCGCGCCGCGCAGCCGACCGGCCTGCCGCGGGGTCTGGTGATGCTCGACGAGTACGGTAACCCGATTCAGAGCATCTACATCCGGCGCGTGGAGCGGGTGAACGGCGAGCTGCAGAACACAGTGATCGCCACGGTGCCTCGGGTGTCGCAGTTCTGGAAGTACAACCCCGCGGACTATCTGCGACAGCCGCTCTATTCGCGACGCTTTGTTCCGGCGTCCTGACTCTGGAGGTTGAGTTGACGCTCTGCGGGTCCTGTCGCGGGGTCTCCCCACCCGTCCTCGGCGCCAAGGACATGATCACACATGAGGCGCCTGCGCGGCGGGCGGGGATGCCCCTCCCCGCGCCACCCGCCAATAAGAGCGTCGTCAACTCAACTTCGACACAGCGCATCATGTTCGCTGATGTCCCTCGGTGTCTCTGTGCCTCGGTGTTTCGTCGCAGTGAAAGACGCTCGGTCGCATGACTGCGCCAGCGCTCCTCCTCCAACACGTCTCGCGGCATTTCGGCGGCCTCAGGGCGGTCGATGACGTCAGCTTGACCGTTGCGCCGGGGGAGCGGCGTGCGGTGATCGGCCCGAACGGCGCGGGAAAGACCACGCTGTTCAATCTGATCAGCGGCGAGCTCGCAGCGACGGGCGGTCGGATCGTGCTGTTCGGCACAGAGGTGACACGCATGGCTCCGCATCAGCGTGCCGCACTCGGCATTGCCAGGACGTTTCAGATCACCAAGCTCTTTCCGGCGCTCACCGTCCTCGAAAACGTTCTGCTGGCCTGCGAGGCGCTCGATCGCCGGAAGCTGTCCATGCACCGCGCGTTGTCGTCGTACCCGGACCTGAGGCAACGGGCAGACGAGATCATCGGCAGGTTCGCGCTGTCTGTGCTGACTGGCGAAGCGGCGGGAAACCTCTCCTACGGTGACCAGCGGAAGCTCGAGGTGGCGCTGTCGATGGCTGGGCGGCCGCGCTTGCTTCTGCTGGACGAGCCGATGGCTGGTCTTTCGGCAGGCGAGAGCAGGACGATGCACACGCTGCTCGAGCGGCTGGATCCAGGAATTGCCGTGTTGCTCATCGAGCACGACATGGACGTGGCGTTCGCCTTTGCCGAACGCGTCACGGTGCTCCACCAGGGGCGTGTGCTGACCGAGGGACATCGTGACGAGGTCAGCGCCAACCGCAGCGTGCAGGAGATTTATCTTGGAGCCGTCGCGTCGGATGTAGAGCGCAGGCTTTAGCCTGCGCGGGGACTATGCTGAACGTTCACGACCTTCACACCTACTACGGCGAGAGTCACGTGCTGCAGGGTGTCACCTTCAGCGCGGACAAAGGC
Organism: Vicinamibacterales bacterium; assembly: GCA_036507475.1. Taxonomy (GTDB): domain Bacteria; phylum Acidobacteriota; class Vicinamibacteria; order Vicinamibacterales; family UBA2999; genus DATCJA01. The sequence continues at coordinate 13,198 of DATCJA010000093.1, forward strand.
ACGGTGACGGCGGTGCTCGGTCGCAACGGAGTGGGCAAGACGACCTTGTGCCGCTCGTTGGTGGGCCTCACGCCGCCACGCGCCGGCCGTGTCGTGTTGAACGGGATCGACATCACGCGCCTTCCGCCCCACCGGATCCACCATCTCGGGGTCGGCCTGGTTCCGCAGGGGCGCAGGATCTTTTCATCGCTGTCGGTGCGCGAGAACCTCGAGATTGCCCGGGCGCGAACGCCTCGTGCGACGATGGCCGGCGACGCCGTCCATTCGGCGGCGCACGGCTGGGACCTTGAAAAAGTCTTCTCCGTGTTCCCGCGGCTTGCCGAGCGCAGGCACAACCGTGGGAACGAGCTCAGCGGCGGCGAACAGCAGATGCTGGCCATCGCACGTGCGCTGGTGGCCATGCCTCTGCTGCTCGTAATGGATGAGCCGACAGAAGGCCTGGCGCCGGTGATCGTTGCCGAAGTCGCGTCCGTCATCCGTCGGCTGCGGGAGGAAGGCACGTCGATTCTGCTGGCGGAGCAGAACGCCGCGTTTGCAATAAAGGTAGCCGATTACGTTCATGTGATGAGCAAGGGGCAGGTCGTCCACTCCACAGATCCCGTCACGCTTTGGAATAATGAGGAAATCAAGACGCAATTTCTCGGTGTCCCGCCTGCGCCCCAAGCCCGGCGCGATTCGTGAATGGTCTCTGACGTGCTGAAAGTCGATCTTCACATCCACACCTCGGACGATCCAATGGATCGGATCCCGTATTCCACCTGCCAATTGATCGAGCGCGCTGCGACGCTCGGATACGATGCGCTGGCGATAACGCTGCACGACCGGCAGCTCGATGTTCGTCCGCTCGCTGACTTTGCTGCCGAACGCGGCCTCGTGCTGATCCCCGGGATCGAGCGCACCGTCGAAGGGCGTCACGTGCTGCTCCTCAACTTTCCATCCGGTGCGGTCGAAGGCGTGCAGTCCTTCGACGACGTGCGGCGGCTGAAGCGGCAGAGCGACGGGCTGGTGATTGCCCCGCATCCATACTTTCCTGGACCGAGCAGCCTGTTCGGGGCGCTGAACCGGCATGCGGACGTCTTCGATGCGGTGGAATGCAACGCCATGTACACGGCCTCGCTCGACTTCAATCGCCCGGCGGAGCGGTGGGCGCGTGCGCACGACAAGCCGATGGTCGGGAACGGCGACGTCCATCGGTTCGAACAGCTCGGAACCACGTATTCCCTCGTCGACGCCGAACGGGATGCTGCCGCTATCTGCGCCGCCGTTGCCTCAGGGCACGTGCGCGTCGTCACTCGCCCCCTGACGTGGGCGACTGCCGCGCGCGTCGCAGCCGGCATCCTGGCGTCCTCGCTCGTATTCGGCGCGCGCTCGCCAGAGCCCGCCGGAGCGACCGTGTAGTACTCTCAAGCACTGTAGTAGGCAGTAAGCAGTAGGCAGTAAGCGGCAGGCGACAGCCAGCCTGGCTCCCGACAACTTTCTGCCTACTGCCTACTGCCTACTGCCTACTGACTAGCGCATGCTGACCCAACTCCTTCACGACATTCTCAAGAGCCGCGTGTACGACGTGGCGCGCGAGACGCCGCTCGATGCCGCGCCGCGCCTGTCTCGCAGACTTTCGAACGAGGTGCTCTTCAAGCGCGAAGATCTGCAGCCCGTGTTCAGCTTCAAGCTTCGGGGGGCGTACAACAAGATCGCGCACCTCTGCGAGCACGAGTGGGCGCGCGGCATCATCACGGCGAGCGCCGGCAATCATTCTCAGGGCGTCGCGTACTCCGCCCGGAAGCTCGGTCTGAAGGCGACCATCGTCATGCCGCAGACCACACCGCAGATCAAGGTGGATGCGGTGCGGGCGATGGGCGCCGATGTGGTGCTTGCCGGCGACAGCTACGCCGACGCCAAGGCGCAGTGCGATGTGCTGGCTGCGGAAACGGGACTGACGTTCATCCATCCGTTTGACGACCCGCTTGTCATTGCGGGGCAGGGAACGATTGGCGCCGAAATCCTGCAGCACAGCCAGGACCGCCCCTTCGTGGTGTTCGTGCCCGTCGGCGGTGGCGGTCTCATCGCCGGGATAGCCGGTTACCTGAAGGTGCTGCGGCCTGATGTCAAGGTGATCGGCGTGGAGCCGTTCGAAGCCGATGCGATGTACCAGTCGCTCGCGGCGGGCCGGCGCGTGCACCTGGATCATGTCGGCCTCTTCGCCGACGGCGTTGCGGTGCGCGAGGTGGGCGAGATCACCTTTCCCATCGTCCAGCAGACGGTCGATGAGGTCGTGCGTGTCAACAACGACGAGATCTGCGCCGCGATCAAGGACGTCTTCGACGATACGCGCGCGGTGATGGAACCGGCCGGCGCGCTGGCGGTGGCAGGCCTGAAGGCGTGGGTCGAGCGCGAGCGTGCGCGCGATCAATCACTTGTCGCGGTGTTGAGCGGCGCCAATATCAACTTCGACCGGCTGCGATTCGTCGCCGAGCGCGCGGAACTGGGCGAGGCGCGAGAAGCGCTCCTGGCCGTCACGATTCCCGAACGGCCCGGCGCCTTCCGTGAGTTCTGTACGGCAATCGGCAAGCGGGTCGTCACCGAGTTCAATTACAGGCTGAGCGGCCGCGACAAGGCGCACATTTTCGTTGGCATCGCCACGCATTCGCGGCACGACGGAAAGACGCTGGCGAAGACGCTCAACGCAACCGGGTACGAGACCGTCGATCTGACCGACAACGAGATGGCCAAGCTCCACGTGCGCCACATGGTGGGCGGGCATGCCCCCGAGGTGCGGCACGAAAGGCTGTGCCGATTCGAGTTTCCGGAGCGGCCCGGCGCGTTGATGGAGTTCCTCGACAAGCTGGGAGGACGCTGGAACATCAGCCTGTTCCACTACCGCAATCACGGCGCCGACTTCGGCAGGGTGCTGGCGGGCTTCGAGGTGGATGACGCCGATCTGCCTGCGCTCCGCGAGTTCCTCGACGGCCTCGGGTATCCGTATACCGCTGAATACGACAACCCCGCGTACCGATTGTTTCTGGGGTGATGCGATGAGCAGCTACATTCGTTCTCGTGCCTTGCTTGCAGGCGCGCTTCTCGCCGCGGTCGTCGTTGCCCACCCGCGCGCACAGGCACCTGCCATAGACGACTTCTTCCGCACGTTCACGGACGACTGGGTGCGCGCGAATCCGAACCAGGCGATTCAGTCGCGGTATTTCACCGGCGCCGAGCAGGACGCGCTCGAGGCGCAGATTACGCCCCTGACTCGAGAATGGCGCCGACGCCGCGTAGAGATGGCCCGGCGCGGGCTGGCAGCGCTGGCGAAGTTCGACAACGACCGCCTGACCGCCACGCAGCGGGTGTCCGCGGACCTCATGAAATGGCAGCTCGAGGTCGTCGTCGAGGGTGACAAGTACGACGATTTCGCGTTTCCGCTCGAGCAGTTCGCCGGCGCCAACATCGAGCTGGTAAACATTCTCACGGTGCTGCATCCGCTCAATACCGAGAAAGACGCTGCGAACTACGTAACGCGTCTTGGACAGGTCGCGGCACGCATGCAGGAGGCGACTGCAGAAGCGCGCGAGCTTGCGGCGAAAGCGATGGTGCCGCCGCGTTTCATCGTTCGCGCGACGCTGGCGCAGATGCGGCAGTTCATCGGCACGCCGGCCGCCCAGAACCCATATGTGGCCGCGTTCTTCGAACGGATGACTGCGAGCGGCGCCATTCCGGAGGCGAGGCGCGAGGAGCTGCGGGCGGCGGCCGAGCGGATCACCTCGGCGCAGATCTATCCGGCGTGGCAGAACGCCATTGCCGTGCTCGAGCCGCTCGTGGACAAAACGACGGATGACGCCGGGCTGTGGCGGTTCAAAGGGGGCGCCGCCGCCTACGCCTACAACCTGCGGCGGTTCACGACGACCAATCTGACGGTGGACGAGATCCATCAGATCGGCCTGCGCGAGGTCGCACGCATCGAGAAGGAGATGGACGCGATCTTCCGCCGACTTGGGCGGGCCGAAGGGTCGGTGAACAGCCGGATCGCGCAGCTCGAAAAAGATCTTGCGTACCCCGCGACCGCGGAAGGGCGCGCCCGGATCATGGCCGACATCGACGGCATCATCAGCGACGCGCAGAAGCAGTCGGCGGCGCTGTTCGAGCGCGTCCCGCGCGCGGGAGTCATAGCGCGGCCGTTTCCGGCGTTCCGCGAGAACACCGCCGCAGCCAACTACGGCGCGCCGGCACGCGACGGATCCCGTCCCGGGACGTTTCAGATTCCGCTGCGCCCGTCGTACCTGACGAAATTCGGGCTCCGTACGCTCGTGTATCACGAGACCGTCCCCGGCCACCATTTCCAGATCGCCCTCGAGCTCGAGAACGAGGCGAGTCCGCGCTTCCGTCAGATTCGCGCGCTCGGCGGCATCTCCGCGCTGAGTGAGGGGTGGGGACTGTACGCCGAGCGGCTTGCCGCCGAATCCGGTTGGTACGACAACGATTTGGAGGGGCAGTTGGGGCAGCTCGAGGGGGCGCTGTTCCGCGCGCGGCGCCTCGTGGTCGACACCGGCCTCCATGCGAAGCGATGGACGCGCCAGCAGGCGATCGACTACGGCATCGAAGCCAGCGAGATCGACCGATACGTCGTCAACCCGGGCCAGGCGTGCGCGTACATGATCGGGCAATTGAAGATCGTCGAGCTGCGCGACAAGGCTCAGAAGGCACTTGGCGGCCGATTCTCGCCGAAGGCATTCCACGACGCTGTGCTGATGGCCGGTACGGTCCCGCTGCCGATCCTCGAAGGGCAGGTTGATGCCTACATCCGCGCAACCGCGAATTGACGGAAATTGACAGGGGTCAGACCCCGACGCACGAGCAGTTCATGCACTCGGCGCTCGACGAGGCGCAGCGCGCCCTCGCCGCCGGCGAGGTGCCGATCGGCGCCGTGGTCGTCGTGGACGCACGGATCGTCGGCCGCGGCTTCAACCAGCCGATATCAGCCGTCGATCCAACCGCGCATGCCGAGTTGCTTGCGCTGCGCGAGGCGGCCCGCCAGGCTGGCAACTATCGTCTGACCGAAGCGACCGTCTACGTCACCGTGGAGCCGTGCCTGATGTGTGTCGGCGCGTTGGTGCACGCGCGCGTGCGCGAGGTGGTGTACGGCGCAACCGAGCCGAAGACCGGTGCGCTCGTGTCAGCGGTGCGCGGCCTCGAGCTGCCCGGTTTGAATCACCTCTTCGAGGTAACAGGCGGTGTGCTGGAGGACGAATGCCGTCAGCTCATCCAGCAGTTTTT
>DATCJA010000094.1:0-24367 GCA_036507475.1 Vicinamibacterales bacterium
GGACCTCGATGTCTGGCGGCTTTCCAATGAGTTGAAGCTCGGAGTGTATGCGCTGCTTCACAGTGCCGCCGTTCAGCGCGATCCGGAATTTCGCAACCAGATTCGAAACGCGGCGGCGTCCGCTCCTCGAAATATTGCGGAGGGCTTCGGGCGCTATCTGCCACGCGAATTCAGTCAGTATCTGCGCGTCGCGAACGGTTCTCTCATGGAAGTGTCGAACCATTTGCAGGACGGTTGCGATCGCGGCTACTTCACGAACGCAGACATCGATCCGCTGCTAATCCTCGCGCGGCGAGCATCGGCGGCCGTCACGAGACTACTCCGGTACCTTCAAACCGTGCCCTCGACCCCGCGAACCCGACCCCGCGAACCTTAGAACCCGAACCAACGAACCCATGAACCGGAACCCGAGCACCCAAGCACCCGTGAACCTGAGAACCGCTGTGATCCGTTCGTCCCTCCGTGGCACATCACTTGCTCTGCCGTATGGTGCCGAGGGCAAGTGCCCTCAGACTGAGAGACAAACATGGTCCAAGCGTTATGCACCTCCGGCAACCACGAGGCACTCAAGTGCGCCGTGCACGGGACGGCCGGCGTCCTGGCAGCGCTGATGGCCAGCTACAACATCGCCGCCTGCTGCTACCGGCGCGACCTGCACCTCCGCATGAACGCCGTGCTGTACACCTTGGCTGTTGGATGGGAGGTCAAGCAGACGCTTCACCATCTGCGCCGGCAGGACAGCTCAGGCGGAAGCGGCCCAATTGCCGAGCTCCAGTGAGCTGAACTGCACAGGGTGACGGTCCCGGAACGGGGCTGACGCCCGTCTGTGTCCCAAATCTTGCACTGTGCCCCTTGATGGGGGCTCGACAAACAGCCTACGTAACCCTGTTCCTCCTCTTCACGACCGCCTGCAGCCGGGTGGACAACTCGGCCCACGTGGAAGCGATTCAAAAGACCCTTGGCCGCACACCCGACTGGGTGGAGCGAAGTGCGCACGGCAAACGGTTGTGGGTGATTGAGCGCAGCTTCTACGAGAGCAGGGGATACATGCCAGCGTGGATCGACGGCGACCGTTCGACTCCACACGTGGAGGATCTCATCCAGCAGTTTCGGAACTCGGAGCTCCACGGCCTCGACTCTGCCGCGTACCCCATTGACGAGTTCGAACGGATCCGTCACGCCTCGCAGACGATGATGGGCACGCGCTTCGACGCGGCGCATGTTCCGGAGCTGGACACGAAGCTCACGTACGGGTATCTGCGGTACGCGGCTGATCTCGTCGGTTGGACCAGTACTCCGAGCGCTCTTTCCCGCAGCTGGCTCGCGCAGCCGAAGACAGAGGATCTCGTGGCTCGATTGGTGCGCGCGATCGAGTCGAATCGCGTTCGCGACAGCCTCGAACAGCTCGCGCCGACGCATCCTCAGTACAAGGGATTGCAGGCCGCGCTCGCGCGCGAGCGGCAGCAGCTGACCGGACAGGCCGATCGAATCCGAATGAACCTGGAGCGGTGGCGGTGGGCGCCCAACGATCTTGGCGACTCGTATGTCCTGATCAACGTCCCTACGTACACGCTGCAGGTGATGGAAGGCGAAAAGCCCGTCCTGGCGATGCGGGTCATCGTAGGCAAGCCGGACACGCCGACGCCGCTCTTCAGCGACGAGATGACGTACATCGTCTTCAGCCCGTACTGGAATATTCCGGAAAACATCCTGCGCGCCGAGACGCTGCCGCGCGCCGCCAAGGATCCCGATTTTCTGAACCGCAACAACATCGAGGTCGTCGGCACGTCTGGCCCCGTCGATCCGTGGTCCATCGACTGGTCGGACGAGTCCACGACGTCGTCACTGCGGCTTCGCCAGAGACCCGGACCCGACAACGCGCTTGGTCTCGTGAAGTTCATCTTCCCGAACCATTTCAGCGTCTACCTGCACGACACGCCCACCGAAAAGCTGTTCGTGCGTAACGCGCGAACGTTCAGCCACGGGTGCATTCGAATCGAGAATCCCGTCGGCTTGGCCCAGTACGTCCTCCGCGATCAGCCGCAATGGAGCGCCCCACGCATCGCCGCGGCGATGCACGCGCGTCGCGAGCAGCACGTCAGACTGAAGCACCCTCTGCCCGTGCACATCGGCTACTGGACGGCATGGGTCGAGCCCGACAGCAGCGTGACCTTTACCGACGATCCGTATCGATTGGACGAAGCCCACGCGCGGATCATGGAGCGCCGGCACCCTTTGCCCTGAGAGTTCAGGCAGCATTCTGAACCAGCTAGAATCTGCTGGTCATGGGGCAGCGGGCGCTCCTTCTTCTTGCCGTCGTTTCAGGCTTGTTGCTCGAGCCGCGCGCCGTCTCGGCCCACCCGGCTCCCTTCAGCTTTCTCGACCTCGTCATTCGCGACGACGCCATCGATGCCGTTCTCGTCCTCCATGTCGTCGACGTCGCGCACGACCTCGGAATCGAGCCCGCGGATCGACTTCTCGATCCAGGGGAGGCTGCGAAAATTCGCGATCGCGTCGTCGGGTTGATCGAGCCGCGGCTGCAGATTCGAGCGGACGCCGCGAGGATGGTTGAGTGGGGCGCATTGGAGCCGGCAGCCGACCGGCACGCGCTTGTGCTTCGCTTCCGCCTGCCGGGCTCGCGACCTGGAGTGTTGCGCATTCGGACTCACATGTTCCCGTACGATCCAGTCCACCAGACGTTCATCAATATCTATGAAGGAAGCGATCTCCGGCAGCAGATGATCTTCAACGCGGACAGCGACGAGTACGCGTACTACACGGGCTCGACGCAGGGCGCTCTGGCGGTGATTCGGACCTTCATTCCCGCCGGCATCCACCACATCCTGATCGGGCCGGACCACATTCTGTTTCTGATTGGACTGCTGCTGCTCGGCGGCACCTGGGACGCGTTAGTGAAGATCGTCACAGCGTTTACCCTCGGCCACAGCATCACGCTGTCGCTCGCGGCGCTGAACATCGTGATACCGCCGGCGCGCCTCATCGAGCCCGCGATTGCGCTCAGCATCGTCTTTGTAGGCACTGACAACCTCGTCCGCGGCAGCGGTCGCGACTTACGGGCCTGGGCAGCGCTCGTCTTCGGCCTGGTTCACGGGTTCGGCTTCGCCAACGTGCTGCGCGAATTCGGATTGCCCGCCGAAGCGCTCGGATGGTCGCTCTTCTCCTTCAATTTTGGAGTGGAGATCGGGCAGCTCGCCATCGTCGTGCTCGTCGCGACGTCGCTTGGCATCATCCGCCGCCGCAGTACTGTCGCAGGATATCGGGTGGCGTGGGCAGGCTCTGTCGTCGTGATTGCGGCGGGCACGTACTGGTTCGTGGAGCGGGTCTTGACCGTGCGCTGACCTGGGCCGTCCCTCTCGTCCTTTGACGTGAAACTATAGTGAGCCGGAAGGTCAAACCGAAGGCGCGGAAACGGAAGGCAGCGAAGCGGACAGCCCGCAGACCATGACGGTTTCCAATACGAACGTGATCGACTTCGTCTCGCATAATCCGCACACTGATGTGGTCGAACTCTCGATGGTGGAGGAACGAGAGTGGGGCTCAGCTGGTGAGCTTTTGCCGATCTAAGCTGAACGCTTACTTGGCGTTTGTGCTAGCTGATATGGCCAGCTTGAGAGTGATTATCCGCAATACGCAGGGAAGCCAGTCCGGTTTCGGCTTCATCACCAGTTTGAACTCGGCCCCCTTGATCGTGAATTTATTGAACGTGTGAAGCGCGAATATTTGGACCCGGAAGGCATCGGTTGGGAGCAATCACTTGTCCGAATCGATGCCCAGGGTTTGTCAAAGGCATAATTACCTTGACTTGTGACTCTTGACCTACAAGTCTCTGCCTAGACTGGAACTCGCTTGGGTTGGTGAGCTGCGTTCGCGTAAGCAAGGCCGAGCGCGCGGCGAAGCCGGAAAGCGGTCGGAGCGATTCCTCGCATCGACTTCCGACCACGCGTTTGTCGATGTTCCGAGTTATTCCAGGCGTTTCATGCCGCGTAACGGACGCCGCCGCGGAGCAGCAACTAGTCGATGCGGCTGCGGCAGGGTATGAGCGCAGGTCCGCTTTCCCGGACGCAGCGCCCGCGGACGCCGGTCACCAATCCAAGCGAGTCCGGGATTAGATCCACCGTCTCCACCACACCATCGATACAGCCGCCTGGTGATCGTAGCCAGGGCGTCCAAACCCTCGTCGAGCGCGGTGGCCAAGGCGCACCGTGAATTCCGGCGTCAGTCGAAAGCCGACCACTTCTTCGAAGCCCACCAGACGCTGCTGTAGTACGAGCGGCGGAGTCACGAGTGGGGAAGAGATTTTCTCGACGCGCCCCGCGACGAACCATCGCGGCGCAAGCGTGTGCTGTCCCTGGACGAACCATCCAGCGGCAACCCGATCGCCGGTGCTGGTCTCGATCAGATCTCGTACCCATTCGCCTGAGAGCCTGGTGTGCGCAAACGAGAACTCCGATTCCACCGTCACGACGGTCGCGTCTTGGTCGGTGGTGACCGTGGGAATTTCCCCAGCCCGCATCCAGCCCCCGTGTGTGACCGATGCGCCGATGGTAAGCCCGACGAAGGGCATCACGCCGCCACCAACGACAACGTTCGTGAACCGGGGCGGATTGGTGCGCGACAAGATACGGCGGCGTCGAAGAGGTGAAGTGTCGATCATGGCCGCGTGACCGTACCAATGGCGGCCGGACAACGTGACCTGCCCGCCGAACGGATACACGGCGCCAAGCAGGTTGGCGCGCGGCCCTCTGGTTTCTAGTTGAGGCAACGCGCTGAAGAGCGAGGACGGCTGCGCGATGGTCGGATTGAGATGCGGACGCCGGCCGATGAAGTTCGCCAGGCCAACGGGGGACGGCACCAGGCCTCCCTCGACTCTCAAGCCAACGGGCCCCGCTCGCTCGTACCGCACGGACGCAATCCAGACGTCGCGGCTCCATTGGCCCGATCCCAGCCGCTGGACGATCGGCCAGACGATTCCCTCCAGTCCGCGCCCGAGACCGACGGAGACGAGGGCATCGACGCTCAAGCCGGTGGCATAGTTGCCGCTGAAGTCGACGCTTTCATCGAACGAGGCGGCCGTATCGATCGCCAGGACGGATGGCTGTGCCTCCTGCGCCAGCAGCGGCGGCGCCGACGTCAGGCACAGGACAATGCCGAGCCACGTTCTCCAGCGAAACACGAACATGACAGGCCTCTAACCTCCTGGCACCTTACACCAGTTGGTGGCCAATCAGCTCCTCCAACATGGGCTCGGCCGTCATTCTCAGTGGGACTGCTGCAACCAGCGCGTCCACGGAAGCAGGGTCGAACTGCGTTCCCGCCAGGCGCCGCAGCTCTGCAATTGCTTCAAGCGCGCCACGAGCGGGACGGTACGCACGGGCGCTCGTCATCGCGTCGAACGCATCAGCCACGTGCACGATGCGCGCGCCCAGCGGAATGTCGTCACCTCGGAGGCCAAACGGATACCCCTGTCCGTCGGGCCGCTCGTGGTGCAGCTCGACGATGGGGAGATGCGGAGCGAGAAACGGCACCAGTCGGAGGATGCGTGCGCCAAGAGCAGGGTGTCGTTTGATCTGCTCGAACTCCTCGGCGGTCAGTGATGCCGGCTTGCGAAGCACCTCGTCGCTGAGGCCTATCTTACCGATGTCATGGAGCAGCGCCCCCAGCCTGAGGACGTCGAGGTCTGCGTCCGTCAGGTGCATCTGCTGGCCGATGCGCACCGACAGCTCGCTCACGCGTTCGGAATGGCCCGCAGTGTACGGATCGCGCGCGTCGAGTGCGGCTGCAAGCGCTCGAATTGCACCGACGTACGCGGCGCGAGTCTCCGCTTCGGCCGCCGTCAGGCTCTTCATGAGCTCGTTGAATGCCTGCGCAAGCGAGTCCAGCTCGCGGCTCGTACCGGTCGGCGGCAACATGCGACCGAAATCGCGCGCTGCCGTAATCACGGCAATCTCGCCGGACAGGTGATCGATCGGGTCGGTCAACATGCGCGCCAGCCAGAAGCTGCCCAGCGCCGCAAGCACGAACGCGCCGAGCGCCACCGTGCCGAGCGCCAGCAGCGCATCGCGCTCGGCGGCGCGCGCCGCTGAATCGATCGACGCGAAGGTCAAGATTCTGGCGGGCCCAGACTCCACCAGGAGACGGCTGGCGTATTCTTCCCCGGCCAGCATTCGTATTTCTGCCGATTCACCGGGCACGGCGCTTCCAAGATCCGCAGTCACGTTCTGTGGAAGCGTACTCGCCACGACGGCGCCGTGAACCGTAATGACCACGTCCGCACTCGCGAGACTCGACAACTCACGGGCGTAGCGCGCGTCGAGGCTCGTGCCGAGCACCAGGGCGCCGATATCGCGGTCCACCAGACGCAGGGCTGCGCCAGAAATCCGAAACGCTCCGCCCGGCAGCGCAACCACTGCCTGAAACGCCGGCGATCCGACGGTGGCAGGGACCTGTTGATTCCGTGGCCACCGTTCACGCGACGGTCCGGCACTCACAAAGATGCGTCCCGCCGGATCCAGGATTGCCAGTACGTCGGCCCGCGTCAGTGTGGCAAGCTTCTCGGCCTCGACCGCGACGGTTTCGCGTAGCGATACCCCATGCTCGGGGGACAGACCGGCAAAGCGGCTCTCGGTGAAATAGGTATCGAGCGCGGCTTTGAGCGTCGGGTTCTCGGCGAGCGTCGTGATCGAGCCAAGCAGTTCCTGCTGTCGCCGTGTCTCGAGGGACGTGAAGACTCGCTCGGCAACACCAAGCTTGTCGATCTCCGCGGCGCGCACGCGGTCGCGCGCGTCGACCATCAGGACAATGAACACGACCGACAGGATGACGGCGACCGTGACGAAAGCGACCGCGAGTGTCCGGGCGACGAGCCGCGGAGGCCGACTCACTTTTCGGGTACGGGTAGTGTGAAGTCTGTTTCGAGCGTGCGGCCCGACTCGAGGCGTACGTTAACGGTTGTATCGCCCAGCCGTTCGTGCCACGCCGTGATCTGCCGATCGCCGGGCGGCACGGGTGGAAGCTGAAAGCGCCCCGTTTCGTCCGGCACCGCGAACCACGGATGATCGAACACCATCACCGTGGCGCTCATGTGGGAATGTATCTCGCAGAACACCTTGACGACCCCGGGCCTGTCGAATCGGACGCGTCGCGTTTCTCCCCGCGGGTAACGCCCCAGGTTGAAGTTCTTGGCGCGCGAGAGCGAGAACACGTTGTGGTAGATGGGATCGTCGTTGGGGAACTCGACTTCGGATCCAACCGTCACGGCGGCCACGCGTGGTGTGAAGGTTTCGTCGTGCTGCCTGATGACCGCGCGCGTCGTTGCGACGCTCTGGGGGCGGGCATTCCGTAGGTAGACCACGACGTTACGCCGCTCGGACTCCGGTGCCAGCTTCGGAGCCGGAACCGACCGGGTGGGGTACGCCGTTGTCGGCCTGCGTGTGGCGATGGGTACACCGATTTCCACGTGACCCCGGACAACCGAGGGTTCCTGCGCCGCCGGGCCGATGACACCTATCGCCACGACCCCGCCGAGAGCGAGCATCAATCGCCCACCGTATCTGGGTCCCCGCACAGTGTGCATTTTAGTGGACGGCCCGTACTGGGTGATATCGTCACTTCATGCTGTCCTTATTACTGGCGGCCATGATTACGAGCCAGACGGGCGCTGACCTGCCGAAACGCGGCATTTCGGACAGCCTCGCGCGGGAGCGGGCAGGGACGATCGGGGCGCTTCGCTATGAACTGGCGTTCATCGTCCCGAGCGATGTGCAGGACCCGGTTCAAGGGCGCGCCGTGGTGCGATTTACGCTGCGCGCGCCGCATCGAGTAGTGCTCGACTTCGCGCAGCCGCGCGATCGCATTCGGAAGGTGCGTGTCGGGGCGAGCGAGGCAGCGTTTGTCTTCGCCGACGGTCACCTCACAATTCCAGCGGAGGCAACCAACGCGGGCGAAAACGAGATTGCCATAGAGTTCGTCGCGGGCAACGAGCCGCTCAATCGGGACCGCGAGTTCCTGTATACGCTGTTCGTTCCGTCACGTGCGCACCTGGCGTTTCCGTGCTTCGACCAGCCGGATCTCAAGGGCCGTTACACGCTGACGCTCGACGTTCCCACGGGGTGGGCGGCGGTCTCCAACGGCGCGTCGGTCGCGACTGAGCCTGGCGACCAGCGCACGCGCGTAAGGTTCGCTGAGACCGAGCCGATCTCGACGTATCTCTTCGCCTTCGTCGCCGGCAGGTTCTCCGTCGAAACGGCTCGCCGGAACGAGCGAGAGCTCAGGATGTTTCATCGTGAGACCGACGCGGCGAAGGTTGCCCGGAATCGTGACGCGGTGTTCGACCTGCATGCCACCGCTCTGGCATGGCTCGAAGGCTACACGGGCATCCCGTATCCGTTCGGCAAATTCGATGTCATCGCCATTCCATCGTTTCAGTTCAGCGGCATGGAGCATCCGGGCGCGATCCTCTACAACGCCGCGAGTCTGCTGCTGGAAGAGTCAGCCACTCAGAATCAGATGCTCGATCGCGCCAGCGTCATCGCGCACGAGACGTCCCATATGTGGTTCGGCGATCTGGTGACGATGCGGTGGTTCAACGACGTGTGGATGAAAGAGGTGTTCGCGAATTTCATGGCGGCCAAAATCGTGAACCCCTCGTTTCCGCAGGTGAATCACAACCTCCGCTTCCTGCTGTCGCACTATCCGGGCGCGTATCAAGTCGACCGTACGGCGGGCGCCAATCCCATCCGCCAGGAGCTCTCGAACCTCGACGAAGCCGGGCAACTCTACGGACCGATCATTTACCAGAAGGCGCCCATCGTCATGCGGCAGCTCGAGATGATCGTGGGCGAGCGGGCGTTCCGTGACGGGCTGCGCGAGTATCTCAAGACGTATGCGTTCGGCAACGCGACGTGGCTCGACCTGGTGCGCATTCTCGACGCGCGGACGCCGGAGAACATCACAGCGTGGAGCCGCGCCTGGGTGGAAGAACGCGGGCGTCCGGAAATTACGCTGGCCGTAAGCGCCGAGCGCGGGCGCATCTCCCGCCTGACCCTCGAGATGACCGATCCGCTCGAGCGGGATCTGGTCTGGCCGCAGCGGCTGGTCGTCGCGCTTGGATATCCGGATCGCGTCCGTGAAGTGCCGATTTACGTCAGGGGCCGCACGACACGGGTTCGCGACGCCGAGGGACATCCGCTTCCGCTCTTCGTGCTGGGGAGCGGCGCGGGTCTCGGCTACGGGCTTTTCGTCCTCGACGCGGGCAGCAGGAACTACCTGCTGCAGCACATCGAGGATGTGGGCGATCCGCTGACGCGAGGAGCCGCATGGCTGACGCTGTGGGAGAACATGCTCCAGTCGCACGTCACAGCGTCGGCGTTTCTCGATGCCGTCGTCCGCGCGCTGCCGGCTGAGACGGACGAGCAGAACATCCAGCGCGTGCTCGGATACGCCGCGCGCGCGTTCTGGCGCCATGTGTCGGCAGAGGATCGAGCGCGACGCGCGCCCGCGCTGGAGTCGATGCTGCGTGCAGGCATCGATCGCGCCGGCACGACGAGCGCAAAAGCCGCATGGTTTGCCGCGCTCAGGGACGTTGCTCTTACGCCGGCCAGCCTGCAGTGGCTCGAGACGGTGTGGCGGCGCGACGAGAAGATCGCCGGCTTGTCCCTCGCGGAGATGGACGAAATCGCCATCGCGCTGGAGCTTGCGGTTCGAGAAGTGCCCGCGTGGGCGCAGATTCTGGAAACACAGCATCAGCGCATCCAGAATCCCGACCGCAAGGCACGCTTTGCCTTTGTCATGCCGGCGCTGTCGGCCGATCCGGCGGTGCGTGAAGAGGCGTTCGCGCGCCTTCGGCAAGTCGAGAACCGCCGCCGGGAGCCTTGGGTGCTCGAGTCGATGGCGTACCTCAATCACCCGCTGCGCGCGGCGCACGCCGTGCAGCTTCTCAGACCCAGTCTCGAGCTGCTGCGCGACATTCAGCGCACCGGCGACATCTTCTTTCCCGCTCGGTGGGTCGATGTGGCGCTGAGCGGCCATCGCTCGCCGGAAGCGGCGGCAATCGTTCGCGATTTCCTGGGACGGGAGCTGCAGTATCCGCAGCGGCTGCGGTGGATCGTGCTGACTGCGGCGGACGAGCTGTTTCAGATAGCGGATGGTGGCTAGTGGATGGTGGTTCGTGGTTGGTGGTTCGTGGTTATTAGTGGTTCGTGGTTGTAATTCGAATGTTCTTGGCTACCAACCACCAACCACCAACCAAGCGGAGCGCGCAGAAATGATCAGAGTGACGGACATCGAGAGCAAAATCCGGACCGCGATTCCGGAAGGGCACATGAGGAACATTCTCGTCCCGTCCGAGGACGGGACCAGGGTTCACGTCGCCGTCAAGGAAGTTGATCCGAACAGCACATGTCGCGTTGCTCCCAGCGACAAGACGCAGGTCGCGTACGTCCTGGAAGGGAAAGACGTCAAGGTCACCCACACGAAGGCGCGCACCATCGCCGAACACACGGCCCAGCGACGCGCCGGGGTCTATTTGGAACCATCAGAGGAAGCTACCGTCACAGCTTCTGGAACTCCGCTGGTGCTTCTGCTGCTCACTGTGCCCAAGCACACGGGCAAGCCGACAGGCGACCAGTCGCCGGCTGGCTACTTCTTCGAAGAGGCGAAGCTGCGGGCGCTGATTGACGAGAAAGGGTTCCGCGAGCGGACCTTCTGGGTCAACAAGGAGACCGGCCTGTCCGGTTCCTGGGACCTGCAGCTTGGCCGCATGCACTACGGCCCGCATGCGTATTCTCCGCGGCACGTCCACCACCGCTCGAAGACCAGTGCCATCACACCGGAACATTTCTACTTCATCGAAAAGGGCACCGGCGAAGTGAAGTACGACAGCGGCAGTCTGTTCGTTGGTCCCGGCAGCCTGGTGTTCATCCCGGCTGGCGAATGGCATCAGCTGATCGCCTCCGAGACCGGTTTTGATTACATCGAATTCCAGGCACCCTTCGACTTCGTCACGACCATGGATCATGATCCGCTGGGGAAGAATTGGTACATCAAGGGGACTGACGACGGAACGGGGAAGCCCAGGCTCTGGGTCCAGAGCTGAGGGTGAGGCTACCGATCGTAATTCAACATGCAAAATGATGCAAAATGCACGATTCAAACGCCGCGAGCGTCCTTCTGCTCATTGTTTGCATTTTGAATCGTGCATTTTGAATTACACCGCCGCCGCCGCGCCCCACAACTGCCGGCTCGCGATCCGCGCACCTTCGACCATTGCTTCGAGCTTCGCCCACATGACCGTGGGATGAACGCGTCGGTTCAGTTCCTCCTGAGCAAAGCCGCAGTCGGTGCCGGCAAACAAATTCTCCCGGCCGACGCACGAGGCAAAACGGGACAGGCGCTCGGCGATGAGCTCCGGATGCTCCACCACGTTCGTGCCATGGCTGACGACGCCGGGCACGAGAATCTTGCCCGGTGGAAGCTTCACTTCCTGCCACACCTTCCACTCGTGCTCGTGGCGCGGATTCGCCGCCTCGAGCAGGTATGCGCCTGCATTCACCTTCAGAATCAGGTCCACGATCCGTCGGAGCGGCACGTCGGTGGTGTGGGGTCCAGGCCAGCTGCCCCAGCACACGTGGTAGCGAACCCGATCCTCGGGAATGCCCTCGAGCGCGTGATTGAGAATCTCGACATGGCGAGCGAGCCACCGATAGTAGTCGTCGAAACTTGCCGGTGGCACCATGCGATCGTACGTCACCGCGGCGCGGGCGTCGTCGACCTGCAGCAGAAATCCGGCGTCGACGATCGCTCGATACTCGGTTCGTAACGCTTCCGCGAGCGCGACGACCAGATCGTCGTCTGTCTTGTAATGCTCGTTCTTGCGATCGGGAATGGCGCTTGACGGAGCGGCGACCGGAAGAAACGCTTCGTCCACGCGGGCGGCCTTCGTGGCGGCCCTGAGATTGTCGATGTCACGCTGCAGCTCGAAGAGGCCGTTGTATTTGATGTCGCCCACACAGACGGCATCGAACCTGGTGACGTTCGACCAGTCCCTGCCGTCGCCGCGACCCTCGAGCTCGTCATAGAACTCGTGAAACCGGGCCCGATCGGCGCCGCGCGCAAAGGGGTTGGCGCCCCTGACCTCGCGCATCTCGAAACCGCTGAGGCGTTTCAGCACGTACAGCGACCAGCTCGTCGACTTGCCAAACTCGCCGTCGTTCGGGATATCGATGCCGGCCCTGACCTGACGCGCAACCACTTCGCCAACCGCGTTTTTCAACGTGGCTTCGAACAGCTCCTCGTCGATAGACTCGCCTTTCTGGCGTGCGCGTGCGAACTGGAGCAGTTGAGGGGGCCGCACAAGGCTTCCGGTGTGCGTCGTGAGGATTCGATCGAGGCTGCGTTTCACGGTTCTCCAGAGGTGCCCGAGGAGAAGCGATTTTAACGCGGTTCCCGTGCGCGACTCGGCCGTCGTGCTCCCGTGCCGATCGCGCGAAAGACAAGAAGGTGTCCCGCAAGTGCGGCGAGCACCATCACCGCCGGCAGCCAGACGAAGGGAGGATAAGTCACCCACACGTTGAGTCGGTCGTCGCCGAAATAGCGGAACAATGGCGTCGAGAGAATGGCAATCGTGACGACGTTGAGGAGCAGGAGAAGCCCGAGTACGTTCCACGCGACGATGACCCAGCGTCCGGCGCGGCCACCTGCGACGAGTCCCGCGACAACGAACGCCGAGACTCCGGTGATGATGTCGAAGTTGCGCCCCGAATAACTCATCTGAACGGGCATCACGCCCCGCTCGTACATCTCGTGCATGGCAAGCTCCAGAGGCAGCCGAAAGCCCTGGAGCGCGATGAGCGCGGCGATCGGCAAACCTGCCGCCAGCCGTCCACCATAACGGCTGAACGCGATGGCGGCTGCGAGCGCCACGATGCCGGCGATCAGAAACGCCAGCGGCGGGGGCGTGGCGTCCCACCGCCGGAGTACACCGCTATCCGCGGCTATCCATGTGACACCCATCCACGCAGCCGCTGCCAACGCGGTGACCGTCAGCGCGCGGCGTCGCCCTGAGAGTGGCTCGTCAAGACGCCTCCAGGCAGCATCGACGCACCAGAGCAGCGCGGCGACGAGAGCGACAGGAATGGCGATGAACGTGAGGACCGCGGGATCGGTCCACGAGTAGCCCGCCATAGTAACAATCGGCCGACTATGTGTCGATTCGTCCGCGCAACATCCGCATCAACTCGATTGGGAGCGGAAAGATGATCGTCGAGTTCTGCTCGGCCGCAATCTCCGTGAGCGTCTGCAGGTAGCGCAAAGTCATCGCCGCTGGCTCGCGATCGATCACGCCTGCCGCCTGCGCCAGCTTCTCTGACGCGATGAGCTCGCCTTCGGCGTGAATGATCTTGGCGCGCTTTTCCCGTTCGGCTTCCGCCTGACGTGCCATCGCGCGCTGCATATCCTGCGGCAGATCGACGTGCTTGACTTCCACGGCCGATACCTTGATGCCCCATGGATCGGTCCGATTGTCGAGGATGGTCTGCAGCTGCTGGTTGAGTCGCTCGCGCTGTGCCAGCAGATCGTCGAGCTCCGCCTGCCCGAGCACGCTTCGCAGCGTCGTTTGCGCAAGCTGTGACGTCGCGTACATGTAGTTCTCGACTTCCACGACCGCGCGCCGTGAATCGATCACACGGAAATAGACGACGGCGTTCACCTTCACCGACACGTTGTCGCGCGTGATGATGTCCTGCGGCGGCACGTCGAGGACAATGGTCCTGAGACTGA
Organism: Vicinamibacterales bacterium; assembly: GCA_036507475.1. Lineage (GTDB taxonomy): Bacteria > Acidobacteriota > Vicinamibacteria > Vicinamibacterales > UBA2999 > DATCJA01. Next base: position 13,795 of record DATCJA010000094.1, read on the forward strand.
TGCGAACGATCCGATCGATCGGCCGGAAAACGAAGATGATGCCCGGCCCCTTCGGTTGCGGCAGGAGCTTCCCAAGTCGGAAGATCACGCCGCGCTCGTACTCGTTGAGGATTTGGATCGAGCTGATCAGGTAGAGCACCAGCACCACGATGAGGATCAAGGTCGGGGAGATCGTCAGGCCTTCCATGCGTCTTCTCCTTCTCGCGTCGACGGAACCGCTTCGACGACCAGTGTGAGCCCGTTGACTTCGACCACGCGCACCTTTGCGCCCGCCGGTACCGGTTCGCGGCTGTACCCGCGCCAGATTTCCCCGTGCACGTCGATTTGTCCCGGGCTGTCTGGCGCGAGCGCTATTCGCGTCCGACCCTCGGATCCGAGGAGCCCCTCGACGCCCGTGGTGGGTGGCCGTGCCTGCGCGGCGAGCGTCAGTCGGCCGAGGAACAGCACGATGGCGGCAACGGCGAGGACGGCGGGCACAATGATGCGGAGGCTCACGGTGACGCCCGGCGTTTCACGCGTCATCATGATCGACCCGACCAGCAGGCTGACCGCACCGCCGATGCCGAGAATCCCGAAGCTCGGAACTTTCAGCTCGAGGATGAGTAATCCGAGGCCGAACAGAATCAGCAGGAGGCCCGTCGTGTTGACGGGCAGAATCTGGAGGGCGAAGAACGCGAGCAGCAAGCACAGTCCGCCGACCACGCCCGGAGCGATGGCGCCCGGGTTCCACAATTCGATCGTGAGACCCAGCACTCCGAGCGTCATCAGCAGGTAGGCGATCTGCGGATGCGCAATCGCACTGAGGAACCGCTGACGTCTGGTCATGTCCACCCGAACGACGTCGGCGTTTGTGGTTTCGAGGGTCGTCGTCCGGCCGTCGAAGCGCTTGACCGTTCTGCCGTCGAGCTGGCGGAGGAGCCCGTTGAGGTCCTGCGCCGCGAAATCGATCAGCGGTGGAGAGCTTTGGAGCGCTTCGCGGTCGGTGAATGCGCGGCTCTCCAGCACGGCCTCCTCTGAGAGCGGTACGTTGCGGCCGCGCGCCTCTGCCAGCGAACGGACGTACGCAGCGGCGTCGGAGGCCGCTTTCTTGGCCATCGTTTCGTCCATTTGCTCGCCCGATCCCGAGACCGGGTGGGCGGCGCCGATGTGCGTGCCAGGAGCCATCACGGCGACATCGGCGGCGATCGTGATCACGAAGCCGGCGGATGCGGCCCGCGCGCCGGATGGACCGACGAACACGACGACAGGCGCGCGTGACGTGATCATCCGCGAGACGATCGTCCGTGTGGAATCGAGGAGTCCCCCCGGCGTGCGGAGAATGAACACTACGACGGCTGCTCCCGACGTGTCGGCCTGGTCGATGGTTCCGGTCAGGTATTCGGCGGAGACAGGATGAATGATGCCATCCAGCTCTGCCACGACGACGCGCGGCCGCTCCTGCGAGGACGATTGTGCAAGACCAACCGCGTGGGAGGCGGCGAGAAGCGTTGCGAGCACGACGAGCCGTGTGCGCGCCATGTCGGAATTGTATCGCTAGGGCCACCTGTGGCATCTAGCCTCAATCTAACAAGCCCAAAGCCCAAAGCCCAAAGCCTAAAGACGAAAGCCTCGAAACCCGTTTAGACTCGTTACCCGTGCGTCGGCTCGTCCTCGTCGCCCTGCTCGTTCTCGTCGCGGCGGCACTTCGTGCGCAGAACCGCGCTGCCGACGACTTTTCCCGCACGCTCATCCTGATTTCCTTCGATGGATGGCGATGGGACTACGACACCAAGGCGCCGGCGCCCAACCTGCGCAGCCTGATGGCGCGCGGCGTACGCGCTGAAAACCTGATTCCAGCCTTTCCCTCGAAGACGTTTCCCAACCACTACACGATCGTCACGGGGCTGTATCCCGGCCATCACGGCATCGTTGCCAACAGCATCAAGGATCCTGCGACGGGTCGGATCTTTACGACGTCGAAAACGCAGGAGGTGCGCGACCCGATGTGGTGGGGAGGCGAGCCAATTTGGGTCACAGCGGCCCGCGCCCGGCAACCGTCTGCGACGATGTTCTGGCCAGGATCGGAGGCGCCGATTCGTGGCGTGCTGCCTCGGTACTGGACGCCGTACGACGGCGGCTATCCGGCTGAAGCGCGCGTCGATCGAGTGCTGGAATGGTTGGACCTGCCGGAGCGGGACCGGCCCCGGTTCATCACCGTGTACTTCGAAGACACCGACCGAGCCGGCCATGAACAAGGGCCCGATTCCCAGGCAGTGCGCGAGGCCGTCATGCGGGCGGATGGCTATCTCGGGCGGCTGCTGCGCGGCCTTGAACGGCGCGGTCTCGAGGAGAGGGTCAATATCGTCGTCGTGTCGGATCACGGTATGGCGGCAGTCAACAACGAACGCGTCGTGGTCGTGGACGATCATGTCTCCCTCGGTGACGTGGAGATCGTCGATATCAATCCGACATTGGCCGTGTATCCGAAGCCCGGCAAGGAAGACGCAGTCTTCCGCGCGCTCGAGAAGGCGCACTCGCGGCTGAAGGTGTACAAGCGCGACGCGACACCCGAGCGGTGGCACTACAGGGACCACACGCGCATTCCTCCGATCATAGGTGTGGCAGACGAAGGCTGGCAGGTACTGCGTCGAAACGCCGTCGTCGCGCTACGGACACGACGCATGGGCGAGGCGCGCGGCCAGCATGGGTACGATCCGGCGCTCATGTCGATGCGGGCGCTGTTCGTCGCGGCTGGCCCGGCGTTCAAGCGTGGGGTCACCGTGCCGGCATTCGAGAACGTACACATATACAACGCCCTTGCACGCGTCCTTGACGTGACGCCTGCGGCCAACGACGGGAGCGCGCCAGTCGCACAGCGGCTGCTGCGCTAACGAATCGAGCCGTCCGACATTCTGGAGTGTCGCTAAACGGCGCCGCAGCCCGGTGCTGTCAGGGCGCTCTGCCGCAGGCCCACCGCACGGCGTGTTCGTCGCGCGACGCTGCCGTTACCTGGGGACGAGCGCGGCGGCCTTGATACGGTATCCGCTCGCCGGGTCCATCTCACGATACGCGGCGTGACACTGATTGCAGGCGCCTCGCATTCTGACTGCCGCCTGTTCGGTCTTCGCGATATCACCGGCAGTCGTCGCGCCCACCACCTGCGTGGCAAACTCGCGCGAATTCTGCGCCCACTTCACAGCGTCAGCCTTCTTGCGCTGCGCCCAGAACTTTTCGCTTTCACCGAACGCTACAGCCAGTTGCTCCGCCGTCTTTGAGGCTTCTTGCAGCTGACGCGCGGCGAGCTGCTTCTGGAGCGCGGAGTACCGCTCGTCGATCGTCTTTTCGATTTCGTCGTACTGCTGAACCGTTACCTGTTCGGCGGCCTCCGCTCCAGGCGTGCCACCCTGTGGCGAGGCGACGATGTACGACGCTGCGCCGGTCCAAGCCGAGCTAATTCCGACGATCAGGACTACTGCTCCGCCAAACATGCGCATCATCGCACCTCTTCCGGCCGAGACACGCAAAGAGAAGGCCACGATATCTCGTGGGTCCGCGGGTTGCTCCCCGTTCACGTCGGTCAAATTGCACGCCCCCCGCGGATGGGCGTTTTTACAGCTCATCTTGAGGAGGAAGAACATGAAGCGGATTGGTCAGTTGGCCGTCGTGTGCATGGCCGCCATAACGCTGGCGTGCGATGGTGGAGCGCGCCGCGACGATGGCACCATCGGAACGACTGAAGTGAGCGACGACGACAAGGAATTCGTCGAGAACGCTGCATCCGCGGGAATGGCTGAAGTGGAACTGGGCGAGCTGGCCCAACAGAAAGCGACAAACATCGAAGTGAAGCAGTTTGCTGAAATGATGGTGCGCGATCATACCAAAGCGAGTGAGGCGCTGAAGCAGGTTGCGCGACAATATTCGATTCCGGTCCCGAGTCAACCCGACAACGAACACAGCGAGCTCATCAATCGGCTGTCACAACTTACCGGTCCAGATTTCGATCGCGAGTACATGGGCGCGATGGTCGATAACCATCAGGAAGTCGTCGATCTGCTACAAACCCGGGCGAATGAAGACAGGCTTGGTGACAACAAAGGCACGGTTCGACCCGAGGGCAGCGACAACCCGATCGAGGCGGCATTGAATCAGTTCGCCGCCAATGCGCTGCCGACGACGCGGCATCACCTCGATGAGGCCAAGCGGATCAGAGACGGTCTGGGCAACCGGTTCACGACACGCGGCACGAACGCGCCCGTCAAGTGATGGTGCTTAGTGCTTGTTGCGTATGTGGTTCCTGGTTCTTGGGGTTCCGACCTCGAACGCACCCGACCCGAAGCACCACGCAACAGCAACGGCACCAAGCACCAGGCACCAAGCACTAGGCACTACGAGGTCGCACCGGGGCAATAGAGCGATCGGGCCGTCAGCTCGCTATGGTTCAGGCTTGTGGCCTTGTCCAGCAGCCGAAGCGCGGGCGGCAGATCCACTGGAAAGCGCCATTCGTCCGCACGTCCCCCGACCGATCGGATTCGCGCCTCGGCTGAAGGCCACCACGGCGTGAGCCGGCGGGCAACAGGCTCGACGACGAGTACGCGCACGCCGCGTTCGGCCCACTCGCCCAGCCGCTCTTGAAGGCGTTCGCGCGCGGCCGGAGGCAGCTCGTTGAGCACGTAACCGGCCACGATGGCAGTTCCAGGCCGCGGCGCGCTGAGGCGTGCCGCGTCGCTCCGGTGTGCACGCCCGTCGACGCCTAACGTTCGATACGTCCACTTCGCCTCCGCCACGGCCCATGGATGTCGATCGATGCCGACGACCGGCGTTCCGTCCGAGGCAATTGCCCATGCCGCTCCCGCGGCGCCGGTGCCACAACCAATGTCGAGAATCGATCGTGGCCGCGGGATGTGAGCGTCGAGCGCGCGAACGATGAGATACGTGGTGAGAAAGTGAAGCGGGCTGTAAAAGAGCGCAAAGGCAGCCCGCTTGCCGGCGCTGTCCAGCGCGCTGTGCAAGGCGGCGTCACGGCGTTCCACATAGGCGGACGACAGCGCGCGGAGCGCGCGCGCCACGTCTGACACACGCAGATCCGAGAGGTGCCTCGCTTCGAGGGCCGTCAGCCAACCGCGGAATGTTGGAGAATCTTCGATGTTCAATGCAGGTCGAGTGCGTGATTCTGATCGGTTTGCCCGCGTCGGGGAAGACGACCTTCTACCACGAACGGTTCGCCGGTACGCATGAACATGTGAGCAAAGACCTGTTGCGCAATAACCGACGTGCCGATCGTCGCCAGGAAGAGCTCATTTCCCAATCGCTCTCGGCCGGTCGCTCGGTCGTTGTCGACAATACCAACGCCAGCGTCGACGTTCGAGCGCGCCTGGTTGCGCTGGCCAGGGCGCATGGAGCAGTCGTGACCGGCTATTACTTTCCCACCGAACCGGCAGACGCGTTGCGCCGGAACCGCGCCCGGACGGGTCGCCAGCGTGTTCCGGATGTCGCGGTCTTCGCCATCCGCAAGCGCCTGGAGCCCCCCTCGCTGCAGGAAGGGTTCGACCGCCTGTTTACGGTGTTGCTGGACGAGCAGAAGGGAGGCTTCGTGGTGGCGCCCTACTCGAGGTGATTTCGCAGATCGGGCGTTCGAAGCAGCCAAGGGCTTCGCCCTTGCTATCCCTTCGATTCCCAAGGGTAGCCGTGAAAGCCCTTGGCTGGTAGGCAGTCTCTTCTTGGCGCGCTCCGCGCGCCTAGGACCGCTATACGGATCCTCACAACGAGTACAGAATTCTCGTTTGGAGCCGTATAGCGGTCCAATGCGTGTGACATTCAGTAGCTCATCCATCGCGCGTTCGCTACAATTGCCGAGCAGGAGGCACGCGTCGCATGCGCATGATCGCTTCGTTGCTTGTTGTGGTGTTTGTGCTTGTTGCAGTGGTCCCCCCGGTCAACGCTCAGTCTTCTCACGCAGCCCCGATATCCGCTCTGGAGAGCGCGGTGCAGGAGCACGTCGCTTCGAGCGCAGCAGATCGCGAGGCCGTGTTGCGCCTGCTTGCAAGCCCTGAGGTTCAGTCGATTGCCGGCGATGTCGGAATCGACCTACGCCAGGTGGAAAGCGCGGTCGGGGCGCTTGAAGGGTCGCAGCTGGCGGAGGTTGCGGCGCAGGCGCGCCAGGCCGAAGGGGCGCTCGCCGGCGGCCAGTCGCGCGTAGTCATCTCGACGACGATGATCATCATTGCTCTGCTGGTGCTGATTCTGATTATCGTTGCCGTCGACTGATCAGCCAAGGGCTCTGCCCTTGATATCCCTTAAAATCGCGATGGGAAGGATTGAGCCCTTGGCTGGTTGGCAGTCTCTCTTTGGCGCGCTCCGCGCGCCTAGAACCGCTACGCGGCTCCCTACAACGGGTACAAGGTTCTCGTTTGGAGCCGCATAGCGGTTCGATGCGGGCCTTCGCCCTGTGCTGCGGCGCGCTCATTGCGGCGCAGGCACTCCACCTTGCGGCGCAAGGCGAAGGCCGCCAGCCCCTGGCGCTTCTCGACGTTCCTTTCATTTCGCAGTCCGAGTTGTTGTGCGGCGGCGCAGCTGCCGCAATGGTGCTTCGCTACTGGGGTGAACGTGGCGTCTCTGCCGAGACGTTTTCGCATCTGCTCGATCGCAGCGCCGCCGGAATTCGAACCGACGCGCTCGTCGACGATCTGAGACGCCGGGGATGGACCACGACCGGTTTCGACGGAAATGAGACGGTCGTTCGCCTCGAGCTCTCGCGCGGCCATCCGGTCCTGGCGCTGATTGAAGATCGTCCTTCGATTTTTCACTACATCGTGCTGGTCGCATGGCACGCCCGCGGCGTTGTCTTCCACGATCCGGCGCGTGGTCCGTTTGTCGTCATGTCGACGGGCGAGTTCGAGCGCCGATGGCGAGCCGCACGCCGATGGATGGCCGTCGTCGTCCCTGGCGAGACAAGCGCGGGAAGTCGCGCCACACCGGATCCGCCGCCGCCCTCCGAACAGTTGGCGTGGTCTCAGGGGAGCGCCTGCGAAGAGGCGGTCGCCGAAGCTGTGCGCCACGCACAGTCCGATGAGCTGGGCGCAGCGGAGCGGATTCTTGCCGCGTCGGTCGGCTGCCCCACGGCTGCCCGGGAGCTGGCAGGTGTTCGAGTGCTCCAGAAGCGGTGGTCGGAGGCAGAAGACCTGGCATCGGCGGCGGTGACAGCCGACGATCGGGATGAGTACGCGTGGAGGGTGCTTGCGACCAGCCGGTTCGTGCAGAACGATCGCCTCGGCGCCCTGGCGGCGTGGAACCGAGTCGGCGAGCCGCGGTTGGATCTCGTACGAATCGATGGCCTGACGCGCACACGACATCGCGCCGTCGAGCTGCTCGTCGATGCGCAGACCGACGAGGTTCTCACCGCTGCCCGTTTTGTGCGTGCGCAAAGGCAACTTGCGTCGCTGCCGTCGGCAGCATCGACCCGTCTCGAGTACGTCCCCGTTTCCGCAGGTCTGGCCGAGCTGCGTGCGGTTGTCGCCGAACGCCCTCTGGTGCCAAGCGGCCGCTTGTCGCTTGCCGCCGCCGGGCTCGTCGCGCTTGCGACGCGAGAATTGCGCCTGACGTCGGGCGCACCATTTGGCGGCGGCGAAGAGATCTTCGGCGCGTGGAGGTTCTGGCCGGACAGGATGCGCGTGGGCGCCGGCATTCAGGCGCCCGCTCCATGGGGTAGCGTCTGGGGCGTCGACGCCTTCTCGGAGCGACAGCCATTCACGGCTGAGCTGCGGCCGGCCGACCGTGCGAGCGTGCAGCTTGGCGTCTCCGACTGGCTGACGGGTCGTTTTCGTTGGACAGCAACCGCGGGCATCGACGCCTGGGCTCCTGAAGCGGCTCGCGCCCGCGTCGGCGGACGGCTTCAGTTCGCAGCGCTCGATGACCGGTTCGATGCCGCGGTGGGTGTGGCGAGCTGGCCGGGGAACGACGCCTTCGGCACCTTCGACGCCGGCCTCCGGGCCCGGTCGACGACGGCGAGGCGGGGGCTCGTGTTTCTTGGGGTGGCGAATGTTCAGCTCGCAACCGCGCTCACGCCGCTCGATCTCTGGTGGGCGGGCGATACCGGTCACGCCCGTTCGACATTCCTGAGAGCACACCCGTTATTGGACGAAGGGCGGCTTCGCGCCGATCGACTCGGCCGAGCGCTCGCACAGGTGAGTGTGGAGGCGCAGCGTTGGTGGACGGTCGTCGGTCCGATCAGTGCTGCCGCTGCGGTTTTCGGAGATGTGGCGCGAACGGCTCGCCGTTACGACGGACCTGCGCACGGCGACGTGGATGTGGGGACAGGCGCCCGTCTCGCCGTTGCCGGCATTCCCGGGGTATTCAGCGCGAACGTCGCCAAGGGGCTGCGCGACGGCGCCACGGCGTTCTCGGTGACGTACCAACCTTGAGTCGATCGACAGCCCCCTAACCCCCCAATTGCGCCCGCCCGAAAACATGTTAGAGTTCGCTCTCCCACTCCAAGCGTAAGGGTGCCCCATGTTTCGGTGCGCAGCGGTCTTCGTGTCTCTCGCAGCGGTTCTGGCAGCGGCGACCGACGCCAACGCACAGTATTTCGGACGCAATAAAGTCCGCTACGACCGGTTCGATTTCCGCATCATCCAGACGGAACACTTCGACATCTACTACTACGCCCAGGAAGAAGACGCCGCGCGACACGCTTCGCGCATGGCCGAACGCTGGTACGCGCGCTTCTCGAACGTCCTTGGACACACTTTTCTTCGCCGCCAGCCCCTTGTGCTCTATGCGAGCCATTCCGACTTTGCGCAGACGAACGTCACGCCGATGACCCCTGGCGAAGGGATCGGGGGGCTCACGGAACGCAACAAGACCCGCATCGTCATGCCGTTTGCGGCTGGACTCGATGCGACCGACCACGTGCTGGGCCACGAAATCGCGCATGCGTTCCAGATCGACATCGTCAAACGTGCAGGGCGAGACGCGTTCAGCCTGCCTGGCTGGTTCATCGAGGGGATGGCAGAGTATCTGTCGCTCGGACCAGACGACTCTCAAACGGCGATGTGGCTGCGGGACGCGTCCGCGCATCGACGCCTACCCTCGCTGGACGAGCTGGGCCGGCCGCAATATTCGCCCTATCGATTCGGTCACGCGTTCTGGACGTATTTCGCGGATCGCCATGGTGACGGCATCCTGGCGCGCGTGCTGCGCTCCAAGCTGCGCGACGCGATAGAACGGTTGGAGGAGGTCAGCGGCACCGACCGCGAGCGGCTCACACGTGAATGGCATGAATCTGTTGGTGTTCACGAGCATCTCGACGACGCTCGCGTGATCTCGCCAACACGCCTCGCCACCTTCGCGCGCGATGGTGCCCGGCTTCACGTCGCACCCGCCTTGAGTCCTGACGGCCGCCACCTGATGTTCATGTCGGAACGCGATCGACTGTCGCTCGATCTCTTTCTGGCGAACGCCGCCACGGGAACCGTCATTCGGAAGATGGTGAGCACTGCTGCCGACCCGCACTTCGACAGCCTGCAGTACATTCATTCGTCTGGAGCGTGGGACGCCACAGGGAGCCGCTTTGCGATGGCGGCGGTCAGTGGCGGTCGTCCCGTGCTGGTGATCGTGGATGTCTCGCGACCGGGCGACCGGACAGAAGTCCCGTTCGACGATCTGGGGGAGATCTACAACCCGAGCTGGTCTCCCGACGGCCAGCGCATCGTCTTTTCTGCCTTGAAAGGCGGGCTGTCCGACTTGTTCCTCTACTCGGTTGTCACGGGCAGGGTAGAGCAGTTGACGGCGGACGCGTACGCAGATCTCCATCCCGCATGGTCACCAGATGGACGCACGATTGCCCTGACAACGGACCGTTTCACGAGTCACATCGACGATCTGCATTTCGGAGCGTTGCGCATTGGGCTCCTGGATTTAGCCAGCGGCATCATTCGTCCGCTTTTCATGGACCAGCCGAACGCGAAGCAGGTGAGCCCTCAATGGACGCCGGACGGGAGCGGGGTGTACTTCATCAGCGATCGCGACGGCATCAGCAACGTCTACCGGACCGAGGTGGCGTCGGGAGTTCTTCGCCAGGTGACAGACGTGGCCGGGGGCGTCACCGGAATTACTTCGACCAGCCCGGCGCTTGCCGTGGCGTCGCGCGCCGGGGCGCTTGCTTTCAGCGTTTACCGCGATGGACGCTATGAGATCGAGACACTGACCGAGGACGCGGCGCTGAACGGGCCGGTCGTCGACATCGCTGGCACGGTATCCGAGACATCCGATTCACGGGGACCGCTCACCACTCTTCTCTTCGATTCGCAGTTCGGTCTCCCGGGGAGATCAAGCTTTGCGTCGACCAAGTACAACAATCGGCTTCGCCTCGAGTCGGTCGCGCCGCCATTCATTGGCGCGGCCACTGGCACCGGCTTCGGCAGCGCTCTAAGCGCCTCCGTCGGAATATCGTTCGCCGACACCCTTCGCGACAGACAGTTGCAGACGGCGCTTCGACTTGGCACCGACGTCGACGACCTGGCGCTGCAAGTGGCATATACCAACCGGACCGGACGCTGGGACTGGGGTGTTGCGGCGGGAATCGTCCCCACGCGATTTG
>DATCJA010000095.1:0-23635 GCA_036507475.1 Vicinamibacterales bacterium
TCTGGGGCGACAACATCGTCTGGGGTGAGAACATCGTCTGGGGCGAGAACATCGTCTGGGGCGAGAACATCGTCTGGGGCGAGAACATCGTCTGGGGCGAGAACATCGTCTGGGGCGAGAACGTTCTCTTATCGCTCGAACCGTAGGCGTTGGGATCAGGACTTAGGGGAACACATCATGGAAATGATGCCCTTTAGTGCCGCCGCACTCCGGGAGCCGCTCATTTCGATCCCGGCCAGCGCCCCTGCGCACTACGCCGGGTGGCCGAAGTGGCGCTCGATTGTGCCTACGCTCATCCATCGAACGACCAGGTTGCGGGAGCTCCGGTCGTCCGACGCACTGCCGCTCCTTTCTATGCTGACGACGGAAGAGGTCACGCGATTCATTTCACCTCCTCCGGTCACACAGGAAGGATTCGAGAAATTCATCGAGTGGACCCACAGAAAGCGGGTGGCGGGGCAATACGTCTGCTTCGGTATCGTGCCGGCCGGGTATGACGTCGCGGTAGGCATCTTTCAGATTCAAATCCCGTCCGGGACAACGCCTGAATGGGGCTTCGCCATGGGGTCGCCGTTCTGGGGAACCGGACTCTTCGTACAAGGAGCGGAAGCCGTGCTGGACTTCGCGTTTCACGGGATTGGACTCGAGGAGCTGTGCGCTCGCGCGGCAATCGAAAACCGCCGCGGCAATGCGGCGCTGCAAAAGGTCGGAGCCGTTCGCGAGAGCATCATCCGGGACGGATTGGTGCGAAACGGCAAAGCCATGGACCAGTACTACTGGACCCTCTCAGCCGACGGCCGCCCCCGCCGCAAGATCATCTGGGAAGGGCCGGCTCACTGACACGGACCGATTCGTCCGCGTCTCGCGCTTGACGGCGCGGTGACGCGGGCGGGTCGCCTGCCGCATGCGAAATCTTCCCTGGCCGGCGCGTCTCTTCGTTGGAGCCGTGATCTGCGGGGGGTACACGGTCCTCGCCACGTACCTCCCGACCAGCCTCCCGCAACCGCTGTTGCTTGCTGCCGTCGCAATTGCGTCGGCGGTGGCGTCCGGGCTGAAGCTCCGACTTCCGCTGGGCGCGACCGGCTCCTCGAACCTGTCGATCTCGTACACCATCGATTTTGCCTCGTTGCTCCTGCTCGGCCCCGCCCCGACGATGCTCGTCGCGGCGATGAGCGCGTGGGCGCAGTCGACCACGAATACAGCTCGACAGAATCCGGCCTATCGGACGTTCTTCAACATCGCCGCGCTCATCATCACGGTGTATGCGGCCGGCTGGGTGTTTACGGCGCTCGGAGGGCAGGTCGGCATCCTTACCGTCGACGTGCTCAAAGCGCTCGTGGCGGCGGCTCTCGTCTACTACCTGCTCAACACGAGCATCGTCGCGACGGCGGTTGGACTCTCGACCGGCCAATCGGTATGGCGCGTCTGGCACGGCAACTTCCTCTGGACCGCGCCGAGCTATTTCGTCGGCGCCGGCGCGGCAGCCGCAGCAGCAGGCGCGTGGACCACCGGCTGGGGCTGGTTGATCCCTCTGGCTGCAGCGCCTGTGTACCTGACGTTTCGTTCCTACCGGATCTATCTCGAGCGAATCACGGCCGAACAGCGCCATCGCGAAGAGATGCAACGGCTGCACACACAGACCGTCGAGGCGCTTCGGTCCGCCCGCGATTCCGAGCAGCGTTACGCGCTTTCCGCCGCGGGCTCGAACGACGGACTGTGGGATTGGGATCTGACGATTGATGCCTTCTACGTCTCCGAGCGCTGGAAGCTCATGATCGGATTGCCCGCCGAGTGCCGGGTCGAACACATGGACGAGTGGTTCCGGCACGTCCACGCCGACGATGTGACGGCGCTGCGCGGCGCGCTGCAGCGCCACTTGGCACGTGAAACTGACCACTTCGAGCATGAGTACCGCATGTGCCATCTCGACGGCACGCATCGCTGGATGCTCTGTCGGGGCGTCGCCGTGCGCGACGACTCCGGCCAGCCTGTTCGCATGGCTGGATCGCAGACCGACATCACCGAACGCCGGCGCATCCAGGATGAGCTTGCGCATGCTGCGCTTCACGACAGCCTGACGGGACTGGCAAATCGCTCGCTTTTCTCGGAACTGCTGGAGCGGGCGCTCGTCCGAACGCGGCGCAACGTAACATACGGTTTCGCCGTGCTGTTCGTCGATCTCGATCGCTTCAAGCTGATCAACGACAGCCTGGGCCATCAGGTGGGCGATCGGTTCCTCGTCGCGATCGGCAGCCGGCTTCACCAGCACTTGAGGCCAGGGGATTCCCTGGCGCGCCTCGGCGGCGACGAGTTCGCCATTCTTCTCGATGGTACCCGTGATGCGCAGGCAGCCCACGCCATCGCCGATCGGCTCCAGACGTCGATGCAAGAACCGTTCGAGATCGAAGGGCATGAGATCTACGCGTCGGCGAGCGTCGGAATTGCGTTCGGCGACAACCGCTATCACAACTCGGACGATCTGCTTCGCGACGCCGACATCGCGATGTATCGAGCCAAAGCACTCGGCCGGTCGAAGTGCCAGACATTCGACCCGTCGATGCACGCGCTGGCCATCCGGCGGCTGACGCTCGAAACGGAACTGCGTCGCGGCCTCGAACGCCATGAATTCACCGTCCATTACCAGCCGATCATCGAGCTCCAGACACGCGATGTGTGCGGTTTCGAGGCGCTCATCCGGTGGGAGCGGCCCGACAGCGAGGTCACCTATCCGTCGGAATTCATCAAGGTTGCCGAGGAGACCGGCCTTATCGTTCCCCTTACCGAATGGGTGTTGCGCGAGGCGTGCACGCAAGTCGCCCAATGGCAGCGCGCGTTCGACCGGCCGCTGACCCTTACGATCAATATCTCCTCGAAGCTGTTCGACCGACCGACGCTGGTGGACGACGTGCGCCAGGCGATTGCGGACAGCGGCCTCCTCCCCGGTACCCTGAGGCTCGAGATCACGGAAAGCTTCCTGCTCAACAGCTCGGACGCGGTGGCACACCGACTCGACGAGCTTCGTTCGATTCCTGTGGAGCTGTATCTTGACGACTTCGGAACGGGATTCTCATCCCTCAGCTACCTCCATCGGTACCGCCTCGATGCACTGAAGATCGACCAGTCCTTCATCAGCCGTATCGGCGGGGTCCATAACGACGCGCCGATTGTCGGCAGCATCGTCAACCTCGCGCGGCAGCTCGGCATGGGCGTGATTGCGGAAGGGGTCGAGACGGCACAGCAGGTGAAGCATCTGCTCGCGCTCGAGTGTCCCCATGCGCAGGGGTATCTGTTTTCGCGTCCCCTGGCGGCCGCCGAGGCACGCGCGTATCTGGCGAACCAGCCCTCGGGGCGTGCGGCGCGGACACCAAAGGTCGGACCCGTCCACGCGGCGCAGGGCGAAGTCCACGCCGCGATGCCGCGCCGCATCATGTAACCGACCCCGCCAGGGCAGCGGCGCCTGGGCGCCGCGTTCGCGCTTCCCGGATCTTCACGTTCCTGCACGCCCGCAGCGCACATTGGTGCACAGCGACGCGCTCGGTGTCGGCTAATCGACTCTTTTTCTGTGGCCGATATCTCTTGGTGAGACTGAGGCCATCCGCGGCCCCACCGAAACCATGACGAATGTGTCCCAACGTTGCGTGCTGATCGTCGAAGACGACGCCGACCTCAGGCAGACGCTTGCCGAGTCGCTCGAGTCGGCGGGGTTCTCAGTCGCCGAATGCGCCGACGCGGCGGCCGCCATCGAGCGATTGGAGGCCTACGCGTACGACGGCCTCGTGATTGACCTCCATCTGCCGGACGCCAGCGGAATGACCGTCCTGGAAAGCGCCGTCGGCCGGTATCCGGACATCAAGGCTGTCGTCATGACCGGCTTCGGCGGCGTCGCCGAGGCGGTCGAAGCCATCAAGCACGGAGCGATCGACTTTCTCATCAAGCCGTTTCAGCTCACGCAGCTCGCCCGAGTCATCGGCGCTTCAATCGATCAGCAGCGGCTGCGTGTCGAGAACGCGGAGCTGCGGGCGCAGCTCCGCGGTCGTTTCGGCTTCGACAGCATCGTGGGCCACGACCGCGCCATGCAGGAGTTGTTTTCGACGCTCGAGCTGATTGCGCCGATGAACAGCACCGTCTTGATTCAGGGTGAGACCGGCACCGGCAAGGAGCTGGTGGCCCGTACCATTCATCACCACTCGCCGCGCGCTGAACAACGATTCGTCGCGTTCAACGCGGCGGCGCTCCCCGAGAGTCTCATCGAGGCCGAGCTGTTCGGCCATGCCAAGGGCGCCTTCACAGGGGCTGTCGCCGCGCGCGTCGGTCGATTCGAGCTCGCCCACAGGGGCACGTTGTTCATCGACGAGGTAGCCCTGATGCCCCTTGCCACGCAGGTCAAGCTCCTGCGGGCGCTCCAGGAGCGCGAATTCGAGCGGCTGGGCGATTCCAAGACGACGAAGGTGGACATCCGGGTCATCGCGGCCACCAACGCGGACCTTCGGCTGCTCGTCAAGGAAGGCAAATTCCGCGAGGATCTGTACTACCGCCTGACCGTCATTCCGGTGACGCTGCCTCCGCTGCGGGCTCGTCGAGGAGATATCTCTCTGCTGGCGCAGCACATGATCAAGAAATCGTGCCGCGATAACGGCATGAAGGAGAAACCACTGACGCAGGAAGCCCTGCGTCTGCTGATGGCCTATCACTGGCCGGGCAACGTACGCCAGCTCGAGAACGCCATGGAACACGCCGTCGTCATGAGCGCGACCGGCGACGATATCCGGCTCGAGGCGCTCCCAGAGGACATTCGACGACCGGGCGGCGAGGATTTCCACCCTGGCATCACGATTCCCGATGAAGGGCTGGACTTCAGCTCTGTGGTCTCGCAGCTCGAACGCGACTTAATCCTCCGGTGTCTCGAGAAGACTGGAGGCAACAAGCGCCAGGCCGCTCGACTGCTCAATCTGAGCCGGACGACGTTCATCGACAAGCTGCAGCGTCTTCAGCTCGAAGAAGGCGTCGCTTAACGCCGGATACTCGTCAGCTCAGGCACACGAACGATGAACGACGTTCCCGTTCCGTTCTCGTCGACAGCCAGTGTGCCGCCGTGGGCGGCCGCGATCGCCCGCGCGGCGAAGAGGTTCAGTCCTGACGTGTCTGCAGGGGCGCGCGTCGGCACGAACGGCTCGAAGAGCTCGTGCGAATCGGGCAGCGGCCCCGGACGGCTGTCGGATACGCGGACGGTCGCCCACCCGTCGCTCTTTGTCGCTTCCACGTCGATCTGCCCGCGCGTGCCGGCGAGTGCGTGTTCGGCGTTGATGATCAGATTCAGGATCGCTTGCTGCAGCTCTGCCCCATTTCCGCGTACCAGGCACGGATGGCTCCCGACCGTGAATTGAATCGTGAGGCCAGCACGGGTGACCGCAAACCGTCTTAGATCCACTGCGACGCGGGCAAGCTCACCGAGATCGACGTCGGCGCGGTCGCCGAGTTGTGCCTGGGTAAAGGCCGCAACCTGCGCGATGGCGGCCGCCATCCGGTGGCTCTGTGTGCGAAGTCGCTCCAGCGGGCGATCGACCGCGTCCGGCAAATCGCTCCGCCCCTCGAGGAGCTCGACGGTGCCGGTGATCACGAGCAGCGCGTTGTTCACCTCGTGCACCACTCCCGACAGCAAGCGTGCGGTCGTGACAGCCCGGCTCAGCGCCACGAGCGCCTCGGGTGTGCACTTCTGTGAAGCGTCGCTGGCAGACACGGCATCCCGCTCGACGGATCGTGCGCCGGTCGGCGTCTCGTCTTCCGCATCGTTGCGGTTGGTCATATCCGACATCCGCCTTTCCGTTGCTTATGCGGCCACCGCTGACGGTCAACGCCAGTGATAGCATCCTCTATCATTCGACGTCGACCGCTCCCGGCACAAAGGAAGTAACGCCCACGATGCCGCCCGTTGCCGTGCCTGCGCTGCCGGAGATCTTGCCTGCAACACCCTCGGACGCCAAGATCCCCGCGCGGAAGTGGGCTGGATGGCTCTACATCGGCGCCGTGACGGCAGTGGGCGGTCTTCTGCTCATCCGCTTCACGCCTCGCACCTTTTCCAACGTCCTTCTGACGGTTGCGCTGCTCGGCGCATCGCTCCTGCTGTCGAACTTCAAATTGCGACTCCCCTTGTGGCGCGGCGTCTCGACAATGTCGATGGCGTGCGCCGCCGACCTTCTCGCGCTGATGATTCTCGGCGCCGACGTCGCCATGCTGACCTCGTCGGCAGGTGTTCTCCTGCAGTGCACGCTTCGCGTGCGCCGCTCGCAGCCGCTGTATCGGGCGGCATTCAGCGTTGCGTCAGTGGCCATCACCGTGCAGACGGCGGGACTTGTCTGGCGGGTGCTCGCCGGCGATCTGGCCGGGCCGACACTCGTGCCGCTGGCGGCGACGACCGCGACGTACTTCCTCGTGAACACCGGTCTCGTCGCCACTGCAATCGGACTCTCGAACGGCCTGTCACCGCTTCGCGCATGGTATTGGGAGTTCTTCTGGAGCGCACCCAGTTATTTCCTGTCTGGTGCCGCCGCGGGCGTCGTCGGCCTGATCGTGATCCACGAGGAGTACTTGCTCCTCCCCTCGGCGCTGGTTCCCCTCTACGTGTCGTATCGCGCGTATCAGTTGTCTCTGCGCAGAATCGATGAGGAGCGCCGGCACGCCGCAGAGCTGTCGCGGGCGGTTGTCACAACGCAGGCTGCGCTCGCGCGAGCGCAGCAGTCGGAAGCGGCGTTGGCCGCGGAGAAGGAACGGCTGGTCCTGGAAAGCTCGCGGTTGTCCGTGACGGTGCAGACGATCCGTGACGGGGTCATGATGGTCGATCGCGATGGGTCGATCCTGCTCATGAACGACGAGGCGCGCCGTCTTGCGACGGTCGCGCCAGGTCAGCCGGGCGAGCGGCCGATCGTGGCAATGCTCGCGTCGCTTGGTTTTTCGACGCCGGCGCACGAAGATGCCCTGCGCCTGCTGCAGGACGGCAAGGCCGTCCGCCTCGTCAATGACGTCGCGCCCGACGGGAGAATTCCACTCGTCGAGGTCTCCGGAACGCCAACGCGCAATGCAGAGGGCGATGTAGCAGGCGCCGTATGGGTGCTGCGTGACATTACACACATCGCTCGAGCCGAGCAGGAGCGCGCCAAAGCCGCTCAGCTGCAATCGCTCGGCGTCCTCGCCGGCGGCCTGGCGCACGACTTCAACAACATTCTGACCGGCATTGTCGGCAACCTCTCGCTCGCCCAGGACCTCGTTCACCCCGATCAGGGCGCCCTCCGGACGCGACTGGATCAGGCGGCAGCCGCGTCGGCGCGCGCCAGGGGCGTGACGAGCCAGTTGCTCACGTTCTCCAAAGGCGGCAGTCCGATCAAAACCACCGCTTCAATCGGGGAACTCGTCATCGAGTGCACCCGCTTCGTCCTCAGTGGCTCACCGGTTGCGCCGCGCTTCGGCGTTCCCGACGACGCGTGGCACGTCGACGTGGACACGAACCAAATCGCCCAGGTCGTTCACAACCTGGTGCTCAATGCGATGCAGGTGATGCCGCGTGGCGGGGTTGTTGACGTGTCGCTCGAGAATGTCGACCTCACAGCCGACACGCTGCCGGCCAATACCCGCCTCACTCCCGGGCGGTACGTGTGCCTCACGGTGCTGGACCAGGGATCGGGAATTCCGTCCGACGCCGTGAATCGCATCTTCGATCCCTATTTCACGACCAAGGAGAAGGGTTCCGGGCTCGGTCTTGCAATCACGTACTCGATCGTTCGCGCACACGGCGGCGCAATCAGGGTCGAGTCAAAGCCGGGCGAAGGCGCAACATTCATCGTGTATCTGCCGGCCTCGACGCGCCCCGCTGTCAAGGAAGTCGACCGCAGACCGACGGAAGTACGCCGCGCCGGCGGACGAGTCCTCCTCATGGACGACGACGCGATGGTGGCCGAAGTCGCGCAGGAAATGCTTCAGTCGCTCGGTTTCGTCACCGAAGTCGCCGTATCTGGCGACGACGCGCTCGAGCGCTTCCGGTCCGCCGAAGACGACGGCGCACCCTTCGACATCGCGATTCTGGACCTCACGGTTCCCGGTGGGATGGGCGGCGCCGAGGCAGTTCGCCACATTCGAGAAATCAGATCCGATATTCTGGTGTTCGTCACGAGCGGTTACGCCGACGATGCCGTGCTCGCTCGGTTTCAGGAGTACGGATTCGACGGGGTCCTTCCCAAACCGTTCGCCGTGTCAGATCTGCGTCGCGCGCTCGCGGTTGGCTGAGCGCCTGACCCTCCACGGAACACCGAGACACCGAGGCACCGAGATCAAATTGGAATAGATTCCTCGGTGTCTCGGTGCCCCCTCCCCCGCCCTGCACCTCGACGCTGCCCGCCACGAGAATGACGACAGTCGGCATCTGATGAACGTGATTCGTGCGCGGCGCAGACGCGTTCAACCGCACGTCGTACACGGCGAACGAGCGGGGATTCCTGCAGAAGCGTCGCTGCGGGGGCCTCAATCACCTGCGGCATCGACCATCCACGATCGCGCAGGTTTTCGACCGCAAATATGCGGTAAGAGGTTTTGCCGACATTCTCAACGCGGTGCGATGCGGGCGCACCCGTGTAAGCGGAAATGTCGACGCTGCCGGACCTGTACGATTGTGCGTCGCTCCATTCCTCGCCGGCTTGCCGCGTGCGCAATGTTGTCTCCCCGAGCGACACCCGAACGACGTCGTGAGCGTGGGAGTGGTCGAGCGTGGAGCCGCCAGGCGGGACCGTGACGTCGAACATGCGGAGGTGCGCCGTATACAAGAGTCGCTGTAGTGCGGATCCTCGCTCATCGGAACCGGCTCCTGACCGGCGACAACAAGGCCAGAAAGAAGAGCGGCTGCTGCGGTGAGGCGCGTCCGGCGCACCATCCGCCGGATTATACGCGCCGCACTGCCTTGACTGATTTCGGTTTGCCGCTCAGAATGCTTTCCCAGCCTGGAGGGTTTGGGATATGCGCGTCATGCGATTGATTCCGGCGGCACTCATACTGATGCTCTTTGCCACCACCGCCTTGGCACAGGAGTGGGTCGACTTCACGAGCCGGGAGGACCGATTCACCGTCAACATGCCCGGCCAGCCGAAAGTCGAGACGATCCAATGGCCGTCCGAGTACGGTCTGACCTTTCCCGGCCGCGTGTACTCGGCAATGAGGGGGGCTGAGAAGTACTCGATCACGGCGATCGACTACAGCGATGCGGAGAAGCGGTATTACGACAAGCCGCATCCGCCCTCGTTCCGCCAGGCCGAGTACTGGATGATGGACATTCAGGGATCCATTCAGTACGCCGCGACGAAGCTGTACCGGATGAGGCCCGGCGTGAAAGTGACCCACGATGCGTGGCATTACATCGATCTGGTCGAGGGCCATCAACTGAACATGACGAACGCGGACGGCACTCGCACGTTCGTCGGCATCTACCTGCACGACAACCGGCTGTACATCCTGGACGGAACCGTGCCGGCAAATGGCCCGGAACCGGGCCTGTTCACCCAGTCGCTCAGTTTCCTCGATGCGGAGGGTAAACGAGTCCGCTACAACCAGATTTACTCGAACAAGCTTCCGCCCGAGACCCTTGGAGAACGCGGCGGTGGCGGCGGTGGTCGCGGCCGCGGTCAGGGGCCCGGACAGGGCCAATAGGTGGCAGATCTGCTGGGCGGACCGTGAGGGTCCGCCCGTTTCTTTTTTTTCCCAGGTTTGCTTGTCCGCGGGCAGGCGCGGTGGTAGGCTTTCGCCCGCAGGGAGTATTCATTCCGGGCCGCCGACTTACGAATCTCAACAGGAGACATCGCATGCGCGCAAGACTTGTCGTCACGATCGTCGGTCTCGTTCTTGGCACCGCCCTGCTCTCGGCGCAGGCGCGCCGGACGCTCGACATCTATGTCGTCGATGTCGAGGGCGGAAACGCGACGCTCTTTATCACGCCCGCCGGAGAGACGGTGCTCATCGACGCCGGCAACGGCGGCGCGGCGGCGGCACGGGACGCAGGACGCATCGCCGATGCCGCGAAGGATGCCGGAATCACGCAGATCGACCATCACATCACGACGCACTGGCATGGCGACCACTTCGGTGGGCTGGCCGAGTTGGCCAAGCTCATCCCGATCCGGGCGTACTACGACCACGGGAATACGATTCAGCCACAGCCGGCGTCGACCGAGTTCCTCGAGAAGATCTATCCGACGCTCGTCGCCCAGGCAAAGCGGGTGATCGTCAAGCCGGGAGACCGGATTGCGCTCAAGGGGCTGGAGTGGCGTTTCATCGCATCGGCGGGACAGCCGATCCAGTCGGCTCTTCCGGGTGCAGGCCAGCGAAACGCCTACTGCGCCACCTTCAAGCCTCAGGAGCCTGACCCCACCGAGAATGCGCAGTCGGTCGGCAGCCACATCACGTTCGGGAAGTTCCGCGTGGTGCACCCTGGCGACCTGACATGGAACAAGGAAGCCGAGCTGATGT
The DNA here is from genome assembly GCA_036507475.1 of Vicinamibacterales bacterium. GTDB lineage: Bacteria > Acidobacteriota > Vicinamibacteria > Vicinamibacterales > UBA2999 > DATCJA01. The sequence goes on from DATCJA010000095.1 coordinate 10,501, forward strand.
GCCCCAACAACCGCCTGGGGACGGCCGACCTGTTGATCGTCGGGCATCACGGGCAGGCCATTTCGAACTCCGAGGTGCTCGTCCACGCGCTGCGCCCGCGGGTCTCGATCATCAACAACGGTACGCGTAAGGGCGGCCAGCCCGACGCCATGCGGATTATCCTGAATTCGCCCGGCCTCGAGGATGTCTGGCAGTCGCACTTCTCGCTCCTCAGCGGTCAGGAGTACACGGTGCCCGGCATGTTCATCGGCAACTTGTACGACGAGCAGCCTGAGGCGATGCCGGTGGGCGCCTGGACGCCGCCTCCGCAGGGCCAGCAGGCACCGCCCGCGCCGGTGCACAACGGGAGGGCGTACTGGTTCAAGGTGAGCGCGCAGCAGGATGGCACGTTCACCGTTACCAATCAGCGGAACAACTTTACGAAAACGTATCGATCCGGCGTAATAGCCACGAACTGACAGGTTTCGGTCAACCATTAATCAAGGAGAGCAACATGCGCAGGACGGTGGGTGCTCTATTCGCAATCGCACTGGTGATCCTCGGGGCGTCGGTCATCGCGCAGCAGAATGCCCCTGCGCCTACCGGCCCCGTTCCGGCCGGCCTCCCGGAGTGGGCGTATACGCCGCCGGTGCCGGGTGCGCCGCCACCGCCATCAGCCCTGCCGGCGGATGACAACGCGGTCGTAAAGATTCCGGGGACCGACAAGACGTTCACGCGCGGCCAGCTTCGGGCTCAGAAGGAAACGATGGATTGGTATCCCGAGGATCGTCACGGGACCGCGCCCAATATCGTTCGATTCGGGAAAGAGGGCGTACGCCAGTGCAGTCTCTGTCACCTGCCGGACGGCTCCGGGCGGCCGGAGAACGCACCGGTCAGCAGCCTGCACCCCGTGTATTTCATGCAGCAGATGCAGGACTTCAGGAACGGGCTGCGGAAGAGCGCCGACCCGCGGAAGGCGAACACCAACACGATGATCGGCTTCACCAAGGCGACGACCCTCGAGGAGGATCGGGCCGCAGCGGAGTTCTTCGCGCAGCAGCCGTACCCGCGACGCATGAAGGTCGTGGAGTCCAAGACGGCGCCCAAGGTGCGCATGCAGGGCGGGATGCACATGGCCATCCCGGCCAGCGACGGCGGCGGCATGGAGCCGATCCAGGCCGATGAAATCGTCGAAGTGCCGGACGACAACCTGCGCGCGGAAGCACGCGATACGCGCATGGGATGGACGGCCTACGTTCCGCCCGGAACGCTGAACAGGGGCAAACAGGTCGCCGCCAGGGCTCAGTGCGCCACGTGCCATGGCGCGAACCTCGAAGGGATTGGCCCGGTGCCGCCGCTGGCCGGCCGTTCGCCGAGCTACACGATGCGGCAGCTGTTCGATTTCAAAACGGGCACGCGCCGCGGACCGTGGGGCGAGCTGATGAAGCCGGTCGTCGCCAATATGTCGGTGCAGGATCTGATGGCGGTCTCCGCCTACGCTGCCTCCATACAGCCGCCAGCGGCGACCAGGACGACGACAACGAGCGCCGCGCGCTGAACGACCCGGTGTACGTAGTGTCCGGCTTTAGCCGGACCACTCAAGGTCCGCCTGAAGGCGGACACTACGTACATTCTGACGAGCCCGTTACTTCACTTCCCGTCCGCCCTTGCGGCTGTCGGGCACGAACCTGTCGCGCGCGGGCATCACCACGCGCGGCAATGTCTCGGCGTTCATCACCGCTCCCTCCGGAATGATCCGGTTCTGCGCCAGCACCCAGGCGACAACGCTGTACACGTCGTCGGACGAGAGTGTGCCGGGCGCGGCAGGCGGCATCGCGCGACGAACGTAGTCGAAGAGCGTCGTGGCATACGGCCAGTAGTTGCCCACCGTGAACGGCACGTCAGGACGTCCGCTGCGCCATTGCTCGTATTGCGGCCCGAAGGGCGCCGTGCCCGTGGGTTCGGCACCGACGAGCGCTTCAGCCTGTCCGCCCTCGCCTTTCGTTCCATGGCAGGCCGCACACTGGCGGGCATAGACTTTTTCGCCCTCGAGCGCGGTGCCTTTGCCTGGCGGCAAGCCGGTCCCATCCGGGCGAACGTCGGTATCGAGCTGTGCGATCAGCTCGCGCGGCGCCGGTTCTCCAAATCCAAAGCGCTGTGGTGGTGACTGCGCCACCGCGACGGCTATCGCGGTGAACGTGCCGGCGACAACCGTGAGAAGCCTCGTCATGTAGTCACCCGCTCGATGCCGAAGAGCACGCGGCCGTCGGCGCCGATCCTCCACCCGGTGACCGGGTTCAAGTGGTAACGGGTACGACGGCCACGGACCGTCTGAAGCGCCTTCCATTCCGGCTGTACGTAACCCGTCTCGTCGATGGCGCGACTCACGATTTCGGTTGCGGTTCCGTCCCACCGCCACAACAGCCGGAACCGCGTGTGAGCCTTTGGCAGGACCGGGGCCTGCAGCTCCGCGGCTGCCCACGTCCTGCCGCCGTTCGTGCTGACCTCCACTTTCTGAATCCGGCCGCGGCCGCTCCATGCGATGCCGCGAATCTCGAACCAGCCTGGCTGCACCGTGTGTGGATACGAGGGCGACGTGATTACGGACCGCGCGTCGATGACGAAGCTGAACTGACGAGTGCTTCCGTCGGCGAGTGGATCGGTGTACTTCGACGTCTCCTCGCGCGTCATGAACGGCTGATCGGCGAGCTCGAGCCGGTGGAGCCATTTCACGCTGGCGTTACCCTCCATGCCTGGCAGCAGCAGGCGCGCGGGATAGCCCTGCTCGGGACGCAGCCCCTCGCCGTTCTGCGCGTAGGCAATCATCGCTTCGTCCAGGATGTCCCTGATCGGGATGCTGCGCGTCATCAACGCGGCATCCTGTCCTTCGGCAAGAAACCACGTGGCCTGCGCCATCACACCGACTTCCCTGAACAGCGTTGACAGCCGCACACCGGTCCACTCGCTCTGGCTGGTCAGCCCGCACAGCTCCTGAGCCGTTGTCCGCTCACCGCTCTGTCTCCCGAAGTTGCCTGAGCACTCCAGAAAACAGGTGCGACTCGACGAAGGAAACCGCCTGAGCTCGTCGAGGGAAAATGTCGTCGGTCGATCGACCATGCCGTGTACGACAAGGCGGTAGGCGCGCGGATCGATCGCAGGGACGCCGGCATGGTGGCGCTCGAAATGGAGATCGGCCGGGGTGATCGTGCCGTGGAGGTCCTGGAGCGGGGTTCTCGAACTGATGGCGCTCGGCAGGCGCTTAGACTGCTCGGCCGGCGATCGAGCTCCAAGCTCGTTTGGGAGACGGCCGAAGCGGGCCGCGCTCTCGGGGCGCCCCTGGCCGGATGCGCGCCTTGATGTCAGCGTGACGGCGGCAGCTCCGAGCGTATTCGCCAGAAGCGTCCGGCGCGTGACGCCGCCATCGCGCGCCGCGACGTGAGAGGAATTTCGCGGCCTGCGCACTGTCGTCTCCTTTACTACTGCCCGCCGCGCCCCGCGGGACCCGCCCCACGACCGCGCTGCGGCTGCTCGTCGGTTGACGGCGGAACCACGTTCGAAGAGATGGCTACGATGCCAGTCCAACCCGGCTTGCGTCAAGACCACCCAGCCGCGCTGCATCCGTCGTACGTCATAGGATCAATAGACACCGGCTTATCCCGCCCTTACAGTCGAAACCTCGAAACGCCGCGGTGGAGGCTCGGCGCGTCCTCGCGGCAGGAGAACCTACGTGACCGAGCTCATCGATCCCCGAACGCGTACCTGGGCGCTCGTGGCTGTCGTCGCCGGGGTCGGCCTGTTCATCGCCCTCGAGATGCTCGAAGAGCCGAACCTCTCCATGCTCGACCTCGCACTGGAGCTCGTGGGCATCGTCCCGGTGGTGACGACCAGCGTAGGCCTCGCCGTGCTCTTCCGGGTGGCGGCGCGCCAGCGCGAAGAGCACCTGACGGTGATCCGCGACCTGGAGGTCGCGCGCATACAAGGTGAACGGTGGCGATCGGAAGCGCGGACGCTGCTGAACGGACTCGGCGAAGCCATCGATGCCCAGTTCTCTCGCTGGAACCTGACGGAGGCCGAGCGAGAGGTCGCGCTTCTCCTGCTGAAAGGACTGAGTCTGAAGGAAATCGCAGCGGTTCGTGCATCCACCGAACGCACCGTGCGAGCGCAGGCGCGTTCGCTGTACAGCAAAGCAGGCCTCACAGGGCGAGCCGCGCTGTCTGCGTTCTTTCTCGAAGACCTGTTAGCGCCGATCTCCGGCGCCGAGTAGGAGGGACTATGCGGCCTCGTCGGTTTGAGCTCGTCACCGGTTCCGGGCTGCTCGCGCTCATGTTGACCGTGACGCCGCTCCAGGCCCAGACGCAGTTGCAAACAGCGTCCGGCGATCTGCCCGCGCTGCCGGATTACCTCCGCGATCGGGGCCCCGGCGTAGGGACGTCGATGTTCGGGACCTACGTGAGAAAGGGCGAGCTCCTGGTGTATCCATTCTTCGAGTGGTATGCCGACTCCGATCTGGAGTACACGCCAGACGAGCTCGGTTTCGGATCCCGGGACGAGCACCGAGGACGCTACCGCGCAGCCGAGGGCTTGCTCTTTCTCGGCTACGGCGTGACCGACAACCTCGCCGTGGAGCTCGAGGCGGCCCTGATACACGCCGAGTTGCGCAAATCCCCACTCGACCGATCGGCGATGCCCGCGGTCGTCAAGGAATCGGGCCTCGGGGACGTCGAAGCCCAGGTGCGGTGGCGCTGGCTCCAGGAAAACGACGCACGTCCCGAGGCCTTCAGCTACTTCGAGACGGTCTTTCCGCTGCAGCGCAGGAACCGTCTCATCGGCACGCCCGAGTGGGAATACAAGGCGGGAATCGGCGTGACGCGCGGCTTCCGGTGGGGAACCGCCACGTTCCGTGTCGACGGTGAGTACTCCGGAGAGGAACAGAAGTTCGACGCCGGGGAGTACGCTTTCGAGTACCTGAAGCGGCTGTCGCCGAAGTGGCGCGTTTACGGGGCCATCGAAGGCTATCAGCTCGACGAGGTCTCCCTCATCACAGAAGTGCAGTGGCACTTCCACCCGCGCGCGTTCCTGAAAGCCAACAACGGGTGGGGCCTGACGACGAACGCGACAGACTTCGCACCCGAGATCGGGCTCATGATCGCGTTCTAGTTCGTCCTGGCGGTATTCGTCAACATCCTCACGAATTCGTCATTCGTCCCCACGCGCCCGTGAATCGGGACGTGCTGCGCCACGTCGAGCTTGAACGATGCCTGCAGGGCTGCTCGAGCGTTGACCTCCTGCGCGGCCGTCAGCTTGAGCATGTTCTGATAGAGCGTCTTCTGGCCGGGCGTCGGCGGCCGTCCCAGTGAACATCCCGAGAATCGCAACAAGAACACAACGTGAGAGCCTTCGCACCATGCCTCCTCCCGAAACCGAACAGGAGGTCTCCCACGATCCGCCGTGGTTTCAAAATGGAATAACGTTTGCAACTGTCGGAGATGCGGCCTTCATGAAGGACCCTGCGACGATCGTTGAGTACGGCGTCCCGATCGATCCCAAGGTCATGATCGAGCCGCCCGACCCAGCCACGCTGGAGCTCGATCCCGGGCATCCCGGTCTTGGAGACACTGCATACCTGCAGCGCCGGGAGGAGCTGTTCGCACTCTGCAGGCGCCATCGGCGAGAGAATCTTGGCCCACCCCTCGTCGAATACACGCCTGAGGAAACCCGCATCTGGCGCGACGTGAGCTCCAAGCTGGACGCGCTGCACCGCGCGCATGCGTGCTCGATCTACCTCACCGCCAAAGAAGCGCTCGGCATCAGCACCAAGGAAATCCCTCAGCTCCGACATCTGAGCGCACGGCTCGAAGACGAAACGGAAATGCATCTCGTGCCCGCCGAGGGCCCGCTTGCCTATCGTACGTTTTACAGCTACATCGCCGAGCGCGGATTTCCGGTGACGCAGTTCATCCGTCACGGATCTCACCCGGAGTTCACGCCTGAACCCGACATGATTCACGACTGTCTGGGTCACGTTCCATCCCTGATGAACCGCGACTACGCGGAAGTACTGACGCTCATCGGGCGGGCAGCGTTCACGACACAGGATCCGCTGCAGGTGCTGGCGCTGAAGCGATTCAGCTGGTACTCGATTGAGTTCGGCTTGATCGAGCAAGGCGGCCAGACGAAGGTGTTCGGCGCCGGAATACTTTCATCAACCGGCGAGATCCCGTTTTCGCTGTTTTCGAAGGACGTGAAACGTCGACCGTTCGTGACGAGCGACGTCATCGAAACCGACTACGATCCGTCCCGCATGCAGGACCACCTGTTCGTGATCCCGTCCTTCGCCTGGCTCCGAAACGAGATCGAGGAGCTGGTGAGGCGGTTCGGAATTCCGGTCGTGTGATCCTCTACGGGCCACAGAGACAGAGAGACACAGAGACACAGAGAACCCGGCCTACTGGAGCCTCGCCGTCGACGGACGCGCGGCCTCGGGCAACGCAAACACGAGAATCGAGTTCCCGCTTGCGGGTCGCTTTATCTCGGGTGTCAGTTCGACCGGAAGGAGCGATGTCCAGCTGCCGCCGCCGAAGCCAGAAGGAACCGCGACGTACTGTCGTCCCCGCACTGCGTAGGTGATCGGAAATCCTTGCGCCGACGTCGGCGTCCGGGTCTGCCAGAGCAACGCACCCGTCTGCACATCGTACGCATAGAAGTGGCGATCCCAGTCACCGACGAACGCGAGGCCACCGGCCGTCGTGAGCGCTGCGGTGTTATACGGGGTGCGCACGCGCTGCTTCCACAGGATCCGGCCGTCGCGCGCCATCGCCACGAACTCGCCAAGCTGGTTCGGCGACTTCGGGTGGAACTGATTGATACGTCTCACCGTGCCGACGCCGCCCCCGCCTTCGACCCGCTCCACTGCGCGGAACGTGCCTTTCTCGCAGGTCAGGTTCAGCGGGATGTAGAACGCCTGCGCCTGCGGGTGATATGCCATCGCGCGCCAGCTCTTGAAGCCCGCCGTGCTCGGGCACCACTCAACCTCGACGTCGACCTGTGGAATCATGTCGGGGCCATACGTGACCTTGCCGGTCTCCCGATTGATCGCCATCAGCGTCTGATATCCCAGGTCGAACGCGTTCAGGAACTTGCCGGTTCGGCGGTCGAGCTCCCACAGCACGCCGATCTTGCCCATTTTGAACAGTGACTGCCTGCCGCCGCCATCGACGAGGATGTTCTCGAACACCTCGTCCATGTCGTGCGTCTCGCCTGGAATGTGCTGGTAGTACCAGGCAATCCGCCCGCTGTCAGGATCGAGCGCCAGCGTGGAATTCGTATAGAGCGCGTCCCCGTTGGTGCCGCGGACTGCACGCGCCCACGGCTTGGCTTGCGCCGTGCCCCAGTAGATCAGGTTCGTTCCCGGGTCGTAGCTGCCGGGAATCCAGGCGTCACCGCCTGCCCGAAAACGAAGCGGCAGATCGCCCCATGTGTCGCCCCCCGGCTCGCCCGGTCGCGCCACAGTGGACGTGCGCCACACTTCTTTGCCGGTCCTGGCGTCATGAGCCGTGATGAAGCAGACGTCTTCCTTGTAGCGCGTGCATCCCGTCATGCCCGCAACAACCTTGCCGCGGACGACGATCGGACCGCTCGTGTACTCGTACCCCTTGCTGTGGTCGGCCACCGTCGCATCCCACACCACGTCGCCGGTGCGCGCGCTGAGTGCGACGATATGGGCATCGGCGGTGTTGATGTAGATCTTGTCGTCCCAGATTGCAAGGTTTCGCTGCGGCTCGCCGGCTGGAGCCTGGCTCGTTTGTGGAAACTCCCGGCGATATTCCCAGATCAGATCCCCCGTGGCCGCGTCGAGCGCCTGCACGATGCTGTTCGGATTGGGGACGTACATGACGCCGTCATGGACGAGCGGCGTCGCCTGATTCGACCCCGGGTGCATCGCCCACGACCAGGCGAGCTGGAGCTGGCCGACGTTCTGGCGGTTGATCTGATTCAGCGGACTGTGGCCCCAGCCATTGAGCGTGCGGCGCCAGTTGACCCAGTCGTCCGGACTTGGATTGCGAAGGGTTTCGTCGGTGACCGGCTTGAAGTCTCTGGCCTGCCGACTCTGCGCGGCGACCATCAGACCCGCCGCCATGAACGTCAGCATCGCAGCGGCAAGACGAAGACGCGTTGTCATAACAACCCCCAGTTCAACTGAACTCCGGTGTGGCGCTTCGCCGATCAGAAGCGCGACGAGCGGATCCAGGTATCCGCGCGCGCCCAGCTCGCTAAGAGATCGGCGTCTACGTCGGGCGACCTGACTCCCTTGCCCTCGAGGGCCTGCTGCAGGCCGAGCAGCGACCAGCCGTTGCGCGGGTGATCCTCGAGCTCGGCGCGATAGGCCTTCTCTGCATCGTCGAAGCGCGCGCTTTCCAGAAGGGCGGCGCCGAGCCAATGGAACGCCGAGAACGGCAGCGGCTCCGGCTCGTCGTAGACCAGCGCCGCTTGGATTTCGGCGGCACGCTGGAAGGAAGCGATGGCGCCGCTGAGATCGCCCGCGGTCCGCTGCATCTCTCCTTCCAGGATACCAGCGACGATCGTGAGCAAGTTCTTCGCCGTGTGAACGCGGAATCCCGCGGTCGACGTCTCAGCGGCCCTCTTGACGCGCGCCAAATAGAGCGCGGAGAAGTCGGTGTGGCCCTGTTTGAGATGCGCATAACCTTGCGCAAAGTCCCACAGCCCGCCCTGGATCTCGGGCTTCGGCCGGTTCGTCACTTCGAGCACCTCGTCGAACCGGCCGAAGCGAATCAGCGTCAGCACCTCGTAGAACGACTCGCCGGTCAGCTTGGTGTAGTCCTTCCCGGCGCGCATCGCAATCGCGCCCTGGCCGTCGTACGACGCCGCATACAGCAGCATGTGCAGATTGTGCTCGGGATAAATGGCGAAGCCCTGGCCCACCGCGGCCTTCTGATCCGAATGCCAGGCCGCGAGATTGGCGCGCACCGAGTCGCCCCACCGCCCCACTTCGTTCCAGGTATGGGACGGCATGTGGTTGATGTGGCTGGCGCCGGGGATCGACTGACCCAGGAACTCGGCGCAGGCTTCGGCGCGGCCCGGCACGATGGTCGACTCGGTGGCGTGTATGTAGAGGTGGCAGGCGCCCGGGTGGTGGACGTTTCGCGCCAGGATGCCCTCCAGTACCTGATGCAGCCGATGGACGTCGGGATCGTTCACGTCGCGCGTGCCGCGGCGCGGCTCGAGTAGAAACAGGGCATCGGCATAGAGCGTGGCGATGTCGAGATCATCGGGATACTGTGCCGACACCTTCTGCATGGCGTTGGCATAGGCGCGATCCTGCTCGGCCCGCTTGGCCGCGTCGAACCTCTCGACGTAGCGCACCGCCATCGCGTCGATGAGCGCACGCTCGCTGCCTGTGGCGCGGCTCTTCAGCGACAGCGCTCTCTGCGCCGCGGCATACGCGTGCGGCGCCTCCTCGGCGTCCATCGGCGCATTGAGGTACGACCCCCACGCCCACGCTTCGCCCCAGTAACAGATCGCGCAGTCGGGGTCGCGCTTCCACGCTTCGCGGAACGACCGCACGGCCTCCCCCTTGGCGAAGGAGTACATCATCTGGAAGCCCTGGTCGAAGAACGCCTGCGCCTCCGTGTTGCGCGAGGACATCGGCCTGGTAAAGGTGCCGAGACCGTTCTTGAAGATCTGGATCGGCTCGGTGTAACGGTCGTAGAGCGAGGGGCGCTGCGGTGTCTGGGCGGCCGCCGATAGCGCGACGCAGGCGCAGCCGATGGCAAGGACAGCAGCGCGACGAGGATGGCGAGTCGTCATGGCAGGCCTCTGAGAACACTCCAACGGGCGCCCCGATGCGCCGGGTCCAACCAGCCTACGCTGAAGCTTCGGCGGTCCGCCGGGACGGTCCGTCGGAGCGGACCGTCCAGCCAGCGCTGGCTGGTCGGGTCGCGGCGCGACCCGACCTTGGCGAAGGCGGAAAGGACCCGGCCTCCGGAGCCGCTACTGGAGTCGCGCGGTGCTGTTCCGCTTCGGCACGTGCCCGACGGGGATGCGCGCGGTTTCCTTCATCGACGCGACGTCGATGGCCGACGTCCAGTTCGACCCGGACATCGCCACGTAAGCGGTCCGGCCGTCCGGCGTCAGCGTCACCCAGTTCGGGTCGATGCCGCCGGTCATCTCGACCGAACCGAGGATCTTGAAATCCGGCAGCGAGAACTTGTAGACGACGTTGTTCAGCCGGCTGTTGGCGATGAGGATTCGTGAATCCGGCGTCACGGCCAGGCCGTGCGACACGTTGCCGCCCACCTTGACCTGCTTGTTGGCCGGCACCGCCGGGTACTCGACTCGGCGGAGTTCCTTCCGCGTCGCGAAGTCGACGACCAGGAAACCATTGAACTCGCTCAACTGCGCGAAGATGTACCGGGTGGAGCCGTCGGGGTTCTGGTCGAACGCCATCGGCCGTATCCCGAGGTCCACGTCCAGGAACCAGGCAAGGTCATCGGTGGCGGTGTCGATCACGTTGATTCGACCTACGGGAGTCGAACCGGCAACGGCATACCGCCCGTCCGGCGTGACGTAGGTGTTGTGGATTCCGTGGTTCGTGCGAACCGTCTTGGCGAGCTTCCGCGCCACCGTGTCGATAACGTCAACCCCGCCCGGCTCCGACCGGATCGACACATAGACCTTGCGCCCGTCCTTGCCGATCGCGATGTTGTTGGGATGCCCGCTCAACGGAATACCCATCAATACCTGGAAGGAGCGCGCGTCGACGACCTCGAGCGTGCTGTCGGCCTCGTTGCTGACGTAGATCCAGCGCCCATCCGGCGACCCCACCGCTCCGTGGCCCACCTCGATGCCTCTGATTTCTCCGACGACCTTGTTCGTTGCCGGGTCGATGACGTGGACGTTGTCGCCGGCGCTGTTGGTCTGAAGGATGCGCACTTTCCCGGGCGCCGTCGACGCTAAGGCCCCAGAGGTCTTTCCGCCAACCCAGGCGGCCAGCGTCTGCCATTCCGGGTCGCTCTGCGACGTCCAGTGCTTGCCGCCGCTGTGGTAGAGGTCGCCGCCGGCCTCATTCGTCAGTGGATGGATCAGCAACCGGCTGATCTTCGGATTGCCCGGAACAACGCGCGTGCGCACCAGCTCGAAGTTCTTGCGCGACTGCTCCTCGTTCCAGATCGTGGCGCCGGGCGACATCTCCTGCAGCCGCATCGGTGTCCCTTCGATATGACACGACACGCAGCGCGCATGGCCTTCGCGCTTGGCCAAGAAAATCGGCTGGACGTTCGTTTTGAAGTACTCGAAATCGAGGGCCGTGGACGCCCCTCCCGGTTGCTGGGCCACGGCTGTCGGGAGAGCCCATAACAGGGCGAGCAGCCCAGCGCCCCCGGCAACAACACGCCTCAACACACCGCGGCGACCAGTGGTCGATGTTTGCGATCGCGTCATGATCCTCACTCCTCTGTTTCCGAGCTTCGAAGGTCCGTAATTAGTGCTGACGACTATCTGCCGGGCGGGGCAACTCCGCGATACGGCTTCATGCCAATGCTCAGACTGTTCTCGATGCTGTAGTTACCTTCGTGGCACGCCTGCTCGAGCAATTCGAAGCCGGCATCCTTGTTACGGGTCAGGGCAAACGCCATCGTCCAGGGTCGTGTATACACCTTCGCATCCTCGACCCGCGCCTCGTAATGGATGGTATCGGCATCGACGAGCGTGAACCGTTCGACGACGTGCAGCGCGTTGCTGTAGAAATTTCCGGCGTTGTCCAGCCACGTCAGGCCGTTCGCGTTCGTGACGTCGACCACCAGTGTATTGCCATCCCATCGTCCGCGCGAGTCACCCTGGAAGAGGCGTACCGTATCCGCCGCATGTGGTCCGCCCGCCGTGGGAATCACACGGTAGGAATGCGAGTATTCGAGCAGGTGCACGACGTATCCCGGCGTCTGAAGAATCTGGTGTCCGGCTGGCGCATAGACATGTCGCGGCACGCCGGGCGGGAAGCAGCTTGCTAGCGGAGAAATGAAGCGCTCGACCATGCCCTTTCGGATCTCCAGAGCCCACGGTTGATAGGGGATCTTGCGGTCGGGCGTGTCGATTACGAGGCTCGGTCCGGCCTGCTGGCCGAATCCGGCGCCGTGTTCCTCGATGTCCTGCGATGTAACCGACCGTTCCCAGTAGCCCTGTAGGTTCGGGCGTCCGTCCGCCGTGCGCGGCGGATTGAACGTCTTCATTTTCTCGAGCGCGCACAGATGGAACTTTGCCGGCTCGGTCGGACACCCGGCTGCGGTGCGCGCTGCGGGTTGCTGCGCTGAGGCGAGCGTCGCCCACAGCACGAGCGTCAGGGTGGCGCCGAGAGAACCAGCCAAGGGCGTGCCCTTGATAAGTGACTGCGGCTTCACTGAAAACCTCCCGTCCGAAAGGTCTCCTCGAAGGCGGCGGAAGCCCCTCGGCCGGTTTCTACGGTCCGCAATGATATCGCAGAAGCGACCCAACCTCATGGAATCAGCAGCGACGAGCCGGTCGTTCGTCCCGCTTCGAGATCGGCGTGGGCGCGGGGGGCGTCGGCGAGCGGATACCGCGCGCCGACGTGCACCCTGAGCGCGCCGCGCCTCAACATGTCGAACACGGCTGTCGCAGAAGCGACCAGCTCGTCGCGCCATGCCGTGTAGGTCACCAGCGTCGGCCGCGTGAAGTACAGCGAGCCGTGCTTCTGGAGCAGCGCGGCTTCGACCGGGGGCGGCGCTCCGGTCGTCGTGCCGAACGACACGAAGAAACCGCGCGGCTTGAGGCTTTTGATCGACGTATCGAATGTTGCCTTGCCTACAGAATCGTAGACAACGGGAACGCCTGCGCCGCCGGTGATCGCCTTCACACGTTCGACGATGTCCTCGCGAGTTCGATCGATCACGTCGACATAGCCGTGTTCGCGCGCGAGGCGGCATTTCTCGGCGCCGCTCGCCACGCCAATCATCTTCACCCCGAGCTCCCTTCCCCACTGGCCCGCCAGAAGTCCCACGCCACCGGCCGCGGCATAGAAGAGCGCGTACTCGCCGGCCTTCACCGGGTAACAGCGTTGCAGCAAGTACTCGACGGTCATCCCTTTCAACATCACGGCTGCCGCGATGTCGTCCGGAACAGCGTCCGG